>NZ_CAMTIA010000054.1 GCF_947072475.1 uncultured Deefgea sp.
CCAGGCATCGCAACACAGCACCGGCTTTGATTTGCCGCCTAGCAACAACTTCCAACTGGCAGGCCAAGCCTCTTGGGAAATTGATTTCTGGGGCCGTGTACGAAACACCGCCACTGCCGCGCAACAAGACCTGATGGCGTTTGAGTACAATCGTGATGCCGCCATCTTGGCATTAACGACTGAAGTTACACAAAACTACTTCAATCTGCGCGCACTAGATGCTCAGCTAGAAATCACCAAGCACACGGTACAGTCACGCTTTGAAGCCTATGACTTACAGCAAAAGCGCTATCGTGGTGGCGTCACCTCGGAGTTGGATGTCACGCAAGCTGAAGTTGAGCTTGCCAATGCCAGAAGCAATCTTCCGGACTTTAAAGAGGCCATCGCTCGACTTGAAAGCGCACTCAGCGTCTTGGTCGGACAATCTCCGCGAGCCATGATGGATCAAGGCATTGAGCGCGGCAAATCAATCTCTGAACTGCAAATTGATAGCGCGATTCCAGATCAACTGAGTTCAGAGCTATTGTTGCAACGCCCAGATATCGCCCAAGCAGAAGCTAATCTATTCGCCACCCGCGCCCGAGTGCAAGTTGCTCGTGCCGCTTACTTCCCACGCATCTCGCTTACGGGCTTGCTTGGCGTGCAAAGTAACAGCTTAGACACCTTATTTAATCAAGGCACTCGAGGCTGGTCTTTTGCGGGTGATTTAGCCATGCCACTATTTAATGGTGGCCTAACCGCAGCGCAAATTGATCAAGCTAAAGCGCAAGAAAAACAAGCCGTCGCGCAATATCAATTGGCCATTCAAACTGCATTTGCCGAAACCCGCTCAAGCTTAATTGTGAATCAAACAGTACAAGCTAAAACTGGTTTTGAACAAACTCAAGTCAGCGCATTAAAGCAGCAGCTTAAATTAGCCACACTGCGATACGACAATGGTTACTCAAGTTATCTTGAAGTGCTTGATGCGCAACGTAGTTTATTCAACACGCAATTGAATTTGGTAAAAGCACAACGCAATCAAATCAATGCGCGAGTTGAGCTATATAAAGCGCTGGGTGGTGGCTGGTCAAAAACACAAGCAACGAAGTAATCAGAAAACCAGTAAAAGCCAATCGCAATGATTGGCTTTTACTGCAAATAAATATACCTCGTTTGCACGCCTTTCTTTACGCATAAAAACACTGAAATTCACTCACATTTAAAATGCAAATTCTGATACAATTCACCCTTACTGCGGGCGTCGTATAATGGTAATACCCTAGCTTCCCAAGCTAGAGCCGTGAGTTCGATTCTCATCGCCCGCTCCAAATGTAATAAAAAAGCCAAAGCGCATTTGCACTTTGGCTTTTTTATTACATTTAAAAATCACGACACCCTCGTGCGAAGTCGACAATGAAACCCTTAAAATATCTAACTGCATATCCTGAGCATATTCAGCAACGCGTCATTACCCTGATTGCTGAACAACAACTCGGCACACTACTCGCTCAGCGTTATCCGCATCGGCATGCGATTCAAACTGATAAAATGCTGTATGACTATACACTTTCAATTAAAAATGAATATTTAAAAAATGCGCCTGCCATTTCGAAAGTTATTTTCGATAGCAAAATCAAAGACATTCAACATGCGCTGGGCACGCACACACAAATTTCTCGCATTCAGGGGAATAAGCTCAAAGCTAAGCATGAAATTCGCATTGCGAGTTTATTTAAAAACACGCCGCCAGAGTTTTTAAGAATGATTACAACGCATGAGTTAGCACATCTTAAAATCAAAGAACATAACAAAGCCTTTTATCAGCTATGCCAACATATTGAGCCACAATATATGCAACTTGAATTTGATTTGCGCCTTTACCTCACCCACTTAGAGCATCAGGCATCACTCGCAGACCCCATCGACGTCTGAATAAATTCATCCATCGATATTCCCGCATCGGCCAACTGCGCCTGCAAAGACTCCATCAACTCACGCTTCTTTCTTTGGCGAGCAATGCGCTGACTATTTGAGCGCTCTTGTTCTTGCTTCAGAATATGCCAAGTCTCGGTGTTGAATAAATCTGCTGCTGAATTCAATTTTTAAATCCACTCCTGTGTTTTAAAAGTAGCGATTAAATTAATAGCCACGTTTTTGTTTGCGGCGCTTAGCCTTGCTATTGGGCACATTGAGCTCAACCGACTTTGGCAAACTATCGGCAAGCAGCTGAGCTTCACTGTCTTTTAATTTAGACTTTTTTGAAAAAAGATGGGTAATACTTTTAATTAAATTCATTTTAAACTCAACAATAAAACAACAATCATAAAAACACACCAGTTGGCATCAACGACAGTTCTTTTCAATAAAAACTGTTTTTTCGGCGATCTCTTGCTCTTTTTGTTTGTAAGGCAAGTATTCCATATCTCCGTTTTGGTTGCTCACTTGCTTAAATAGCTTGGCACCCTTCAAGAAGGCCAAGCGTTTTTCTGCTGCGGCACAAGCCTGCTCATCTTTCGCTGACTTAGCCGCCACGGGCGAAGGCGCAGGCACAACCGATGACGCTTTGATCGCCACAGTCGATGCAGTCGATGCAGTCGATGCAGCGACCGGCTTAGGCACCTCGGTAATCACAATGGTCTCTTTAAACCCCAATGGCTGCACCTTGGTTTTCGATGCAGGTGGCGGTTGATCCGAATAAACCACCTTCCCTGAAGCATCTTTCCACTTATAAACTTCAGCCTGAGCCCCAATACTCAAAACGCACAATAACAGTATTAAACCACGCATTATTCCACCTCAATTCATTATGACTCGATCAAAGCGACAAAGTACTCAAACCAGCTCATTACATTGGGCCAAACCAACAAAATTAAAACCTAGCGACACATCATCACTAGGTTTTTTTATCGCTTAGTCAATTAATTGCGCAGCAATGCTTGGATATAACGACGCACTCCTTCTTGCACCGTCAGGAATTTTTCTGCATAGCCCGCTTCACGTAACAAGGTTAAATCCGCCTCGGTAAAGCATTGATACTTACCTTTTAGCGCTTCAGGAAACTCGGTGTACTCTAAGATACCTTGCGCCAACAACTCTTCTAACGATAACACTGGCAAACCGGCCAACTCACGACAAGTGTTGACCGCCGTAATCGCAATATCATTAAATGGCTGCGAATGCCCTGTACCCACATTATAAATGCCGCACACTTCGGGATTATCTAAAAACCACAGATTGACTTTTACGACATCTTCAACAGAAACAAAGTCACGGGTATGGCCGCCAGCAGGATAACCGCCATATTCACCAAATAATTTCACCTTTCCCGTTGCCCGGTACTGATTAAAGTGATGAAAAGCCACTGAGGCCATTCTTTCTTTATGCCATTCACGTGGGCCGTACACATTAAAATAACGGAAACCGGCGACTTGCGCGGTTATTTCACCATTGGCAATTCGTTCACGCAATACTTGATCAAAAAGTAATTTCGAATAACCATAAACATTAAGCGGGCTTTCGCAGTCGGGGGTTTCAATAAAACCATTATCCCCATTACCATACGTCGCCGCAGAAGAAGCATAAAGAAATTGTACTTGCTCAGACTGACACCAATCAAATAAGGCTAAAGTATATTGATAGTTATTGTCCATCATATACTTGCCATTATGCTCCATGGTATCGGAACATGCGCCTTGATGAATAATGGCACTAATTGCACCATCAAAAGCACCTGCGGCTAATTCTTCGATAAAATCATTTTTATCTAAGTAATGCGCAATTTTCAAATCGACTAAATTTTTAAATTTATCGCCACGCGTTAAATTATCAACGGCAATAATATCGAATTCACCACGCTCATTGAGCGCTTTAATAATATTCGAACCAATAAAGCCGGCAGCACCCGTTACAACAATACTCATTTCACACCTCTTTTGATTCGTTGCTCATACGGCAACACAGTGCCAGAAATAGCCATGCCCCATGTGGCATCCATTGCTCAGTCCAGCGCCAGCTATTGGCCATGGTGGCCACTTCCGCCGTTTTAAAGTCGATATCGGCTTCATCGTCAAAACCACTGGTAATTCCATTACACACGCCGCCCGGCGCATTATAAAACCCCGGTTCATACCGTGGGTTATTGCGACCCCAGCCTTGCAACATACATGCATCATAGGGATTAGCGCCTAAAATCCAATCCAGCGCTGACTGACCGTACGTGGCGATTTGCGCAGCAAACGCGGCATCATCGGCAAATAAACATTGCACCTGCGCCGCTGCGGCAACAATCGACGCCAAACGGGCGTTTTCACCCTGCCACCAATACCCTGATTCATTTTGATGCGGAATAAAGAACTGGGTATTGCCCGCTAAGCCATTATGTTTAACATATTGACGCGGATACCCAAATGGATTATTCACGTCCGCATAGGTAATTTGAATCTCAAACGCATACGCCAAGCGCAGCGCAGCACGGATTGAATCAAGCCAAACTGACTCTGGTGCCACTTCAATAAAGCGTAACAAAGCGATATACAGCAAACCGGCTTCAGCGGCGTGAAAATAACTACGCGCACCTAAATCATCAGCACGGAACCAACCTTCTGGCTGCTGCCGTGCCAAAATTTGCTGCACACGGCGCTCGGCCGCAGCCAAATACACGCCATCGGCAGTCACACCCCACAATTCGGATGCGGCCAGTAATGCACAATAGTCATCAATGATGTTTTCGGTTTGATCGTCTAAATACGCTAAGTTATTCGCTTCTAAATGCGCAAATCCACGACTTGCGGCAAGCAAATAATCCGCCCGGTCAAAGCTTTCGCCATCGCGAGACAACTGTGACGCGCGGGCCAAAGCCGCAATCGCCATGCCACCGCCTTGTCGGAAAGCGGCTTGATAACTGGCGTATTTATCCCCTTTCTGGGTTTTATATTCGCAAATATCGCGTCGATTTTCGTCTTTACTCCACTGATCAAACACCGTCATGTAAAAATATCCGGCGGGATCTTGCATGCGAACCAAAAAGTCTGCGCCATGCAAAGCCTCATCGACCATCCGCTCGTCAAACCACTTTAACTGCGCAGGCAATCTTGAATAGCCATCAATTAAATTCCACACCACTTGGGGCGTTTGCTGAGGATTCATAAACTGCGAGAAGGCCAAATGCGACAAATATTTCGAGCAATCGCCTGAGGCGTCATACCAGCCACCGCTCACATCGCGGCGCTCGTCCGAGCCCCACTTAGGGCGAGACAAATCGGCTTGATTGTAAATCCCTGTGCAGCGCTGCCCTTTGATGTAGTGAACCAAATCGGACAGCATTTGCCCGGCGAATAAGCCCTCGGCAATGGCAAATCGATGCGAAACCAAAGGCGGATGCACATCATCCACCACCACAAAGTATTCACCCACGGTGGTTAACGCAGAGAAATCAGCCGACCAAAAATGCCAATCTTTCCACTTGGCCACCGTGCCTTGCACTGCAATCGCACCACGCAACACCGCATGACGGGTATTGGCATCAAACACGGTAAATGTTTTGCCCGCCAATTGATCTACTGGCGCTTCAATCAAAGCAACCTTATCGGCATTGGGAGCGAACCCGAGATGATTAAATAAAAAATTCACAATACGATCCTTTGGCTTTTTAATATTTATTAGTTTGCAACCAGTTTCGGGCCGCGCCAATCATGCCCGCATGATTGCCGGCACTGGCCAAGACCACTTCGGTCATCCCCAAAAAGTCAGGCAATAATTGCGCATCGATTGCCGTCTTTAACTCATTAAGAAACGCCACACCCCGCGCACTAATCCCGCCGCCAATCACCACCCGCTCGGGATTCAATGCATAAATCAAGTTCGCAATCCCCGTTGCCAGCAATTTAAACCAGTCTTGTACCACAGCCACAACCACAGGCTCTTGGGCGTCATAGGCTGCAAAAACCGCCCGCCCATCGGCAAATGCGTTAGGGACCACGGCATTGGCCGCAGCCAGCAAGCCGCGCATCGACGCGTGATCCTCCCAGACTAGGCCATCGATTTTCATATAGCCCCACTCGCCAGCCGCCGCACGATGACCGCGATAAATTTGATGGTTCAGCACAACCCCGCCGCCGATCCCCGTTCCAATCGCGACCGCAATATAATGCGCAACCCCCTGAGCCGCGCCGCGCCAGCCTTCGGCCAAAGCGACACAATTGACATCGTTGTCAATACTGACAGGCAGGCCAAATTCTTGACTTAAAACCACTTTGGGTGACACGCCGGCGTAACCTGGCACCGCTTCCGCCGCTCCCAAGATCAGCCCACTATCGACGTCAACCAAACCAAAAGTGCTGATGGCAATCCCGTCGACTGGATATTGTTGCTGCATATGCAGGACTAATTCGCACAAGTATTTGATCAATCCAGCGCCACCGGCTTGCTTTGGCGTATCGACAACGGTCGCGGTTAGCACCTCGCCGTTTTGCGTCACCATCCCATACTTGATTTGAGTGCCGCCCACATCAAATGCCAAGATATTCATTCTGCCTGACTCCAATCAATTTCATCCTTGCCCTGACGCAACAAATACGCGTTGGCACTTGAAAAATGCCCACAACCAATAAACCCACGATAAGCCGACAATGGCGATGGATGGGCCGCACTTAAAATGCAATGCGAATCGCCAATCAGGTGACGTTTTTTTTGCGCATGCGCGCCCCAAAGCACAAAAACCAAACCGGTTTGCGTTTGCGCCAAGTGCGAAATCACCGCATCAGTCAACACCGACCAGCCTTTTTTAGCATGCGATCCCGCGCGATCCGCCTCAACGGTTAAAGACGTATTGAGCAGCAACACCCCTTGCTTGGCCCAGCCGGTTAGATTGCCATGCTGCGCCGGGGTAATACCTAAGTCTCGCGCCAGCTCTTGCCAGATATTGCGTAAAGACGGCGGTGTTTTTACACCAAAAGGAACAGAAAACGCCAACCCATGCGCTTCACCGTGACCGTGATAGGGGTCTTGCCCCAAAATCACCACTTTGACGTCTTCTGGCGCAAGTAGCGCCAGAGCATGAAACCAATCGGCTGGCGCGGGATAAATCTGTTTGCCCTGCGCCATTTCTTGCGTTAAAAATTGCGTTAATTGTTCAATTTCAGTGCTTTGACTCATCACCGATAAAGCCGACTGCCAAGGCACTGGAATGGCCGAATACAAATTCATTACTTTTGCTCGCGGATTTGTTGGATATAACGCCGATGATAACGAAATATCGTTTTCTCAAAACTATCTAGCAAAACGCCTTGCATTGGCAACCAATCGGCATAAATAACGTAACCGAACGATTGCAAAATGCATTGTTTAATTTGCGCATTTAATTTTAATAACATCGGAAAATCTTTTGACAAACAAAATGTCACCACCCCCTGCTGCCCAATTGGCAAAGGGGCATCGGCACACCATGCCACTGACTCTAAACCCATCACCACCTCAAGCTCATTCGGCAACGTCGTTTTCAATGTTCTAGCCAGCCAAAGCAGGGTTAAATCGGTTTTTATCGCTTGCAGGGTTTGCGTAGCATCGAGCGTATCACGGGGCAATTCAAAGTCAGCCAATACCTGTAAATAACGACTCATTTCCCAATCGTTACCCGGATCGCCCTGCTCGGACCAAGCCAAAGGCATCGTCTCACATAACAAACAAGGCCCATCAAATGGAGTTAATCGCATGCGCCACTTTGATACAATCAATAATCAGGCGATTATAGCGTGAACTTTGCCAATGAAGACCAAACTGCACAAAACAAACACACGCTTTGTATGCTAATAAAAATATAGCCAGCGCATATAAAATCAAAAACAAAATATTTCTATCGTTCAATGGCCAGATTGTCCTGAATGAACCCGCAGCTACTACGACATACCCCATCCGTTGTGGCATAAATAATTTAAATATCTGGAGCACTGCAATGTTGATAAGAACAAACACCCTCGCCATCGCCTTGGCCTTGGCCTGTGTATTGACCGCAAATGCCACCCCCGCCAATGAAAAACCCCATAAAGCCAAACACGACCCATCACACTGGAGTTACGAAGGTGAAACAGGGCCGAGTCACTGGGGAGATATGAAATCAGAATTTAATTTATGTCGCGATGGCAAACAGCAATCGCCAATTAATATCAGCGAAGTGTATAGCCATGAATTAGAGCCATTGCAATTTCAGTATCGCGACTCAAAAACCAATATTCAAAATAACGGCCACACCATCCAACTCAATTATGACCCAGGTAGTTTTTTAGTCATTGGCAACGATCGCTACCAATTACTGCAATTTCATTTTCACACCCCAAGCGAAGAAGCCATTGGTGGCCAGCGCTATCCGATGGTGGCGCATTTAGTGCATAAAAATGAGGCTGGGCAACTGGCAGTGATTGCTGTACTGCTCAATCAAGGCAGCTATGCTCAATCCATGTTGGCGCAGTTTTGGGATAAATTCCCCAAAAACCCCAATGAAACGCGAAGCTATGACGATATTCGCTACAACATCAACGACTTACTCCCCAGCAATAAAAAATACTGGACCTTTATGGGCTCACTCACCACCCCGCCATGCAGCGAAGGGGTTCGTTGGTTAGTGTTAAAAACGCCGCAAACGCTCTCTGCAGCACAAATCGCCCGCTTTGAACGTGAATTCCCTATGAACGCGCGCCCGATTCAATCTCTGCAGCAACGGGCCATTTTAGAAAGCAATTAAGCCAAATGATGACCATCGTAACCATTTAGCGCAAAGGCCACACCACCGATTGAGCCTTACGTACCCGTACCTGTGCAAAAGCTGGATAGCCCAGCGTTCAAGCCGCAGGCAGTACACCGAGTACGACAAGGCCAAACAACGAGGCAAGAAAGCGCTTGCTTAATCACTTAGTGATGAAACTATGTGAAAATACCGTACCCTTCACGCTAAACAGATTACTTAGGAATCGCCTTACAATGAAAATTGCAACCTGGAACGTCAATTCACTCAAGGTTCGCTTGCCGCAGGTTTTAGATTGGCTCAATGCAAATCCTGACGTTACCGCACTTTGCTTGCAAGAAACCAAAATGGACGACCCGGTTTTCCCTAAAGAAGAAATCGAAAGCGCTGGGTTTTTTGTCGAATTTGCCGGCCAAAAAACCTATAACGGCGTTGCCATCATCGCGCGCGAACCGATTACCGACATCATCATTAACCTACCCGAATACCCCGACGCGCAAAAACGCGTTATTACTGCGACGGTGGCGGGTGTTCGCCTTATCGGCGCCTACATTCCCAACGGGCAAGCTTTAGATTCGGAAAAATTTCCTTACAAAATGGCCTGGCTCGCCGCAATGAAGGCATTTTTAATTGAACAAATGGCGCTGCATCCCAAGCTAGCGCTACTGGGCGACTACAATATCGCCCCTGAAGACCGTGATGTACACGACATCACCAAGTGGCAAGGTGGCAATTTGGTCTCCCCGCAAGAGCGCGACATGTTTGCGCAATGGTTGCAACTGGGCCTGGTCGACAGCTATCGATTGTTTGATCAGCCAGAAAAGTCATTTAGCTGGTGGGATTACCGTGGATTTTCTTTCAAAAAAAATGCTGGGCTGCGCATCGACCATATTTTGCTCTCCCCTGCGCTCGTGACGCAATGCACTGCCTGTGACATCGACATTGCGCCGCGCAAAAATGAGCGTCCATCGGACCATACGCCAGTTATTGCCACACTCAGCTAAGAGATCACGATGAATAAAGCCAAATTACTGTCCGGCAGCAGCTTATTTTGCGAGCTTACACCGACTGAGCTGGAAAATTTAGCGCAGCAAGCCCAAACCCGACACGTTAAAGCCAAACAAATCATCGTCGCCCAAGGCGTTTGCGGCGATGAAATGTTTGCCGTCATTCACGGCCGCCTAAAAGTCACCCGCAGCAATGAAGAAGGCCGTGAAATTACGCTGGCGATTTTAGAAGGTGGCGAAGTCTTTGGCGAACTCGCCATGCTCGATGGCGCACCGCGCAATGCCAGCGTCGAAGCGCTAGAAGATGGTGAACTTTTAGTCCTGCAGCGCAGCGCAGTCGATCAATACCTTGATCACCACCCGCATGTGATGCGCTCACTGATCACTACGCTGTGCGAACGCCTTAGAAGCGCCAATGATTTAGTGCAAGACACGCTCTTTCTGCCGTTGCCCCTGCGACTAGCCAAAATATTACGTCAATTGGCGCATAACTACGGCCAAGCCAATACCGATGGCGTGCGGATTGATTTAAAAATGACCCAACAAGATTTAGCTAATTTTGTCGGCGCATCCCGAGAAAGCGTCAATAAGCAACTCAGTCACTGGGAAGACGCTGGCTTTCTTAAAATGAAAAGTGGTTTTATCCAAATCATTCAAATCGATCAGTTACCCATCTAGTCGCAATTAACGTTGACCTGACCTCGGCACAGACCCTAGGGTCAAACTCGAAACATTTTACGAACCAACAAAAAAGCGACGTCACAAGTGACGCCGCTTTTTTAATTCAAAACCATTTATTTTTGCGCTACCAGACCATTATTTGGACTTTGCCAGTCATAACCATTCTTCCAAGCGCCATGCACTAAATTAGGATATTCCGCCTTGCCTAAACTGCCGTTATAGCGGCCCAAGGCGCGAAAATAATCACCATTTTCTCGATCCAAATAATGCCGCAAAATGGTACAGCCGTAACGCAAATTGGTATTCATATCAAACAGATTATGCTCAGCAGTGCCAATGCTGCGCTGCCAAAATGGCATCACTTGCATTAAACCGCGCGCACCCACCACGCTCACTGCATAACGATTAAAACCGCTCTCAACATGAATCAAGCCCATGACCAACTGCGGATCAAGCCCCGCCCGCGTGGCTTCATAATGAATCGCCGTCAGTAATTTACGGCGAACAAACTCATCTGGAATGCGTTTTTTGAGTCGCTCCGACATGGCTGACAGCCAAACCTCGGCATCCGCCGGATTAGCAAAAATTAGGCGCGGCTCCATTCGGTCGCTAATCGAGCGCTGCATCGTCGTTTGCACTGATGACGACAAAGTCTCTTCCCTTTGCGCACCAGCCCAAGTTAATAAAGGCCAACACAACAAGCTCGTAACCAGTAATGCGCCGTACTTCACGTGCAACCCCTTCTCAGCAAAACTAAAATAATGGGTATATGCATGCAGAGCAATTAATACATAGCCTACAGACATATACCCAACAAAATCAGCCTTCACATCCAACTTTATGGACAGGTATCCAATCTCAAACCAGAGCATTGAATACCACAATGCGCGACAAGGAGATTAGAAAACAAGAACTGAAGACTAAAGTAAGCCATGCCAAATTAAATATTGGCCCAGCCGTCGGCCACAGATAAATCGCCGCTTAGATTTTCGTCTGCACTTGAATCCATTCCAGCGCTTCGTTCAGGGCGATTTTTTTCATTTCACCTTCGCGGCGCGCCACGTATTCAACCATACCTTCAGCCAATGCTTTGTCACCAATGGTGATGCGATGGGGAATACCAATCAATTCCATATCTGCAAACATCGAACCCGGACGCTCATTGCGATCGTCCAGCAAGACATCGACACCGGCCGTAACCAGCTGGGCATACAATTGATCCGCAGCCGCTTTCACGGCTTCTGATTTGTGGTAACCCACAGCCACCACCGCCACGCTAAATGGTGCCATTGCTGCTGGCCAGATAATACCTTTTGCATCATGGTTTTGCTCAATCGCTGCCGCAACAATCCGCGATACACCAATACCGTAGCAACCCATTTCCATCGCTTGCTGGGTATTTTGCTCGGTCACAAACACGCAATTCATCGCTTCAGAATACTTAGTGCGCAATTGGAAAATATGCCCCACTTCGATACCACGGCACAATTCCAGCACGCCGCCCTTGCCATCTGGGCACACGTCGCCATTCATCACATTGCGAATATCAGCCACGATGTGTGGCTCTGGCAAATCACGGCCAAAGTTCACACCCGATAAGTGCAATTTGGGTTTGTTTGCGCCACAAATAAAGTCGCTCATTGCCGCCACCGTCAAATCGGCGATCACGCGGATATCAGCATTGATGCCGACTGGACCGATAAATCCTGGTGGGCACAATAGCGCAGCACGGATTTCATCATCAGCAGCAAAGCGGAAATCCGCCATGCCTTCAAGCTTAGCGATTTTCACTTCATTCAGGTTATGGTCGCCACGCAGCAGCGCCAATACAAACTCACCGGCAACGGTCACCAGCGCAATGGCTTTTACAGTGCGCTCTACGCCAACACCGAGCAATGCCGCCACATCAGCGCATGCAGTTTGCTTTGGTGTATCCACATCAGTCATTGCCTCTGCCGCTGCAGCGCGTAGCGCGCTTGGCGAATCGGGCATGATGGCTTCAGCCAACTCAACGTTAGCCGCGTAATCGGACGTTGGGCAATACGCCAGCAAATCTTCACCGGCATCGGCCAGCACATGAAACTCGTGCGAGCCCGAACCACCAATGGCACCGGTATCGGCCGCCACCGCACGGAACTGCAGCCCTAGGCGGGTAAACACCTTAGAATAGGCGCCGTACATCACATCGTAAGTTTGTTGCAGCGACTCAAAAGACGCATGAAATGAATACGCGTCTTTCATCATAAATTCACGCGCCCGCATCACGCCAAAACGTGGACGGATCTCATCACGGAACTTAGTTTGAACTTGATAAAAGTTCGCCGGCAATTGCTTGTATGAGCGCAATTCACTGCGCGCAATGTCAGTAATCACTTCTTCGTGCGTTGGGCCAAAACAAAATTGGCGCTCGTGACGATCGGTGATCTTCAGCATTTGTGGGCCAAACACTGCCCAACGTCCGGTTTCTTCCCACAGCTCTTTTGGTTGTACCGCAGGCATCAACAATTCTTGCGCGCCAGCCGCATTCATTTCAGAGCGAACCACTGCTTCAACCTTACGCAATACACGCAAACCCAGCGGCATCCAAGTATAGAGACCCGAACCCAAACGCTTAATTAAACCCGCGCGCAACATCAATTTGTGCGAAAGCAATTCGGCTTCAGCAGGCGCTTCTTTTTTGGTAGAAATAAACAGTTGCGAAGTACGCATAAGAAAATAATTCCGAAAAATAAATCAAATAAAATTGGCCGCGATGGTACGCGATCCCAATCCATAGCGCGGCATCCTCGCCGCAAATTTCCGTTAAGCCTCGGCTTGCTCGCTAGCCCTTGCCGCTTCTAATTGCGCAATCTCGGCCGCCTTCATTTCGGCACGTTTAAGCGCCAATTTAGGACGCAACACATTCATCATGATGGCATCACGTGCCCACATCAGTAGCAACAGCCAGCCGACTAAAATCGCTGCATAAAACAGATTATCGGCACGAATCGTGGGCGCGTATTGCTCCAGCAATGGGTTAATCACAAATTGCACACTACCTAACACCGCCATCAACAAAACGATAGTCGACATCGCACGCTCTTTAATAAACGTGCCGCGCAGTAACACCCGCTGATCCCAGCGCGTTAGACCTTGCAACTCAGGCACATCATCCGGGCGAAAATAAAAGCTCATGCTTTGCATCCATCAATCAATTCATTAAACAAGTCGCCGATTATACAAGCCATCACCGTTTAGTCAGTAAAAAAAGCAACATTACCAAAGCGCGCCACCGATTAAAGTTCAGCAACACATCAAACTGACTGACAATAAGAGCCGTCCTGTGATATCAATGCGCCATAAAAAGGAGGCTTACCATGAAAAAATACGCTTTACTCTTGATTTGTACATGGCTGGGTAGCGCACTGGCGACGAATACGCCAACGGCCAACAAAGTGACCACGCCAGAATTAACGCTCTCGATCATGAATCAAGTCATTACCCCGCAAGTTCAAGCATTACAAACAGCGGCCAATGAATTAAATCAAAGCACGGCAGCGCTTTGCCAGCAGCCAAGCGAAGCCAATTTACAGCAAGCGCAACAAGCCTACCTCAGAACATTTAGCGCTTGGCAACAGATCGGTATTGCACCACTGGGGCCTAGCAAACAACCGCCGACGATGCGGCTCTTTACAACCCCCGCCCGCAGCACCGCCGAGCTCGCCAAGCAAAGCCAAACCATGCCCAGCCACCCGATGACTGACGGTGAAGCGCATGATTATGGCTCGCAACTCCCAGACGGCTACTTAGGGCTGCCGGTCATTGCTAGCGTATTATTTAGCGATACACCGCTGAGTTTGCTGCAACAAGATTCAATGTGCGCTTACATCAACTGGCAAGCAAAAACCATATCGCGACAAGTCACTATTTTGCAATATGAATGGCAAGGTTTAATTCGGGGTGCGGCTTACGATATCGCTTACCCTGGGCAACTAATGACCGAATATTTGCAAGCGCTCGAAGCGGGCAGTCAACGCTTAGCGAGTTTCAAGCCGCAAGACAGCGCCAGACCCAATATCGCCCAAGAGGTAAACGCCAATATTGCGGGACTTAGCGCACTCATCACCGGCGCAAATGGCATCGGTCTCGATGATTATTTATTGTCGCGCCAACATCAAAGCCAATGGCTAAAAACACAAAAGCAGCTCAGCGCATTGCAACAGGCGGGCCAGAAATTGACTCAGCACGCCAGCGAGCGTAATGCCAAGCAAATCAGTATTGCTGCTCAATTATTGAATGACACCTTACGCAGCGATGTGGCCACAGCACTGCGCCGCAACTAAGCAATTGGGCCAGCATATTGCTGGCCCAATTGTCATACCAACCTGTGTCGAACTTGAATCAATCAAAACGATTCGGCTCAACCCCTTCACTGGCAAACCAATACAGCAATAAAATCCAGCCAATAATCGGCAAGAACCAAATCAATTGCCACCAGCCACTGCGATTGATGTCATGCAGTCGGCGAGCACCCACTGCCAAAGTTGGCAACAGCGTCAGCAAGGAAAAAACGCCTGAAACGGTTTCACCCGCCATGCTCAGCACCGCCCCCGCCAAGACTGTAAACAACACCCACCACCAATACTCTGAACGGACCGCGCGCCCTTTAAAGTCTGCGTACTTACTAAAGCAAACGCGAATTGAATCTTCAAACTTCATGACTTTCCCCTTGATGTAAAACAGCAACACAAAACCACTATCTAGCTTGAAAGGTCGGAGTTAATCCGCTACTCCGCCAAGGGTGGCGCTAAAACCGTCCGGTTGCCGCTGGTTTCCATTGCGCTGACTAAACCGGCCGCTTCCATTTGCTCGATCAACCGTGCGGCTCGATTGTAGCCAATGCGCATTTGTCGTTGCACACCAGAAATCGAAGCGCGGCGACTTTTTAGCACCAAGGCAACGGCTTCGTCGTACAAAGGATCGGCCTCTTCGCCCTCGGCTCCGCTAGACCAGCCACTCACGCCATTGTCTTCGCCGGCGACGGGATGCAACACGCCTTCAACATAATTGGGCTCGCCGAGTTGTTTTAAGTATTCAACCACACAATGCACCTCGGCATCATCGACAAAAGCGCCATGAATCCGCGTTGGATAACCGCTGCCGGGCGGCAAGAACAGCATATCGCCCTGCCCCAGCAAAGCCTCGGCCCCCATTTGATCGAGAATGGTGCGACTATCGATTTTGCTCGATACCTGAAACGCCAAACGCGTTGGAATATTGGCTTTAATTAAACCGGTAATCACATCGACCGAAGGGCGTTGCGTCGCCAAAATCAAATGAATCCCCGCTGCGCGGGCTTTTTGCGCTAAACGGGCGATTAATTCTTCAATTTTTTTACCCGCCACCATCATTAAATCGGCAAATTCATCCACCACCACCACAATCAAGGGCAAATGCTCAAGCGGCTCGGGATCGTCCGGCGTTAATGAAAATGGATTGGTGAGTTTGCGACCCTTGGCGGCGGCATCAGCGACTTTTTGATTAAAGCCGGCCAAATTTCGCACGCCGAGCGCGCTCAACAGCCGGTAACGTTTTTCCATCTCGCCAACACACCAATTGAGCGCATTGGCGGCCAGTTTCATATCGGTCACCACCGGTGCCAGCAAATGCGGAATGCCTTCATAAATCGACAACTCCAGCATTTTTGGATCGATCATAATAAAGCGCACTTCATCGGGAGTGGCTTTAAATAAAATCGACAAAATCATCGCATTCACACCCACCGACTTACCCGAACCGGTGGTCCCCGCCACCAGCATATGCGGCGTTTTGGCCAGATCGGTCGCAACGGGCAAACCGGCAATATCTTTACCCAGCGCAATAGTAATCGGCGACACTTGCTGATGGTACTCTGGGGCCGACAAAATCTCGGACAAGCGAATCATTTGCCGGGTTGGGTTCGGTAATTCCAAACCCATGCAGGTTTTACCCGGAATCGTTTCCACCACCCGCACAGCAGCAACGCCGAGTGAACGAGCGAGATCCTTGGCCAAATTGACCACTTGCGCGCCGCGCACGCCCATCGCCGGTTCAACTTCAAAACGGGTAATCACCGGGCCCGCATACGCATCGAGCACGCTGACTTTGACTTTAAATTCGGTGAGCTTTTCTTCAATCAAAATACTGCGTTCAAGCAAATCGTCTTGCGTTACGGTTTGGGCGCTGACCAACGGCGGGCGCAATAAATCCAGCGGTAAGCACAAACCATTTTCGCACGCGCCCCACGCGGCATTGGGTTTAGGCGCAACTTGGCTCGCCCCCAATTCATCAGGACGCAAAAAGTGCGTGGGCCGCACCACCGGCGGCACGACCACTGGATTGGGCGGCGCAATCACATCGGGCGTAACCGCAATCAATACCGGCGCTGCCGGTGGCAATTCAGGCGCGTCGCTGGTTACAGGCACTTGCGCGCGGCTAAAGCGGTGATCCACCGGCGGCAAAATCGGGGCGGCAAGCAGCGACGCATCGAGTACCGGCTCAGGCTTTAGCGCTACCGCGTTCGCCTCGGTACTAATATTGCTTTTCGCTGTAGATACCACGGGTATATCCACCTTAGCCTTATTGGCCAAAGGCTGTGACTCAATACCCTCTGTTCTTCGCAATAAGGTCGGTGGTGCTAACGGGGGTTTGCTTTTGGTCGGCGCTAAATTTGATTGGCCGCCGCCGTCTTTATCTAACTTAGCCACGCGGCTAATACTCTGACGTCGAGTGGGTATCACCGGCTCAGGCTTGGCATGAATTTCTTGTAAGCGGCTACGGATTTCAGCGACATCAATAATCGGCAACACTTCAGGCGCCGCTTTGCTAGGCATTTTCGCCCCTTCTGCCGCTAATTTGCGCTGGCTTAACGCTAAGTTGTGCTGAATTTGTTCCAAACCGATGGTCGGCAACTCTTTCCGGCGTGGCATTGGCGAGGGTGGCGCGGGCTGCGAAGCCGTCGGTTGAGCCACGGGTGATGCCGTAGATTGAAGTGCAGAGAGGAGCTCAGACTTCGTCGTCGATTGCAGTGTCGGTGCAACGGCCGATTGCGCCGCCGTTGATCGAGCCCCAGCAGCGACAGCGTACTCGGGGGATGGGGGGTAACGCGAATCGGCCACTGCGCGTGACGCGGCAACCGGCTCAGCCCGATTCGGCCGCGTAGGCGCGGCATGAACTGAACTCAATAAAGGATCAAGCGCTGGCTCTGTGCGTTCAGCCATTGAATGAACCTCGGCTTCACCCGTCTCTCGATAGGCCAAACCTTTAATTTTGCTCACCGCACTGCGCAGCCCCGCCAGGCTTTTACTGGCGGCATTGACCACCGGCGACAGCGGCAATTCAAATAGTCGATCAATGCCGGGCTTTGCAGATTCGCCCAATTCTGGCTCAGTACGGGCGCGCTCGATCGCCGCTTGCCGCGCTGCGTCATCCATATCACCATCAAGTTGATTATTTAAACGAGTAAACAGATTTTTAATTTTTTTCATTTTTTTCTAAACAGCAGCAGAACGATCTAAAACAACAAAATATTTACGCACCGCTTGAATCACCTCAAAACGCCCGACAAATCCAGCCGGAATGACCGCAGCCTCACCCGCTTTAACAACCACGCCCTGATCGTTCTGATCCCATAAGCAGACTTCGCCTTCAATCACGCAAAAAAACTCTTCTTTATCTGCGGCAAAAGCAATTCGCCACGAGCCGACTTCACACGCCCAAATCCCACAAGACAATTGACGATCGGCGCTGGTGTAGTGCGACCAAGTGGTGCGCTGTGGATCACCACTTAACAAACGATCGGCCCTTGGCTGATCAAACGTCGGCAGTACCGGCAAATTAAAATGAGTAATCAACACCCGCTCCCAAAACTCAACAAAACCATGACATGACAGTAAAATCAAATTACCAAACGTTTTTACGCCGAACATTTTGATGCGGCGGTGCAGCCATAACGGCGCTCAACCGATACCGCAGCTAAGCAATTACTCCAAATCGCTCGACCAGCCATCTGGCCGCATCAGCGCATTATCAAAGCGTGAATGCATCCCTTGGAATACC
>NZ_CAMTIA010000055.1 GCF_947072475.1 uncultured Deefgea sp.
CTGCTGCCTTATCTAGAAGATGAGCAAGTTGGTTTAGGGCGCGATTGTAAACGGGTACGGTGAGCTGGTAGTAGTCGAACATGGCACTTCCTTACGTTGGTAGAGTGGAAAGATGGCGTTGACCCTTACTATCATCGTGCTTTAGTTGTGCATATTCAAGTGTTCTAGCGTTTCGATTGCTCCTGACCAGGCACCATGGTTGAGTATGGCGCTGTGGAGCTTTTTAGCTGCGGCTTGTGGCAATATACCCGTCGTATCAATATTTAAATCGTATTGCATATCTTGATGAACGCGGGCACTTTGCCACGCGACTAAACCAATCGCCCGATCTTTACGCGCTTGCTCGCGCGCCATTGCGACCTCTGAATTACAATATACGCCAACTAAAGCCACTGAATAACCAGCCAGTTCGGTGAGCAATTCGCGCTTTTCGCCGCGCTCACACCACGCATGATCTACCAAGAGACGGCAACCTGCTTGCAGCAAAGCAGGTAAGCAATAATGATAGCCGCGAACTAAACTCGGCCAATCGTAACCGGGGCGAGTTATTTCATCGCCGGTTTGCATCTTGAGCAAATCGCTGGCTGGTAAAGCATAGAGCACACTATCGATGCTGAAATTGAGATATTGCTGGGGCAGCGATTCTTGTAATAATTTGGCGAGAGACGTTTTGCCCGAGCTGCTGCTGCCGTTTAAAACAATGACTTGGGGGAGAGGCATAAATAATCCAAGAAGCGGTATAAAAATGCGCTAGCGTCTGCTGACGTTTGGTTTACCTGCCGATTTGGTGCGGATTTTGGCCTGAGGTAAGGCACGCAGCGCGCAGCGTAGTCATTCTACGCCAACGCGTTTGTCACGCAGCATCAGGCCAAAAGCCGCCAAACCCTGCGGGCTGGGCACGTTGATACCGAGGTGTTTCACGTGAAACATCGGTTATGACTGGGTGGGTGGCTCTAATTCTTTACGGATTGCCGCTTCGATTTCTGCGGTTGCTTCTTCGGCAGTTGGGCGCGCCCAAAACATTCGATCAGGGATAAATTGCCCCATCCCTGGGCGAAATGCCGCTGATAAGGCTTGCGAAGTAAAGTCTTGCGCATCTTTGACGGCATCTGCGATTTCGGCACCATTGGCAAGTGCACCGGCAATGGCTGAAGCCAAGGTCGCTCCCGCACCATGATAGCTGCCGGGTAAACGCGGCCATTGATCGGTACGCACTCGGCCTAAGCGGCTGTAGAGGGTGTTGACCACTTTCGGCGTTTTTTCATGCGTACCGGCGATTAACACATACTCGCAACCACACTCCAAAATGCGTTGCGCAGCGGCATCGAGCGGCATGTCTTCTTGCTCATCGGGATCGTCCGACGCCAATAATCGTGCCTCGGTATTGTTGGGTGTTACCAAATGCGTGTGTGGCAATAGCAATTCGCGCATCGCGCTAATCAGCTCTTCATTGGATAATTCCTCGCCGCGCCCCATGCTAAATACTGGCTCTAAAATTAAAGGAATATCTGGATAGTCTGAGGCGATTTCAGCAATTACCGCTAAGTTTTCCACGCTGCCGACCATGCCGACTTTGATCACATCAATTTTGATGTCTTCTAAAATAAAGCGTGCTTGTTCATCGACGATTTCAGAATCGACGGCATGAAATTCTTGCACGCCTGCGCTGTCTTGCACCGTGATGGCGGTAATGATCGGTAAGGTGTGGCAGCCCAGTGAGGCGAGGGTCAATACATCGGCCATTAAACCCGCACCACCAGAAGGATCATTCGCAGCAAAAACTAGTACAGTGGGTGGCGTTGGATTCATAAGCACAGATTATCTTTGTTCGGTAAAATTAGAATTCTAAACCACTCTGAGTGACTTATCGCAATGAAAAAATATATGTGCCTAATCTGTGCGTTTATTTACGACGAAGCTGAAGGCCGGCCAGAGGACGGTATTCCAGCCGGAACGAAATGGGAAGACGTGCCAATGAACTGGACTTGTCCTGATTGCGGCGCACGTAAAGATGATTTTGAAATGGTGCAAATCTAATTTTGCTGGAGCAGGCCGATGAAACGTTTAATCCTAAGTTTAGCCATGGCCTCGATGT
The DNA here is from genome assembly GCF_947072475.1 of uncultured Deefgea sp. GTDB lineage: Bacteria > Pseudomonadota > Gammaproteobacteria > Burkholderiales > Chitinibacteraceae > Deefgea. The sequence goes on from NZ_CAMTIA010000055.1 coordinate 2,096, forward strand.
TAACGGCCTGTCAGCAAGTAAGTACCACCCACGCGGGTGCAGTTGGCGCTACGCGTAAACAAAGCATGCTGCTGTCTAGTCAGCAAGTGGATCAAATGTCGGCCGCTAGCTATGCCGAAACCATTAAAAAATCATCATCGCAAGGCAAGCTTTTACCGAGTAACGACCCTACGGTGCGTCGAGTACGCGATATTGCTCAGCGACTCATACCGCAAACGGCGGTGTTTCGCCCCGATGCTTTGCAGTGGCAATGGGAAGTGAATGTAGAAAAAAGCCCAGAGCTCAATGCCTATTGCATGTCTGGCGGTAAAATTATGTTTTACACCGGCATTATTGAGCGCTTAAAACTCACTGACGATGAGATCGCGCAAATCATGGGCCACGAAATCGCCCATGCCTTGCGCGAACATGGCCGTGAAAAAATGAGCGAAGAATACGGCAAAACCATTGCTTTGCAAGGCGGCATGCAGCTGTTTTCTATCGCCACCGGTGGTAAATATGATGCCTATCAAGACCTTGCTGGTAGCGGTTTAAACACGCTGGTTGATGTCAGTTACTCATTGCCCAATAGTCGGACCAGTGAAAGCGAAGCCGACGCCATGGGTTTAGAGCTGGCCGCGCGGGCTGGGTTTCAGCCCAATGCCGCAGTGAGTTTATGGCAAAAAATGGCCGCCCAAGGCACAGGTAAAGGGCTGGAATTTATGTCGACCCATCCTTCGAGCAATACGCGGATTGCCGAATTACAAGCCAAAATCCCGGTGGTAATGCCGCTCTATGAGACGGCTAAAAACAAACCCAAACCCAGTGGCAAGCCAAAGAAAAACGCGTCTTAACGCAGTTGGCTTTGCTTGTTGCCGCATTAATAAGGAAAAACTGTGCTGTGGATTAAATCATTACATTTGATTTTTGTAATTAGCTGGTTTGCTGGGCTATTTTATTTACCGCGTATTTTTGTCAATTTAGCCATGGCCAAGCAGACCGATGAGTTAGCTAGGCTCAATTTAATGGCGCATAAACTCTATCGATTTATGACCCCACTGGGCATTTTGGCGTTAATTTTCGGGGTCTGGACCTGGGGTTTTTATGACTTTTATATGGGAGAAGGCTGGCGCTGGATGCATGCCAAATTGGCTTTAGTCGCAATTTTAGTCGGCTACCATATTGCCTGTCGCCAAATGGTATTGGCTTTTGCTGCCAATAAAAATACCCGCAGCCATGTGTGGTTTCGTTTTTTTAATGAAATTCCGGTGCTGATTTTATTTGCCATCGTGATTTTGGTGATTGTTAAACCGTTTTAATTTTTGGGCTATCCATTGCGAGATAGCCCAACTTTTATGCAAAAGGATTAAAAAATGAAAATCATGCTGCCTATTTTACTGGTCGGCTTACTTGCCGGATGCGGCGAAACTGCGCCAACCGCCAAGCAATGTGGCGTTTACGCCATCGGCCCAAATCAAATAAAAGAGATTCTGGCCAGCCCGCAAAGTGAGCCAGCGCCAGGACGGACGGCGAAAGCTGATTTACCCGCAGACTTTCCAACCGCGCTACTCGACCCAGAAAATTTCTATCGCGGGATGGGCGTGTATTGCAGTGCCGATGAAGCACGGCAGGCGTTAGTTGATCAAAAACACAAGGATTGGGGCGTATTTGAAATCGACAGCGATTGGGATAAAAACGTCTATAAAGCCGACGATGGCGCTCATCACTTACGTGAATCCGCAAAAATTAAACAGGCGGTTGAATAATGGCCGTTGAAATCGAAAGAAAATTCTTACTTAAAAATGACACTTGGCGCTGCGCTGTTCATTGCAGTACACGCATCGCGCAAGGCTATTTATGCACCGATCCTGAGCGCACCGTGCGAGTTCGGGTGAAAGGCGACGCGGCATTTTTGACGATTAAAGGTAAAAATTCTGGGATTAGCCGCTCTGAGTTTGAATATGAAATCCCACTGGCCGACGCAGTCGAATTACTCAAACTCTGCCCGCAAGTTTTGGATAAAACTCGGCACTTACTCAGTATTGAGCAGCACACCTTTGAGATTGATGAGTTTCATGGCGACAATGCCGGCTTAATCGTCGCTGAACTCGAGCTGGCTAGCGAAAATAGCACTTATCCACAGCCAGAATGGCTCGGTGCAGAAGTTTCAGGAGATGCGCGTTATTACAACAGCGCGCTGTCAATTACACCATTTAGCGCCTGGCCCCAGTAGAATACTTACCTTAAGTAAGCTTTGATAAAGTACGAAATCGAAACCGATCATTAATGCGGCCTAGGTTTCGTATTTTTTTGTCTGTTGTAAGGCCATCAGCCATCAACGCCGCTCAAACCCGCATCTATATGGCTATAACGTCGGCTGCCTTGAGGGGGTTAATCCATACCAAATTCCAAACATTAAAATCTATGATGGCGTGAATCATCCCGCCGATCAAAATACGACTTCTGCAGTGAACTAGAGTTCTTATTCAAAAATATTGATGTATATATCGCTATGCCTTTATTTGTATGGCATATATCCAGATGCCTAGTATATATGACCATAGCAAATAGCTATTACGATAAAATCAGCACGCCAAACAATCCTGAAAACCCACAGTAAAACACGTCAAAATTGTCATTTTTCGTATAAAAATCAGTGCTATGTGGGTAACTATTTATCGTGACTGATTAAATACTAATCGGCGACGTGTACTTCGAGGCGCAAACTCTGATTGATCATGAGCTTCGATCTTTTTTGCCAAACCCAATGCGCTGATTCTGCGGTAAATCCTCGCCAAAAGGCAATATTGCGTCTTAATACGGACCGTTTCTATGCTAAAAGTAGTCTTCAGCTGCGTTTTGCTCACCTTATAAACGGTTTTTCTCTATTGGCACTCAAGCGCAAAGCTTAAATCGATTGCTTCGCCTTACATGGTTTGTATGAAGTAATGTCGATCGCGCACTTTGGCCGATCTTTATTGCATAATCTAGGTCGTTGCTAGGGCGTTTTTTGGTGATTTCAATGATTTTTGGAGTTGAATATCTCGCCGCTGGATTTTACTTACAAGCAAACAAAGCAAAACAGAGTGTTTTCGACTTAAAGTGCGGCTTTGGCGAGGCATTTGCATGCTGTGTGCATCTTTTTTGCCAATAAAGCCAGCTTGTTGTTGTTTTTTACGGGTTACGTACTTTATTGATGTGACCTACATTTTTTAGTAGGTATATGAATAAAACGCTTATAAATTAAGGCTTTTATCTATATACCCATTGTTTTACAAGGAATAACAAATGACTACACGCAATGAACAGCTGTTTGAATCGGCTAAAAAACATATTCCCGGTGGTGTGAATTCGCCAGTACGTGCTTTTGGCTCGGTGGGGGGGACGCCATGCTTTTTTACTAAGGGCGAGGGCGCTTATGTATGGGATGCCGACGGCAAAAAATACATTGATTACGTTGGCTCGTGGGGCCCGTTGATTTTGGGTCATGCGCACCCGAAAGTGATCGAAGCGGTGATCGAGACCGCTAAAAATGGCATGAGTTTTGGCGCTCCAACCGAGGCCGAAGTGACAATTGCCGATGTATTGTGCGAAATGTTGCCTTCTTTAGAGCAAGTTCGTTTGGTATCGAGCGGTACCGAGGCGACGATGAGCGCAATTCGCTTGGCGCGCGGCTTTACGGGTCGCGATAAATTGATCAAGTTTGAAGGCTGCTACCACGGTCATGCCGATAGCTTATTGGTGAAGGCGGGCTCTGGTTTGCTTACATTTGGTAATCCATCGTCAGCTGGGGTGCCAGCAGCAGTGGCAGCCGATACGATTGTCTTACCTTACAACGATGTGGCGGCGCTTGAAGCCTTATTTGCCGAGCAAGGCAGTGAAATTGCCGCAATTATTGTTGAGCCTATCGCTGGCAATATGAATATGGTGCAGCCGAGCGCGCAATTTGTCGCGGCAATGCGTAATTTAACCACGCAGCATGGTGCAGTATTGATTTACGACGAAGTAATGACCGGCTTTCGTGTTGGCTTGCAGTGTACGCAAGGTCTGCATGGCATTACGCCAGATCTAACTTGCTTAGGTAAGGTCGTGGGTGGTGGTATGCCTTTGGCCGCTTTCGGTGGTCGCGCCGATATCATGGCTTATTTAGCGCCTTTAGGCCCAGTGTATCAAGCTGGTACTTTGTCAGGAAATCCAGTTGCCGTTGCTGCAGGATTGGCGACGTTAGCCGAAATTAGACAAGATGGTTTCTTTGCGAAGTTAAGCGCACAAACGGCGAATTTAGTCGCAGGATTAAATAAATTAGGCAAAGATCACGGACTTTGCGCGCAGTCAGTAGGGGGGATGTTTGGTGTGTATTTCGCCGAAGTTGTGCCAACGTCATTTGCTGATGTGATGGCATCGGATCGCACCCGATTTAATGCTTTTTTCCATGCGATGCTCGATCAAGGCGTTTATTTAGCCCCATCGGCATTTGAAGCCGGTTTTGTTTCGGCTGCGCATAGCGATGCCGATATCGAAGCCACTTTGGCGGCAGCAAAAATCGCTTTAAGTCGCTGCTAAGAGGCCAATATGACTGCGATTACGCCTTTAAATGTTGAAATGGCCGGCATGCAGCTGATCGGTAGCGCGCATTTGCCTGAGCAAGCCGAGCAAGCGGTATTGATGCTGCATGGCTTTACTGGCAACCGAGTTGAATACACCTATTTTTTTGTTACTTTGGCGCGCGTATTGGCCGAGCGTGGCATTGCGGTGTTTCGCTTTGATTTTTTGGGCTGTGGCGAGAGTGATGGTGAATTTGCTGAGGTTTCGGTGGCCAATCAAGCGGCACAAACCCAGCATTTATTGTCATATTTAGCTAAAAACTATCCACAATATCAACGGCATTTGCTCGGATTTAGCATGGGCGGTTTGGTGGCATTGCAAACCGCTTTGGCCGATTCGGCATTGATTCGCTCATTGTGCTTATTGGCGCCTGCGGCCAATTTGGCGCAAATTGTTGAATCGGTGGCGGCAAGCAATTCGCAGCTGGGTGCTGCCGGTGGCGTGGATTTTTTAGGGCTAGAGATTAGCGCGCAATTTCGCCAAGAATTGGCGCAACTCGCGCCGTTTTCGGGCCTAGCCAGCCTTGAAGTCCCCGCTTTGGTGGTGCATGGCCAAGCTGATGCTGCTGTACCGGTGGAGATTGGCGAACAAGTGGCGGCGTGTTTGCCCTGCTGCCAGTTTGAAGCTTGGGCTGATGCCGATCATACCTTTGCCCGGCAAGCCGATCGCCTGCGTTTAGGTCAGCGCATCGCCGATTTTGTTTTGGCTTAAATAGCGACTCACTGCAGCACGAAAAGGAAAAATGGTTTTGTAAGCTGGGTCTAATATAAGTTCACTAACGGTGGCGTTATTAATTTGAAAGAGGGACGAATCCTTTAAGGATTTTGGGCTAGCCGAGGTTGTCGTTACTGTCGTGACCACTGCCTCATAATCACCATCTTCATTTTTGTAAAATGCCTCTATAGGAAGAGTAGTCGAGAGCGTATCGCTTGCCTTCGTACCACGGGCACTCAACAAATCAAAGGATTCGTGCGACTCAGTATCATCAGAATAAATATTTAGATAAAGCGCGCGAACTTCTTCAGTGGCACCCATGTTTTGGCGCAGTGATTGAGGAATATACAACGCGACATCAACCGGCAAGGTGGGCTGTTGCTTACCTACTTTAATGGTTATTTCATTATTACTTCGTTGTTTAATCGGGAAGAAGTCGGCTGCTAAATCGACAAGATAAGCAATGCCTTCATCAGATGTTTGCTTTAGAGATACAGGCGTACTTACATTAAACGTATTTGGCTGGATGTAGACTTTTGCGAGGTTCGGTTTTTCGAGTACACCACCCGTTGAGTCAATCATGATGACATCGCATGCGCTTGTTTGGAGCCACAATGAAGGTGCTGCAGTTGGCGTCCAATTCGCATTAGCATAAGAGACGTGCTCGACACGTGCAACGTATGATTTATCGCCATATTTAATTTTATCGCCGACTTCATAACGCCGCTCCTCTTGCCAATTGCTGCAAACGAGTTTTGATTCGACACCAGCGCAGCTTGCACCTTCTTTCCATAAAGTTCTTGCGGCTAAAGGCGTCCAACCTGCGGCAGGGGCTGCAAAGTGCGCTTTAGTGGCTGTAAATGCACGGCCAGCATAGGTCACTATTTCACCTGCCGTATAATTAGTGTTATCAACCCAGGGAGAACAAGTAGGAGCCGCACTTGCAACACCTACAACGCCTGTAAAGCCGACAGTCAAAAGGCATAAATATAACTTCATTTGTAAATACTTAGAAATAAAAAACAAGGAATTACAATACCATTGTCATATTTGTTGGACAAAAATATTACATTAACTATAAGTTTTGTCGTTTTTTGCTTGCTCGGCGTCGTTTAGTGGTTGGCTAGAAAAATCCATCGCTTTCATTGGGAGACGCAAATTTATTGTTCTAGTTGTCACGCGCATTTTCATGCTGATGTGCAGCAGGCATTGAATATGCGTTGCCGCAATATCTTGGCCTTACTGGAGTAGTTGCTAGGCATACTTGTGTAAGGATAAATTTTGGGGCGTGGTTGGATAGGTAGATAATGAATGAGTGGATAAATGTATAAGAATGCACAATGAAGCCACGCTGTCGCAGCTAGTGCATCACTGTTGCTGGGCGTAGGTAATTTGATTGCTTAGTGTTTTGCATACTGAATGCGCTGGCGAAAAAAAGGGCGAGATGCCTCGCCCGATTGTTGCTAGATTTTCAACGCGCGGAACTCATTATTTGAGGTTTTGCGCAATAAACTGCCCAATCAATTGGATCTCAGGCAAGCAAACCGAATGTTGAATTGGGTAGGTCTGCCATTGAACTTTCACCCCTAAATCAGCGACCAATTGTTTGGCTTTTTCACCGAGGCTAATGCCAACCACGGGGTCGTGGCTGCCGTGGGCGGCCAATACTGGCGTATTTTGGTTGGCGGCAATCGTCGCTGGCGTTAGTAATGATTCTGCTGGCAGATAAGTCGACAAAGCCACAATGCCTGCTAAGGCTTCTGGGTGAGTTAAACCGGCGGTATAGGCAATGGCGCCGCCTTGGGAAAAGCCCGCTAGCACGATACGGTTGGTGGGTATCCCTTTGGCGTTTTCTGCGGCAATCAAGGCGCGAATCGCCGCTACGGATTGCTCAACGCCAGCGATATCGGCTTGGCGGCTGATTTGATCAAAATGCACAATATCGTACCAAGCGCGCATCACATAGCCGTTATTGCAAGTAATCGGCATCATCGGTGCGTGCGGGAAAATAAAGCGTACCGCTAAATCGCTCGGTAGACCTAGCTCCGGCACAATGCTCACAAAATCATTCCCATCAGCGCCAAGGCCGTGTAGCCAAATCACGCTGGCGCTTGGATTGGGGGCAGTTTCAACGGTGACACAAGCGAGGGCGCTCATTACGACTCCAAAAGAAAATCAAACAATCTCGCTATGCTAACAAAGATTGCGCTTCTAGATAAAAAATCAGCCCGACAAAGCGGGCTGATTGGGTTAATCCGGTGAGAGCGAGCTTATTTCAAAGCGGCGCGTACACCAGCAGCGTAATCAGGGTGAATCAAAGCAAAGTGCCCCAATTGACGCTCGATGATAAATTCCGGTACGCCCTGCATTCCTGCGGCCAAATTGCTATACAAGCGTGATTTTTGGCCCTCATCAAACATCGCCCACAGTGCGCGCGGTTGTGCATAATCATCGTTGCCTTCGCGGTGATCAAAGCGATCGGCATCGCCGCTGATTTTAAGCGGTGGCTCAGCCACAGCAGGGTTGGCGACCGGGCCGCCAAACGAATTTGGCTCGTAATACGCATCTGGATTTTTATCCATCGGCATAAAGTTCATCGCGCCGTCGCGATGATAGGTATTCACTGGGCATTTTGGCACGTTCACTGGCAATGATTCGTAATGCGTACCAAGGCGATAGCGGTGTGCATCGGCATAGCTAAATAAGCGCGCTTGCAACACTTTGTCTGGAGAAAAACCAATCCCCGGAACAATATTGGATGGGCTAAACGACGCTTGTTCTAGCTCGGCAAAATAATTCACCAGATTGCGGTTTAATTCCATCACGCCCACTTCGATCAAAGGGTAATCGCCGTGTGGCCATACTTTGGTCAAATCAAATGGGTCATAGCTAGTTTTGTTAGCGTCGCTTTCTGGCATGATTTGCACCGATACCGTCCAGCGTGGGAAATCGCCTTGATCAATCGCGCCGAGTAAATCGATTTGCGTGCTTTCGCGAGTTTGCCCGACGACTGCAGCGGCTTCGGCATTGGTCCAATGGCGATGGCCTTGCTGCGTTTTAAAGTGGAATTTCACCCAAAAACGCTCATTTTTAGCGTTAATAAAGCTAAATGTGTGCGAGCCATAGCCATTCATATGGCGAATATCGGTTGGCAAGCCGCGATCAGAGAACAAAATCGTTACTTGATGCAAAGACTCTGGCGACAACGACCAGTAATCCCACATCGCGGTATTAGAACGTAAATGCGTGCGTGGATGGCGTTTTTGCGTGTGGATAAAATCAGGGAATTTCAACGGATCGCGGATAAAAAACACCGGCGTATTATTGCCGACTAAATCCCAATTGCCTTCTTCGGTATAAAACTTCACCGCAAAACCGCGTACATCGCGCTCGGCGTCCGCCGCGCCTAATTCACCGGCCACAGTAGAAAAACGCGCCAACAATTCAGTTTTTTTGCCGATGGCACCAAAGATATTCGCCTTGGTGTATTGGCTAATATCGTGCGTAACCGTAAACGTACCATGCGCGCCCCAGCCTTTGGCGTGGACTACGCGTTCAGGAATTCGCTCGCGATTTTGATGCGCTAATTTTTCCAGCAATTGCCAATCTTGCAACAAAACAGGGCCACGTGGACCTGCGGTCAGGCTGTTTTGATTGTCGGCAATTTGTGCGCCGGCAGTGGTGGTTTGAAATGGACATTGGCTCATGGACGTTCTCCTAATGGCTAGCTGCAAAATGAGCGCTGATCTCTTCTAGCGCTTTGAGGGATTCTAGAAGCAGATTTAGCATCGCTGACACTCTGATTCAAATAATGAGGTTGAAGTATATGCAGCGTTTTGAAATAGCGAAATTTAATTATAAAGATCAGGTCGATTGATTTTAACTAACGAGTGGCGCGTGTCGATTGATTTAATGGGTATTGATAATCAATCCTATTAAATCAAGGCTTGTGTGATTATGCTGGGAGGGGGTATGGCAGGATATTGCGCTACATCAAGCTATAAATTGCCGACAAACGTAAAAATTCACATCGCAATCGGCATAAAAAACGCCGTCATGGTGACGGCGTTGTGTCATTTGCTACTGAATGATTGAGGGATTATTCAGCGTCTTTAAATTCGTTCAACATGGTTTGCAATTCGCCGTTGGCGTACAGCTCTTTCATGATGTCTGAACCGCCGACAAATTCGCCCTTGATATACAACTGCGGAATCGTTGGCCAGTTGGCGTATTCTTTAATGCCTTGGCGAATATCGGCATCGGCCAAGACATTCACCGCAGCAAAACTCACGCCACAGTTTTTAAGGATTTGTACTGCGCCGGATGAAAAACCGCACTGTGGAAACGATGGCGTGCCTTTCATGTACAACACCACAGAATTGTCGGTCACTTGCTGGCGAATAGTGTCTTGAATACTCATGATGGCCTCAAAAGCTTGATTGATTTAGTCGGGTATTGTAAGCGCATGCCGAGTTAGCGGCAAGCCCACCGAGCATGGATTTTCTAGCCGTAGCGGCCACCGCTCACGCGGTCATTGTCGCCCAAATCACGCCATGTTTGCACTTCGCTAAAGCCCGCTTGCTGCAATAATTCGCGGCACGCCGCGCCTTGATCCCAGCCGTGTTCTAGCAACAGCCAAGCACCCGGTTTGAGCTGAGCTCGCGCCGCGCTAATGATGTGCGCCAAGTGCTGCAAACCATCGCTACCATCGGTGAGCGCACCGCTGGGCTCAAAGCGTAAATCGCCTTGGTTTAAATGCACATCGGCCGCATCAATATACGGCGGATTGCTCACGATTAAATCAAAGCGCTCGCCAGCCACTGCAGCCAGCCAATCCGAATGCAAAAAGCGCACTTCAGCGCCCAGCGCTGCCGCATTGCTGTGCGCCACTGCCAAAGCAGCGGGCGAAATATCCAGCGCCGCCACCGTGAGGTCTGGCCGCTCTAGCTTGAGGGTAATCGGAATACAGCCCGAACCTGTGCCCAAATCAATGATGTGCCCAGCTTGCGGCGCGCGCGCAATCGCCAATTCAACCAGTAATTCGGTATCTGGGCGCGGAATCAACACGGCAGGGGAAACTTGAAATTCGCGGCCATAAAACTCGCGCGAACCGAGGATATACGCCACCGGTTCGCCGCCGCGCCGCCGCGCTGCCACAGCGGCAAACGCTGCGTGCTGATCTTCGCTGGCGGCATCGCTATCATGGCCAATCAGCCAAGCGCGGTTTTTTTGCACGATATGCAGTAGCAACACCTGAGCATCAAAACGCTCAATACCACTACTGACAATTAATTCACGATACGTTGGCATATTACTGGCTCTGGTTTACATCAAAAAGATCGTCGCCAATCCCAAAAAGATAAAAAATCCTAGGCTATCGGTAAGTGCGGTAATCAGCACCGACGAGCCATAAGCGGGGTCGCGGCCGAATTTTTGCATAATCAGCGGCACAAACAAACCGACCAAGGCCGCCACAATCATATTGAGCATCATCGCGCCCATCATCACCAAGCCCAAACCCATCTGGCCGTATAAAGCCCACGCCATCAAGCCCAAAACACTGCCCCACATCAGGCCATTAATCAACGCAATGCCTAATTCTTTGAGCAGCAACATCCGGGTATTGGACGGCTGAATTTGCCCCAGCGCCAAACCGCGAATAATCAGCGTGGTAGTTTGCGTGCCGGTATTGCCGCCAATCCCCGATACAATCGGCATTAAGGCCGCCAGCGCCACTAAATGCGAAATGGTATTTTCAAACGAGCCAATCACGCGGCTGGCGATAAAGGCGGTGCAAATATTGAGCGCCAACCATGGCCAGCGATTTTTAACCGCTTTGCCCACGCTAGAAAACAAATCTTCGTCTTTCAAACCGGCTAAAGACAGCACTTCGGCGTCGGATTCTTCACGAATCACGTCGACCATTTGATCCACCGTAATGCGGCCAATCACTTTGTGATTGCTATCGACCACGGGGGCTGACACTAAGTCATAACGCTCAAACGCTTGCGCCGCTTCGCCGGCGTCGTCAAATGGCTGAAACACCACCACATCGTCGGCCATCATTTCTTGAACGTATTGCTCCGGATCGCTTACCAGCAATACGTTTAATGGCAATACCCCTTTGAGGATGTCGTTGTCGTCGACGACAAACAGCTTATCGGTATGCGTAGGTAGCTCGTCAAAACGACGCAAATAGCGCAAGACGACTTCAAGCTTAATATCAGCACGAATCGTCACCATCTCAAAATCCATCAGCGAGCCGATTTGATCTTCGGTGTACGACATCGCCGATTGCACTTCGGCGCGATCTTCCGCGTCGAGCGTATCGAGCACTTCGCTTTGCACGGCGCTCGGTAAGTCCGGCACCAAATCGGCCAGCTCATCGGTATCGAGTTGCCCAGCGGCGGCGACCATTTCGTGCGGCGCCATATCGGCCAGCAACGATTCACGCACCGCATCGGAGACTTCGAGCAAAATCTCGCCGTCGTCTTCGGCATTGACCAAGCCCCACACCATTAAACGATCGGTGTGCGGTAGCGCCTCTAAAATATGCGCAATATCGGCCGGATGCAGCGCGGCCAACTTCATTTGTAATTCGGTGAGGTTTTGTCGGTGGACGAGTTTTTCGACTAAATCATGCTTGGGACCTTCTTGCTTATGTACCATCCCTTCCACGAGTTTGTGCCGCTCTAAAAGCCGAGTGACTTGTTGCAAACTGTCTTGCAAGCTTTCTTGTGGTTTCCGGGTAAGTACAGTCATAGGCAGGCCCTAGTCGGCGGCGGCATGTCTGCCACGCAAATTGAAGATAGGCGCGCAGTTTAGCACGCGACAGTGACCAAACGCGGTTTAGCGGCATTTAGACCGATGTTGTAGGATATTCCAGCCCTTAGGGTTTGGCTGCGGCTTTTTTAAATCAAGTCAGCCTGACACTGCGTTGAAAAACGCTTGCATAGAATGACTATGCCACGAGTCTTTCGCCTTGTTTCAGGCCAAAATCAGCACAAACGCGATCCGCAAACCAAGCGTCAACAGACCCTCGCTGGCGGCAAAAATACCCGCGCGTGGCTGGCCAAGCCAAGGTCAAACTTGCGAGCACCGGCAGAGCAAAAGGGGAATTCGCTTACCGCAGCATGACTTCTGGCGTGTTAGCATCAAAATATTCAGCAGATTTAGACGACGTGTTGTTGATTTTAAGTGCCAGCGGCACGGCATCAACACCAAACTAAACATTGCCAACTTCAAGCAGGGAGCGATGTATGCATTGGAATCAAATACTGGCCGTGGTGTTTGTCGCGATACAGTTATTGTTTATTGCGCGGGCGATTTTGCGGCCGCAGCGCGAGCCGGCGTCGCGGGTGGCGTGGATTGTGGTGATTATATTGCTGCCGGGTTTGGGGGTATTGGCGTATATCTTGCTCGGCGAAACCAGTATTGGTCGGCATCGCATCGCGCGCTTGCATCAAGTCAATCAAGTGTTGCAGCAAGCCCAAACCACACCATGGCCTAAGCAAATTCCTGAGCGATTTAATCAACTATTTCGCTTTGGCCAATCGGTGAATGGCTTTGTGCCGGTGGCGGGCAATAGTGCGCGCTTGCTGGCCGACTCCAACGCTGCGATTGACGCCATTGTGGCCGATATCGACGCCGCTACTGAGCATGTGCATCTGATTTTTTATATCTGGCTCGCCGATCACAGCGGGCTTAAAGTGGTTGCCGCCTTGCAACGCGCCGCCGCGCGCCAAGTGGCCTGCCGCGCCATGGCCGATGGTTTGGGGTCGCGCTTAATGATTGCCTCGCCGCATTGGCAAGCCATGCAAGACGCTGGGGTGCAAGTGGCCGTGGCGCTGCCGATTGGCAATCCGCTACTGCGGCCATTGCGCGGCCGAATTGATTTGCGCAATCACCGCAAAATCGTCGTGATCGACCGCAATATCACCTATTGCGGCAGCCAAAACTGCGCCGATGCGGCGTTTTTGGTCAAAGCCAAATTCGCCCCGTGGGTCGACATTATGCTGCGCTTGACTGGCCCGATTGCGCAGCAAAATCAGCTGTTATTTATGAGCGACTGGATGGCGCAAACCCACGAAGACCTAAGCCGCTACGCGCAATACACGCCGCAGGCTAATGAAGACGGCTTTGTGGCCCAAGTGATAGGCACTGGGCCAACGCTGCAGTATTCGGCGATGCCCGAGGTGTTTGTTACGCTGATGTTTGCCGCCCAGCGCGAGCTATTTATCACCACGCCGTATTTTGTGCCGGATGAAGCAATGCAAGCGGCGCTCTGCGCCACCGCGCGGCGCGGCGTGAAAACGACGATTATTTTCCCTGCCCGCAATGATTCATGGATTGTCGCCGCCGCCAGCCACAGCTATTACGGCGAATTACTCGCCGCTGGTGTTGAAATCTATGAATACGTCGGCGGCGTTTTGCACGCCAAAACGCTCACACTCGATGGTGAAGTCAGCCTGATTGGCTCGGCCAATATGGATAGACGCAGTTTTGAGCTGAATTTTGAAAACAACATCCTGCTGTACGACGCCGCCATTAGCCAAGACATTCGCCAACGCCAAGCGCATTACCTCGCGCAAAGCCAGCCCGTCACCGCCGAAATGGTCGAGCAATGGCCGATGCGCCGCCGCTTTTGGAACAACACCATCGCCATGCTCGGGCCGGTATTGTGAGCCGGCTCAACGCCGCATCCGCGTGCGCAAAGGATTTGCGCACACGACAAAAACACCGCGTGCGTCGCAATGCTTCTGTAGGGCGACAATAAGCGCAGCGCATTGCGCCGCGCGGGTAGGGTGTATTGTTAGCTAGACCTTGTTTTTAAATGACTGTATTTAAATACCTAGGTAGGGTGTGCAAATCTTTGATTTGCGCACGCGGGTTCGGTGCTGATTGGTTTTCGCGATGTTGAATTCATCGCATTAGGTGCGCAAATCCCTGCGGAATTTTCACACCCTACACGCTGATGCATCAAACAAAACCGCCCGATCAATTCCGGTGGTTTTTTATGCGACTACGCCGCGTGATTTTGGGTGCGCGTTCCGCCGCGCGGGCGGGAATGGGACTTTGCCCCACACCCCACAAAGTTTGCAACTTTGCGGGGACCCCGTCATCTGCAAAGCCCCCTAACACCCCAAAGCAGCCCTCGGTATCTGCGCCGACTGCGTCGGTGCCCTCGCTGCGGACAATCGAGGCGGTTGCGCTCAAAACTCGGCCTGCGGCCTCAGACAATGAGCGCAAAAACCCCGCCCCGCTTGTTCCTCACTCGGCTTGATACAGGGGATGACCAGCCCCAGCATCGTAGCTCCGATAGAGCAAAGCGAAATCGGAGGAATGAATACATGCGTACGCTTACGCTTCGCTAAGCGTACCTACAGTGGCGATGTTGGGCGCTGCGCATAAAAAAACCGCCAGTGATCACTGGCGGCTTGGGTGGCAATCGGGGTCGACTTAGCTGGCGTAACCGATTTCTTCTAAATCTTGGTGCAGCGTGTTGAATTTGTAATTGATATAAAACACCGTAAACAAAAACGTCCAACCGCCATGAAACCAATCCGGGCTGCTCGATTCGCTGGCAAAAATCTGATTAAAACGGCTGCGCATCTGAAACGCCCATACAATCGCCAATACCGACGTGGCAATACTGAATAAACTGCTGGCGATATTAAACGCATGCTCAGGCGGCACAAAAAACGACGCCACGGTAACAATCGCGCTCAACATATAGCAGCCAAATAGCCCTTGAATCAGCAGCGGAGAAATCGGCGGCATATTTGGGATTTGCAGCAATTTTTGGCTTTGCTGCTGGATATAAAACGCCGTGTAAATCCCTAAACTGAGCGCGCTCAGCAAATACAAACGCCAAGTGCTTTGGCTTTTCATCAATTGGATGATTTCTTTACGGTTCACAATAAGTCCTGCTGGGGAATGAATCGGGCTAAAGCAGCGCCACCCGCCAACGACGACCCGCCCATGGCTGTAGCACTGCAGTCAAAGAGGCTAACACAATCAAGCCGCCACCGATAAGCAGTTGTGCATTGAAAGCCTCACCCAGATACAGCACGGCAAGAAATGCGCCTTACCGCGGTCTACTCGACGATCGCCTAACGCGCGTACTCCCCAACTGGCAACTGCAAACCGCCTACCAAGGCACCGCATATTTGCTCTATCCACCGAATCGATACTTAGCGCCAAAGGTTAGGGGGCTGGTGGATTGGCTAGTTTTGCATATTTGAAAATTCGATGAAAATTACGTGTAATGAGGCTTACGCTTTGTAGGCCAATGACATAAGATATGTGCCGACGAATGGTAGTTTAAGTGCCTGCGGCACGTGTTTTGCAGTCGCAATCCGCGACGGGGACTCACTTTCTTTGCTTCGCCAAAGACAAGTAAGCAAAGAAAGGCGATTTTGATCTCGCCCAGCTCCGCTGTGCCCTCGATTGTCGTGAGCCAAACGATAAAACCGTTTGTCTCACTTCGCACTCGGTGCGCTTGGACGGGATTTGAAGCCCCAGCCCAACGAGCGCGGCACGGCACCAAGCCAAACAGAACATCGCCCATCAATTGAACAGCTGGTAAGCAAAATGATGAAAAAAACGCTACTTCTAACGCTAATTCTGAGCGCCGCGCTAGCTCAAGCTGGCGTCGTCGAAAGCACCTCCCGCGAAGCCGCGCGTGGTATCAGCAAAGGTGTCAACGAAGGAACGGCGCAGGCTTTCGAAAAAATGCTGAACGATAACGATAAACGAATGAAACAAAACACCGCCGACGCCAAGCGCAAGCAGCGGTTGGCGAATATTAGTGGCTGCGCGACCAATGCGAAGAAAACCAGTTGTAAATGCTTTGATAAACAAGGTGGAATAGAAACAATTTTGGACGACAAGCAGTGCCATGAAGTAGTCAATCGCGGATTGGCTGCGGTTAATGATTGGCGGATTCAACTAGTAAGTGCAACGGCGATGCAGGTCACTAAATGGGTGAA
>NZ_CAMTIA010000056.1 GCF_947072475.1 uncultured Deefgea sp.
AGATCAAAATCGCCTTTCTTTCCCCCTCTTTCTTTGGCGAGTCAAAGAAAGAAGGTCCCCGTCGCGGACTGCGACTGTAAACAGCCGTGCCGTAGGCACTTAAAATCATCAACACGTAATCTGAACATCGCCAAAAAAATTGATGTATCTACCTCAAGACCAACCTCAATAAGCCCCCCATGACTATACCCCGTAAAGCACCCAGTTTCGAACCGATCAATATCGCTGGCCCAGCGGGTCGCCTTGAATGTTTACGCCTTGATGCGGCCACCGAAACGCCGATGGGCATCGTCTTGGTGGCCCACCCCAATCCCACCGAAGGCGGCACCTTTAATAATAAAATCGTCCACACGCTGGCCAAAACGCTATCCCGACTGGGCTATATCGCTTACTGCCCGAATTTACGCGGCGTGGGTGAATCAGAAGGCAGTCATAGCTACGGAGAATTTGAACCGGACGACATGGCCGCGGTATTGGCTTTTGCTCGCAAGCAACACCCAGAATTAAAGCGTATTACCTTGGCAGGCTTTTCATTTGGCACGTATGTGCAAAGCTGCTTACGCGCACGCCTAGGTGATGACGAAATCGAAGGCATGATTTTGATTGGCCCAGCAGTCAGCCGTTACGCCTTCCCTAACGTACCCAAGGGCACTTTAGTGATTCATGGCGAGCAAGACGAAGTCATTTCGCTCGAAGCGGTCTTAAACTGGGCACGCCCACAACAATTAGCGATTATTGTTGCGCCGGGGGTTGGGCATTTTTTCCATGGCCGCCTCACGCAATTGGCCGACTTAGTCCACGCCGCTTGGCGTTAAATCACGCCACATGTTAGCCGCAGAACTTATCCCGCCAGGCTTAGTCATGAGCAGCTATTTAGTGGCGCTCTGGCTATTGCAACGCGCGGTTCGGCAAGTGGCTTGGTCGGCGCTCACCCCGGTGGAGATTCGCAGTTGGCTGACTTACACCCTTGCGGTCTTAATCGCTTGGCAGCTGCAAGTGAGCGTTAACCCGGGTATTGCGTTTCATTTATCCGGTGCGACTTTACTGACCTTGATTGCTGGGCCATGGCGGGCACTCTTGAGCATGGCCGCCTTATTGATCATGACTGCGGCTTTTTCGTCCCCCCCACAAGACGCATTGAGTAGCCTTGGTCTCAATTTATTGCTCAGCGCAGCGCTGCCTATTGCGTGTACGCAGGGCTTATTGCGCCTAGCGCAAAGCCGATTGCCGCATAATTATTTTATTTTCATTTTTATTAATAGCTTTGCAGCGGCTGGGCTGAGCATGCTGACACTGGGAATCAGCCAATGCGTTTTACTCGTCACCTTGGCGATTTACTCCAGTGATTTTGTGCTCGATGCAGCACTCCCCTTTTACTTTTTAATGGCGTGGCCGGAAGCATTTATCACCGGACTGACCATTAGCTTACTCGTTGTGTGGGCTCCAGGCACAGTAAGTAGCTTCAAAGATAGTCAATACCTGCGCAAACCGTAATCTTCTGCTAAATTGGTTGCAAGCAAACCAGCAAAAGTACGCCTTGATATGCGCCAAATCCGCACTGATCTAAATTTAATTTTTATCGCGATCGTGACCATCGTCCTCACTGTGTCAGGCGCTTTTTCTTATTACCGCACGCAAGCACAATTGGAGCATGAGCTCAGTGAATTTAAGCAATCACTGACCATTCAATTGCAAAATGTACTTCCCGGTGTGATGTAGAATTTTGATGATCAGCAATTGGCGCTCATCTTGAACGCTGAAATGCGCTCACCGGACATTCACAGCATTGAAATATTCAGCACCGATGCGTTTTTGACTGGGCGAGTTCGAGAAAACAATACCATCGCCCCCCTCAATGCGCCGATCACTCAACTCGGCCCCAACACCGACACCGCTGAAATTTTTTATGAAAAAAAACCTATCGGCAAATTAGTCGTCACGATTTCGCGGCAAAGAGTTGACCAACTACTGCGACAAATGGTGCTAGAAAAAATACTCGAGATTATCCTGCTCGATGCTTTGCTCATGCTGACACTGACGACGGTTTTACAGCATTTTGTCATTAGCCCCCTCTCGTTACTGGGCAAAAAGCTCAGTCAAGCGGCCAATTCAGATAAAGATTTAGAATCAATTGAACTACCGAACAATCCGTATAAAGAATTCTCGGTTTTAACCGATGGCTTTGGCCGCATCATCAAACGACTCAAAGAAGATGTGGCGATTCGCAGCCAAGCCGAGCAACAAATGCGCACCGCCAAAGAGGACGCCGAAACGGCATTAGATCAACTCAAAGACGCGCAAACCAGCCTGATTCAATCCGAAAAAATGGCGTCCTTAGGCGGCTTAGTCGCGGGGATTGCGCATGAAATCAATACCCCAGTCGGCATTATCTTAACGAGCGCTTCGGTCTTACACGATGATTCGGTCATGTTTGCTGCCAAAGTAGAGTCTGGCAATATGAAAAAATCCGAGGTACTGATCTATAGCCAAACAGCAGAGCAATCCTCGGCACTGATTATTAGCAATGCGGTGCGTGCGGCCGAATTAATCCAAAGCTTTAAACGCGTCGCGGTTGATCAAACCTCAGAAGCGCGGCGTGATTTTGAACTCAGCCAATACCTGCACGAAACCGTGACCAGCATTAGTCCGGCACTTAAGCATTCGCAAATTACGATCTTGATTGATTGCCCAGACGAAATTGATATGGAAGGCTACCCTGGCGCGATTTCGCAAATCATTAGCAACCTCATCAATAATGCGGCACTGCATGCGTTTTCCGGCATACCCAATTCGGGCGAAATTAAAAAACAAGTGCACATCATTGCCGAGCAACGCCAACAAAACGTTTCACTCAAAGTCAAAGACAATGGTCAGGGCATTGAGGGCAGCGTAATTGGTAAAATATTTGACCCTTTTTACACCACCAAACGCGCCAATGGCGGCAGTGGCTTAGGACTGAATATTGTGTTCAATTTGGTGACCCAAACACTAGGGGGGCAAATTAATGTCGAGTCGATTGTCGACCAAG
Source organism: uncultured Deefgea sp. (assembly GCF_947072475.1). Classification (GTDB taxonomy): domain Bacteria; phylum Pseudomonadota; class Gammaproteobacteria; order Burkholderiales; family Chitinibacteraceae; genus Deefgea. The sequence continues at coordinate 3,029 of NZ_CAMTIA010000056.1, forward strand.
GCACGACTTTTAATATGACTTTTCCCCTGGTCGCGCCAAAGCACAAAGAAGCCAGTGAGGCCACGACCTAAGCGACGCCAACCCGCACAGCCAAGCAGGCAGATGCAGGCAAAAACACCAGCGGCATTGGTGAAATCGCTAATTTTGGGTATGCTTGCGCCTTTTGCAACGAGTTCACCCCATGACCAGCACTCAAACCGGACTGCCCTACGCCCTTCTTGCCTACTGTCGACCCGGTTTTGAGCCAGAATGCGCCGAAGAGATTGCTGACCGCGCACTTGCTCCGGGCCAATTTGAACGCGGCGATGGCTGGGTGGTTTTTACCCCAACAGAAAAAAGTGGCTGCCAAAAAGTTTTGCGCGATTTGCTGGCGCTAAATTTGATTTTTTCACGGCAAACACTGCAAGTTCATCAGCGCCTGAGTTTGGGCAGCAAAGACCGTTTAACGCCGATTGTCGAGGCGTTAAAAATTCAAAATACCGTTTTTAGCGATGTTTGGTTAGAGCACCCCGATAGTAATGAAGGCAAATCGCTGTCTGGCTTTACCCGCAAATTTGGTGATTATGTCGCCAAAGCCATGACGGCCAATGCTTGGTTGCAGCCACAAACATCACGTCAACGTTTGCATTTATTTTTCCCAGCGCAAAATGAAGTCATGGTTGCTTCACGTCCGGTTCGCGCCACCGATTGGCTCAATGGCATTCCACGTTTACGCATGCCGTCTGACGCCCCTAGCCGCTCAACACTCAAAATGCTCGAAGCCATTCTGGTATTGGTCGATGAGCCAGAGCGTAAATTTCGTGAAGGCATGACGGCGGTCGATCTTGGTGCCGCGCCGGGGGGTTGGACCTATCAACTGGTTGCGCGGGGTTTGAAAGTATTCGCGGTGGATAATGGCCCAATGAAAGGCAGCATGGACGGCCATCATCAAGTCAAACATGTGCGTGACGATGGCTTTAAATATCGCCCGAAAAACCCAGTCGATTGGCTAGTGTGCGACATGGTTGAGCAACCGATTCGCATCGCCGATCTGATTGCCAAATGGGTCGCTTCTGGCAATGCGCGCCGCGCTATTTTTAATTTGAAACTGCCGATGAAAAAGCGCCATCTCGAAGTTGAGAAATGCTTTGCATTGATTGATCAAAAATTAAAAAAAGCCGACATCTCTTACAAATTAACAGCCAAGCAATTATTTCATGACCGCGAAGAAATCACTTGTTATCTCACGGCAGTGAAAGACTAAACTCAGCAGACACGCCACAGTTTGCTGCCAAAACCATGCATGCTTACATCAAACTGTGGTACAAATCCTTTTCTTTTTAGGGGCTAGCTTATGTTTAAAGAGTTTCGTGAATTTGCCATGCGCGGCAATGTGATTGATTTGGCGATTGGTGTCGTGATTGGAGCGGCTTTTGGTAAGATTGTCGATTCACTGGTCAAAGACATCATTATGCCGCCGATTGGTTTTTTAATCGGCAAGGTCGACTTCACCAATTTATTTGTCACCTTGGCCGATGGCAAAATCGCTGGGCCGTATGCCACGCTCAAAGCCGCGCAAGATGCAGGCGCGGTCACGATGAATTTAGGGATGTTTTTAAACTCGCTGATTAGCTTTATGGTGGTGGCTTTTGCAATTTTTATGCTGGTTAAAGCCATTAACAAAATGAACCGCAATAAGCCCGCACCTGAGGCGGCACCGGCGGCAACACCCGAAGATATTGTGCTATTGCGCGAAATTCGTGACTCGCTAAAAAAATAGGTATTTAATCGGGTCTGTTGACGTTTGGTTTGCCAGCCGCGTTTGTGCGGCTTTGGGCCTGAGGCAAGGCACGAAGCGTGCAGCGTAGTCATTCTACGCCAGCGCTTTGTAACGCAGCATCAGGCTGACTTTATTTTAAAAAAGCCGCCGTCAAACCCTGCGGGCTGGGCGCTTTTCGCGGCGACTCTGTGTTGTAGCAAGCTCACATAGAATGACTATGCTTCGCTTACTACGCCTTGATTCGCAGCGAAAAGCACTCCAGCGCGGCGGAAAACCAAAAGTCAACAGACCCTAGACCTTATTGATAAAGGCCTAGCAATAAATACTCATTATTAAAGACAAGGCTGCAGCGATTCACTGCAGCCTTTTTTTAACGTTCAACGCACAGCGCAACACCCATACCACCGCCGATACACAGCGTTGCCAAACCGCGTTTAGCGTCGCGGCGAACCATTTCATGCAGCAATGTCACCAACACACGGCAACCGGATGCGCCCACCGGATGACCCAGTGCAATCGCACCGCCGTTGACATTGACTTTACTCATATCCCATTTCATTTCACGCGCCACACCCAAAGCTTGCGCTGCAAAGGCTTCATTGGCTTCAATCAAATCCACGCTATCTAAATCCCAACCGGCACGCTTAAGTGCAGTTTGGCTCGCCAAAACTGGCCCCATCCCCATAATCGTTGGATCAACGCCAGTGCTCGCCGAGGCACGAATCGCCGCCATTGGCTTTAAGCCCAAGGCATCCGCACGTTCACGCGTCATCAACAATACCGCTGCTGCGCCGTCATTAATACCCGATGCATTGCCAGCGGTGACCGTACCGGCTTTATCAAAAGCGGCCCGCAATTTAGCCAAAGACTCGGCAGTCGTCGCCGGTTTAATAAATTCGTCTTGATCAAAAATAACCGGATCACCCTTACGCTGCGGGATGCTCACCGGTAGGATTTCATCGGCGAATCGGCCTGCCGCTTGCGCTGCAGCCGCGCGTTGCTGCGACGTTAACGCCAAAGCGTCTTGCTCTTCACGGCTAATTGCGTATTTTTTAGCAATATTTTCAGCCGTTACGCCCATATGGTATTGATTGTAAACATCGGTTAAGCCGTCATACACCATACTGTCAATCAGGTTGGCATTGCCCATCCGAAAGCCATCGCGGCTACCATTAAGTAAATGCGGCGTTGCGCTCATGTTTTCTTGACCACCGGCGATCACAATCTCGCTATCGCCAGCCAAAATCGCTTGCACGCCCAATGCCACGGCCTTCAAACCAGAGCCGCACACCTGATTAATCGTCAAGCCCGGTACCGCATCTGGCAAACCGGCAAGACGAACCGACTGACGCGCTGGGTTTTGTCCCAATCCGGCGGTTAATACATTACCTAAAATCACTTCACTCACTTGCTCAGCGGCCAAACCGGTTTTAGCCAGCAAGCCACGAATCACCGTAGCACCCAATTCGGGTGCCGATACTTTGGCCAAAGCGCCAGAAAAATTACCTAGCGCGGTACGATATGCGGCAACAATAACAACCTCTGTCATACAAAACCTCGTTAATTTAAATAATTTGCAAGTAAGTTTGTAAGTCAATACACAATAAAAAAGCAAGGCGAATCGCCTTGCTCTCTCGAAAAACCAAATTTAAACCACACGTGCCTTCACATAACGGCCAGGTGCGGCCTCAATCATTTTAAATTGCGCGTTGCCGAGTTTTTTGGCCGCAGCGATTTGCGAGCCCGATTGCGGTGCAAGCCAAGCACTCCAATCTTGCCACCAGCTACCCGGATGAGACTCAGCTTGCTCTAGCCACGCATCAGCGTCTTGATCGGTATTTTCATTCACCCAGTAATTACGCTTATTGGTCGAAACTGGATTAATCGCACCGGCAATATGCCCAGAAGCGCCCAAAACAAACCGTTTTGGTCCTTGCAAAATTCGATTGCTTAAATACGCCGAATGCCAAGGCACGATATGATCTTCTCGCGCAGCAAAAATATATGCGGGGACTTTAATTGACGTTAAATCAATCGGCGTACCACACAGACTAAATGAATTAGGCTTAGTTAGATTATTTTCTAAATACATATTACGTAAAAAGAAAGTATGCATCGGTAGTGACAAATTAGCCGAATCACTATTCCAATACAGCAAATCAAATGGCGGTGGGTTTTTACCTTTAAGGTAATTATTAACCACGTAATTCCACACTAAATCATTAGAGCGCAATGCCGCGAAGGTTTTAGCCAATTCTTTGCCATCAATCACCCCTTCGACTTGCGACTCTCGCTGGCGAATTAAATTCCAATCAATGAAATGCTTAATTTCACCCGGCTCAGTATGGTCAAGCATGACGGTCATTAAAGTAATCGATTCAAACCAATCCAAGCCACGCGCTTGCAAGACCGGCATCGCGGTGGTCAATAATTCGCCGCCAATACAAAATGACAGGGCATTGATTTTTTCAGCTTTACTAATTGCGCGAACCACTTCGGCGGCTTTAATGACGCCTGACTCAATATAATCATCCCATTGCAAATGACCTTGATTGGCTTCAATCGATTTCCACGATATTAAAAAGGTGCTATAGCCTTGGCTCACAATATAAGCGACCATTGAATTGGCCGGCTGTAAATCCATAATGTAATATTTATTCACGCACGGCGGAATAATCAACAACGGTCGGCTATACACTTTGGCGGTGGTTGGGGTGTATTGAATGAGTTGAAATAATTCATTCTCAAAAATCACTTCGCCTGGCGTCACCGCTAGATTCTCACCAATGGCAAATTGACTTTCATCGGTCATGGTAATGGCACCTTTTTGCATATCGGCCATGAGTTTTTTCATGCCTTCTTGCAAACTTTCGCCTTTCGTTTCTAGCGCCAGCTTCATCACTTCCGGATTAGTAAAGGCAAAATTAGTCGGGCTCATTGCATCTAAATACTGCCGCGTAAAAAATGCCGCCTTCTCTTTACTGGCCTCGTCACTACTGGCCGCGCCCACCATTTCCAGCAACCATTTTGACGTGACTAAGTAATTTTGGCGGATATAGTCAAACAGCGGTGCATCCCATTCTGGCGAATTAAATCGACGATCGCTTTTGTCTGCCTCAGCCACTTTAGCCACCGGCTTAGCGCCAATAAGGCCTAACCACAAGTCGAGCTGCTGTTGATAAAATTGCGATTGCGACCCCAGCCATGCGCAATGCACTGGGCTCATTTTTTGAGCCAAATCATTCATCGCATGCATCGAATCAACTGACTCCGCATTGGGCTGCGAATTCACCCAATTTTGGGTCCACTGGCGATGCGCTTCAGTAATTTGCTGAAAAAAATTGTCCATAGCTGGGTTATTTAACACGGTGTATTGCTCCGATTTTATTCTGCAGATTAATTGACACGGGCCATTTTATTGCAATGCAACATTATCCCAGTCTAACAAAGTTTGCAAGCTTTGCAACTCCTCAGTTGTTGCTTTGAAAAAACACCACTACTACTTGATTTAACATGACATTTTTCAATCTATTCAGTAAAATAAATTACCGATTACTAATGCACAGCCCGAATAGGTTGGGGAAGATTGATGTCTAAGCTTATAAATTCATTATGTGTGCTGATTAGTGCCAGTGTGATTGCCTACACCCCGCTTGCTTATAGCGCAGAAAAAACCAAAGAAACGCAGTCAAGCAGCGCAAAAAAGCCCGCAGCAAAGCCCAAAAAAACCGCCGCTAGCCCACCAAAAAAGGCATTAAAAACAACAGCGTCTAATAAAAAAACCACCAAAACCAGCAGCGCCAAAAACACCAAAGCGAAACAATCCAAAGTCACTTATACCAGCCGTAAATCTAACGTTTCAAAATTGGCGATTGCCAATGCACGGCAAGATGTTCAAGTGACGCGCACCATTGCCGCGCGCATGGATGCCAATAATCCCGGCGTACAATCAAGTGGTGTATTGGTATTAAACCAACAATCGGGCGAAGTTTTATACGAAAAAAATGCCGACAGCATTATTCCGATTGCATCCATTACCAAATTAATGACGGCGATGGTCGTGCTTGATGCACATTTACCACTGAATGAATTAATTAGCATTACCGAAGCGGATATCGATACGCTTAAAAATACCAGCTCTAGACTCTCGGTAGGGACGACACTCACTCGTGGCGAAATGCTGCTTTTGGCGCTAATGTCATCGGAAAATCGTGCTGCATCAACGCTAAGCCATCATTTTCCTGGTGGCAAAGACGCCTTTATTCGTAAAATGAATGAAAAAGCGCAACAATTGGGCATGCGCAATTCGCGTTTTTATGATTCGACCGGACTAAACCCGAGCAATGTGTCTTCGGCACGTGAATTGGGTTTAATGGTTAAAGCGGCGCAGCGTTATCCTGAAATTCATCAATTCTCAACCTCAAGCGAATATAGCTTTGCTTCTAATAAAAATGGCAGCATGCTGACATTTCGCAATACCAATCCTTTAGTAAAAGACAGCGATTGGGATATTGGGGTTTCCAAAACCGGTTTTATTAATGAAGCGGGTCGCTGCATTGTGATGCAGGCGATGATTAATGGTAAACCCGTCATTATTGTACTAATGGATTCGAGCGGTAAATACACCCGAATTGGCGATGCGCAGCGGATTCGTAAATGGATGGAAACCAGTCCGCTGGCCAAATTACGCGCCGGATAATTTTTATTGCAAATAAAAAGCACCAATTTTATATTGGTGCTTTTTTACTTTGTAACACAGCCATAAATCAAACAACTAACACCGAGCGAGCGATCACTTCTGCTTTAACGGGCAGGTATTTAAGCCAAAGAGTCGATACAAAGGGCAATAGCGAAATATCCCCGTCGCTAAAGGCACAATGCCAATCCAGCCCCACACACCAATCGAGCCCAATAGCGTCGCCAAGATTAATCCGCCACCAACGAGCACCCGCAAAGTACGGTCCAAACCACCGACATTCATGATTGTTCTCCTTCAGTTTATAAAAACTGCTGCAGCCACGCTTTAAACTGTCCGGCCGACAAAGCACCCGACATTCGTTCCAGCTCCACGCCCTTTTCGATCACCAACAGCGTAGGAATACTGCGCACCCGATATTGCTGCCCTAAAGCGGGCTGCGCCTCAGTATCGACTTTCACAAATAATAATTGCCCTGCCATAGCGCCCGCCGCTGCGGCAAAAGTGGGGCCAAAGGTTTGGCAAGGGCCGCACCAAGGCGCCCAAAAATCGATCACCACGGGCCAAGGGCTGTGTTTTAACATGAGTGATAGATTTTCATCGGTCGCCGAAATCGGCGCACCAGACAGCAACGGTTGATGACAAGCGCCGCATTGCGGCTGCTCACTCATGCGCTCAACCGCGAGCTTGTTTTTGGTTTGGCAATGCGGGCAGGCCAGAATTAAACTCATTTTTATTCCTTAAATCATATTTAACGGTATTTTTAAAAATTGTCGGCCCTGCGCGTCCGCTGGCGGCCAATGCCCTGCGCAAATATTGACTTGAATCGAAGGCAAAATTAAGCTTGGCACAGCCAGCGTGGCATCCCGCGCTTGGCGCAAAGCCACAAAGTCGTCGCAACTTCGCCCCAATGGCAAATGAATATTTTGTGCTTTTTGTTCGGCAATACTGCTTTGCCACTGATATTGGTCTCGCCCGGAGGGCAAATAATCATGACAAACAAATACCCGTGTTGCATCGGGCAATTGATACAATTTTTGCACCGAATGGTAGAGTGTTGCCGCGTCACCGCCGGGGAAATCACAGCGCGCGGTGCCCACATCAGGCATAAAAATCGTATCGCCAACAAAAACCGCATCGCCAATTAAAAACGCCATATCAGCAGGGGTATGTCCAGGCACATATAATGCCTTTGCGATCAAGCTGCCTATACCCCACTCTTCATCGGCGGCGAACAAATAATCAAACTGGCGACCATCGCTGGCAAGCTCAGATTCTAAAGCAAAAATAGGTTTGAATATTTGCTGTACCTGTTCAATCCCCTGCCCGATGGCGATCTGGCCACCCAACTGCTGTTGCAGCCAAACCGCCGCCGACAAATGATCGGCATGCGCGTGCGTTTCCACAATCCAATCCACGGTGAGATTGAGCGATTGCACTGCGGCGAGTATTTTTTGCGCCTGATGGGTGGCTGCGCGACCCGAGTGGAGATCAAAATCGAGCACCGGATCGATGACTGCAGCATGACCGCCGGCAGTGTCGTAAACCAGATAGCTGAATGTGCAGCTTGCCGAATCAAAAAAAGGCAGAACCTGCGGCGTCATTGGCGACATAGCCATCCCTTATGAAATTTATTTACATATAATATATTTTTATATATTATAAAGTCAACTTTTGTTTAATGGCGACCAGAATGGATCCACACGCAATGAATGCCATGCGCATTGCTGCCTCACAAGCAACGCAAACCCTCAAAATATTAGGCAACGAAGATCGGCTGTTATTGCTGTGCCAAATGGTGACCGGAGAGAAATGCGTTTCAGACTTTGAAGATTTACTCGATATTCGCCAGCCGACCTTATCGCAACAACTGAGCGTTTTACGTCATGCCGGTCTGGTAAATACTCGCCGCGATGGCAAACGAATTTATTACTCGCTCGCTAGCCAAGAAGTTCAGCACCTCATTAAAGTGCTGTACGAGCTGTATTGTCCTATCGACCTTGGCAATCCCCCTTCGGAGCCTTCGCATGCAGATTGATTACGCAAACTTTACCCCGCTCGCCTCATTGGCGGGTGGCGCTTTAATTGGCTTGTCCGCAGGCTTACTGATTTTGCTCGCGGGCAAAATCGCAGGGATTGCTGGCATTTTGGGTGGCTTAGCGAATCGATCACCCGATCGCACTTGGCGAGCCTTATTTGTATTGGGCTTACTGATTTCGCCATGGATTTGGCAGCTGTTTGCACCACTGCCGTCTTTAACCATGGTCACCTCAATACCCGGGCTGATCATCGCCGGCCTGCTGGTCGGCATCGGCACCCGCTACGCCAATGGCTGCACTAGTGGCCATGGTATTTGTGGTCTGTCGCGGTTTTCATTGCGCTCGCTGATCGCGGTACTGGCCTTTATGAGTAGCGGCTTTGTCAGCGTTTACCTGATCAAACACCTTCTTTAGGCGGATTATTCATCATGAAATTAAATCTACTGGCGCTGATCACCGGCCTTATTTTTGGCTTGGGTCTGTTATTAGCAGGCATGGCCAGCCCAAGCAAAGTACAGGGCTTTCTCGACATCACCGGACTATGGGACCCGAGCTTGGCCTTCGTCATGATGGGCGGCATTGCCGTGGCGGTCATTTTCTTTACGCTGGCCAAAAAACGCACAACCACCCTCGTCACGCATGAGGCGATGAAACTGCCGAACAACCAAACCATTGATGCTCGACTCATTCTGGGTAGCGTTGCTTTTGGCGCGGGCTGGGGCATTGCTGGCATCTGCCCTGGTCCGGCCTTAGTCATCGTCGGCGCAGGCTCAGTCGGCGGAATTATTTTCTTTATCGCCATGTGGGCGGGCATGAATTTATTTGAGCGGTTGCAAACACGATGAAATGGCCCATTTTAACTTGGCTGCCCAACTATCGCCGCGAGCAAGCTTACGGCGATTTTGGTGCCAGCATTATTGTGGCCTTGCTGCTTATCCCGCAAGGATTGGCCTATGCGCAACTTGCAGGTTTACCTGCATTGGCGGGCATTTATGCCAGCATTGCGCCGGTCTTAATTTATGCCTTATTGGGCAGCAGCATGACCCAATCGGTTGGGCCGATGGCGATCACGTCGGCAATGGCCGCCACCGCACTGATGCCGCTCGCGCCAGCCGGTAGCGCCAGCTATATCGCCCTGGCGGGCACTTTAACCTTGATTTCGGGTTTATTTATGCTGTCTTTTGGCAGTTTTAAACTCGGTAAACTCACGCGAATTTTATCCATCCCGGTGATTCAAGGCTTTAGTGCGGGGACGGCACTCTTGATTGCGCTAACACAAACTGGCGCATTACTCAGCGTTTCATGGCAAAGCAGCAATCTGATTGATTGGCTCATGGCGGCCCCAGCGGCACTGCAACAACAGAACATCATCCCAACGCTTTTTGGCCTTGCTGGTTTAGCCCTATTGTGGGCCACTGGCGCACCAACGATTTCATTACTGCAACGCTGGGGCACCCCATTCAAAACAGCGCAACTGATGAGCCGAGTTTTGCCTTTATTCGTGCTTATTTTTGCTGGCTTAGTGCTGCAATTTGCCTTGTCCGACCAGCCGCAAATCCATATTATTGGTGCGCTACCGAGCGCTGGATTAAGTTTCATAACGCCGAAAATCACCGTTAATGCGCTAGAGCAGCTTTGGTTGCCTGCGCTGTTAATTGGCTTGGCTGGATTTTTACAAAGCATCACCATCGCGCAAACCATCGCTGCTGAGCGCAATGAAAAAATCTCGGTCGATCAGGAATTTATCGCGCTCGGTGGCGGCAATGTGGCGGCTGCGTTTGTCGGCGGCATGCCAGTGAGTGGCGGATTTTCTCGCACCGCAGTCAATGCCAGTGCGGGCGCGCACACCCCGCTAGCAGGCGTAATGACGGCAGCGTGGATGTTATTGGGGCTGTTGTTTCTTAAAGACGTGATCGGTCTATTGCCGCTGCCTTTATTGGCGGCGACCATTGTCTTGGCCACTTTAAAAATGCTCAGCCCGGCTTCTTTACGCGCAGCATGGCGCATTGATCGCCGTGATGGCGCCGCTTGGCTACTGACTTTTTGCTGTGTCTTACTGGTTGGCCCAATCAACGGCATCGCCATTGGGGTTGGGGTTTCTTTATTACTGTTTATTTTACGCACCAGCAAACCGCATCTGGCGGTCATTGGCCGTATTGCAGGCAGCGAGCATTTTCGCAATACGCGGTTTTTTAAAGTAGAAATGCCCGCCCACATTGTGGCGATTCGAATTGATGAAAGTCTGTACTTTGGCAATTGCAATCAAGTCGTTGAGCAATGTGAACGATATTTATTGGATTACCCGCGCGCTAAAAATTTAATTTTGGTGCTATCGGCGGTGAACTCAATTGACGTCAGCGCCATCGAAGCTTTGCGTGATTTTCGCAAGTCCCTTGCGCAAAAAGGCATTACTTTGCATTTGGCCGAAGTAAAACGTCAGGTACAAAACACCTTGCAACACAGCACCTTACTGTATGAACTAGCCCGACCGATTTTTCTCTCCACCCACATCGCGGTCAAAACGCTCAGCGAGCCCGCAGCAGAAGATTTCAGTATTTAATTAGGGCTTTATTTAAATACGACGCGAATGGCATTCTGTGGCTGTGGCATGACATCAACAGCCAATCAGATGTCTCAGCATTATTAAGGTAATGTTCAGATTTGGTGTTGATGCTGTGCCGCGCTCGTCGAGCTGGGGCTTAAAAACCCGTCTAAGCGCACCGAGTGAGGAGAGAGACAAACAGCTATATCGTTTGGCTCACGACGATCGAGGGCACAGCGGAGCTGGGCGCGCTCGGGTCGCCTTTCTTTCCCCCTCTTTCTTTGGCGAGTCAAAGAAAGAGGGTCCCAGTCGCGGACTGCGACTGTAAATCACCGTGCCGTAGGCACTTAAAACCATCAACACGTAATCTGAACATTGCCATTATTAATTGGGTATTTAACTGCAGGGCACGCCAATAAAAACCCATAGAGAGATACCCCATAATTTCAACGTAGTAAACAAAAAAGCCGTTCAAATAATGAACGGCTTTTTTGCGCTAAGCATCGACAACTTACCATCGAGACTAGAGCTTAAATCCAGACACAATGGTTTTTAGATGTAAGGCCATTTGCTCCAAATCTTTCACCGAAGCGCCTACTTCCGACATCGCGTCACTATTGCGTTGTGACATATTGCTGATGGTCTCGATGTTTTGTGCGATGTCGGTACTGGCCGCCGCTTGTTCACGCGTGGCATTGGCGATGTCGCCAATATTAATCAAAAGCTGCTCCGTCCCAGCACGAACGGTGTTCATCGATTCGGCCGCTTGGCGTGACAACTGTACGCTCGCGCCCACTTGCTGCTGGGTTACTTGCATATGATCGCCCGCTTTATGAATCTCGCCTTGAATTGCGTTTACGATTTTAGAAATCTCAATCGTCGCCTCGCCCGAGCGACCCGCGAGTTTGCGCACTTCATCGGCCACCACCGCAAAACCACGCCCCATATCGCCTGCGCGCGCCGCTTCAATCGCCGCATTCAGTGCCAATAAATTGGTTTGATCGGCAATTTCTTTAATCGTTTTCACAATCTGATTCACTTGCAACGATTGGGTATTCAAGCTTTGCATCGACGCCACCAAATGCGCCATTGTTGCGTGAATTTGTGCGATTTCTTTCGCCACTTCATCGACTTTAACTTGACTGGCCGAGGTTTCCTTGCCGGTTTCACGCGCCGTTTGTTCAAAATCATGCGCCGAATCGGCAATGTGCTGAATACTGACGGTAACTTCCTCAACGCTCGCGGCCGTTGAGGTGGCTGCCTCAGCCTGATGCATTGACGAGGTTTTTACCGTTTCAGCCGGCCCGGCCAACTGCTGGCTGGCCTGGCTGACCGCTTCGCTTTGCGAGCGAACATCTAAAAACATCCCGCGTAGCGTGACCACAAATTGATTAAACGCTTGAGCGGTGCGGCCGATTTCATCTTGGCCATGAATCGGCAATTGCCGGGTTAAATCACCTTGACCGCTGGAGACTTCTTCCATCGCTATAGCTAAACGGCGCAGCGGTGCAATCAAGGTATTCAATACCACCCCTAACACGGCAACTATCAGCACAATGGCGATCAAACCGACCAAGATCGCCCAATTGCGCACGCTAACCGCCTCAGCCACCACCACCGACTCTGGCACGACAACGCCCACCGCCCACGGCTGCTGGCTATTGCCCATTTTGATCGGCTGATACTCATACAACAGGCCATCGCGCTCAAAACGCAGCGCTTTACCGGCGCTTAAATCAGCCATAAAGCCGGCTGGAAAATCGGCGGCATCGACTTTTTTACCGGCTTTTTCCGCGTCCGGCGCAACCACATATAAGCCCGCGTTTGAAATCAAACTCACTTGGCCAACACCAAAAGGCTTGGCCTGACCGATACTGGCCTGCAATGACGCCAAAGGCAGATCCACTGCGGCCACGCCCAAAAATTGCCCTGCTGCATTTTTAATCGCCGCCACCAAAGAAATCATCAACACTTGCTGGCCATTCACATCGTAAGTCGCCGGCTCAGTCACCGAGTCTTGCTGACGCTGCTTGGGAATAAAGTAAAAATCGCCCCAACCCGCGCTTTCGTAAGGTGCTTGATATTGCTCGGGATTAGTCCGAAATGGCTCAGCGGCGGCTTTTTGTGCCGCCCCCAGCATCGCATCTTGAATGATTTTGCCTTCACTACGAACAATATAAGGGGTATATCGCCCAGTGGGATCATGCTTGGGCCAGTCCTGCCGATACCCATCATCTTTACCATCTAGCGCATTGGGCTCCCACACCATATACAAACCCGAGGCCAAGGGCTGAGATGCCAACATGCTCATCATCAGGCTATCGAGCACTTTGCGCTCAGGCACACCGCTCGCTTGCATCCCCGTCATCGCCAACGCCAAATTGATGGGTAATTGGTAAGCGGCAGTAAACTGACCTTCAACTTGATCGGCATAAGCCCGCGCTTGTTCTTGCAAACGCAATACGCCTTGTGCTTTAGCCGATTGATACGCATTGCTGGCAATGATTAAAATCATTGCCGAAAAGCCAGTCACAATGGCTGCAGTGGTAAACAACAAGATTTTGGTTCTTAAACTCATACGGCTTAAGTGCAGCATTTGAAATCCAGCGAGAGAGGTAATTAGTTATATTAATTTTAACTAATACTGCACTATTCACCTAGACAAATCACCAGCAACAGCAAATCAAACACTATTCGACTTTAAAATAAATCACATGCTCGCATTCAACCTCAATGCCAATGGCTTCGCCAATCGCATGGTTGTGATGGCTAGGCACCAAAGACAACACTTTATGCCCGGAAGGCAGCGCCAAGGTGTACAAAAAATGCGCGCCACGAAACACCTTGGCCACCACTTCAGCTTTGAGCGGGCTGTGATCGACATGCACAATATCATCCGGGCGGATCAGCACTTCCATTTCAGTGCCAATACCGCATTCAATTGGCACCGTGCGGCAAATTTCACCCAATTCAAATTCAATACAATTGGGGCCACTTAAGCGCGCGGGCAGCATCACCCCTTCGCCAATAAAATTAGCGACAAAACGATCCGCCGGTTCATGATAAAGATCATACGGCGCAGCCCATTGCCGCAACGCCCCGTCGTGCATCACCCCTACACGATCGGCCATCGCAAACGCTTCGCGCTGATCATGCGTCACTAAAATCGCCGTGGTGCCGCTGGCTTTTAAAATCGCCCGCACCTCTTGCCCCAAACGCTCACGCAACTCAACATCTAGATTTGAAAATGGCTCGTCAAGTAATAACAACCGCGGCTTGGGCGCTAAGGCGCGCGCCAATGCCACTCGCTGCTGTTGCCCACCGGACAATTGATGCGGATAGCGATCTTCCACATGGCTTAAGCCGACCAACTCCAGCAGTTCAGCTATTTTTTGGGCGTCTTTATTCGGCAAACCAAACGCAATATTGGCCGACACCGTTAAATGCGGAAACAAGGCGTAATCTTGAAACACCATGCCGATACCGCGTTCTTGCACCGGCGTTTGCAATTGGGCCGAGCCCACTTGTCGCCCCGCCAAAACGATGCTCCCCGCCGTCAAAGGCTCAAAGCCAGCAATGGCGCGCAAAACCGTGGTTTTACCGCAGCCCGAAGCGCCGAGCAAACAGGCTATTTCACCCTCAAGCAAGTCAAACGACAAATTTTCGACGACCTTACGTCCAGCAAATGAAACTGCCAACGCAGCAACTTGTAGCAAAGCCATTATTCACTCTCTGATTTTCTAACCAATAAAATCACTGGCAATAAGCCACTGATTACAATTAACAAGCTCGGCAAAGCGGCGTTTTGCCACATGCCTTCGGACGTCATTTCAAACACCCGCACTGCTAAGGTATCCCAACCAAATGGGCGCGTCATCAAGGTGATTGGCATTTCTTTCATCACATCGACAAACACCATCAACACCGCTGTCATCACCCCGCCTTGCAGTAGCGGCAAATGCAAACGCCACAATAAACCGCGCTCGCTCACCCCCAAGGTGCGCGCCGCATCTTCTTGATTGCGACTAATCCTTTGCATCGCACTATCAATCGGTTGGAAGCCCACCGCCATAAACCGCGCAGCCAAAGCCAACAGCATCACCGCGACCGAGCCTTTTAAAATCTGAAAAGTGGTAAAACCCAAAGCATGG
>NZ_CAMTIA010000057.1 GCF_947072475.1 uncultured Deefgea sp.
GGAAAAACTGATCGAGCTAAAGACAGGGTTTTCAATCAAATTTTCCGCATACCCTATTAATTATTATATTATTCTCGTTTTTAATTGTTTATAGTACTTATTTTTTTGCGCCTATTTTAGTTATGCTTCAAGGAATGAAGGCTAGCGAGGCAATGAAATTGTCATTTATAGCATTTTGGCGTAATTGGCAGCCGATTTTAATTATGTCCGTGATTGGTGGAGTATTTTTATTTTTAGCCATGCTACCAATGTTTTTAGGTTTGATTGTTGCGTTGCCAGTTGCTTTATTAACAAGTTATATTTGTTATGCCGATATATTTTAATATTAACTGGAGAATCTGAGTGAGTGAAAGTCCCTTTAAAGGTAAAACAGGTGCAAAACGAGTATTAAATGCATTGGGTTATTCAATTGATGGTTTAAAAGCGGGTTGGATAAATGAGGCTGCATTTCGCCAAGTTAGTTTATTGGCGATTATTGGTATTCCATTGTCGTTTTTTCTAGTTATGCCTGCATGGGCTCATGCGATTGTTGTTGCAAGTCATTTAGTTACGGTGATTGTTGAACTATTAAATTCAGCAATTGAAGCCGCTGTTGATCATACTTCTTTAGCTAAGCATGACTTGGCAAAAAGAGCTAAAGATTTAGGTAGTGCAGCACAATTAATTTGTTTGCTTAATTTAGCTTCAATGTGGATTTTAGCTTTACTAGCATAAAAAAACGGGCTAAAGCCCGTTTTTTTATAATGTATAATCTATTTTTTAGGTTGTTTTATCTCATCTTCAATATCAGATAATAAAATCTTTAGTGCAGAATCAGAAACCATCACTTCTTGTAAACACAATATTAATGATCCTATCATTAATATTAAGCTAGCAACAAATAAACCTTGCGCTAGCTGATCTAAATTAATTGCCATAAAAATCATTGAAATGATGCACAGTAATAAGCTAGTAATACCAAAAGCTTGCATGTAACGAATAAGCCAAACACGCTTTCTTAGATTGGCTAACTGGCGCAAAATATTAACATGTGGATTACTACGGTGATGATCATAAAGCTGGCGAATAATGCTAGAAATAGTTAAAAATCGATTCGTGTAGGCCAGCATTAATAAGGAAATAGCAGGAAATAATAATGAAGGGGTATTAATACTAAAATTATCCATCATGACCTTTTTTGAAATCTTTAATAATATGTTGTTGGCGACGACTTACAGGTAATCGCTCTGGCACATCGCGTAATATAACCACCCAATGTGCCTCGCCACCGGTTTGCACTTCGCGTTCGAATCCAGCAATATTATCGCGTGAGACTAAACAATTGCGATGTATTCGGACAAATTTTGATCCAAATTCATCTTCAAGCTTAGTTAATGAATCTTCAAGTAAGTATTCACGATCACGAGTACGCAATGTAATGTATTTTTGTTCCGCTTTTAAAAAGCGAGCTTCACTGACTGGAATTAAATGCACTCGTCCACGTTCAGTCACGCTGAAATGGCTACGAGCACCTTCAATGATTGCTTGATTACTTGGCATATGATGTTGCTGCCTTTGTTCTACGACTCGTTTTAATGCTGTAAGTAGACGATCTTGTCGAATTGGCTTGAGTAAATAATCTACCGCACGCACATCAAATGCAGCAACGCCATAATCTTCAAATGCGGTCGCAAAAATAACGGCAGGTGGCTTGGCTAAATGCATTAATTTTTTGGCGACCTCAATACCACTCATTTGTGGCATTTGGATATCTAAAATCACCACATCAATGTCATGCTCTGCAATTTGCGGTAGCGCACTCATGCCATTGGTTGCTGTGCCAATGACCTGATTTGGACATTCTTGGGCGCAATCATTTAGAAGGTCTTGTAGTCGGTTGAGTGCCGGTAATTCGTCATCAACGAGAAAGAGTCGTAACGCAGTATTCATTGTTAAAGCTCCCGATAGGGCAGCATGATATGTATTTGATAATAGTCGTTTCCTGTATTGATGCTGAGATTTGCTTCGGCATCATAATAAAGCAGTAAACGCTCGCGTACATTCTCTTGTGCCATGCCATTACCGCGTCGTAGCGGTGTACTATTTAAAAGAGGATTTCGAATGTTGATGTGTACTTCCTCACGCACTCGAAATATATTCAATTGAATAATCCCAGGTTCGATGTTGGGCTCAACACCATGATAAATTGCATTTTCTAGCAATGGTTGCAAAATCAACGGTGGGATCAGGGCGTTTTTAGGCATCTTGTCGATATGCCATTCAACTTGTAAGCGATCACCTAAACGTACCTTTTCAATTTCAAGATAACCTTGCGCCAATTCGACTTCGCGCGCCATTGTGGAAAGACCTGTCTCTGTACCCATGGCTACGCGAAAGAGTTCAGACAGGTTCTCTAGTAGCCGTTCTGCTAACTTTGGCTGACTTCGTATTAAAGATAGCACCGCATTCAAACTATTAAAGAAAAAATGCGGTCTTATTCTTGCCTGTAAGGCGACAAGTCTGGCCTCGGCTAAGCGCGGCGATAGGGCGCGAATCCAAAGTTGGTAATAATGCAGCAGCAAAAATGTCACGCAGAGCGTAATAAACTCAAAGCGCCAAGGTACGACGCTCTGATCAAGCGGGATTAAATTTTGAAAAAGATTAGATATGCTAAACGCGACACAGAAAACCCAGATCAATACGCTGATCACGGCATTTTGGTAGTTCATTTTTTGTAATGGAGTACGGATTACTGCCAACCCTGCTAATGAAATGAGTAGGACGGGTTCAACCCATAAACTAATCTCAGTCAGTTTGTTGATCCATTCATTCCAGCGGTTAATACTGATAAATACATAAATCAAGACACCTAAATGCACCAAGACTAAGGCACGCAACACCACACCTAAATTTCGGAAATTAGGCATTAAAATCGTTGATTGTTCCATTAAATCTGATTTTCCTGCTTACACTGTATAAATTAGCATAGCATTTGTGAATGAATCATGTCGCTTGCCGTTTTGTATTCTCGAGCGTTAGATGGCTTATCTGCGCAGTCGGTTACCGTTGAAGTGCATCTGGCTAATGGCTTGCCCGCATTTAATTTAGTGGGATTGGCCGATACTGAAGTTCGTGAATCTCGTGAACGGGTTCGAGCGGCATTGCAAGTCGCTGGTTTTGAATTTCCTAATCGCCGGATCACGGTTAATTTAGCCCCAGCCGATTTACCCAAAGGGGCAGGGCATTATGATTTAGCGATTGCGGTGGGTGTTTTAGCTGCAAGTGGGCAATTACCCTGTGAGCATTTAGCCGATTACGAATTTGCAGGTGAATTAGGTTTAACTGGGCAATTACGCTCAGTGCGCGGTGGCTTGGCCTTCGCAATGGCGGCGCGTGATGCACAACGAACACTGATTATTAGTGCCAGTAGTAGCCATGAAGCCGCCTTAATTCAAAACGCAACGATCTTGTCTGCCGCGCATTTACTCGAAGTTTGCCACCATCTGACTGGCACTCAATCGTTGGTTACAGCTTTAGCGCCAACGGATAGGGCGACTCCAATTTATCCTGATTTAGCCGATGTGAAGGGGCAGTCTGCCGCCCGACGTGGGCTTGAGGTGGCGGCCGCGGGTAATCATTCTTTATTACTGATCGGTCCACCAGGAACGGGTAAGTCAATGTTGGCGCAGCGGCTGCCTGGTATATTGCCGCCCTTATTAGAATTTGAAGCGCTAGAGGCGGCGGCGATTCAGTCCTTAGGCCAAAATGGACTTGATCTGCAGAGTGTCGGTCAGCGGCCCTTTCGTAGCCCGCACCATACGGCGTCCAGCGTGGCATTAGTTGGGGGCGGCAGTATTCCGCAACCTGGAGAGATCTCACTGGCGCATCACGGGGTGCTGTTTTTAGATGAGCTACCCGAATTCGATCGAAAAGTTTTAGAGGTATTGCGCGAGCCACTGGAGAGCGGAAAAATTCATATTTCGCGCGCAGCACGGCAAGCTGAATTCCCCGCGCGATTTCAACTGGTGGCGGCGATGAATCCTTGCCCTTGTGGATATTTGGGGCATTTGAAGAAAGCATGTCGTTGCTCGCCAGAGCAAGTGCTGCGCTATCGAGGCCGCATTTCTGGACCATTACTGGATCGTATTGATATGGTGGTCGAAGTACCGGCGATTCCCGATACGGTGTTATTGGCCAAGGGGCCAAGTGAAGGCAGTCTATTGGTGCGTGAACGGGTTTGTGCGGCTCGTGCGCGGCAGCTAGCACGCCAAGGTCATAACAATTCAACTTTACTCGGGGCGGCCATGGAAACCCATTGCCAAACGGACGCCGCAGGCTTGGCCATGTTGCAAAATGCGATTCAAAAATTAGCCTGGTCTGCACGGGCGTATCATCGAGTATTACGTGTTGCACGAACGATTGCTGATTTAGCCGGTAGTGAGGCGATTTTAACGCCGCATTTGGCTGAGGCGATTCAATATCGTCGGGGTATTGAATGAATGTATTGCTCTATAAGCCTTGTAAATCATGGTTTTCATCGATATACCCAAGTTGATACTATTCTATACATCGATAGCACTGCATCAAATATGCTGAAGCCGCATCAATCAACGTGAGTGCGTTCAATGCATAGCTCAGTGTGATTGGCTGAATCTAATTTAGATTTTCAATATTGAATATTCGCACCTGGCTTGCGCAAGACATCGTGGTTGTGGATATTTGAAACGATGTCGTTTCAGGCTTTCTCTGCTAGACTTCCCTCCAATCATTTTTACCGGTTTCACGTGAAACAATGGCAGCTCCTAAATACGACGAATCTTCCGTTAAGGTTTTAAAAGGCCTTGATCCAGTCCGCCACCGTCCTGGCATGTACACCCGCACAGATAATCCCTTGCATATTTGCCAAGAGGTGATTGATAACGCTGCCGATGAGGCGCTTGGCGGTTATGCCTCGCAAATTGATGTGGTGCTGTACCGTAATCAATCGATGCGCGTTGCGGATAATGGTCGAGGTATTCCGGTTGGTTTACATCCTGAAGAGGGTGTGCCCACGGTGCAAGTGGTATTTACTCAGCTACATGCTGGCGGTAAATTTGATAAAAAAGACGGTGGCGCTTATGCCTTCTCGGGTGGTTTACACGGCGTTGGTGTTTCGGTTACCAATGCCTTGTCGACACGACTAGAGGTTGAAGTTCGTCGCGAAGGACAAATTAACCGCCTAGTTTTTTCTGGTGGCGATGTGATTGAGCCCTTGCTCGTTACTGGAACATGTCTAAAAAAAGATACCGGAACGCGGGTTTTTGTTGAACCGGATGCTAAATATTTTGATAGCCCAACCATTCCGGTTGCCGATCTTGAGCATTTATTAAAATCTAAAGCGGTGCTTCTGCCTGGGCTGATCGTTACGCTCAATATTGAGCAAGCGAATGGTGAATTACTCGAAAAACGTTGGTGTTATCCAGACGGTTTGTTGGGTTATCTCAATGAGCAAGTTGCCGGTTATACCCAGCTGATCCCTATTTTGCAGGGCGAAAAATACATCGAAGGTGAAGATGAGGTTTTCTCGCGCGGCGAAGGTTGTGCTTGGGCGCTGACGTGGACTGAAGACGGTAGCGTAAATCGCGAATCGTATGTGAATTTGATTCCAACGCCAGCCGGCGGAACGCATGAGTCTGGCCTGCGAGATGGGGTGTTTCAAGTCGTAAAAACGTTTATTGATTTTCATAACTTGCTGCCCAAAGGCGTGAAGTTACTGCCGGAAGATCTATTTAGCCGCTGCTCATTTGTATTAAGCGCCAAAGTGCTCGACCCGCAGTTCCAAGGTCAAACCAAAGACAAACTTACCAGTCGTGATGGCCTCAAACTGGTATCGGCGATGGTGCGCTCGCCATTTGAGTTATGGCTGAATGAACACGTTGATTTGGGTAAAAAACTCGCCGAACTCGCCATTCGCGCCGCGCAATCGCGGCAGAAAAACGCGCAAAAAGTCGAAAAGAAAAAATCCTCTGGTGTAGCGGTATTGCCGGGTAAATTGACCGATTGCGCCTCGGATGAAACCGAGCGCTGTGAGTTATTTCTCGTCGAGGGGGATTCGGCGGGCGGTTCGGCCAAAATGGGTCGCGATAAAGATTTTCAAGCGATTTTGCCGCTGCGCGGTAAGGTGCTCAATACTTGGGAAGTCGATAAAGATCAGATTTTTGGCAATAACGAAGTCCACGATATGGCGGTCGCCATTGGCGTTGACCCGCATACGCTCGATAGCGGCGCAGATATGAGCGGCCTACGTTACGGCAAAGTGATTATTATGTCCGATGCGGACGTGGATGGATCGCACATTCAAGTGTTGCTGCTGACGCTGTTTTATCGCCATTTCCCGCAGTTGGTGGCTAACGGCCACATCTATGTCGCGCAGCCGCCGTTGTATCGCGTTGACGTGGGTGGCAGTGGTAAAAACAAACCGCCACGCAAATTTTATGCGCTCGACGACGGTGAGTTGACTGCGATTTTAGATAAACTCAAGGGTGAAAAACTACGTGAGTCTGCATGGAATATTTCACGTTTCAAAGGCTTGGGTGAAATGAACGCCGAGCAATTGTTCGACACGACGATGAATCCCGACACGCGCCGCGTGATGCGGGTGTCGATTCATTCCGATGTGGCGGCCAATACCCGTGATGTGATGAATATGTTGATGAGTAAGTCCGAAGCCTCTAGCCGCCGTGCATGGCTGGAAGCACGTGGGAATGAGGTTGAGGCTGACTTATAATAGGTATTGGCTTGTAGCCCTTTATATTTAAAGCATCTATTGAGATACCCAAAAATAAAAACCCGCGATTGCGGGTTTTTTTGTGGCTAAATTGAAGCCCTGTCAAATCGTTACTGGCATTTGATCGGGCAAAAGCAGCTACAACAAGTGTTGCGCATGCAATTCGATCAAAGCAAATTATGATTAAGTTAGTTTTGGCTGTTTAATCAATTAACTTATCTAAAATATGAATCATTTTTAAACTGGTATTTTCCATTCGATTGAGCGCTTCAATCACTTGTGATTTTTGCCCGGCTTGCCATGCGCTAAAGGCTTGGCTACCCATTTGATGAATTTCATTATGCGGCACTTCTAATTCGCGATAAGCCGGATGATTTCCCGCTTGTGCTTTGCCTTCACCTTCGTAATACCAGCGACCAAACCGGCATTGATGTGGATCATTGAGATTTGGCATGGCAGCGCCACCGGCAACGCTTTCGTAAACTTTAAATTTAAATGCAATATGCTCGATTTTACTCACTTCAACAAAAGTATTGAGCCGATTTGCAGCCACCAGTGTTTCCATCTCGGCGGAAATTTTTATCAATAAACTCATTTCATTGGCTGCATTGCTGCCCATTGCACTAAATTGGGCGGTTTGCTCGGCCAGGGTGTTCATTGTGGATTTAACCGATTGGGTTTCAGTACGAATATCACCCACTAATTGACTAATGTCTTTAGTTGCAGATCCGGTGCGCTCTGCGAGTTTACGAACTTCATCGGCAACAACAGCAAAACCCCGGCCTTGCTCGCCAGCACGCGCGGCTTCAATTGCCGCATTCAGAGCCAATAGATTGGTTTGATCGGCAATTTCTTTGATCATTTGCACGATGCCGCTAATTTGATCAGATTGCTGATTAAGTTTATCGACGTCACTGACTGATTGTATTGCCGTGCTGGATAGTTGATTTAAGCTATTTGCAATCGTATTAATTGTTTGATTATTGTCTTGGGCCACGCGAGATAAATCAGCAGCGCAGCGTAATTCTGCTTGCATTTTATCGGTAAGATGGCCGATAGAGTGTGCACTTAATTTGAGCGACTCACCAAATAAATCCATAGTCTTGAATAAAGATTGATAGTATTTTCCATCGCCATTATCTTGCACTTGTAAACTGGAGATAAATTGTTGATCACTATTTAGCTTTGTGTTTTCTTTTTTTAGTTGTGCGTTCTCTGCATGCAACTGACGAATTTGTTCATTTAAATCGGTAATGTATTTTTTATCAGTAAAGAACATTTTAGTCTCCACAATGTTTAAGCGACTGAGTATAGCGAATAATTTTGCCGGAACGCTTTTGTGGTGGTGATAGCGTGGTAAATAGCGACGCTTTGTGGTTTGACGTGATTATGTTTTTTGTTTAATAAATTTAATAATAAACAAGCGGGGAAACTACTGATTCGATTAAAATCCGCTCTCCGTATGATTTGCTACTTACAGAGTAATGGATGAATCGTCATGAAAAAATGGATTGTGATTGCTGCGGCAATCATCGCCGCGCCAGTGTTGTATTTTTCGCTAATACAAAAAAATACCTCAACGTCGACCACTCAAATCGCCAGTGCGACGACTGAATCGCAGCCCCTTTTGCGAATTGCCCTCGAGGGTAAATATCCACCATTTGAATATTTAGATAAAAACCAGCAATTAGTCGGTTTCAATATTGATTTGGCCAATGCGCTATGCAAAGAAATGGCGGTGAAGTGCAGTATTGAGCGTTATGAATGGGATGATTTAATTCCTGCGGTGCAAGATAAAAAAGCCGATGCGATTATTGCTACGATGTCGATCACTGATGAGCGTGAAAAATTAGTCCAGTTTACGCAACCTTATGCACGGGTTCCTGCCGCATATTTAGCTAAAAATAGTCGTCAATTTATTTTGCCGGTGATGACGCCAGAACGCTTAGCAGGGAAAACCATTGGTGTAGTTTCAAATACTACGTTTGCCAACTATCTGACAGCTGAATTTGATAATAGCAAAGTAAAACTAAAGCACTATCCTGATGCCGATGCTTTATTACTAGGGATGAATAACAATGAAGTGGATTTAGTATTTGGTGATAGCGCCGTGTTCGGCGAGTTTTTACGCGATCCACGCCATGCTAAAGACTACAATTATGTCGGTAATATCATCAAGGGCGATCCACGATTAGGACGAGGCGAAGCGATTGCTTTGGCTAAAGATGATCATGAAATGGTGGCAAAATTTAATAAAGCTTTAGACCAACTCATTAAATCGGGCCAATATCAAGAAATGCAGTTTAAATATTTTACTTTACAGGTTTTGTAAAAAACAAAAGCCCTAATATGATATTGGGGCTTTTAAGTAGGCGCTTTGTAATGCGGCGATGCTCATTGGAAATTCGAAAAATAAAACCGCTGTGCTTGATTGCAAATTAATCATTAGTTTGAACTGACGATCGACTACAGGAATACCCTAGTATTCCTGTATGGCATGCTACTGCATGATGCGTTGAGCCTTACAATTATTGGTATTAATGCCGATCCGTCTTTTTCTCTGTTTTGGAATGTCCTGAAATGAATATCACTTCTTATAGTTTGATTGCTGCGGCCGTGATGGGTTTGGCTGCGTGTGGTAAACAAGCGCCTGTTGGCAGCGAAGCGGCGAGCACGCCGGCGGCGGCGGAAGAGCCAAGCCAGTCGGTGATTAAAATTGGGCATTCAGCGGCTTTAACTGGCCCAGCTGCGCATTTTGGTAAAGACAATGAAAACGGCGTGAAGCTGGCGATTGATGAAATCAATGCGGCGGGTGGAGTGGATATTGCTGGTAAAAAAATGAAATTAGAAATGATTTCAGAAGACGACCAAGGTGATCCAAAAACTGCGACCACGGTGGCGCAGCGTTTTGTTGATGCCAATGTGGCGGGTGTTATTGGTCATATGAATTCAGGAACGACGATTCCTGCGTCAAAAATTTATTCTGATGCGGGCATTGCGCAAATTTCACCATCGGCCACTGCGGTGAATTACACCAACCAAGGTTTTAAAACGGCATTTCGAGTAATGGCCAATGATGCACAGCAAGGTAAAGTGCTGGGCCAATACGCGGTGAGTAAATTGGGCGCGAAAAAAATTGCCATCATTGATGATCGCACAGCATACGGCCAAGGCTTGGCCGATGAATTTGAAATTGCGGCCAAAGCCGCTGGCGCGCAAATTGTTAAGCGCGAATTTAGTAATAACCAAGAAACTGATTTTAATGCGGTATTAACCAGCATTAAAGGCAGTAAACCGGATTTGATTTTTTACGGCGGCATGGATGCTCAAGCTGCGCCAATGAAAAAACAAGCTAAAAAGCTGGGCTTAAATGTCATTATCATGGGTGGCGATGGCTCGCAAACGCCTGAATTCATTAAACTTGCCGGTGTGGATGCGGATGGCATGTATGCCACAAGCCCAGGCACACCTAAAGATCAGTTGGCTGGCGGCAAGGCATTCTTAGAAAAATTCAAAGCTAAATTTGGCAATGAGGTGCAGCTGTATTCTCCATATTGCTACGATTCAGTGAATATGATGGTCAAAGCGATGCAAGAAGCGGGCTCGGCTGATCCAGCAAAATATCTACCAAAATTAGCCGCAATGAAATACGAAGGGGTTACCGGACCGATTTCGTTTGATGCCAAAGGCGATATCAATAATGGCGCGATTACGGTTTACACCGTTAAAAACGGTCAATGGCAAGTTCTAGAAGTCATTGGTGGTGCGGCGGCGGTCAAATAAGCCACGGATAGCAACAAAGATCAGGCGCCTTCGGGCGCCTTTTTTTATGCTTGGATTATTTTGGATTTTTTTCTGCGGTTTTTTTCGCCATACCAGCACGCTTGCGACGCGGTGTTGCGATGGTATAGTTGAATAACTGAGTAATTTTAAGGCGTATCCTCATGACAAAATCGAGCACTGTAAATCAGCCTATTTATCCGATCGGTACATTGGGTATAGCTTGGCAAGCAAAGGAAAAAGCCGATTGGCTGGCGATACAGCAAAGAAAACGCAATTATTGGGATGAAGTAGTTAGCCCATTAACTGCCTTATTATTAGATCGAGATTCGCCACTGGCCGATTGGGCCGAGTTGGTGGAATATGCGGTGTTGGACTATCAGCCTCAGGGTTTGGCGCAGTATCCATTGTTTGCTGTACGTAGCCGTGATTGGCAAGCGCATCGTCCAACGGTCTTAGTCACTGGTGGGGTACATGGTTATGAAACCAGTGGCGTGCAAGGGGCATTGCAATTTATTGCCCAAAAATTGAGCCATTATCAGGCTGGGGTGAATTTATTAATTTTGCCGTGCATTAGCCCTTGGGCTTATGAAACGATTAATCGCTGGAATCCGCTGGCTATTGATCCCAATCGCGCTTTTGTCGAGCATAGCCCAGCCGCAGAATCCGCCGCTGCGATGGCCTTTATTCGCGCACAAACCCAAAAAGTGGCGTTGCATATCGATTTGCACGAAACAACCGATACCGACAATTCAGAATTTGGTCCGGCTAAAGCCGCTCGTGATGGTGTGGCTTTTGAATATCACGATATTCCGGATGGCTTTTATTTGGTTGGCGATAGCGAAAATCCTCAGCCTGAATTTCAAGGCGCTTTAATCTCTGCGGTTAGCCAAGTAACGCATATTGCTGTGGCTGATGCAGCAGGCTGCCTGATTGGTGAACCATTGCAGCAATTGGGGGTGATCAATTATGCTAAAAAAGCCTTGGGTCTTTGCGGTGGCATGACCGATGCGATGTATGTCACGACGACCGAGGTGTATCCCGATAGCCCCAAGGCTAGCGCTGAGCAATGCAATCGAGCGCAAGTGGTCACCATCTGCGCGGCGATTGATTATGTTTTGCAGCATGAGAATAAATAGCTTGGGTCGGCGCTGATGATTCGCGCAAGGTATTAGCGATATAGAAATTCAAACAACATGGGTATATTAGTCCAATCCTTTTAAATCAAAGTATTGGACAATATACCTTTGTTTTTTTGCTGGTCATTTTGTTGAATGATATCGTCGGACCATGCCGCTAACGGCGCAGGTCGCCCAAAGAAATACCCTTGAACCCGCTGGCAACCGAGTTCGCGTAAGCGGTTGGCTTGGGCTTCGGTTTCTACCCCTTCACCGACTAAAATCACTTTAAAACCGGCAGCCATACTGATAATGGCCGAGACAATCGCTTCGTCTTGAATGTTTTCGAGCATTCTGGCGATAAAGGATTGATCGATTTTAAGGTAGTCAAAATCAAATTGATGCAAATACGCTAACGATGAATAGCCGGTGCCAAAGTCATCAATCGCAATGCCAACGCCAAGCGCGCGAACACGGCGAATTAATTTGGCGACCACTTCGCTTTGGGTGACTAAGCAAGATTCAGTGATTTCTAGGGTGAGGTTATGTGCCGGTAAACCAGTGGTTTGCAAAATAAACTGCAGTTGCTCATAAAAATCAGATTGAATTAATTGCCGTACCGAGACATTCACATGCACGTCAAAATCAGCCCGCCAGCCGGCTTTGAGCTGATTGGCAATTTGCTGGCAAGACTCTCGCAATACCCAATTACCAATTTGTAAAATCAGTCCGGAATCTTCTGCGGCGGGGATAAATACCCCTGGGGAGATCATGCCGCGTGGGCTTTCCCAACGAATCAGCGCTTCTGCGCCGATGGTTTCGCCATTTTGTAGGTCAATCACCGGTTGGAAAAACACGCGGAATTCTTGCCGTTCTAGCGCCAGTTTGAGCTCAGAAGTGAGCCGTGTTTTGGCGATGGATTGCTCTATCATTTCGGCTTCAAATAAAGTATACGAGCCAAAACCTTTGGCTTTGGCCTTGCCGAGAGCCACGCTGGCATTACGCAGCCAATCATTTAAATCACTGCGTTTAAAGCGCTCATACACTGCACCAATGGATGCGGTGACGACGATTTCATCGGCTGATTGTTCGGCTTGAAAGGCTTCTGAGAAATAGGCCAAATAACGCAGCGTGGTATAGGTCGCGTCTTCTGGGCTGCTGATTTCTGGCAATAAAATCGTAAATTCAGCGCCGGCGGTACGAGCGAGCAAGGCGTTGGGTGGCAGATGCTCAAGCAGTCGCACTGAAATCGATTGCAATAGCGCATCACCGAGCTCATGGCCGACGCTGTCGTTGATGGCGCGATAGCCATCTAAACCAATTAGCAGCATCAGTTGCGACTGGCTTGGGGTATAAGCCCAATCATTGATGGCAACCGCCAGGCCGTTGCGATTCATCAGTCCGGTCATTGAGTCAAAGCGAATTTGTTGATTGAGCTGTTCAAAAGACAATGCCAGCTTGCTTGCCATTTCATTAAAGGTTTTGGTCAACAGGGCGGTTTCTTTAAGCTGAATACCTGAGCTAGGTATGGCTTGCCAATCGGTATGCCCGAGTTTTTCGGCGGCCAAGGTGGTAGAAATAATAGGCCGAGTAATACGCCCTAATACCCACCATGCTAACATGGCTACCGCCAGCCCAATCAATAAGATCACAAGCACGGTATTGCGTTGGTTTTGTTTTAGATTGCCAATCAGGTCTTTTTCGGGAATTAAAATAATGATTTGCCAATCGATACCAGGCAAATTATTCAGTGAAATCGATTGAAAATAAATCCGCTCGCCACGTAATTGAAAATGAGTTTGTAAATTAGCCCCTTGATTGAGTAAAGCACTGGCGGCACGGATTTGGGCTTGCTCACTGTCTTTGGCAAATGTACGCTGTGCGGGGGCCTGTGGTTCTGGATTAGCGGTCATTACGCTACGTGGAGAGGAGTGCGTCACTAAGCGTTGTTGTTGATCAACGATAAAGATCGCGCCATGACCTGGTAGGGCTTGCTCAAGCAAAAACTGGTTGAAGTGATCGATATTTATATCGCTCATCAAAACACCAATCAGCTGATTGACTTGGTTATACACTGGGCTGGAATACGACAAAGTGGCCGATTGCGCCTGATCGAATGTGGCGTACACGTCAGACCAACTGGCTTGACCGCTGTGGATTGCTGCTTGATACCAAGGCCGCTCTCTGGGATCGTAACCGGGAATGATTTGGCTTTCGGCACCAATCTCTGCTTGCGGATAGAGCTGAAGCTGGTTTTGAGTTCTTTGATCTTTGAGCAAGAGACGCGTGATCTGTTGATCACGAAGTAGGGCAATAAACTGGCCACTTGCGCTGCCAAAGCCGATCAGACTGAGTGCGGGTTTATTACCTAAGACATGGGTATAGGTGTTAATAAACGGCTGATTCAGTTGACTTAAATCGGTTTTTTCGTTGATGGTTTGAATTTCAAATAAATTATTGAGAATTTGATTATTTAAAATTGGAGTGGCTAAAAAATCCAGCAATTGATGCCGAACTTCATTGGCCTGTTCGGCCATGATTTTTTCAGCTAAGTTTTCAATGGCCTTATTTTGGTTTTGAAATTGCAGCCAACTACTGAGCAATAGCGCCAAAATGAGTAAGGCAGCAAAGGTAAAACTCACGGCAAATCGTAGTGATATCTTGGTTTGCAATTCGTGCTCAAGCTAATAAAAATGGGCCTTGCACACTATAACAGTATTCTTACAAATACCCTGAGTTCAATATATCTTTTGTTGTTTGTCGTTAGCGCTTTGAACCTAGCCATGCAGGCAGATAGAATACGAGGCTAGATTCACTTTGGCCTGATCCATGTCTGATGATTTACTCGACCCCGTAGAAATGCCTACAACGCCCTTGAAATCCAATCAAGCGGCTGCTGGGCGTTTTATTGCTACGCAAGTTTCTGCTGTACCTGATGATGGTGAATCCGTACAGCTAGGGCTGTACGCCGAAAAAAGTTATCTTGAATACGCCATGAGTGTGGTGAAAAGCCGCGCCTTGCCGCAAATTGAAGATGGCCAAAAACCAGTGCAGCGGCGGATTTTATACGCGATGCACGAGCTGGGTTTAAGCTCGACGGCCAAACCGATGAAATCGGCGCGGATTGTCGGTGATGTGTTGGGTAAATATCATCCGCATGGCGATCAATCGGCGTATGACGCTTTGGTGCGTATTGCTCAAGATTTTTCGCTGCGCTATCCCTTGATCGATGGGCATGGCAATTTTGGCTCACGCGATGGCGACGGCGCGGCGGCTTATCGTTACACCGAGGCGCGTTTAACGCCGGTGGCTGACCTGCTGCTCGGTGAGCTCGATAAAGGCACCACCGACTTTACGCCAAACTACGATGGCGCATTTCAAGAGCCGGTTTTGCTGCCGGCACGTTTACCCATGTTGCTACTGAATGGCGCATCGGGGATTGCGGTAGGGATGGCTACTGAAATGCCATCGCATAATTTAGGTGAAGTGGCCGATGCCAGCATCGCGCTGATTCGTAATCCAAAATTATCCACTGCTGAGTTACTGACGTATATCCAAGGCCCTGACTTGCCGGGCGGCGGGCAGATTATTTCTTCGCATAAAGATATTGCAACGGCGTATGAAAATGGCCGTGGCAGCTTGAAAGTGCGTGCCCGATGGGAAAAAGAAGAGCTGGCGCGTGGCCAATGGCAAATGGTGGTGACTGAATTACCACACGGCACGTCGAGCCAAAAAGTATTAGAAGAAATCGAAGAACTCACTAATCCCAAAGTGAAAAAAGGTAAAAAAGCGCTTAGCCAAGATCAAGTGCAAACCAAGCAATTGATTTTGAGCGTGCTCGATCGTGTTCGCGATGAGTCGGGTAAAGACAAATCAGTGCGCTTGGTATTTGAGCCAAAATCATCACGGCAAAGCTCAGATGATTTGATGAATTTGCTGCTAGCGCATACCAGCTTAGAAAGTAGCTTATCAATCAACATCGTGACCATTGGCCGAGATGGTCGACCTGGGCAAAAAACGCTGCGTGATTTAATCGCCGAGTGGATTGATTTTCGCTTTGTGACGGTGACGCGTCGTTGCCAGTATCGTCTGGGGCAAGTGGATGATCGCATCCATATTTTGGAAGGCCGCTTGCTGGTTCTGCTCAATATCGACGAAGTGATTCGCATCATCCGCCATTCGGATGAGCCTAAATCGGCGTTGATGGCCGCTTTTAATTTATCGGAACGCCAAGCTGAAGACATCCTTGAGATTCGCTTACGCCAATTGGCGCGACTGGAAGGGATCAAGATTGAGCAAGAATTGTCGGCGCTGCGTGCCGAAAAAACCGAGCTAGAACACTTGCTGGCCAATCCGGCGGCAATGCAAAAACTCATTATTAAAGAAATCGAAGCCGACAAAAAGAAATACGCCGATCGGCGCCGCACCTTGATCGAACACGCCGAACGCGCCGTTGCCGAAGTGGCGGTGGTCGATGAGCCGGTGACGATTGTTTTGTCAGAAAAAGGTTGGTTACGCGCACGCCAAGGCCATGGTCTTGATTTACAAAGCTTGAGCTTTAAAGATGGTGATAGCCAATTGGCGGCGATTGAATGCCGCACGATTGACCAGATTGCACTATTTGGTAGCGATGGCCGCGTGTATTCGATTCAAGCCTCGGTGGTGCCCGGTGGACGTGGCGATGGGGTGCCAGTCACCACTTTGGTCGATTTGGTGGCTAAAACGCGGATTAGCCAAATGCTGGCGGCTAAATTAGGCGAATGGGTGGTGCTGGCCAACTCCAGTGGCTATGGCTTTAGCTGTTTGTTTGATAATTTACTCAGTCGACAAAAAGCCGGTAAAGCATTTTTGAGCTTGGAAGAGAGTGAGACATTGCTGCGGGTGTCGACTTTTGTTCCACGTGAAACATCATTGGTGGCTTGCTTATCGACGGCAGGTAAATTGCACTTGTTTGCGTATAGCGAATTTAAGCAACTCACTGGCGGTGGTCGTGGTGTGATTACCATGGCACTCGATCCAAAAGATCAGCTCAATGCCATCACCATTTGCGACGGCTTAACGTTAACCATTAATTACACTGGGCGTGGCGGCAAGGCGCAAGAGTGGATTTTAAATGAGAACGAAATGGCGCCGTATATTGGTAAGCGAGCCAAAAAAGGTAAGCCGATTAGCACTGCATTTAAACTGCCAGGTTTTTAAATGAAAGCATATCCATCAGGTATGACGCCAGAGCTAGCATTAGCATGGGCAGAGCTGGGCATACCTTTTGAATTATTGCAAAGCCGTCATTTGACTTTGTTTGCTGAGGCCACTGAATTAATTGATGTGGCGGTGAGCGACGATGGCCGAATCTGGCAATTGATTCCTGCTGCCGCCGCGGCATGGGAGCTGATGCAGCGGGCGGCTTGGCAAGATGGTGTTGAACTACAAATTGCATCGGCTTATCGCGCCAGCACGCGGCAAGTGGAGTTAATCCAAAAAAAGTTGACTGCTGGCGTGCTGATCGACGATGTTCTGCAGGTGCTCGCGCCACCGGGGTGTAGCGAGCATCATACAGGTAGGGCGGTGGATATTTTTACTCCGGGCGGCCCTGTGGTGACGGAAGAATTTGAAAATATGCCGGCATTTGCTTGGTTAAATTCGCATGCTGCTGAGTTTGGTTTTAGTTTGTCTTTTCCACGCAACAATCGTTTTGGCTATGTGTATGAGCCTTGGCATTGGTGTTGGGCGGAGAAAAACAGCAGCAAGTGATGCAGTGCAGCATTTTCCTGACCAGTGGTAGTTCAGTTTTGCTCAATCTCAACGATATTAAAGCTAAGAGCAATAGATCAACGGCCTCTTGCCGTCGCGCTCAAAGTGATGAAGATCATGACTTACGCCATTCACCCCGTTTGGAGCACGACACAGCAGCCACAATTGATGCGTTACGGTTTATATAAAATCGGCGCTGACGGTGAGCAAGAAATCGCTCAAGCTTGCTGTCTTGAGTCCATTGAAGCATTACGCCAACAATTACTACAGCGGCCCTTGAGCGAGGGCTGATAAAAAAACAGCACGGCAAGCCGTTAATGCCGTTCACTTAAGCCAAGTGAACGGCATTTTTTATCTCCGTTACTTCGT
>NZ_CAMTIA010000058.1 GCF_947072475.1 uncultured Deefgea sp.
TTCACCCATTTAGTGACCTGCATCGCCGTTGCACTTACTAGTTGAATCCGCCAATGAAAACACCTACCGCCAATAGAAAAACGAGCGCCCATCTCCCCCTAAATAGCATACCGTCGCATAAATGACGACGCCAATGCGTTTCAAACAACTGTTTTTACTTCTAACTTCGCGTTGTCTGGCACAATCTTTGAGCAAAGAAATACGCAAACACGCCGACCAAGCCAACCCGCCAAACTGGCGCAAATGCGCCCATTATCAAAGAGTCATCGCATGCCTAATTTACTCTTAGAGATCAAAGGCCCCATTGCCTATGTATCACTCAATCGTCCAGAAAAACGCAATGCAATGCCTTTTTCGTTATTGATGGATTTAATTGCTACCGCCAAGCTACTCAAAAAAAACAAACAAATTCGCTGCGTCATTCTGATGGGGCAAGGGGAGTCTTTTAGCGCTGGAATCGATTTGAACGATTTAAATCAATCTAAAAATCGCTGGTTTGCGATGTGGCAACTAATAAAGCCGGGGCAAAGCGTCTTTCAAAAAGCCTTCTTAATCTGGCAAACGCTACCGTTTCCGGTCATCGCCGTTTTGCATGGACATTGTTTTGGCGCGGGCATGCAGCTGGCTTTAGCGGCTGACTTTCGAATATCCACGCCAGATTGTCAACTATCCATCATGGAGAGCCGCTGGGGACTGGTGCCCGATATGGGCATTACACAAACGCTGCGCGGATTAGTCGCCAGTGATATCGCCAAAGAACTCACCTTTACTGGGCGAATTTTGACGGGCACCGAGGCCAAGATACTGGGTTTAATTAGCACGGTCACCGAGACGCCATTAACCGCCGCCACTGAAATGGCCGAGCGTTTATGCCAACAATCTCCCGACGCTTTGCACGCCGGCAAGCAAGTAATCAACGCCATGTACCTCAAGCCAAGCAAAGCATTGCGCCTGGAGAAAATCTGGCAACTTAAATTACTACTGGGCAAAAATAGTCGCTTGGCGCGCAAAGCCAGCAAAGACCTCACCGTGCAATTTGCCCCGCGCCAATACGATTAAGCACCCTGCTACGCGCCCGTTTTGATTGCGTATGGCTCGCTTGAAGGCATCAGCCCAAAAAAACTAAGCACCGTCCAAAGGCACTTTCATTAGGCATAAAAAACCACTTTCATAGAAAGTGGTTTTTGGTATTTAGCCCGGCAAAATCAATACGGCTTATGCGGCCAACGCTTTGAGCGTTTGTTCACGCACCACATCAACCGCTTGCGTGCCATCGATTTTGATGTATTTCGGTGCATTGCCATGACCAGAAGCGGCCAATTTGCCATAAAAATCAACCAAGACTTCAGTTTGCTCGTGATAAACGCCCAAACGCTTTAACACCACGTCTTCTTTATCGTCATCACGCTGCACCAAAGGCTCGCCAGTTTCATCATCAATACCTTCCACTTTCGGTGGATTGTATTTGATATGGAAAGTGCGGCCCGAAGCCATGTGCACACGGCGGCCGGCCATGCGGTCAACGATGTTTGCGTCTGGCACGTCGATTTCAACCACATAATCAATATCTACACCGGCAGCGATCATCGCTTCAGCTTGTGGAATCGTGCGTGGAAAGCCATCAAACAAGAAACCATTGGCGCAATCGGCTTGCGCAATGCGCTCTTTAACCAGACCAATAATAATATCGTCACGCACCAAACCGCCGGCATCCATAATGGCTTTTGCTTCTAGCCCTAAGGGCGTGCCTGCTTTCACCGCAGCGCGCAGCATGTCGCCAGTCGAGATTTGTGGAATGCCAAATTGTTCGCGGATAAAGTTCGCCTGTGTCCCTTTACCAGCGCCTGGCGCGCCCAAAAGAATTAATCGCATGGTGTTTTCCTAGTGGTTTGAAAGTACGAATACTCAGTAGTGCTCAAGGCAAATAGAATATTTTTTATAATTAAAACAAGGTATTAAATAACAAAGCCAGCGCAGCAATCAGCATGGTCATCAAAGTGAGCATCATTCCGGCAACCCGAAATTTAAGCTGCTCTTTAAGCTGACTAATCGCATAAGCATGCAAGATTCGGCCTAATAATAAAGCCAAACCCAAGCCTTGTAATAATAAATGCGGCGCATTTTGCATTTCGAGTAAAAACAACAACAGCACGCAGAACGGCACGTATTCCGCAAAATTAGCATGCGCCCGAATCGCCCGATTGAGCTCAGGTTGCTGCTGATCGCCGAGAACGACACGATATTTTCGCCGCAGCTTAATCACGCGAAAGGTCAAATACAGATACAGCAGGCACAGTAATGCTGCGTACATAGCCACAATCTGCATATCCACCTCGCTGATTAGCCCTGCTGGGCAACAATTGCGCGCACTCGCGCTAGATCTTCAGGGGTATCGACCCCAGCGGCTGGCGCGCTACTGGCAATATGCACCCCAATGGCAAAGCCATGCCACAGCACGCGCAATTGCTCTAGCGCCTCAACTTGCTCGAGCGGCGATACGGCTAAATCGCGGTACTGGCGCAAAAAGCCCGCTCTATAGGCGTATAGGCCGATATGTCTTTGTGCACCTAGATTGGCAGGCAATACCCAGTCGGCATCTTCATTGTCGGCAGCAAAAGCATCGCGATGCCATGGCATCGGCGCGCGGCTAAAATACAGCGCTTTTTGCTGTGCATCACAAACCACTTTCACCGCATTGGGATTAAAAAACTCTTCCGCATCGGTAATCGGGTGGCTGGCCGTCGCCATCGCCCAGCTTGGATTAGCCATCAGCGCTGCGGCCACGGCATTGATCAGCTCTGGATCAATCAAAGGCTCATCGCCTTGCACATTGACCACAATGGCGTCATCGGGTAATGCCAAACGATCCACCGCCTCGGCCAAGCGATCCGTACCAGAGGCATGATCAGCGCGCGTTAACAACGAGGCGTAGCCCGCTGCCATCACCGCGTCTTGAATCGGCATTGCATCGGCAGCGACCACCACCATGGATGCATTTGAGCGCAAAGCTTGCTCAACCACCCGCACCACCATCGGTTTGCCGCCAATATCGGCCAAAGGCTTATTGGGCAAGCGCGTAGAATTGAGCCGCGCCGGAATAATCGCCACAAAGCTCATTATTCAAACTCTTCTGGGCTAAGTTCACGCGCTTCGCTCACCAGCATCACGGGGATACCGTCTTTAATCGGGAATGCCAAACGATCTGCTTTGGAGATCAACTCTTGCTTGGCCTTATCGTAAATCAAAGGGCCTTTTGAAACTGGGCTCACTAGAATTTCCAGTAGCTTAGCGTCCATTTTGATACTCCGTAATTGCAGATAAAGTAGCTTGCAGCCATTGCGCCAGATTCGGTTCAATCTGCGCGGTCACTGGCAAGACCCAGATTCTATCACCGTCTGCCATTAAATTTAAGGCAGCGAGCTTCACCGCGTCCTTTTCCGTAACGATCATCGCGCCGCTAGCGGGCAAATCGGCAGCGCAAAAAGCATGATGATCGGGCATGGCTTGCTCATTAAAATGGTAATTCAAACCGCGCAGCGTCGCAAAAAAACGCGCAGGATTACCCATCCCCACCATCGCCGTCAGCGATTCACCAGCAAAATCCGCCGCGTGGCGCTTAATCTCGGGGTGGTGTAATTGATAGCAAGCACTCGCCACTAATTGCATCACAAACTGCGGCGGGTATAGCTCGCTAAGCAAATCCACATCTGGCCTACCATTCAATACCACCGCCGAAACTTGCCCTAAGCGGCTACGCGGTTCGCGCAGCGGCCCAGCGGGCAAACGTAAACCATTACCTAAACCGCGCGCAGCATCAATCACACACAGCTCAATATCGCGCGCCAAAGCGTAATGCTGCAAACCATCATCACACAGCAATACATTCACCTCTGGATGCGCCGCCAACAACGCCAGCCCCGCGCTCGCGCGCTGCCTTGCCACAAACACCGGCACCTTGCTTGCCCGCGCCAACAGCAGCGGCTCATCGCCCACCACCGCCGGATCGCTCTCTACCGTCACCGCCAGCGGCGTATGGCGATCATCGCCAGAGCGCGCATAGCCGCGAGAAATAATCCCGACCTGCCAACCCAGTTGCGTCAATTGTTGCGCCAGATAAATCGTCAACGGCGTTTTACCCGTACCGCCAACCGTGATATTACCCACCACCACCACCGGCACCGGTAAGCGTGTTGATGGTTTGATTTTGAATTGAAACAGCAGCGCATTAAGCTTAGCCAGTAGCGCAAACAGCATGGAAAGCGGCCACAGCAAAACCGCCCAAATCGTTAAGCGGCCATACCAAATTCGGTTGAGAAAAGATTCAATATTCATAAACACATCATCGTAGGGCGGGTTAGCCGCGTACCCCGCCAATTGGATTCAGAAAAAACAACAGCGCATCAGCGCAGATTAAAAACCCAAGCCACGCTACACGGCTTGAGTGACGCGATGCCCCCTTGACGGAGGAAAGCTGGGATGGGGACGTTGCGCTACACGCCATCGTACCACCCTCACCCTAACCCTCTCCCATCAAGGGAGAGGGAATGCTGCGATGCTATAAGCAGCATCAACACACAATCTGAACATTACAAAAAACCGATGTATTGCCCGCAAAGCCTTACCAATCAATAGCCACAAGAAAATACATCACCAACGTAGGGCGGGTTAGCCGAAGGCGTAACCCGCCAATTCAGCACCGATCTATACGGCGTATCCGCGTGCGCAAATCAAGATTTGCACACCCTACTTATTACTCAAAATCAGAAATCAAAGGAGTCAGACTCGATTGATTCCACGGAAAACTAGAAATCAATCGAGTCTGCCCCCTTTGATTTGCACTAATCTCTAACAGGGCCTTTAGCGCTATTAATAGCCTCAATTCTTGTTTTAATAAAATGATCACATTTCGGCTTAGGAAAAAATTTTTCAAGAAAATGCTCTAAGATTTCGTATCCATCCAGCGCATCAGAATGTCTGAAGCTATTTGGCTCATGCGAACCAGAATTTCCTAACCATCTAATTGCATCAAGAATTTTTGCTTTGTCAGGCTCTGTGTTTTTAAAATCTTTAAGGCGACTCCCAAGAGAAATTAAGTTGCCGTTAGATTCATTCTTTTTTACGGAATAATAGTCAAGTAATACTTCAATTGCAGAACGAATGCTGTTGATACATGCAGCTGGATTGCACCAATATAATGAAAATGAGTTTTTAATTTCGAAAGCGAAATTGGCAGGTACAGACTCAAATCTTGACAAGTCAATTATTGGCATGGCCGGCAGAAAGAATTTCGGCGACAACTCTTTATACTCAATCATTTTATCAACTTCAGGCCAATCAGGAGATTGATCTCTCTCAATTTTGGCTACTCCAGAAACAATGACTATTTCAGGGCAAAGATTACATTTAATTTGTCCATGAAAAACATACGATATCCAATCATACTCAAATGCTTCACAATCTCGATAATTGACTGTTTCTGCATTTTCAATAAACTTCAGATCAATCTCTTTTGGGATTAAGTACCCACTATCACATGTAGGGCATTGCCAAACACGTTTCTGATAAACAAAATCAAACTCCGGCTTAAATTTATCTCTATCCATTAACGCACCATTGATTGACTGCTATTGCACTACGCTCTAAATAATCCCGAAACGAAAAAGAAAACGGCGCCTAAGCGCCGTTTTCAAATATCAACTCAATCACTTCTGCCCACTGGTCTGTGTGGCAAATGTCAGCTTGCCGTAACCGGCGACTCTTGCCGCTTCCATGACGTTGACGACGTTTTGGTGGCTGGTTTGCGCGTCGGCGTTGATGACGATCATCGGCTCGGCGTTGCTGCCAGCGGCGCGGCGCAGTTGTACGGCGAAATCGTCGGGGCTATTAAATTGCGCGGGTTGGCCATTAATCATTAATTGCCCATTACCCGAAATGCCAACTTGAATCGATTGCGGTTGTTCTTCTTGCTTCACGGCGTCGGCCGTTGGCAGGTTGATTTTCAGCTCGGCAAACTTGGAATACGTGGTGGTTGCCATTAAGAAAATCAAAATCACCAACAGCACGTCGATCAAGGGAATAAAGTTGATTTCCGGATCGATGCGGCCACGACGGCCTTTATTGAATTTCATAAGGTTTTGCCTTCTTCATGATGAGAAGCGAAAAACGAGCGAAAAGGTCAAAGACAAGAAACAAAGCTGGAGAGAAACCGGAATTTACTCATGTAAATGAGGATTTCGAGCCCGCTTTGTGACGCAGTATTTGGCCTTTGCAGCCGTTTTTTTTATTAGTGGCGTTCGCCGTGGACAATCTCAACCAACTTAATCGCCTGCTGCTCCATCTCAACAATAAAGTCATCGACCTTACTGGCAAAATAGCGATAAAACATCAACGCTGGCACGGCAACGATAATCCCGAAGGCGGTGTTATACAGCGCAATCGAAATCCCGTGTGCCAAAGCGGCTGGGTTACCGGCGCCACTTGGGGCTTGCGAACCAAAAATCTCGATCATCCCGATAACGGTACCAAATAAACCCAACAGCGGCGTTACCGCAGCCAGCGTACCTAAAGTCGATAAATAGCGATTTAAATCATGGGCAACGGCGCTACCGGTTTCTTCGATTGATTCTTTCATGATTTCGCGCGAGCTTTTGACGTTTTTCAAGCCCGACGCCAACACCTTGCCCAAGGGGCTAGACGCTGACAATTTATTCAAACTTTCTGCCGTAACGCCTTGGCTACGATACTCTTGCACCACTTTGGCCAAAGTACCTTGCGGCAACACCAATGTTTTACGTAAGGACAGCAAACGCTCAATAATAATGGTCACCGTTGCAATAGAAGCAGCGATAATCAGCCAGATGGGCCAGCCTGCGGCCTCGATGATAGCGAGCATAATAAAAACCTTGATTAGACGAATGGCAAAAACCGCGTAACTTTAGCCCGAATACGGTGTAAGGGGAAGGGTTAGCGCTGAAGATTTAAATAAGATTCACACTGCGCGCCAACGAAATGCGACTCCAAGTCCAATATTTGCGATTTTCCCAGCCAAACAGCAGACTTGAGCGTGACAGAGAACAGCGTCATTTAACGTTGCATCGGCCCCAATCAAAGCAAAAAAACCGCGCTCACAAATTGCAAGCCCCTTCGATGTAAATGCTCAATACAGCCTTTAGCTGCAGATTGCTTTAAAATTGTCTATTAAACACGTCTGCAATTCTATCGTTCCCGCACATACTTAAGCTGTATCGCCAGTGCGGCACGATGGAGCACGACGCACGAAATCGTCGATTAACGACGTATTTTATTTTTAGTTTTTATTTTGAGAACCCCATGAATCAAGCGCCCTCTCCCGCCGAGCCGACGAGTTTACTCGAGCGTTTTTTTAAACTACAGCGCCATGGCTCTGATGCCAAAACCGAGTTCATCGCTGGGGTCACCACCTTTTTAACGATGGTGTATATCATTTTTGTTAATCCGCAAATCTTGTCGAACGCGGGAATGGATCCGCAAGCGGTGTTTGTTGCCACCTGCGTGGTCACCGGGCTGAGCTGTATTTTGATGGGTGCCGTTGCCAATCTACCGATTGCCATTGCGCCAGCGATGGGGCTGAATGCCTTTTTTGCTTTTGTGGTCGTCACCGGTATGGGCTATTCGTGGCAAATCGGTATGGGCACGATTTTTTGGGGCGCGCTCGGTATGCTAATCCTGACACTTTTTCGCGTACGTTACTGGCTGGTGGTTAACATCCCACATAGTCTGCGCGTCGGGATTACCGCTGGGATTGGCTTGTTGATTGCCTTGATTGGCTTACAAAATACTGGCATCGTGGTCGCCAATCCAGCGACGATGGTCGCCGTGGGTAATTTAGCGTCGATCCCGTGTATTTTGGGGGCCTTGGGCTTTTTTATTATTTGTATCTGCGCGCAAAAAGGCATTCATTCTGCCGTTTTGATCTCGATTGCGGTCACGACCGCCTTGGGTTACTTTTTGGGCGACGTGAGCTTTAAAGGCGTGGTGGCAATGCCGCCAAGCATGTCGCCCGTGCTAGGCCAGCTCGATTTAATGGGCTCGCTCGACATTGCTTTGGCAGGGGTGATTTTTTCATTCTTGCTGGTTAATTTATTTGATTCATCAGGCACTTTAATTGGCGTAACCACT
Source organism: uncultured Deefgea sp. (assembly GCF_947072475.1). Lineage (GTDB taxonomy): Bacteria > Pseudomonadota > Gammaproteobacteria > Burkholderiales > Chitinibacteraceae > Deefgea. The sequence goes on from NZ_CAMTIA010000058.1 coordinate 8,158, forward strand.
CGCGCCAATATGGTTGATGAGCAAGGCCGCTTCCCACGCATGAAGCAAGCAATGGTGGTTGATAGCATTAGCTCAATCAGTGGCGCGGTGCTCGGCACTTCGGCCACATCGGCGTATATCGAGAGCACTTCGGGCGTAGCAGTGGGTGGCCGCACCGGTTTAACGGCAATTGTCGTTGGGGTGTTATTTTTACTGGCGGTGTTTTTCTCGCCACTGGCAGCCATGGTTCCGGCGTATGCCGCAGCTGGCGCAATGATTTTTGTCGGCGTGTTGATGTGCTCTGAATTGGCCAAAGTCAATTGGGAAGACCTCACCGAAGCCGTACCATCTTTTATTGCTGCCGTGATGATGCCGTTTACGTTTTCGATTACCGAGGGCGTAGCAATGGGCTTTATTGCCTATTGCGTAATGAAAACCGGCACCGGCCGCTGGCGTGAAATCCACCCTTGCTCATGGATTGTGGCCGGCTTATTTGCGCTTAAGTTTTTCTGGGTCGACGCGCACTAAAGCGTTGTGATCGCCCTTAGCGCTGATCACACTTAGCGCTGATCATACTTAAAACAAAGCCTTATCCCGAGTCCATCGGGATAAGGCTTTTTTTGATTATGGCCCTGCTTTAGCCGATTTTTGTGAACCCACTTTCAAGCGAGCGCATAGCTTGAATCGTCGGCTAAAGCCGACCCTACAACATCATCTACAACATCGTTGGCTTGCTGAACGCAAGACTTCAGCCAGCGGTTTAAACTTAAGCCGCAATCGTCGCGATCGGCATATTTTCACGCGGAATAATCGCGCCCGGGTGCTGAATCACAATCCCTGCCAAACGATGCGCCTGCATCGCCGCCGATGGATAATCCATCCCTTGCAAACGTGCCGCCAAATAGCCAGCAGCAAATGAGTCCCCCGCCGCCGTGGTATCCACCACTTTAGTGACGGGCTCGGCTGAAATTTCAATTTGCATGTCTGCGGTGGCGACAATACACGCACTACCGCCGCGCTTAATCACCACCTCAGTCACGCCGCACGCTTGAGCTCGCGCAATCACCGCTTCTACTGATTCTTCGCCATACAGCGCCACTTCATCGTCTAGCGTTAACAAGGCAATATCGGCCAATTGCAAAATAGCGCGGTAATTGGCTTGCGCCACTTCACGGCTTTCCCACAAGCGCTGGCGATAGTTATTATCAAACACAATTTGGCTACCGGCGGCCTTGGCTTTTTGCAGCTCAACCAACAAAACAGCACGATCAGCCGCACTTAAAATCGCCAAACTAATGCCTGACAAATAAATCATGCGGCACTGCGCCAAATCAGCCAGCACGCTCGGCGCTGCCGGATGCTGCAACCAATATTTAGCCGCCGAATCACTGCGCCAGTAATGAAAATGCCGCTCGCCATTGTCTTCAGTTTCAATCAAATACATGCCGGGCAGTCGGCACTGATCTTGCAATACCCAATCGGTACAAATTTGCTCGCCTTGCCAAGCTTGAATCATTTCATGGCTAAAGCCATCCACGCCTAAAGCCGTGACATAACGCACTTCAAACGCCGCATCGAGCTGGCGCGCCAAATAAATCGCCGTATTGAGGGTATCACCACCAAAGCGATAATTTAAATGCGCGGGTTCGCGGCGCAGTTCGATCATACATTCGCCGATTAAAGCGATACCTTGTGCTGTTTTATTCATGATGAGATCACTTCCATTCAAATCGACGGCACTTCAATCGCCGTCAAATATGCGGTGTTAATCAAGCAAGCGTTAGTGTCTTGCTATAAAAATAAGGTGGGTATATCTATAGGTCTTTTATATGTTAAATCACTCCGGCGGCGGCAAGCCGCACGCCGCAGTAGACCTATCGTTGAATTATTCGTAACCGAACAAATTAGGAATAAACATTGAAATTTCTGGCACAAAAATCACCAACAACAACGCCACGGCAATCGCGCCGTATAAAGGCAATAAAGGCTTAATGACTTTTTCAATCGATACTTTAGCCACCGAACAACCAATAAAGAGCGAGCTCCCCACGGGTGGCGTGCAAATCCCTAAGCACAGATTAAAGGTCATCATCACCCCGAAATGAATCGGATTCATGCCCAATTCAAGCACGGCAATCGGGTAAAAAATCGGCGTAAAAATCAAAATCGCTGGCGTCATATCCATAAAGAAACCGACCACCAAAAACACCAAATTGATAATTAATAAAATGATGATTGGATTATCCGAGATCGCCAATAAACCATCGCTAATCGTCGCTGGAATATCGGTAAACACCATCGCATAACTCATCCCCATTGAAACGCCAATCAATAGCATCACAATCGAAGTCACCAAGGCCGATTCCAAAATAATGCTTGGTAAATCTTTAAGGCTTAAATCGCGGTATAAAAAAGTCAGCGCCAAGCAATACACCACCGCAATCGCCGAAGCTTCAGTCGGCGTGCAAAGACCCGACAAAATGCCGCCCATAATGATGATAATCAGCATTAAAGAAGGAATCGCCGCTTTGCCGTAAAAAATAAAGTCTTTTAAAGTTGGTTTTTGATCGGCCACATAACCGCGTTTTTTAGCGATTAAACCGGCAATCAACATCAAAGCACCGCCCCACAAAATACCCGGCAAATAACCGGCTAAAAACAGCGCCGCAACCGAAGTACCACCAGAGACTAAGGAATACACAATAAAGGTATTGGAAGGCGGAATCAGTAAGCCCACTGGCGCAGAAGCGATATTCACCGCTGCTGAGAGCGCCGGATCATAACCTTCTTTTTTTTGTAGTGGTGCCATCACCCCACCCACTGCGGCGGCGGACGCTACGGCCGATCCGGACAATGCACCAAACATCATATTGGCCAGTACATTGCAATGCAGTAAAGGACCGGGTAAACGGCCACCTAGCACTTTGGCAAAATTAATCAAACGAATCGCCAAACCGCCGCGATTCATAATATTGCCCGCCAAAATAAAAAATGGAATTGCCAATAAGCCAAAGCTATCTAAACCCGACGCCATTTTTTGCGCCATGGTCATCAAACCCGACGTGAGCGGAATATCCGCAGCAAACACCAAAGTGGCAATTGATGACAAACCAATGGCAAATGAAACGGGCAAACCCAAGAAAATCAATACAAAAAACATCCCAAATAAAACCGACAGCGCAAACCAATCCATGATTATGCTCCTTGTAACTGTGGCGTTTTCATCGCTTGCAGTAAATCATGCAAGCTATAAAAAGTAATGGCTAAACCATTGAGGGGAATCGCTAAATAGATAAACCACATCGGGATATGCATCGCACTAGACACTTGACCTTGGGTATTGAGCATGGCCATATACCCACCCATCACCATCACCGAAACAGCAAAAACAATTACCAAGCAATGAATCAGTCGATCAGACCATACTTTGCGACGCCCCGTTAAACGGCTGGTTAATAAATCAATCGCCAAATGCCGTTTTTGTCCATGCGCCAAAGAAGCACCAAACAAACCCACCCAAATAAAAATAAATCGGGCGCCCTCATCGGTAAAAGTACTATTCACCCCCATCCAACGCGCCAACACTTGCCAAACAATACAAATGAGCAATACTGAAAATAGAAAAATAATCAATCTGGATAAAACAAAATCCAAGCAGCGTTTAATCAATTCCATAATATTATCCTTAACCACTTATAAATATATTTACAATCGGCCGTACAACCTTATCTTGGCATTACCCGTCTCTGTATCGAGCTCATCGTAACGCGCACGTTTTTAGATAACCTTTGTACGACTTAATGACAAAACAATTTATCAAGAGACAATTAACTCTCGACACACAATCATCAACGATTTATGCATTGCAATTATTGCGATAAAACAAAGAAATAATTAGAATTTAAGACCGCCAAATGTAATTAATTACATCCAGCAATAGACGAAAAAAAAGCACAAATACTTAATCTATTATCTAAAGTATTTGTGCTTCATCCCCAATTGGCTTCGCTATTAAATTAACGACCTAAGGCGCGGATTTTTTCAATTTGCTCATAAGTTGTTGGGTCACTCACTTTGAGCTTATCAAAAATAGGCTTCACTGCATCTTGGAATGGTTTTTTATCCACAGCAACTATACTCACCCCCATTTTTTTGGCTTTTTCTAATTCAAGCTTTTCGCTGGCTGTCCATAGCGTGCGCATTTTATTGGTTGATTCTTCAGCCGCTTGCAAAATGGCTTTTTTATTTGAATCCGATAATTTATTCCAAACTTTAGTCGACATCACCAAGACATCGGGCACCATGGTGTGTTCATCTAAACTAAAAAACTTAGCCACTTCGCTATGGCGGTTTAAGGTAAATGAAGGTGGGTTATTTTCTGCACCATCGACCACCCCTTGTTGCAATGAGGTATATAGCTCACCAAATGACAATGGCGTTGGATTAGCCCCCATGACGGTGAGCATTTCAATCGCCGTTTTACTTGGCTGCACGCGGATCTTCATGCCTTTTAAATCGGCGGGTGATTTAATTGGTTTTTTAGCATAAAAACTACGCGCACCACCATCGTAATAAGCAATCCCGATAAAGCCTTTAGATGCTGAAGACGCTAAAATATCTTTACCAATCGGGCTAAACAATACTTTGTAAAAGTGATTGCTATCGTTAAAAATATAGGGGTAGTTAAATACACTATATGGTTTATGGAATGATTCTAGCTCAGAAGCATTGGATTTTGCCAAAGCAATCGCGCCATTTTGTACTTGCTCTAATGAATCTTTTTGATCGCCTAATGAGCCATCTGGATAAATCCGAATCTGCACATCGCCGTTAGAAAGGACTTTGGCGCGATCGGCAAAATACTTCATCGAGACATGAACTGGATGCTGAACACTTTGGTTGTGACTTAATTTCATTCTCACTGCCGACATTGCTGGCGCAGAAATAAAACCCAAAATAACAGCAGAGGCGATCATTTTACTTAATAATGTTTTTTTCATGATTGAATTACACCCTTAATTAAAGAAAACCATTCCAACTATCTAAATAACTAAAACCTAAACCAGCAATCGAGCCCGCATTTAATTTTTCTTAGTGATCTATCGCAGGCGATTGACTTTTTTTATAATGAGAAATATTTTTTGGCGTTGTCATAACATACACCACGAATAATTTGGCTTAATGCCTCTTCGTCGTGTGGATATTCGCCAGATTCCACCCAAGCGCCGACTTGGCGGCACAATAAGCGGCGGAAATAATCATGTCGTGGGTAAGAAGCAAAACTACGTGAATCGGTCACCATACCGACAAATGCACCAAATACGCCGTGATTGGCCAAGGTAATAAATTGCTGCAAATTGCCTTCTTTATGATCGTTAAACCACCAGGCTGGGCCAAACTGCACTTTGCCGGCCATCGAGCCATCTTGATAACAGCCCATTAAAGTCGATAGCACTTCATTTAAATTGGGATTTAAACAAAACAGCATGGTTTTAGGCAGGCATTGCTGCGCATCGAGCGTATCGAGCAAATGCGCCAAACCCAATGAAACATCCATACCAGAAATCGCGTCATAACCGGTATCGGCACCGAGGCGAATTAATTGGCGTTGATTATTATTGCGCTGCGCACCAATGTGTAAACACATCGTCCATTGCTGGGCGGCGTAATGCGGGGCCAATTGCGCCAAAATGGCAAATAGATATTGCGATTGCGCGGCGGGTGATAGCAGTTGACCGGCTAAACGCTGCTGGAAAATCACCTCTAACTCGGCATCACTGATGATTTGATGCGGCAAAGCTAAATCGACGGCATGATCGCTAATTCGTGCGCCTTGCAAATGGAAAAACTCAATTCGCTGCGCCAGTGCCGTAATTAATTGTTTAAATGAATGGATTTCAACCCCACTGCATTGGCTGAGTTTGGCCAAATAATCGATAAATCCAGCGTCATTAATTCGCATGGCTTTATCCGGGCGAAATGCCGGTAATACGCGGGTGGTTAAAGACGAATTGGCAATGCGTTGATGGTCAAGCAAATCATCAGCAGGATCATCGGTGGTACAGGCGATTTCAACATTAGCTTGTTTAAGCATCGACCAGCTATCCATCTGCGCTAGTTTTTGATTAATGTCAGTCCAGAGTTGCGGGGCATTTTTGGCATTAATTAGGGTATCAATCCCAAAAATACGGCGTAATTCTAAATGCGACCAATGATAAATTGGATTGCCAATCGCTTGCGGCAAGACTGAACAAAAGGCGTTAAATTTGGCTTCATCAGATGCGTTACCAGTAATGAGTGACTCATCAATCCCAGCGCTACGCATTAAGCGCCATTTATAATGATCACCACCTAGCCAAAGTTCGGTCATATTGCGCCAAGACTTTCGGTTGGCGATTTCATCGGGTGGCAGGTGCGAGTGGTAGTCAATAATCGGTAAATCGGCAGCGATTTCGTGATAAAGCTGCTGGGCAACGCCGGTATCGAGCAAAAAATCCTGATCCATAAATGATTTCATCATGCTGTCCTTTTGCCACTGACCCGCTGTATGCCAGATCAATGCCTTGCATGGGTTTATTGCCAAGTAAGCGCAACGCGAATCGTTGCTACATCGTGCCGGGCGCGCTCTGCGCCAAGCTGACCGCGATGATCTCAAACCTTACTCACACAACAAAACCATAATATTTACAATTTCAAACTTTAATCACAGGGTATTTAGATGTGAGTCATATTTAAATTAGCCTGCATCCAAATACCACCATGATGTATCGCAGAAAATTATCTGATTACGTCTCTGCTTCAGCAAACCGAAAAAACCTATTTAATCGTCATTCCCGCGAAGGCGGGAATCCAGTTTGTGCCGCTGGATCCCCGATGAAAGCACTCGGGGATGACGCTGCTGAAGCCGAGGATAGCTAGGAGAATTTAAACGCCTGAATACGCCGAGAAGCCGCCATCAATGGCAATCACCGTGCCATTGACAAAACCAGACGCTTCTTCGCTGGCGAGCCAGAGCAAAGTACCGACCAATTCATGCGATTCGCCAAAACGGCCCATCGGGGTTTGCTGAATGATTTTTTGCGCGCGAGCAGTGAATTCACCGCTGTGTTCATCAATCAATAATTTGTGATTTTGCTGCGTCAAAAAGAAGCCCGGCGCCAAGGCATTCACCCGAATACCGGCTTTGCTAAAATGCACTGCTAGCCATTGCGTAAAATTACTCACCGCCGCTTTGGCGGCGCTATACGCTGGGATTTTGGTCAATGGGCAAAATGCACTCATCGAAGAAATGTTGATAATGCTGCAACCGGTACGGCCCAGCATTTGCCGCGCAAACACTTGTGTTGGCAGCAAAGTACCGAGGAAATTGAGGTTAAACACGAACTCAACGCCAGCGGGATCTAGATCAAAAAAGCTAGTCAATTCTGGGTCGTCCAAACGATCAACATCCAAATACTCTTGCCCGGTGGTGCCTTTAGGATGATTGCCGCCTGCGCCGTTCAGCAATAAATCACAAGGGCCTAACTCAGCCAACACCCGCGCTGCCGCAGCATCGAGCGATTCACGCTGCAACACATTGCATGCAATCCCAATCGCCATCGCACCCAAATCACGCATTTGCTGCGCCGCCGCTTCTGCAGCCACTGGGTTCAAATCCAAAATGGCGATTTTTGCGCCATTTTTGGCCAAGGCGGCCGCCAATTCAGCGCATAACACACCCGCGCCGCCGGTGACGACCGCAACTTTATTGTTTAAGTCAATTTCAAATGGCAATTTCATTGTGCTTGCTCCTGTTTGGCTTTCTCAATCCCTTCCCATAAGCCATTCAAATACACCGCACCCAAGGCGCGATCATATAAGCCATAACCCGGTTTGCCGGTTTCGCCCCAAATCATTCGGCCATGGTCTGGACGCACATAGCCTTCAAAACCCGCCTCAAAATAAGCGCGAACAATTTGCCCCATATCTAAAGAGCCATCGCTCGATTTGTGGCTGGTTTCGTGAAAATCGCCTGCGGCATTGACTTTAACATTACGTAAATGCGCAAAATGAATTCGGCCACGACCGGCAAATTCGCGAACTAATTCAACAATATCGTTATTGCAATCCGCGCCTAAAGAGCCTGAGCACAGCGTTAAACCATTGGCTGGCGTATCGATAATCGCCAATAAGCGTTGCAAGTCAGCGCGGTTTTTAATAATGCGCGGCAAGCCAAAAATCGGACGCGGTGGATCATCAGGATGCATCGCCATTTTGATGCCCGCTTCGCTAGCCGCAGGAATAATGCCGTGCAAGAAGTAGCTCAAATGTGCCCACAAAGTTTCTTCATCAATGGAAGCGTATTCCGCCAACAGCGCTTTGAGCTCAGCCGGGCTATAGCTGCTATCCCAACCGGGTAAAGAAATCCCTTGGTCTGGATCGATTTGAGCGACTTCGGCCATGCTAAACGCCAAAGTATTTGAGCCATCGGGCAAAGGCATACTGAGCGTAGTGCGAGTCCAATCAAACACCGGCATAAAGTTGTAGCAAACCACTTTTAATCCGCACTGCGCCAGATTGCGTAATGTTTGGGCGTAATTGGCAATCAAACGATCGCGGCTCGGTTTACCCAATTTAATGTCTTCGTGCACCGGCACGCTTTCGATCACTTCAAATTTAAGGCCATGCGACTCGATGGTTTGCTTGAGCTTTTGAATATTTTCCACCGGCCAAACTTCGCCAACCGGAATGTCGTACACCGCAGAAACAATGCCATCCATGCCAGGAATCTGACGAATATATTCCAGAGAAACCGGATCGCTTGCGCCGTACCAACGAAAAGTCATCTTCATTACTGCACTCCTTTAAATAGCCTGATGGCCTAGTGGTCAGACCAATTTTTGATAAAATCGATTATAATGATTCGAACATTCACCGCAAGTAAGGGATATCCTCTAGTGGATCCCACTTGTTTTATCGATACAGTGGCGCCGACTCCATCAGGAGCAGCCAAAGCATTCGCGCGACGGAGAAGTAAATGCCTTTACCTATTATTAAAGCAGAACGACTGTACCAAAAAATCTCTAAGCTATTGATTGAACAAATAAAAGAAGGCAAGTTCATCGCCGGACAAGCGCTACCTGCCGAGCGGGATTTATCGCAGCAACTGGGCGTGAGTCGCTCATCAGTACGTGAAGCTTTAATCGTTTTGGAGATCTTAGGCTGGGTCGATATTCGAACCGGTAATGGCGTTTTTGTTAAAAATTTACTACCCGCCCAAGCCGAACC
>NZ_CAMTIA010000059.1 GCF_947072475.1 uncultured Deefgea sp.
AAGTTTTAATTAGAAACACCCACACCGGCGTTTGCCACACCGATGCATTTACATTATCGGGTGACGACCCAGAAGGCGTTTTTCCTGTCGTACTCGGGCATGAAGGCGCAGGCATCGTGATTGAAGTCGGCGAAGGCGTGACCAGCGTTCAACCGGGCGACCATGTGATTCCGCTGTATACCGCAGAATGCGGACAATGCGAATTTTGTCTTTCTGGCAAAACCAATCTTTGTGTTGCGGTGCGCGAAACACAAGGCAAAGGACTAATGCCCGACGGCACGACGCGTTTTTCCTACCATGGTCAGCCGATCTACCACTATATGGGCTGCTCAACATTCAGCGAATACACCGTCGTCGCTGAAGTCTCTTTAGCTAAAATCAATCCGCAAGCCAATCACGAGCATGTTTGCTTGCTAGGCTGCGGCGTCACCACCGGCATTGGCGCGGTGCACAACACCGCCAAAGTGCAAGCGGGCGACTCGGTCGTCGTCTTTGGCTTAGGCGCCATTGGTTTGGCCGTAGTGCAAGGCGCGCGACAAGCCAAAGCCGGACGCATCATCGTGATCGACACCAATCCAAGCAAATTTGCGCTCGCTCAGCAATTTGGTGCGACCGATTGCATCAATCCCAAAGATCACGACAAACCGATTAAAGATGTGCTGCTTGATATCAACAAATGGGGCTTTGACCATACTTTTGAATGCATCGGCAATGTCAACGTGATGCGCGCAGCGCTCGAAAGCGCGCATCGCGGCTGGGGACAATCGATTGTGATTGGGGTAGCCGGCGCTGGCCAAGAGATCTCAACCCGCCCTTTCCAACTGGTCACTGGGCGAACATGGATGGGCTCGGCATTTGGTGGCGTAAAAGGTCGCAGCCAATTACCCAATATGGTTGAAGACGCCATGAAAGGCGAGATTGAGCTCGCGCCTTTTGTGACTCATACCATGACGCTAGAGCAAATTAACACCGCATTTGATCTGATGCATGACGGCAAATCGATCCGAACTGTCATTCATTTCTGATCTTGATTGGCACTAGGGGCTGTTGACGATGGGTTTATCGCCGCGCTGACTTTTTTTCGCGGCGAATCAATCCCTAAGCCGCGCCCGACAGCAACACACGGCTTGCCGGTCAACGGCAATGCCCCACTTTCCTCAGGGACCCGCTATGCAACAAATCGAAAAACACGCCTGCTTTGGCGGTTGGCAAGAAGTTTGGACGCATGAGTCACCCTTACTCAACTGCCCAATGCGCTTTGCAGTTTACCTGCCGCCACAAGCTAAAGAGCGCAAAGTACCGGTGCTCTATTGGCTTTCAGGCTTAACGTGCACCGAACAAAATGTCATCACCAAATCCGGCATCCAACGCTACGCCGCAGAACACGGCATCATGATTGTCGCCCCAGACACCAGCCCAAGGGGTGAGTCGGTCGCCGATGACGCCGCTTATGATTTGGGTCAGGGTGCGAGTTTTTACTTAAATGCCACACAGTCGCCGTGGTGCAATCACTACCAAATGTACGATTACATCCTGCACGAGCTACCTCGCCTGATCACCACGCACTTTGCCGCCAACGAAAGAAAATCCATCAGCGGCCATTCAATGGGCGGCCATGGCGCACTGGTGCTGGGGCTTAGAAACCCCAATGACTATGTCAGCATATCGGCGTTCTCGCCGATTGTTTCACCAAGTCAAGTGGGCTGGGGACAAAAAGCGTTTACCGCCTACCTTGGCGAGGATAGAGCAACTTGGCAACAATACGATGCCGTTGAATTAATTTTGCAAGGCCACGACAAAAAAGCATTTTTGGTCGACCAAGGACTGGACGATCCATTCTACGCTGAGCAGTTATGCACCCAAAAACTCGAAAGCGCCTGCCAGCAGATGCATATCGACGCACAAATTCGCTACCACCTAGGGTATGACCACAGCTACTACTTCATCGCCAGCTGGATTGAAGATCACGTGGCCTATCATGCCAAGCAGCTCCAGCGCTCAATAGAATAAGCAGCTTACCCAAACCCGATTAACGGCGATCAACGGTGAGATGAAGCCGTTGAATTAAATCTTGGTATTGTGGTGATTTTTTTAATAACGTATGGCTTAGCTGCCGCAAACGATCGACTTGCTCCGGCGCAAGCACAAAGCTGGTGGGTAGATTATCAAAATACGCTCGCTCAGCGTCGTCTTCGATTTGTGCAAAACTCAACACAATCGGCGTAACGGTGATGGGCAAGTCGGCCTTACCATTGAGCTGCCCTTGTAAACGGCGTGATTGATTCAGCGCTTTGGCCATATCCTCGATCAAAGAAATGGTCTCATAAGAATATTGATCGATCGGCGTGCTAATGGCGCGCAAAGCAACTTCAAGCTCGTTAGGCGGCTGAGCGGATGTGCCCCAGGTCAGCGTTGGACTCGACGAGGCATTCACAATGATAAATGCAATATTTTTAATTGCCGCTTCGCCATTGGCCTCTCGTTTTTCTTGAATCAGTGGCAATGCCTCAAGTAATTCTAAAATTAAACGCGCGCCCAAATTGTCCGATATACCGCCATCGGCAAGATGTAGAAAAGGCCTTTTATCACTATTTTGTATCGATTTAAGTTCGCGAATTCTTTGCAAAGTACGAATCGGTAAATCATTTTTATTTTTAGCTAATTGAAGTGCTTCATCGACCCACGCTGGAATATTAGCGCCACAATGAAGTCCATAATTATTAAATGTAATTGGTGTAAATAAGATAGGTACGGCCGATGAAGCCGTCGCCGCCCTGGATAACTTAACTGCAGATAAATCAGAGCAAATTAAATCAAAAAAATCTTGCGCAAACGTAAAGCGAAAACTCGATGCCGCTTCGGTTGCTGAAACGATAATTCGTGGGCCTTTTTTATCGAGTAAATCACCAAAAGTGGCATTATTAAATAATATTTCGTCGTAATACGCCTGACTCATATCGGAGCGGCTATAGGTCGGCTGCCACATATTGGGCCAGTTAATGGGATTGATCCATTTACTCAGTAATGTGCCTTGTACATCTCGCTTTAAAAAGCGGGCTTCATATTCTTCAAATAAACGTTCACCATACAAGCCATACGCCAATGCGGTAAAACTACCGCCCGAAACCCCAGTGATGTAATCGACTTCTTCGAGTAAGTTGTTGGCTCCAGCCTTGCCATGAATCGGGGTGGCACGTAACGCTTCTAATACCCCATAAGAGAACGCCGCCGCTCGTGTTCCTCCGCCAGAAAAAGCCAGCATAAACAAGGTTTCCGAATCCTGCGCCTTTAATTCTGAACCATGAAAAAACCGATAGCCCGCACTCACGTCAACCTGGCTAATGGGTGGATTTATCGAGCGCGTAGCGCAAGCACTCAAGAATATGGCGCAGATCAAAACCAAAGCATGAGCAGCGATTTTTATGCGCATGCGGATCCTAAAAAGTCATGCTTGGCTCGATGCCAAGGCACTAGATATCACTACTGAATGAATTTTTCCGCAGGCGGCACGTCGAGCAGACTCGTTGCTAAAGCCAATGCTGCCGAAGCGGTTTGCACTAGGCCAACGCTCTCTTCATCGCTGGCCTGGGCGCGAATTAAATCCGTGTGCGCCTTGGTCACCTCAATCAGACTGGCCACACCATAACGGTAAGAATCAAACACGGCTTGATAAGCCGCGCTCGCTGCCGTTTTAAACGCCAAGGCGGCGGCGCGTTTATTCATGGCCACTTTGAGGGCATTATGGGTTTTCCATACCTCGCGAACCGCTTGGTCACGAGCTTGCTTAAGCTCGTACTGCGCCTCTTGGCGGCGCGATTGCGCCAAAGTGACTTTGGAATGGCCATAGCCACCATCAAAAATAGGCACATCCAAAGACAGCATGACGCCGTACTGCGGCTGGGTGGTACGCAATGTTTTGCTTTCTTCAATACCAATTGTATTGAGGGTATAACCAGCATTCACCGACAAACCCAGCTTAGGCCGCTCTTCTGCTCGAGCTTGTTCAATTTCTTCGGTTCGAGCATTGAGCTCGGCTTCACGCATTTTTAGATCGGGGCGATGATCTAAGGCTTGTTTCACCAAGGCATCAATCGATTGTAAAAACAGCGCAGATTGGATCTCTGGCTGTTGCGCTGCAATGTTCAACTGACTAGAAGGTGCCAGCCCCACAATATCCAAAAAGCGCAGATAAAGCTCACTTTCTGCCGCACGAACCTCAGTCAATTGATAATGTGATTGTGCCAATTGCTGCTGTGCTTGCAATACATCGGGCTCAGTCGCCATGCCTGATTTTTTTCTTGCCAGCGTGGCCGCCAACAACTGCTGACTTTGTGATTCAGCCGCTTCAAATATTTTAATCTTAGCGCGTAAGCTATTGAGCGAGTGATAATGACGAATCACTTCAAAAACCAATTTTTGATGCTGACCCGTAAATCCAACTTGCGCCGCCACCATTCTTTGTTGCGCAATATTGACGCTCGCTTGACGCTGACCCCCATCAAGTAGCAGCCACTTTAACGTGAGCATGGGCGCAACCGCCCCGATGTCAGCGGTAAAATACCCTTTAGGCGTTAACACGGTTTGTGGCAAAGGAAATGAAACATGCTGAAACCCGGCCAACACCGCAGCCGCAATATGGGGCTTAAATGTACTCTCAGCAATGCCAAGCACTGCAGCGGCCTGCCTGGCTTTCTCCCAAGCAACTCGAGTCTCAATATTTTGCGTGGCCGCTAAGTCAATTAAATCGCTCAGTGACCACACTCGCCCATCATCCACCGCGCTCGGCCTAAATTCAGCACCCGATTGAAGGATTACAGGTGGGGCAGCAAGTTCCTCAGCAAAGACCAAGGCACTCGACAACAGCAAGGCAAGCAAAGCACAAGGGAACAACCGAGGCATAAATTAAAATCCAGACAAGACGGGGTAAAAAATTACAGATAGCAGCATGATTTATGCTTTGTATTGTAAACTAATACGATAAAACCCATCATTTAAACTTTTTTAAAAATTACTGAACCCTACGCTTGAGGCGTAAACATTGAGGTGCGATAATTTTCACTTCGCTTTAAATCGCTCGCTAACTGTCGTTGGCACAGGAGTTTTGCATTGCCCAACGTTGCCGTGATATTTATTTTATTATTTTCTAGCCTGGCCTACGCCGCTGCCCCGATGCTATTTATGGGGGCATTTTTCCCGGCTTGGCTGGCGGCCATGATCATCGCCTTACCCATGACATTGCTCCTTGTTGCCGCCTTGGCAAGGCTAAACTTAGTCCGCTATCTACAGCCACGCGGCTTAATTTATCTGGCTTTTTATGCAATAACTTGTGCCTTGGTTTGGCTGGTTGCATTGACTTAAAATCACTTATAAGAACCTTAAAATGTCAGATCAAACCTCGTCGTTCAAGGGAAAAATCATCAGTGCGGTGATTTTGCTCAGTGCCGTCTTGTTGCTTGTGTATGTGGTGAACTTGAATGAACAAACACCGCAAACTGAAGATGCTTACGTTGATGCCAATCGGATTGATGTCGTATCCCAAGTCCAAGGAAAGATTGCAAAAATGAATGTGCAAGACAATCAATCGGTCAAAGCCGGCGATGTGTTATTTGTGATTGATCCTGAACCTTACCGCTTGCGATTAGCACAAGCTCAAGCTCAGCTTGCATCATTAGAGCAGCAAATCATTCTGACTCAGCGCGGGGTCAATGCTCAGCGTTTTGGTGCCCAAGGCGTTAGTGAAGGGGTTGCTGCGGCAGAGGCCCAATTAAAACTAGCCACGGCAACCGTCGCCCGACTTGAGCCGCTTCACGCCAAAGAATACGTCACTAGCGATCAGCTCGATATTGCCAACACCAAAAAAATTGAAGCCGGTATCGCGCTGCAGCGGGCCCGTACCGCAGCGCAACAAGCCACGGCCAGCATTAGTGGCACCGACGCGCTACAAGCGCAATTGGTCGGCGCACAAGCGGCAGTTGCTAGCGCCAAATATGATCTGGCGCATACCGAAGTTCGCGCCCCATTTAATGGCCGCGTAATCAATCTCACCACCGCTGCAGGCGAATTTTCTTCCCCTTCCAAACCGATCTTTACCTTAATCGATACTCGGCATTGGTACGTCGTAGCCAATTTTCGCGAGACCGAACTGCAAAAAATTCGTGAGGGCGATGTGGCGCAAATTCGGCTAATGAATGACCCCAAGCGCGTCTATAGCGCCAAAGTGCACGGCATTGGCTTTGGGGTTCATGCCGAGGACAGTGCCCGCATTGCAGGCATGCCCTATGTGCCCCGCAAACTAAACTGGGTCCATGTCGCTCAGCGTTTTCCAGTCAGACTGTTGCTGGATAATCCAGAGCCCGCTACGGCATTTCGCATCGGTCTTTCCGCTTCGGTATTGATCGACCCTAGCCAGCAATGAATGCTTTAATTGACCTTTTACGTGTCGAGTTACGCCCGACTTCGGGGCGTGCCAGTGCCACTTTGCGCATCGTGATCACCACTGTTTTGGTGGTCATTATTGCCATGACACTCGAAATACCCGAGGCCGCGCTTGCGGCTTACATGGTGCTCTTTATCAGCAAAGAGGAGTCGTACACCACCCTGCAATCAGGCCTATTACTGATACTGGGATTAACAGTAGGTATAGCGCTAGGGCTTTTGCTCAACATGGCTTTCGTCGATATGCCTATGGCACGTATCACCACAATGATGCTGGTGATTTTTGCCGGCATGTGGCTAGTGCGCACCTTTTTAATCGGCCCTTTAGCCTTCGCGATTAGTTTTGTCATCATGATGACCATGACGCTGGCCGATTTTATTCCTAGCCCAGAACTCATCGTTCGCGCTCACTTGTGGCTATGGGTCGTGATCGCTTTTCCGATTGTGCTCACGATGCTGTCATTCGTGCTCGCGCCACAATTTAGCCCCCCACAGCGCTTTCGCGCGCAACTGCTCGAACGCCTACTCAGTTGCGACACGGCGCTATCCAATCAAATAGGCGTGCTCGCACTCAAGCCTCACGCGGCCGAACCGGCCTATTGGCTGGCCAATCACATCCACGCTTTATCCAACCTACAGCGTTTATCCCAAAAAAGCACCGTCATCCCAAGCCGCTGGCGAGCCAATGACTCGCTTACACTACTGTTCCGACTCATTCTCTTAACCCAGCAATTAATCACTGCATCCCCAAGCTCACGCACCGCAGAACAACAGCAGATATTGCTCGACGCTCATGCGCAATTACGCCATTTAATCGCCGAGCTCCAAGACAATACGCCACTACCGAGCAGCAGCAACGCAGCAGCAGAACCAACACCCGATGGCGATGTGGACTTTGTGCTCAGTGATTTAAGCCTTGTGCTGAACGACTTAAGCCATTTAAGTGCGCTGGCCAATCCGCTCGAGCCCAAACCCAAACCCGCCTTATGGCTTGCCGATGCATTCAGCAATCCTGAATACCTGCAATTTGCCTTCAAAGTCACCTTGGCGGCCATGTTGTGCTATGTGCTGTACAACTTATTTGATTGGCAAGGCATTCATACCTGCATGATCACCTGCACCATCATTGCTTTATCGAGCAAGGGTGCCACAGTACATCGCGGCACACTGCGCATCGTCGGTGCCATCATTGGCGGAATAATGGGCATCGTCACAGTGGTATTTATTTTTCCACACTTACAAAGCATTGTTGGCCTAGTCATCGTTGTGGCCGCAGGCACGGCCATTGCCGCTTGGGTTTCTTTAGGTAGCGAGCGAATTGCCTATGCCGGCTTACAAATCGGCCTGGCCTTCTTTATGTGTGTGCTGCAAGGCTTTGGCCCTGCAACCGACTTTGAAATCATTCGCGATCGCTTATTCGGGATTTTGCTGGGTAACGTCATGATGGCCTTGGTTTTCTCATCCCTGTGGCCCGTTTATGCGCGCAGCCAACTGCGCCAACAGCTGCAGCACTATTTAAACAATGTCGCTCAAGTACTGCAACAAGGTAAGCTCGGCCAGCAAGGTATCGCACTACAAGCGGACTTGGAACAAGCGAGCGATCTCGCGCACTTACAAAGCTTTGAAACCCTGTTTAGCCCCCTCGCCCAACGTCAAAAAATCGCCCAACAACAACACCAACTATCAATACTGCAAATCCTCTCGCCCAATTTAGCGCTATTACTTCGCGCCGAAACCACGCTAAAGCGCGACAATTTACCGCCGGATTTAATTGCGCAACATCAGCAGCAATTAGCGCGCATTGGCGTATTTTTGAGCCATTTGAACCAAGGCGAATCTGAACTTTCTTTGCTTGAGCAGGGGTTAAACGCCCTTAAAGCACAGACCGACCGTGTTAACAACGCGCTGACAAGCACCCTCATCCAACAACATCGCCGCGCCTTCGCTTTACTGGCCAACCTCGCCGAAACCCCGCACTAAATCTGCCCGCCGCATTGATAATCATAAGACCCAAAGGCAAGAGACCGTGCGCAGCCGGGGAAATACCGTCGCCGCGCACGACGTCGCAGACGTTCCAGCGTTTTTAGACGATGTCGTTGTTATTCATGCTGCTTCGGTATTCCCCCACCTTTGCTTTTTGCGCTCCAGTCAAAACTTTACGATTTTCCTCACTCATCTCGGCCTACCTTTTCATGGCAGAAACCATCTTAAACTGCGGTCTGTTGTAAGCGCTCAGCCGCTCCACCACCTTGACGCTTATTTTTCTGCTAGCGCTGGTAAGGGCAATAATTCGTCGATGCGGCTGTTCGGCTGTTCGGCGTTTTAGATTTGGCCAAATACTCAGCAAATGGCTCAGGCACGAGTCCATGTGCAATTTTATTTAGCTCAGCCAGCGCCGGACCACGCAAAGCATGCTGGCCGTGTTTGCCTTGAAAATCCCCACGAATAGCCGATGGAAAATGGCGGCGTAGCCAAGTAGTTACCGGCTGCAGATTGGCGGCGGGCTCATCATTGCTGAACCAAACACTATTTTCTGAAAGCGAATCATAAAAAATAGTCGATTTAGCATCTAGCTTTGGCAAAGTAACAACGGGCGTATCTGAGCAATGCAAGCAGCCGATCAATTGCATCTCACCTTTATGACCCAATGGGTTTTAACTCACCCAATTTGGCCAGGGCTAGCCGCAGCAAACTCACCCAAGGTCTGTTGATCGGAGCGAAACCCGCCGATTCGGTCGGCGGCAATGTCTTCGCGAAAATCCTTCCAATCATATAAAACGTCCAATTTAACGCCAAAACTCAATAATTGATTGCAGTGATTCTCGGCGCATGCGCCTCACTCCAAATGATTACCCCGACTAACCTATTGTGGATCGGGTATTGAGTCGAGTTGAGACCACGGTTGACGCTCTGCCAGCCATTGTTGATCGCGCTCTAGTTCGAGCGGGTAATTCTTCTTCCGAAGGCAAAACAAACGGCATTTAGTGGCAAATAATTGCTCGTTTTCATACAAAACCGAATATTTCACCACCGAACTGTCTTTGCCAGCGCACAAAACAATGCCGACGGTGGGATTGTCGTCTGCGCCGCGCCGCTTCATTGTCAACGCGCAGCAGGCTGCGGTAATGCGTCCAGCTCAATTCGGTACGCACTGCGTTCCAAATCGGGAACGCTTGAAAAAATCCACGCATATGGCGCAAATTGCGCTCGTCAAACCCCTTAGCAAATTCCACCGTCAAGCTCGCAGCCAGACTGGGAATCAGCCGTGCGCCATACGCCGCCCGCACTGCGCCGCCTTACTCAAACTCAACAATATGCCGCCCAATTTCCCTGCAAGTGCGCGCCTGAATCACGTCCACCCTGCGCAAGGCTTACGCTCGGGCCGACGCAATCACGCCACGCAAATCATTTAACAGCATTGGCATTGGCATTGGAAATTGGAAATTGGCAGCGAGCGTAAAGGATGATGCATCCTGAGTTTGCGGCACGGACTTCTCTAAAATTTTTTCATTTTTAATGGGTATATAGCTGCAGCTATTGAATAAAAATACCCGCAGATATATACCCTACTATTACTTCGTCATCCCCGAGTGCTTTTATCGGGGATCCAGTAGCGCGGCGGGTTGCCCGACATGCCTTTAGGTGCGCAGAACGTCGCGGGAATGACGAGCTTAAATGATGGTTACCGTGCCCCTGCCATCGCGAATCGATGAAATGCGCACAGCTTTGTCACCCCACATTCATTACGGCTGACGAGTTGAATGCATTCGTCATCATACGGCGCAATGCGCTGCGCTATTGACGCCCAAAAGCAATGCGCCGTACGCGGTTTGCCTACGCCAAAGCAGGCGCAATGCTGTGTGACCTGCAGCCCTGTATAGCGGCACAAGGCCATTTATTTCTGCAAACCGCCGACCCCATCAAACGTGCGGCACTCAATAAAGTTATGGACGACATCAATCGCCAATGGGAACAAGGCTCAATCCGTGTTGCCACTGCGGGATTTAATCACGGCTGGAAAATGCGGCAGAACACCTTATCGCCGTATTGGACCACGCGCTGGGCGGATTTGCCGGTAGCTCGATAAATGGCGCGGTATGATTTGCATTGGCTTTATCTCAAGATTCGTCGTACATTTCACCTTCCATTTTGTTTTGCATTTAAAAGAGCTTCACTTGGATTATTTTTGTTTTGAATCAGTTGAATGTATAGGCAAACCAATTTCCGTAGATTTTGAAAAATACGAGAACAATATTGCTTATGCAATTGGGCGCAGTCTTGCGGATTACCGAAAATGTGTAAAAAACGGGCAGCAAGAAATGGCCAATTGCTTTGGCGTTTCTATTGGGCAATATCGTAAATATGAAGCTGGAATTGATGTGCCTAAAATGCATTCAGCGGCTAGATGGTCTGCGACAACAGGGGCACCATTACCACTGTTGTTTAAATATACCGAATACGCTAAATTTTTCCCGCCGGAAGAATTGAAATGTCGCCCCTATTTCAATTTAATTGCCAAATCGAATGATAAGAATTTTTATTCGCTGCTCAGTTTGCTGTCAGGCAAGCCTGAGTGGAGTAATTGTGTCGCTGCAAATGATGAGGCACTAAATTTTCAACAGGCTCTTGATGATGTACTGACCAATTACTATTTCAGGGTTATGAAAAACTTTGAGGCAATTCGTCACTTTCACAATTTATCTCGCGGTGAAATGGCGCATTTGTTGGGCGTATCTTCGGCCACCTACGCTAAATATGCCAGCCAAGCAGAAAAAATCAGTATCTCACTGCTCTTATATGCGCGAGCTCATGTCGCACTCAGCATTGATACAAATTGGGCTGAAACAGGAAGTACGTTTTATTCTCTGATTAATAAAAGACGAAAAGACCGAACCTCTTTTATTGAAGGACTTTTGCAAAAACTTGACAAGAGAAATGCCGATAATTTCCAGTCTATGTTAAGTCTATTTGGTGAGCAGCATGCGCGTATCCAACAATTGCAAGGCGCTCTGAGTAATGTGCCAGAGCGCATTAATTAACAATTAAGGCGACTGTACTGGGATTAAATTCGGTTATTGCAGCTATGCAATTACGCACATGTAGGCGCTGTAATGGCAATGCAATTGGTTTCGGCTTGCCGCGCAAGGCGAAAGCAAATCACAGAAAGAATGCACATAATGACATTGCTCGCCAACGCAAGTTGATAACCCCAGCTACTTGCCAATAAGCCGCCAACAAAAGCCCCTAGCGCCATGCCACCTACGATTGAATTTGCATATAAAGTCGACGCATAACCCAATCTATTTTTGGCTTGATGCTGAAAAAATTGTAACCCTGCTGTTGCACTCAGGGCGATACTTGCCGCACCTATCATTTGTATTGCCATTAAAAACATCATGGATGTTGCGGTTACAAACAATAGGTAATAAATTGAGCCTAAGGCTGCGGCAAGAAGTAATTGTTTTTGATGACTGATTCTTTTGCTGATTCTTCCTGATAGCAACATTAAAGGAATTTCAAATGCTGCAGTCAATCCAAAAAAAACACCGGGCAGCCACTCGGGGTGTTTTGTCATTTTCATAATATACAAAGGCATGGCCATCGTATAATTGGTTCCCGCTGCAAACAAAAATACCATCCCCGCTATAGCGAACAATAGCTTGAGATTTAATTTTGTATTTTCAGGTGCTTTTTCTGATTTTTGCTGCTCAGGTTTTACCGCGAGCGGCATATGCAGCTTTAACGCGGCAAAGGCAATGCAAGCATATGAAACAATCAAAATTGCGAACGTCATATTAAAACTGAATAAACTAACTAGGCTAAAGGCCATTGGTGGGCCAATTACCCATGCCATGGATACTACTGCACGCATTGTTCCCATTAGAGACTCATTTTCATCACCGAACACTTCAGCGGCAAGAGCAAAAAGCTGCGGAGCGCCAATGGACACGCAGGCCAGTAAAGTCAGGCCAATAAATGCGAGCGCGTAGATATTCTTGATAAAGATAAAACCGATGAAGGCCAATATGCCACATGCAGCTGAAAATATAATTAATTTATGCCGAGCGATACCACGGTCTGAATACATGGCAACTAGCTGTGATACCAAAATCGTAGCAAAACTAGATATAGCAAGATAAGTGCCAACGATAGATGGTGCAGCACCCAGCTCATTCACAAAGAAGTAGCTTTGCAATGGCCCAAAAATTGACGAACAAATTCCCATAAGAAAAGTGACGCCAAGGAATATGAATTGACTTGAATTTATTTTTGGCATTGATGAGCTCAGAGGGTGATTTGCATAAATAAATGCCAATCTCTCGTGATCAATAGAGTGGCATCTGAATTTTAAATTGCAGAAATAAGCAATTTGGTTGGCAAATCATACATAAGCCAGTAGCGACACAAAATCCGCCAAGGTATATCTTTTAATTCGTAAAAATATACTTTAGTAACTTGAGATTCGTTGAAAAACATGAGTCCCTAACGGCTAGATAAAACGCGTGCGTTAGTGAAGATGCCAAATGGAGGATTTCTCCGAAACTGCTGAAGCTCATTCATAACATGTGAAATGGGCGCTTTATTTTTTTCATGCCACTTACAGCTAGCCTGGGCGCGCACAGAGAGGTAGCCCCCGACCCAAAGCGGAACATTTATTAGTTATCAACAATAATCAAGGTGCCATAACTCCCAGCTTCTACCGCATGCGGAATGCCGGCTTGAACAATAAATAACTCACCAGCATTAACCTCAATACAATAGCCATTTAGTGATAAATTCATTTTTCCTTCAAGCACAATTAATGCTTCGTCAAAATCATGAACTTCTTCGGAAAATTTTGATTCATCCATTCGTAGAACTTTGATATTTGCACCCGCAGCTTGCCCTAAAATTGTCGAGCGCCATGCATGTGACAGCGATAGTGCTTGTGCATTTAAGTTAATTTTTTTCATTTATTGGGCGAGAAATCCGCAAGAGTTTTTTCATATAAACGGTTTGCAGTTAGGGAATTTGAGTAGTTAATTATTTCTGCGATTTGGCTCTGAAGCATGAAGAAATCTTGAATAAATATCCCGAGGAGGAGCGACTGACAATTGAGCCATTATGCGACCCACTGCACCACGATGATAATTGCCGTGTGTGACAATATGAACAAGCATTTCCTCGCGAGACATGCTGCCTAAATCACCATCAACAAAAGTGAAATTAACAACCTCATTCAATTTTGACTCGCTTAATTTCTCTGTATATTCAATATACCAAAGGTCAGCATTACGAACAGAAGTAAGCAGCGAATTCAAATTAGGCGTCTCAGTCGTATTTGTTGCAGTATATTCGTGAGGTGTCCCCTGCAAATTAGCAATAAACAATCGGTCTACGACATAAATATGATTGAGGATTCGAATGGCCGCATATAGTTCAGCTTGGTGGGTGTGCTCATCTAATTTTTTTAGGGAACTGAATAACTCTTCATTTGCCCATGCTTTGTACTTAAATAATGATTTAAGTAGACTAATACTGCTCATTCTCATCTCCGCTTTACGTTTTTTTTTAATTAACCAATTATTTTATAATTAGCCTTAATAGACTAGGGGCTGCTTCTGGCCGACAACGCCTGTTTTCAACCCACTGCCGACATTCAATCATGAGTACGATTTAACGGTTTCGATGCAGTTGAGGTCGATTCCCGCAAACGTATTGCGGTATAAAAAAAAGCAATTAGAAGGCCGTTCCACAATATTAGCATAAGGGTGCTCACGACATTGCTCCAAGCAAGAGATCAAACTATTCATGACTGTCCACTTTCTTTTTGATGCTGTGGCAAATCGGGGCTTATATTAGCCCATGATACTGCAGAGCTAATCCAACTTTGATCTGTTGGAACAATTGCAGAGCTATCGTCTAGTGAGCCCGCTTTAATAAAAAGAAAATCATCATGGAGAGGTGATGACGTATATAGCGGTGAGCCGCAGTTGCCACAAAAATGGCGGGTGAGTGAATTCCCACTGTCACCTTGTTTGGTGAATTCTCGAACTTCACCTTGTGTGATTATAAATTCAGCAGCCCGAATGCGAACACCAACATTAAAAGCACTTCCTGTAACTCGTCGGCAATCGGTACAGTGGCAGTAATTTGCATCAAGGATGGGACCTGAGTATGCATATCGGACATTGCCGCATAGACACCCGCCAACAAATTGTAATTTTTTCATTTTAGCTAATTCACCTTAAACAGTTTTATAGTCAAAACCTCCGCTATTGGTCGACTACTGCCCGTAAATCACGTCATGCTCGAAACTAGTCTGTAATTGCAATCAATGGCAGTTACCGAACCACTTCAGAATAAGATCATGATTCTCTGATTGTGAATGCAAAGCAGCCGCATCTTGGACCGTTCTGTTGAATTTACTCGTTAGTTATTTTTAATTTCACACCAAGGTGTTAATTTATTCTTTTTAAAGCTGTATTTATAATATGAGGCCATAGATAAGCCAAAAAAAACGCCGGCTAGAGTGGCCGATGACAGCATTTTAGTTGCCGACATATTTTGTTGACTCCATAAGATGAAATACATAAACACCCCCCAGAAAACACCAAAATAAATCCCGGCTGAAAGCGCGTTAGTAAAAAAAGAGTTGTAATGAGGAAATGGCACTTTAAATCCTAGTTTTCGAGCTAACTTTAAAATTGGTGGATTGTAGTTTGATTTCCAAATTCCAGCGTTTTCAAGCTCTTTAATTGCGTAATTACATTTATCTTCAAAGGTCATCATTGGTTCATTTTTCCTTGTGATCGTTACGATACTATATTTGCCTAGCTATTGAGTTAGAGTCACTTATTGAGGACTATTGTCTGCTCACTGCAGACTGATTTCAGTCAAAGCCCACAAATAATACGCTTGCTAAGCGTCTGCATATATTGGCTCTAGACGAACCTCGGTTTTAATCGAGTTTGCGATAAAGCACTCTTCGTGCGCTTGGTGGTGCATTTTATTAATTTGATCTTGTGTTGGTAATGTCTCGCCAGAAAACACGACCTCAGGTTTAAGTGTGACAACTGACATGGCCACTTTACCGTCTAGATTTTTTGCCATTACGCCAATTGCTTTATCAAAATAACGGTCAACACAAAATTTTTGTTTAGCGGCAATGGAGAGAAACCAAAGCATATGGCAGCTAGAAATAGAAGATACGAAAGCTTCTTCTGGGTCAATCGCAGCGGCATCAGACATTGGTATTGGCACTACATGCGGCGATGAAGAGCCTGCCACCTCGATACCACCGTCAAAACGAAGCAAATGTTTTCGGCTATACCTATTGCCAATAAAATCTTGTCCGTTCCGCGCCCAAATAACTTCACTGCTGTGCTCTGACATTAACGGCTCTTTAAATTAATGTTTAGGCTGAGATAATACGTTTATTTTACTGAACGAAAAAGTTTCATGCCAGCAGGTGTTGGTTTTTACAGATCGGCTTCAATTAATATTTAAAATCGATACAATTATTATAAATTTAGTCGGCACGCTGCTGGGTCAAATTTCAATCGGCGCGAACAGTGGTAGATCGCCTCTTGCATATAAAGCAAGTACCACTAATTTTGTTGCCACGCTATTCGGCAAAAGCAAATAGCAGTACCATAAGAAGAACGATCGTTCTGCAAAATTAAAACTTATGAATATAATTTCTGATGCACAGTGGCGGCAGCTAGCTCTAGCACGGCAGGGGCTGCAATCTGATGCAAGTTTCGGGCAGGGCCTTGCTGCTACACTCGCAGCTATTGAGCATCTTGGGTATGTTCAGATCGATACGATTTCAATGGTCGAACGAGCCCATCATCATGTGCTATGGACGCGGGTTGCTGATTATCAGCCAGTCTTTTTAAATCAGCTGGTTGAGAACCGCCATATTTTCGAATATTGGTTTCATGCCGCGGCCTATTTGCCGATGCGGGATTACCGATTTGCACAACATCGCATGGCCGCAGTCAAAAATAGCAGCTGGTCCTATTACCGTGATATCGACCCAAAACTGATGAGCGACATCTTGCTCAGGGTGCGCAATGAAGGCCCATTGCGAATGCGCGATTTGGAAAAAAGCAAAGGAAAAAGCGGTAGCTGGTGGAACTGGGGGCCTGCCAAAAGGGCAATGGAAAAATTGTTCCTGCAAGGCGAACTGATGATTAGTCAGCGCATTGGGATGGAAAAAGTCTACGATTTGACTGAGCGCATGCTCCCCGATGGACTGGATATGCGCTTACCTGATCATAGCGATTATGCGGGCTACCTATTACAAAGCTATCTGCGCGCGCATAGCATCGTAACTTTTGAGCAACTTACTCACCTGCACACCGATCCTGCCCTGAAAAAAACCATGCGTGAGTTGCTTGCTACCAAAATCGCCGCCCATGAAATCCAGCCACTCAATCACCCAGCCGTGCCGAATGCTTACGTTGAAACCTCCGCACTCGCACAGCCATTGCCCACCTACACTGGCGTACACCTACTTTCACCATTTGATAACGCCATCATCCACCGCAATCGCCTAAGCCAGATTTTTGGCTTCGACTATAGACTGGAGTGCTATGTTCCAGCTGGTAAACGCAAATTTGGGTACTTTTGTTTGCCCATCCTGTTTAAGGATCGATTTGTAGGGCGTATCGATTGTAAAGCGCACCGCCAGGAACAAATTTTGGAAGTCATCAGCCTGCACCTAGAAAGCCAGATACAGGATTGGGATATTTTTGTGGTGGAATTCCTGCAAAAGCTTGAGCAATTTGCACAGTTCAATGGCTGTGTTCACCTCGACATCCCCCTATGTCAGACTAGTTGTCGCCTCTGAATTTTCATTGGTTTGAAAAAAC
>NZ_CAMTIA010000060.1 GCF_947072475.1 uncultured Deefgea sp.
GTCTGATGGCCTTCTTTGGCTAAAAAGCTCGCTACACAAACCAGTTGCTGTGCGTTGACGACATAATTCGATTCAGTTGAGTTAGACATGGATTTTTATGCGGTGGATTTGAATCCACGCATTGTACGCACACGGTACCATCGCAGCCAATCTAGTGCGTTGTGGGCGTAGGTAGCGTATGCATGGAGTTGTTCAGATTTGATGTTGATGGCTGGTATCACAAGTGCTTGAGCGGATCGACTTCAACGCCTTCCCCCTCGACGGGGAAAGGTTGGGATGGGGGTGTTGAGCTTAAAATATACGCCGGCGTATCACCCCCACCCATCAAGGGAGAGGGAATGCCGCGAAGCTTTCATCATCAACTCGTCATTTGAATATTGCCCGTTGAATATGGGTATCTCACGCTAGGCTTTATATCGAATCGATTCCATCGTTATACCCGTCAAATTCATCTGCCTCGCCCACGACTTGGTAAATCACGTTCAGGCTAAATCCTCGGCTGGCGAGGTAGCGTAGTTGTTTGCAGCGTGCTTGATGATCAACGGGGGCGGCGTTGAATTTTTTTTGCCAAACTTGCCGCGCGGTGTCGATTTCATTGTCGATGGCTTGCAATAGGGCGCTGGCGATGAGCTCGGCGTTGACGCCTTTTTCTTGTAGTTCATGCCTTAGTCTTTGCTGGCCATAGCGTTGGCTGCGAAAGTAAACCCATTGCTCGGCAAAGCGCGCATCCGATTGCCAGCCGCGCTCAATAAAATCATCCAGCACGGCGTTAATTTCTTCTGGGCTGACGTCCGGATAGGCGAGTGCTAATTTTTGCGCTAGCTCTTGTCGGGAATGGTCGCGCCGGCCAAGGTATTGCAGCGCTTTATTGCGAATTGAAACCATGATGTACTCTTAAATCCTCTTTGCTGGCGCACTAAAAACAACAGCCCCACCTAAAAGGGTGAGGCTGTTTTGGCGTGCTGGCGCGAGTTTATTCGCTTTGTTCGTCGCCTTTATCCATTTCGATCGGCAATGGCGCGCCGCTGAGTTTTTCTCTGACTTTGCGGGCGATTTCATCGGCGACTTCTGGATTGTCTTTCAGGTATTGACGTGAATTCTCCAGACCTTGGCCAATTTTATTGCCGCCATAGCTATACCAAGCGCCGGATTTTTCAACGATTTTGTGCGTTACGCCTTGCTCGATAATTTCACCTTCACGAGAAATACCTTCGCCATACATGATGTCAAACGTGATCACGCGAAATGGTGGCGCAACTTTATTTTTGGCGACTTTGACTTTGGTTTGGTTACCAATGATGTCTTCGCCTTTTTTGACTGCGCCAATGCGGCGGATGTCGAGACGAACTGAAGCATAAAATTTAAGCGCATTACCACCAGTAGTGGTTTCAGGGCTTTGGCCGGGCATCATATTGCCGATTTTCATGCGCAATTGGTTAATGAAAATAACCAATGTATTGGTGCGCTTGATATTGCCAGTGAGTTTACGCAGTGCTTGGCTCATTAAACGTGCTTGCAAGCCAACGTGAACATCGCCCATTTCGCCTTCGATTTCAGCTTTTGGGGTGAGCGCGGCCACCGAGTCGATGACGATGATATCCACGCCACCTGAACGGACCAACATGTCACAAATTTCTAGACCTTGCTCGCCAGTGTCTGGCTGAGAAATCAGCATGTCAGAGACATTGACGCCGAGTTTTTGGGCGTAGATTGGATCGAGTGCGTTTTCGGCATCGATATAGGCAGCTACGCCACCGAGTTTTTGCACTTCAGCCACGACATGTAAGCACAGCGTGGTTTTACCTGATGATTCTGGGCCAAAAATTTCGACGATACGGCCACGCGGTAAACCGCCAACGCCCAATGCTAAGTCAAGACCGAGTGAGCCCGTTGAAACGACTTGCAGATCACTTTCGATTTGATTGTCGCCCATTTTCATGATGGCGCCTTTACCAAACTGACGTTCGATTTGCGCTAATGCGGCAGTGAGCGCTTTGCTTTTATTGTCGTCCATGAAATGGTTCCCAGTGAATTAGATTGAGTTGGCTTATTATAGAACAATCGTTCTTTTTTGCAAGTGTTCTGTGCGTGATTTATGCCGACTGTGCACTGCGGCTTTCTGGCAAGGTAAAATAAAAGGTCGCGCCTTCGCCCAGATTGGACTTCACCCAGAGATGACCGTTATGGCGGCTGATAATGCGCTGCACCACGGTGAGGCCGATACCCGAGCTACGCGATTCGTGTTGCGAGCGAAAATACGGCGTAAATAAGCGTTTGGATTGCTCAGCTTCTAGGCCAATACCTTGATCGGCGATATAAAAAACTGGCTGCCCATTAATGGTGTTGCAGGCAAATTCAACGTGAATCGCTTGCTCTGGCTTGGCAAATTGCCAGGCGTTTTCCAAAAAATTGTACAGCGCAATGCGCATTAAATGTCGATCGGCAAAAGCCAGCATGTTGGCTTGGATGTTGAGCGTGATCTCTCGCTCGGTTTGCAGCAGGCTGAGCTCTTCTATAATGTCGTGGGCCATTGCACTGAGGTTGATTTCTTCTTGCCGTAGCTCATTGCGGGAGAGTTCTTGCAGCATGAGTAAATCATCGATGCGATTACTCATGGTTTGGGTGCTGCTGCGGATGCGCAGTAAATAATTACTGGCATTGCCGTCGAGTTTTTCGCGGTAGTCGTCAATCAAAACTTGGCTAAAGCCATCGATTGTTTTGAGCGGCGAGCGTAAGTCTTGCGCAATCGAGGTCATTAAAATTTCGAGTTCATGGTTGACGGTGACTAAGGCGCGTGAGCGGCTTTCGACCACGTCTTCTAAATGGTGACGATATTGCTCAAGTTGTTGCTCATTGTGCTTACGCGCTTGGATGTCAAATAAAAAACCTTGTAAGTGCGCTTGGCCATTTTGGTCTTGGCTTACAGTGGCAAAAAAATGCACCCAGATGGCTTTGCCACTGGCCGCGAGTAATCGGCATTCAAATTCATGGGTTTGGCCGACGGCTATTTTGTCAGCAAATAGCGGGTAGGCGAGGTGTCGATCATCGGGATGCAGGTAGTTGCTTAAGAACGCTTCGCTATACCAAACCGAGATGGGGTAGCCCAGTAGCGATTCAGCTTGCGGCCCGACGTAAGTAAAGCGCCATTCGTCTGGGCGTGCATCCCAAGGAATAACCCGCGTGGACTCCAGCAATCGGCGAAAGCGATCTTGGCTCACCCGCAGCGCCGATTCGATCTGTTGGCGGCTAATTAAGTCGGCTTCGAGTTGCACATTTTTTTGCTCTAATGTGCCAATCAAATCATGCAAAGCTTGCCGGGTGCTTTCTAAAGATTGCCCCAAATGCCCTAATTCATCGTGGCGACGCCAGATAAAAGCTTGATTGAGCTGACGATTGGCCAGTTGTTGCGATTGCTGAGTGAGTTTTTTTAGCGGGCGTAAAATGCGCGAGTTCAGTAACAATAAAATCAAGGCCAAGCTTAAAACGACTTGAATGATGACGGCGAGTAAATAAATTTGTAGCTTACGTTTGATGTGTTGCCGGCTGATGCCGTCGGAAAATTCGACGCTGGCCACGCCAATCTTAACCCCCTGCTTGATGACGGGCCGTGATAGCGAGGCGGTGCGTCCCAGTTGGCGCTCGGGCTGTTTGGCGGATAAAAACTCACCGAGATTTTGATCGTTAATCTTAATGCTGACGATGCGCTGGTCGCTCATTAATGAGTCGAGTAAAGGGCGGCCTGATTCTGACGCGAGATTCCAAAGTGGGTCTTGCATACCGAGGGCCAGAACGTCCGCAATGCGTTGTTGGTCACGCGAGATTTGATTTTGCGCCGCTTGCTCTTCGTACTGCAGGCCAATATAGCCGGTGATGGTGGCGGGCAAGCATAAGCCGATCAAGATAGCGAGGATGACTGCGGTGCGTAATGACAGATTCATTAATGCGTTTTCTATAGTTAGCATTGCTAATGCCATACAGTTTAAAGCAGCTTATGCAGATTACACATGCTTTCGGCATTTTTGCAGTCAGTGTCCAACACTTCTGGTTTTGATCTGCAACATTAAAAATGCACAATCTAACGCTGACGAACGGTGCTACAGGGCATAATGGCTGACAAATAGATCGCCTTGGGAGGGTGTTCGATGCGGGTCATTATTCTTGGTGCAGGTGTCATCGGCGTAACAACGGCGTGGTTTTTGGCGCAAGAAGGCCATGCGGTCACGGTAATCGAGCGCGCACAAGAGCCAGCGCGTGAAACCAGCTATGCCAACGGTGGGCAAATCTCGGTGTGTCATGCCGAGCCGTGGGCCAATCCCAAGGCGCCGTGGAAGACTTTGCAATGGTTGGGCGAAGAAGACGCACCGTTATTATTCCGATTAAAATTCGATTGGCATCAATGGCGCTGGGGCTTACGTTTTCTTGAGCAATGTACCAAGGCTAAAGCCAAGGCCAACTTACAAAACTTGGTGCGATTGGGCTTGTATAGCCGCGAAACCTTGCAATCGGTGCGGTTGGCGACAGGAGTTGCCTATGATCAGCGCACCGAAGGGATTTTGCATTACTACACCGATAGCGCTGAGTATGAATCGGCGATCCCTGCGGCGGCCTTGATGCGCGAAGTGGGCTTGGATCGGCAGGTCAAAACGGC
The DNA here is from genome assembly GCF_947072475.1 of uncultured Deefgea sp. Lineage (GTDB taxonomy): Bacteria > Pseudomonadota > Gammaproteobacteria > Burkholderiales > Chitinibacteraceae > Deefgea. The sequence goes on from NZ_CAMTIA010000060.1 coordinate 4,649, forward strand.
GGCAGAATGCTTGGCGATTGAGCCGGCACTGGCGCAATCGCGTTACCCCATTGTGGGCGGCACCTATACGCCCAGTGATGAATCGGGCGACGCGCGAGAATTTACCAATCAATTGGCCGAGCGCTGCATGGCGATGGGCGTTGAGTTTCGCTATGACTGCAGTATTGAAGCCTTGGAGCGGGTAGGGGACGATGTCAACGTGGTGCGCGTGATCAGCGAAGAAAACGGCGCTGAACGCTTGGAGGCGGATGCGATTGTGGTGTGCTTGGGGAGTTACAGCCCGATTCATTTGCGACCCCTGGGGATTACCTTAGATATTTATCCGGCCAAGGGCTATTCAGCAACGATTCCGGTGATCGACCCGCAATATGCGCCAACGGTGAGCTTGACCGATGATGGCTATAAATTAGTTTTTTCTCGCTTGGGTGATCGTTTGCGAGTGGCCGGAACGGCTGAATTTAATGGCTATAACTTGGATTTAAATCCGATTCGCTGTAAAGCCTTGATTGATCGAACCAGCCAAATCTTTCCGGAAGGGATGGATTATGCTGCGGCAGAATTTTGGACCGGTTTACGTCCGGCAACGCCGGGTAATTTGCCGTATATTGGCCAAACTCGATTCCCGAGTTTATGGCTCAATACCGGCCACGGCACGCTGGGCTGGACTGAATGCTGTGGCTCGGCAAAAGCCATTGCCGATTTGATCGCCGGCCGCCAGCCTGAAGTGGATTACCCATTTGTAAAGGGTATTTAAATCTGAGTATTGCTGCTTGAGGGCTAGGTGGCAATACCCCAGCTAGCTTTATCATGAGCGGCAGGTAAAGAAAGTGAAACTGCCGCACAGTGAACCTCGCTCAGCGGCAGCTCCTCGGTCTTTGCGGACATTCATGACATCTTTTTTAACTAATTTAGTCTCAAGCATCGGTGTCCATATTTAGCAGCACGCCTCATTACGTACCCAGTTATAAATTTTGACAGGGTTATTGCCAAGTTCCTGCGCTTTGGCGCGTATGGCTGGCGTGAGCTGGATTTCTTCAGTTTCCGAGGCTAAGTTTAAATTTCTCATTAAGGGTATTTTACTATAGGTATTGTTCAGCAATGGCTGGCTGGCAATACCCATGAAAAAATATGTTAAAGCCGTGTATCGCAATCCGCTGAAAATCGAGGTCGGTCAAATCCTGCAGAAGGCAAGATTTGACCGCTTTCTTTCTAGTTGCCCTTGCGAGCCAAAGACTCAGCTCAGCGATAAAATCAATCGACTCTGACCCCTTTGATTCTTACTGAATTCCAAAACATTTGCGCCATCGCGGGCGTTATTCAGAATCTGTACTTGCGATGGGCGTAGTCGATAACGATTTTAAAATCGGGCAATTTGGATCAGCGCTTGCAGGGCAAATGTCGATCAATTGCTCTAAGGTTTGTTTCATTTGCTGCATCGATTCAATTTTAGTGTTGAGTGCTTTGATGTGCAGCTCAGCAAGCAGCTTCACATCAATACTGGCGCGATCTTCCTGTTTCCATAGCTGCAATAATTGGCCGATTTGTTCGAGTGAGAACCCCAAAACGCGTGACTGGTAGATGAATTTGAGCTGGCTTAAATCAAAATCATTAAAGATCCGATACCCTGCTGCACTACGGCCTTGAGGTTTGATCAGCCCTAGGCTTTCATAATGTCGAATCATTTTGCTGCTAAGCCCGCTGAGCTGGGCGGCTTGTCCGATATTCATTGCCAATCCTTTTACGTTTTTCACAAAAAAGGGGCAATGCCCCTTTTAAGATAGCCCTAGGCTTGAGGTTTCCAGCGTTTCAAAATTAAGGCATTTAATACCACGCTCACACTAGAGAATGCCATTGCCGCACCTGCAATCATCGGGTTGAGCAATCCAAACGCCGCCAGAGGAATACCGATGGCATTAAAGATGAATGCCCAGAACAGATTTTGGCGAATTTTACGGTAAGTCAAACGTGATATTTCAATCGTTTGGCTCACCAGTTGCGGATCTCCTCGCATCAGCGTGACACCTGCTACATGCATCGCCACATCGGCACCGGTACCCATTGCAATTCCGACATCCGCAGCTGCCAGAGCTGGCGCATCGTTCACACCATCGCCGACCATCGCAACCACTTTACCTTGCGCACGAATCGCTTCGATGTGCGCGGCTTTTTCGTGTGGCAAGACTTCGGCGATCACTTCATCTAGGTTTAATTGCTCAGCAACCCGTTGTGCGGCAGCGCGATTATCACCCGACAGCATCACCGTTTTCACCCCCAAGGCCCGCAGTTGCGAAATCGCCTCTTTGGCTGTGGCTTTGATGCCATCACTAAAGGCCAGCATACCGATCAAGGCCAAATCGTGTTCACGCGCCAACCATGACACGGTATAACCATTGCTCAGTGCCTGATCATGAGCGGTTTGCATGGTGCTCAGATCAATCCCTTTTTCCTGCATCAGGCGCTGATTACCCAGCAAGTAGCGTGTACCTGTAATATCACCTGCAATGCCGCGGCCAGGCAAGGCCTGCAGATTATCGGCTTTGAGTGGCTGAGCAACATCGGCTTTGGCAATCACAGCTTTGGCCAATGGGTGCTCACTGCCGCGTTGCAACGCGGCGGCCAATTCCAGCATTTCAGCCAGCTCGCCATCTTGAGCAATAAGTTCAGCGAGGTGAGGTTTACCCTCGGTCAAAGTACCCGTTTTATCAAAGACCACCACTTGGACCTTGTGGGCCAGCTCTAACGCTTCGGCGTCTTTAATCAAGATCCCAAATCGTGCCGCCACGCCAGTCCCCGCCATAATCGCCGTCGGCGTGGCCAAACCCAGCGCACAAGGACAGGCAATCACCAACACCGCCACAGCATACAAAATGCCGCTTTCAATACTGCCAGTCCAGTACCACCAGCCCAGCAAAGTCGCCAACGCAATGACTAAGACGACGGGCACAAAGACTGCGCTAACTTGATCAACCAGACGCTGAATCGCTGCTTTACCCGCTTGTGCATCTTCCACCATGCGAATAATGTGAGCGAGCGTACTTTCACCACTTAAAGCACTGGTTTCAACCAATAACACGCCATCATGGTTAATTGCACCGCCAGTGACTTTACTACCAACCTCTTTAGTAAGCAGTACACTTTCACCAGTAAGCATCGATTCGTCGTGCTGGCTTTCACCTTCTCGCACCACGCCATCGACAGGCACTTGTTCACCTGGCAGGATTACAACCAGATCACCTAACTGTACATGTTCAAGCGGTACTTCAATATCTCGTCCGTTTTTGCGCACTCGGGCGACCGAAGGGCGCAGTGCCTGCAAGGCCTTAATTGCTGCCGTGGTCTCCTGTTTGGCGCGGGCCTCCAACCATTTACCCAGTAACACCAACGTGATGATCACCGCACCCGCTTCAAAGTACAACGCACCTTGGCTAGCATCAAACAACCAGTGATATAACGACAAACCATATGCAGCACTAGTACCGATTGATACCAGCAAATCCATATTACCGCGCAGATTGCGTACAGCATGCCAGGCTGAGCGATAAAAGCGTGCGCCTAGCCAGAATTGCACAGGGGTAGCGAGCAGGAACTGCACCCAAGCCGGCAACATCCAGTGCACACCAAAGGGCTCGACCAACATCGGTAAGACCAATGGCAACGACAGTAAAGCACCTACGGCGATCGGCCAGAAAGGAGAGGACTTCGCGTGTGATTGTGTCTTTTCTGTCTCTGCCGTCATCAAACTGGCTTCATAGCCCGCCCCCGCGACGGCATCAAGCAGCACGACAGGATCAACGCCTAATTGAAGTACCACTTGGGCGGTTTCAGTGGCTAGATTCACTGAGGCAGAAACCACACCGCCCGTAGCCAACAAAGCACTTTCAATCCGGCCCACACAACTCGCACAGGTCATGCCACTGATACTCAGCTTGATCGTCTGCTCGGCTTCGACGCTTGGCGCATCGGCCAACTTAACCGAATAACCCGCTTTAGCCACGGCCGCGAGTACGCTGGCCTCATCATGACCCGCTTTTAATTTGACCTGAGCCGTTTCCATCGCCAGATTGACTGTGGCACTAATGACGCCCGGTGTTTCTAGTAATGCACCTTCAACGTGAGCTACACAACTCGCACAGCTCATGCCATCAATATCGAGCCTTAATTTCCGATCTGCGTTTAACGCTAAAGTAAAGCTTGTCATGATGAGACCCCTTGTTTGTTGTCGATGAATGCAGTTTCATCCTTCCTGTCATGGGAAGGTCAAGCATGTTTTTTTAAGCATTACTCACCAGAATTCATCGCCAACTAACAGTTAGAACGAAGAAAAGCCCTGTGCATGCACAGGGCTGGGAAGGGTTGGCGCACCACAAGATCATACGACCGTAGTGGGGTAGCCAATCTGATTGAGTGTATTTCGAATCTCATCCAGTGACACATCGCTTTTCACTTGAATAATGCCCGCTAGACGATCAATGGCAATTTCGGCAGCATCATCCAGCGCCTTGAGAGCAAGGTTAATCTTAGCGACACAGCTACCACAACCAATTCTAGCGACTTTAAGGGAATACATAATTTGCTCTCCATTCAGAATCGATCAACGTTGACCGTGAATGAACGATAAAGCTTGCCACGATGGCAAGGTCAAGCGGTCATGAGAGTATTTTTAAATTTATGACCAACAAACATCGGATTGTTTTTTGAATCAGTGAGTTAACGGAGTGTCGGCTTTGGCCGAGGTGCTGATGCCGACGGTTGAAAAATAAGAGGCCGCTAAACATCTGTTTGCAACCTTTGTTATTTTGGTTTTTTGTCTGAGCTAATTGGCCTAAGCGGGCATCTTTGGGCGCATTGTCTCGCTGAATTTACTTCAAACGTCGGCGTCCGTTTTAAGCCGCTCCCCTCAGATATTTGCATCACCATATTCTTTGCAGTGCCAAGAATCCTTTAACAAACAGAGGTGCTTTTTTTAGAGCATTTTCGCTGGTAGGGGCATGCCAATTAAGTGTAATTCCCGCTGGTTTATACACAAGTCTGTCTACCCATACGTCTAAAGACAATTGATGAGGCCTAAATCGCACGACAACTGTGCACCTGAGTTGAACGTGCGGGTTTAGTTGAGAGCGTGCAGTAGATCTATATTATTGCCGTCGTAATTAAACCGCCACTGGCGCTTTAATCGCTGGGTGGGGATCGTAGCCTTCGAGGGTGAAGTCAGCAAATTCAAAGTCGAATAAATCGGTTTTAGCCGGATTGAGCTTCATCGTTGGCAAGCTGCGTGGCGAGCGTGAAAGCTGTTCTTTGACTTGTTCAAAATGGTTGCGATAAATATGGCAGTCGCCGCCAGTCCAAACAAAATCACCCGGTTGCAAGTCACACACTTGCGCCAGCATCAATACCAAGGTGGCGTAAGACGCGATATTGAACGGCACGCCTAAAAATAAATCGGCGCTGCGCTGATACAGTTGGCAGGACAATTTGCCGCGCTGATCTGGATCGTCTTTTTGCGCTGGGGCCACATAAAATTGGAAAAAAGCATGGCAAGGTGGTAGCGCCATGTTTTCAATTTCACCGACATTCCACGCCGAAACGATAATTCGACGTGAATCAGGATTGGTTTTTAATGCTTTGATCACATCGGCAATTTGGTCGATATGGCGGCCATCACGCGTTGGCCAGCTGCGCCATTGGTAGCCATAAATTGGCCCCAAATCACCTTCCGGGCTGGCCCATTCATCCCAGATTTTAACGCCATGCTCGTGCAGCCATTGGATATTGGTGTCGCCACGTAAAAACCACAGCAATTCATTGATGATGGATTTAAGGTGGGTTTTTTTGGTGGTGACCAAGGGAAAACCTTCGGCCAAGTTAAAGCGCATTTGATGGCCAAAAACCGAAACGGTACCGGTGCCAGTGCGATCTTCTTTGGCGACGCCTTGATCGAGTACGTGTTGCAGTAAATCTAAATATTGGCGCATCGCGGCAGCTCCAGCAATAAACCCTGCTGGCGCAGGGTTTTGAGGGTAAGTAAATGAGGGGCGATTTTACAGGACAGTGGCGTCGCTGTCTGCGCGATCTATTTCGACGCATAAAGGCAGCGTAATAATAAAGCGCGCGCCGTGGCCCAGTTGGCTTTCACAGCGAATTTCGCCATTCATGACTTCAATCAGTCGTTTGGAAATCGACAAACCCAATCCTGTCGTGTGTTCCCCGCCAGTAGGGCGCGCGGAAAGGCGGCTGAATTTTTTGAATAACAGCGCCATTTCATGCGGCGCCACGCCCGGGCCTTGGTCGCTCACGCTGATTTCGATGTGATTGCCGATGTTTTCGGTACTAATGACAATCGTGCTTTCGTGCGGGGCATATTTCACCGCATTAGAAATTAAATTATCCAAAACTTGCCACAGTGCCGAGCGATCGGCGGTTAACACCAAGCCATGCGCTTGGTAATGGCATTGTTGCTGCTTATGTGCGAGTCGTTCTTGCCATTCATTCATCACATCTTCAATTAAGGCGTCGATGGCGATGGGGGCAAAAACTAGCCGAACGGACCCAGTTTCTAGGGCATTGTGATCGATTAAATTGCCAATGATATTTTGAATGCGTCCGGCCAATTGATTAATGCCGCTTAGGCGGTTTTGAATTTTTTCGCTTGGCCATTCATGCAGTCGATCTTTGAGTAAGACCGACATGCCTTGAATGCTGGCGACGGGGTTTTTTAAATCATGCGCGGCAATGGTGAGTAATTCATTTTTTTCATGATTGAGGTATTTGAGTGCTTCATTGGCCGCTTGCAACTGCAAATTACGGTGCGCTAATTCTTGCGTTCTTTCATTGACCAGTTCTTCAAGGTGAAGCCGATGCGATTGCACGGTTTGCGCCATGTCTTTAAAACTGCGTGCCAGTTCACCGATTTCATCGTCGCGATGGGTGTCGAGCTCGGTGGATGGTTTGCCTTGGGCTAAAGCTTGAATTGCATTTTTAAGCCGAGTGAGTGGCTTAATAATGTCGGTTTTGAGTACCCAAGCCAATAAGCCCAATTCTAAGGCGAGGGCGATCATACCGAGTAATAAAATAATACTGGCTGAAATAGCGGCTTTGGTTTGGAGGATTTTCTTGGGGTAGACCGTGACAAATAACCAATTAGTGCTTTTGATCGGTGCAATACCCAACCAATTTTCTTGGTCCTTACTTTCAATAAATCGATCCAGCGGCTGGGCTTTTTTTAGGGCGGCAAATAAATCTTTTAATGGTGTTACGCTATTGTTGACCTGAAATTTACCTTGCTGTTGTTGAATTTGTTGCATGTAATTAGGGTGAGAAATCAGATGACCATCGCGGCTGATAATAAAATTATAGGTGCCAGGAATATTCACGGTATTGGTGCGGGTAATTAATTGCGTTAATAACACGTCTTGTCCAACGCTACCCATGTATTTACCTAAGTAATCAATCGGCGTCACAATCGATACCATCCATTCCAAAGCTTGTTTGTCGTAATAAATCCCGGTCCACTGGCTGGTTCTTTGTGGATTGGCTGCTGGCGTAGCAATGATTTCGGGCTCAACGGTTTCGGCAAAATCGGCCAATGAGCCACTGCGCGCATAATTGAGCTGCGGCAAATACATTAAATTGGCATCGGAAATATTTAGATCAATAAAAGTATCGTAATAGTTGTTGCTAAATGCTGGCCCATATTGCGAAAGTAAGTCATACGCCAAAATCACTTGGCGTTTAAATTCGGGTGTGCGCTTGGCGGTGGGTAAGATGGCAATGGTGGCGCGATGCTCAAAATCATCTAATTCATATTTAATGCGCCACACGCCGTCTTTATCTTGGCGCAATAATTGATCGAATGTGGCACTGGCATTGGTATTTTGTTCTAAGCCATAGCGGCGGATAAATTCATCACGAACCAGCCGCGTATTGCCTTCGGCATTAATAAATAGACTGCTTTCAATTTGGCTGCGAGCGTCGATATATTTAGCTAAATGAATCAGCGCTTCTTCTTGTAAGCGCTGGTAGCTGTAGTAATAACTAATCGCTGAAATCGCAAACGCCGCTAAGGTGATGCGCAACGCCATATTGCGCAAAACGCGTCGAAATAAATGACCTGATGATGAATTGAATATCCGCATGGCGCGACAATACAATAGTCTTTTGCGTGAGGGTAAACAATTAGAACAATGGCATTGGATATGTTGGTTTTTTACGTAAAAGCGCGCGTATCACACTGCGTTGATATGCTGATGATGGGGTGTGTCCGCTAGATTGTTTGGCATAGAAGTAGCCAATTTATTCTGGGCGGACAATCTCAATGTAACGAATCTGAGTGACTTCGAGCTCTTCGACTCCGGTTGGCGTGCGTAATAGCACCACATCGCCTTCTCGGGCTTTGAGTAAAGCACGGGCTACGGGCGAGGTCCAACTGATGTGGTTGAGGGCGAGGTGAGTCTCGTCAACACCGACAATGCTGATGGTTTCACTGTGACCGTCTTCGCGCTCGTAACTCACGGTGGCGCTAAAAAACACTTGATCGGTGCTTTCTCGGGTACAAGGGTCAATGACTTCGGCAATTTCTAAGCGTTTGGTTAAAAAACGAATGCGGCGATCAATTTCGCGTAGGCGGCGTTTGCCATATTGGTAATCGGCGTTTTCTGAACGATCGCCATTGCTGGCGGCCCAGTTGATGAGGTGGGTGAGCTCGGGTCGCTCTTTGGTAACGAGTTGATACAGCTCGTTTTTTAGACGCTGCCAGCCATGCGGAGTGATGTAGTTTTTGCTACCAGACGGAATAATTAAATCAGCAGGAATGACGTCATCGTCGTCGCCTGCTGATTCGGTGGTGAATGCTTTGCTCATAATTTATCTTGGGTATTTACCGCTAGACTTTACCCATCAAAGCCTAGCTGCAGATACTTAGTCTTTTACCTGACCCATCATGGTCAGTCCGGCCCATTTGGTTGCGGCCAAGACTTCGGTTTCAGAGAGTTCATAAAACTCACCGCGCTTAAGACGACCCGGCAAGCTAAACATACCAAAGCGAATCCGCGTTAGGCGGCTAACCATGATGTTGAAGTGTTCAAACATTCGGCGAACTTCGCGGTTACGACCTTCTTTGATCACCACGTGATACCAATGATTACTCCCTTCGCCGCCACGATCTTCGATTCGGGCAAAGTGGGCTTCGCCATCGTCAAGCTTCACGCCTTGGGTGAGTTCTTTCATTTGCTCAGGGGTCAGCTGGCCATGAACGCGCACCGCGTATTCGCGCTCTACTTGAAAGCTCGGATGCGTCATCCGGTTGGCCAATTCGCCCGAGGTGGTGAACAGCAACAGGCCGGTGGTGTTAAAGTCCAAACGACCGATGGCAATCCATTTGCTGGAGTAAACCCGGCGTAAACGTTCAAACACGGTGACACGGCCTTCTGGATCATCACGGCTGACCAATTCGCCTTCTTGTTTGTGGTACATAATGATGCGCACCATGCGGTCTGGCCATTTGAGCGCCACGCGCTTGCCATCAATCCGCACTTCGTCGCCTGGGCTGACTTTGCAACCTAGTGTGGCGATACGGCCACCGATGGTCACGCGTTCCGCGTCGATGACTTCTTCCATGTCACGGCGTGAACCTAGGCCAGAATAGGCCAACACTTTTTGTAAGCGATCGTCTTCGATTTCGGTGCTGGCAAGGCGTTTTTCGCGCAAGATTTGCTGAAACGCTAGCTCTTGTTGTGAGCCTTGGCGCTGCTTCATGCGTTTGGCGCGTTTGACGTTTTTACCGCTTTTATCACCATGATGAACAATGGTGGTTTGCGTGGTTTCTACCGCTTCAGTGGGCGTTTTAATGCCTTGAACTTCGCGTGCGCCCGTGGTTTTGGCGATGGCTTGGGCAATCATGCGGCTCATGCCAACGGTGGAATTACCACGCTTACGCGTGCCGGTGGCGGGGGTTGACGAGCGCCCAGTGTCGGGCAAGTTTTTGGCGCGGTTACGCGCGGCTTCGCTGGCTGAGACGGGTTTTTTTTTGGTCGCGCCGGTTTTGGCAAAAGGCGTTTGCAACGGTTGAGCAGCGGATTTACCACGACTGCCCGCCTTAGTGGCGCTTCGTTGCTGGTCGGCAGCACGGCCTTCACGGATCGCGGGCTGCGGACGGCGGGCTTTAACTGTTTTCATCGGGCATTCTTTCTGTGTTCTATAAGTGGCAATTATAACTGGTTTGCTTTATCGATGCTGATAAATGCCAATGGCCGCGCTAGGCGGCCATTCAATTGGCTTTGCTGAATTTTTTACGGTGATTTTGTAAAAAAGGCAATGCCACCCAAACTGGTTAAACCAAAGTTAAAGACTTGTTGGTCGATATTTTCGTTGCTTGCTGTGAGCTCTATTTTTCTTTGGATTTCAAATAGCACTTCTAATTCTTTAAACCATTTTAGCAAGCGGGTATTTTGGTTGAGGTAGTTTTCAATCTCTTCTTTGTGCGGATGCTCGCCAACGACTTGAATTTTGCCTTCAGCCGCGCTTTGTAATTGAAAGGCCGGCGGCACGGTGACGGCGGTGTACGCTTGCAAATGACTGGCTAAATCCTCGCCAAATCGACGTACTTCACTGGTGGCGCTTTGGATTAATTCAGAGAGTTGTAGTCCCGTCTCATCGGCAGGATTACCGCTTCGCTGTGCGATATCAAGCAGCGCAGTTCCGAGTTGATCTCTCATTACTTGGGGGGTTTCAGTCGCCACAGTTTGCTCCTCTCTGCTTAGAATCATTTTAATGCCTTAAATTTAGTCGCTTAATTGCTGATCGCTAGTGTAAAAGTTTACATTTATTGATCTAAATAAGCGTTTGTAAGCGATAAATCAATGCCAGTGCATCCCGCGGGCTGAGTTCGTCCGCTTTAATGTCTTGTAGGGCTTGGACAGCGGGGTGCAATTCAAGTTCAGCTGCGTCTTCAAAATGGTTGACGGCAAACAAATCTGCTTGTGGCCCATTTTGTAAGCTATTTTGCTCTAAGTCCAGTAATTTACGTTTGGCTTGACGAACTACGTCACGCGGCACCCCAGCTAAGCTGGCGACGGCGATCCCATAGCTTTGTGAGGCGGGGCCTTCTTGGACAGCGTGTAAAAAGACGATCTTGTCTTTATGTTCAACGGCATCCAAGTGCACATTGCTGACTTGCTGGTAGTCTTGCGCGAGTCGAGTTAGCTCGAAGTAGTGCGTGGCAAACAGGGTGTAGCTGCGATTTTTTTCGATTAAGGCGCGAGCGATGGACCAAGCCAGTGCTAAACCATCAAACGTCGATGTGCCACGGCCAACTTCATCCATCAGCACCAAGCTGTATTCGTTGGCATTATTCAAAATATTGGCGGTTTCAGTCATTTCGACCATAAAGGTCGATCGGCCACCGGCTAAGTCATCACTCGCCCCAATACGGGTAAAAATTCGATCGACTCGGCCGATTTGGGCGCTTTGTGCTGGCACGTAGCTACCGATGTGCGCTAGCAAAACGATGAGGGCCACTTGTCGCATATACGTCGATTTACCGCCCATATTTGGGCCGGTAATTAGCAGTAATTTGCGCGCTAAATGAAACTCGGCACTATTGGGAATAAAGTCATCAATTTGCGCTTCGACCACAGGGTGGCGACCGGCTTCGATATTTAATACCGCATCGTCACAAAAGTGCGGGGCAATATAGCCACTGAGCTCAGCGCGCTGTGCTAAGCAAACCAGTACGTCGAGCGAGGCTACCGCTTGGCCAGCCAGACGCAGCGTACTGAGGTGCATTTGCAGCGCTTCGATAAGGCCTTCGTAAAGCTGTTTTTCCAGCGCCAAAGCCCGCTCGTTGGCTGACAGGGCTTTTTCTTCAAACTGTTTTAATTCTGGCGTGATGTAACGCTCGGCATTTTTCAT
>NZ_CAMTIA010000061.1 GCF_947072475.1 uncultured Deefgea sp.
GCGCTATCCGATACGAAAAATCTACAAAACAGACCTTAAGTGAACGGCATTACAGCTATGCTGGGTATTTTCATGTAACCAATAACATACAAAGTCCTGATAGCAATACCCACCTATCGCTCACGTAAAGCTTCGTCTCGTGCTTTCACTATCGGCTTCATTAAATATTGCATTACCGTTTTTTTACCGGTGCGGATATGAACGGTAGACAGCATGCCGGGAATAATCGCCAAAGCATGCTGGCCTTGGCCAAGATGATTGCTGCGAGTGCGTACTCGAATTAAATAAAAACTCTCTTTTTTAGCTTCATCAATCACCGAATCAGCAGTAATGGTTTCTACATCAGCATCCAAACCACCATAAATGGCAAAGTCATACGCAGTGAGCTTCACGGTGGCATCTTGCCCAGGTCGCAAAAAGCCAATATCTGAAGGGCGAATTTTGGCCTCAACCAAAAGATTATCTTCTAATGGCACAATCTCCATCACATCCATACCGGGCTGCAATACGCCGCCCACCGTATTCACTTTAATTAATTTAACGATGCCATCTAATGGTGCTCGAATCGTCGTTCGCTCAAAGCGATCATTCAGCGCAACCGTTGTGGCTGCAGTACTCCCAAACTCAGCTTTGACCAAAGACAATTCATTGCCTGCGTCGGCAATGGCTTTGGCGCGCACGCCAGCTATCTTGCCATTGGTTTCACTCAAACTACTTTGCAAACGAGGGATGGATAAGCGGGTCTCATTAATCTCCCCTTTTAAATCGCTAATTTGCCGTTGCAAGTGCATAAAATCGATTTGAGAAATTACATTTTTTTCCGCCAGCGGTTTACTCATTTCATATTCAGCATTGGCTAATTTCAAGCCGGCCTCTAACTTAGCGACTTTTGCGCGCATGGCTTCAACTTCATGGCCACGCTGAGCGGCCTCACTTTGCAAAATAGACACTGACGATTCAAGTTCGCGTCGTCTTGCGGCAAAAAGCTGCTGTTCTGCAGCGATGACTTGCGGATTATTTTTTAATAAATCGGCGGGCGGCTCAAACGTCGTACCATTGGCCTCTGCCGTCAGGCGCGCCATTTTCGCCTCAAGTGCATCGTGCTTTACGGTGCTTTCCTCTAATGACGATGAAAAACGCTTCTCATCCAACTTCATTAAAACCTGCCCTTTGCGCACAATTTCACCCACTTTAACGGGGATAGACGCGACAATTCCGCCTTCTAAATTCTGAATCACTTGAATCTGACTCGACGGAATGACCTTGCCTTCAGCGACCGTGACTTGATCGATTTCGGCAAAAATGGCCCACAAGATCAGTAGTAGCAGCAAGGCCGAACAGACATAAAGCAAAATATTCGCGTGCCGCGTCGACTCGCCATAGATCGCGGCGGCACCATCATCTAAAAAATGCAGATCATCTCGTTTAATACGCTTATTTTTCAGCATGGAGCTTGCCTCCTGCTAGCATCGCGAGTACGTCGGCCTTGGGTCCATCGGCAATGAGTCGCCCACTATCGAGCACCATTAAACGATCGACCAAACTGAGCATCGACATCCGATGCGTAATCAACAACAAAGTATGATTTTGGTCTAAACGATGGGCAAAACGCTGCTTAAATTGCTCTTCACTGCGATTATCCAGCGCACTCGATACCTCATCAAAAACATATATCGCCGGATTAAGTAACAAAGCACGGGCAATGCCAATGGTTTGTTGTTGCCCGCCAGAGAGCCCAATGCCTCGCTCCCCGACGGGCATATCAAAGCCTTTAGGATGCCGACTCACAAACTCCGTCACCCCCGCAATATTGGCCGCATCGAGCATCATCGCATCATCAATATACGGTGCCGCCAATACAATATTGTCTCTTACCGAGCCATGAAACAAAAATACCTTTTCAGGAACGTAAGCAATATTATGCCTAAGCTGTGCGGGATCAATTTGGCGCAGATCAACACCATCAACCCAAACCGAACCACGCGTTGGCTCATGAAAACCCAGTATCATTTTTTCTATGGTGCTTTTTCCCGAGCCGATTCGGCCAATAATGCCAACTCGCTCTCCAGCTGAGATATGAAATGAAACATTATCCAGCGCCAATACATCTTCACCCGGATAAGAAAAGCTCACATTTCTAAATTCAATATCGCCACGAAAATCGGGGCGATGCACAAAATCTTGCCCCGTCGGTCGCTCAATATCTAATTGCATCACCTGCTCCATGCCATTTAAGCCCGCACGCGCCTGATGATAACGACTGATTAAACTCGCCACTTGCGCAAATGGGCTTAAAGCACGCCCTAATAATAAATTACAGGCAATTAAACCACCGACGGTTAATTCATGAGCCCCAATTAGATAGACGCCCGCAATCACCATGGTCACCGTCGCAATTTGTTGAATAAAACTCGCTTGAATCATAATTAATGATGAAAATCCGCGAGAACGCACTGCCAAATTACCAAACTCACCAATAATTTTTTCCCAGCGTGTTTGCGCAATGCTTTCGGCATTACATGATTTAATGCTTTCAATTCCAGCTAATGTTTCAATTAAACTGGCTTGTTTTTGTGCTGCAACCCGAAAGCTTTGTTGAATAATATCGCCCAATGGCCGTTGCAATAACAAACTTAAACCCACAATAATTGGAATACATACCATAGGAATCAATACTAGCCAGCCACCGAGCCAGAAAATAACCAATAAAAACAAAATAACAAATGGAATATCTACAATCACCGTAATGGTTGCTGACGTAATAAAATCCCGAAACCCTTCGAACTCCTGAAAATGGCTCACCATAGCGCCTAATGAATTAGGTCGAGACGTGGATTTTAAACTCAAGACATGCTCAAATATTTGAGCTGATAACATGACATCAATGCGTTTACCGGCTAAATCAATATAATAGGCGCGTAAAGCTTTAATAATAAAATCAAAAACCAATAACAAAATAACGCCAATCGCCAGCACCCATAGGGTGTCATAAATTTGATTGGGAACTACACGGTCATACACATTCATCGTAAATAGCGGCAAAATCAAAGCAAATAAATTAATTAAACCCGCTGCCAGTAAGACATGGCTATACAGTGGATAACAAAGCCGCAAACTACTCCAAAACCAATGTTCCGCACGTGGGATATGCTTTTTTTGGGTACGCGTATCAAATTGAAAACTCGGTTTTACAAAAATAACAAAGCCACAATACAAAGCATCAAGCTGCTCAGCCTCAAGCCATTGCTCACCACCAGAAGACTCAGCTTCTAAAATTTTCCAGCGTGTTCCTTCACGCTCAATCGCTACGCATGCGCCACCCTCTTTCAATAAAATAACAACGGGCAGCGCCAATTCAGGCAGATCACTCAGTGTTCTACGTTGCAAACGCGCGTTTAAACCCGCGCGCGCCGCTGCGCGCGCAAACAAAACCGCACTTAAGCGATTGCCTTGTAAAGGCAAACCACTGGTTAGCGTTTGCGCTGAAAATGGTCGGTGATAAAAACGCGTGAGTTGAATTAAGCAAGTGGTGAGCGGATCATTCGGGATAAAAGCGTCATGCGGAATCGCTGACTCATGAGTGGTAAATTCTGCAGAACGGGTATCCACGGCGTACTTCCATTAGATTGAGCCATTCAGAAAATAAAGCGCTTAAACCGTGCTTCGATCGGTATTAGCACAAAGAGGATGGCGCATTAAATAAAATGTTGAGCGCCGAAGGGAACAACGACGCTCTCGATTTTAATAAACCAAAGAAACACAGCCCTACACCTACTCGGGCAATAAAGTACCATCTAGTGGCGTTACACCCAGATTTTTAAGTAGTTGATTACCATCGGCCAACAATCTAAACCGAGCCCGTAATTCATCAAATTGACCAATCACCAAATCGCGACTCGCGGTGAAATATTCATTCTCACCATCAAGTAAATCCAACAAAGAGCGTTGCCCTAAAGAGAATTGCTTACTGTATTCATCGCGGGCCAACTTACTCGACTCGGCGTATTTGCTGAGTTCAGGAATGCGCTCTTTAGCAATAGACATGGAATTCCACGATAAGCTCGCATTTTGCCGAACTTGGCGCTCAACCCGCCGTGCTAATTCTTGGGCGGCATACGTCAGCTCGGTGGTTTCAGCAACCCGCTGTTGATCTGCGCCACTTTTAAAGGCATACCGCATTCTCACCATGCCATAAACACGGCTCGCACCTTCAAAAGAAAGCCCGTCTAATGAATTACTATAAGTCGCACCGGCCTCTAAATTAACGCGTGGAAACATTTGCGATTTGGCAATCCCCAATTGAGCCTGAGCACCATCGACGTCTGATTTGGCGGCCTGCAATAAACGATTGCCAGCCACCGCCCAATCCCCCACCAAGTCGGGATGATTGGGTAAATCTTGCGGTGAATCTGGACGAACTAAGTCTTGCGGCGCATCCCCAACAAATCGCACATAGGCAATTTTGGCTTCGTTAAGACTCGATTGCGCTGCGGCCACATTGGCTTTAGCTAAAGCAACTCGCGCATTAATTTGCTCATCATCCGATTTGCGACCAAAGCCACCGGCAGTGCGTAATTTAACTTGCTCAGAGGTGCTTTCATGCGTGGCTAGATTGGCTTGCGTTAAGGCCAACAACGCTTGCGCCTGCAAAACATCCAGATAAGATTCGGTGGTCTTTAAGGCAATATCCTCCGACGTGCTCGCTAAGCGATTAGCGGCACCAAACTGACGTGCACGTTGACGAGCCACTTCGCTGGCCGTGCCTTGTGCATCAAACAGCATTTGCGTCAGTAAAGCCTCTGCATCACGCCGAGTAAAACTCGTTCCTCTGTCATTAAAGACCACGCGAGTGGCCAGGTTTTTATCGTATTCTCGCCCTATCCCTGCAGACAAATCCACTTGCGGATAATAAGCTGATTTTGCTTGTTCAACGGCGTAATTACTGGCTTTACGGTTGGCCGAATCAAACAAAATATCCGGACTGGTTTGTAGTAAGCTTTCAACCACTTGTGGCAATGGTGCGGCATAAACTAATGATGAAAAACTAGCGACTACCGCCATAAACACGCTTGATTTATTCATGCTTTAACTCCTTACTAACAACTCCCTGTCAGCAGCGTCTGAGTTGATTCTTTCAGGTCTATTCTTTTGTAAGAACTTAAGACCAAGCGTATTTCAAGAACAAGATTTCTAGGATGGTCGGTAATTTATAGGTGAAGTAAGGTCAGTCCAAATTAGGTGGCTCGGCAAACTTGACTTCGCATCTACTGCTTATTTTGAATTCAATGCCGCATCTTGATAGTATTTAGAGCCAACCACGGTCGCCTCAGCAGTTAAGCCAGTCTCGGTGAATTGGTAAAAATACACCCCTTTACCCAAATGCCGAGCCCCTGAAATCGCCTTGCCTGTCTCATCCGCTTTGGCGGCTAAGGTCGCCTCAGCAGAGCCAGTCCAACCTTTATTAATAAATTGCTGAAATGCTTTTGCGGTAGAAAAAACAAACACTTGTCGGGTTTCTTTAAAACCAAAGCCTAAACCGGCTTTAGCCAAAACCATTTTCATATAAATTGTTTTTTTACCTGAAACGGCCATCCCATCGCCGGCACCGGCGCCGAGCAAGAACACCTGCACTCCGCCAGTTTGGAACACGGCATAACCCGCAGCTTTGGCTATTTGCGCTTGAGCATCAGGATATAATTTGTAGACTTCGCTGAGTGTAGCTTGGCTGTGTTTTTGAATGGCTGCACGCTGCTGCGCTGGCGTGAGTTGAATTTGTCCTGCGGCAGGCTCGCCTTGCGTACCTTCCATCGTTTGTGCTGGCAGCATGCTACTCACCAAAATCAAACTACTAAGCACAACGACCTGTTTTATCCGCATCATCTGCTACTCCTTGTGTAAATTAATCATCAGCTAATTTACTAGGTATAGCAGAAATTTTTGCGTCAGTTATGATGTTATTTTATTAAGTTTACCACCAGGTATTGAGTAAAATTCCAGCCAACAAAAATGCAATAACAGTCAGAATGGCATTACGTTTTTTCTGTTCCCACATCAATCCGCGATAACCAGTCAGCAATAATTCGGTGTGATTTTGATTGAGTACTTCATTGAGCTTACGCGGTAACGTTGGCAATAAAGTCGCCCATTGTGGCGCTTCTTTTTTTAAGGTCAAAATCAGTCCACGCCAACCCATTTGCTCATTCATCCAGCGCTCTAAAAATGGCTTGGCGGTTTGCCATAAATCCAAATCCGGATCGAGCTGACGACCGAGGCCTTCAATATTGAGCAAGGTTTTTTGTAGCAGCACCAGCTGCGGCTGGATTTCAACATTAAACCGGCGTGAGGTTTCAAATAAACGCAGCAAAACAAAACCAAAAGAAATTTGGCTTAATGGCTTATTAAAAAACGGCTCACACACCGTGCGTATCGCCGATTCAAGCGCTTCAACTCGGGTATCTGCGGGTACCCAACCGCATTCAATATGCGCCGTGGCAACGCGATGATAATCGCGGTTAAAAAAGGCCAAAAAGTTAATCGCCAGATACTGCTTATCAGTATCAGACAGCGTACCAACAATACCAAAGTCTAGCGCGATATACCTATTATCAGCAGCGACAAAAATATTGCCTGGATGCATATCAGCATGAAAAAACCCATGGCGAAAAACTTGGCTAAAGAAAATCTCTACGCCAAATCGGCTGAGTTTTTTTAAATCCATACCAGCGGCTTTTAATTCATCAATCCGGCCAATTGGAATCCCGTCCATCCATTCCAAAACCAAAACTTCACGGGAACAAAAATCGTAAAACACCTCAGGCACAATTAATTGCTCTGAATGGAGAAAATTACGCCGCAATTGGCTGGCATTGGCCGCTTCATGCATCAAATCCAATTCATCGTGCAAATAGCGATCAAATTCAGCCACCACTTCACGCGGTCTTAAACGCTTGCCGTCGGCAAAGAGTTTTTCAACCAAAACGGCGACTGTTTTCAATAAGGCCAAATCGCTTTCAATCACCGGCAAAATACCGGGACGCAAGACTTTAACGGCAACCGCCTGGCCACTATGTAAGCGTGCTCGATGCACTTGTGCCACCGAAGCTGACGCAACAGGTTGGGGGTCAAACTCCAGAAATAACTCAGCAATCGATCGTCCGGCACTGCGCTCAATTTGCTCAATCGCCAGTGACGAGGCAAATGGCGGCACATTGTCTTGCAATTGGGCCAATTCATTGGCGATATCGAGCGGCATTAAATCGCGCCGCGTCGACAGCACTTGACCAAATTTAACGAAAATCGGCCCTAATGACTCCAAGGCCAAACGTAAACGTACCGCACGTGGCTGATCAAGGCGACGCCAAAATAAAGCGCGATTAACGATTTGCCCCAAGCCACGCATTCGCTCATGGCCGAGTAAGAACTCATCAAGGCCAAATTGAACGACGACGCGAGCGATTTTGATAAAGCGAAACAAAGACATCCGAGATTTCCGTGAGGCCAATTGCGCAGCGCATAACGCCCAACTGGCTGAAACTAATTAAGAACGTTCAAGACGGCGTAAGCGTAATTGAAGTCGAGCGACATCATCGCGCAGCTGGTCAACCTGATCGCAAAACTGAGTCACTGCATACGCTTGCGGCAGCATTTTTTGTTCATCACGGCAATATTCAACCCAGGTTTGCGCCATCCGCTCGCCCATCGCTTGCGGCGTACGCACCATGCTAACCGCGATACGGCGCACGCGTTCGGCCAAAACATCGCCCAGCAATAAGGATAAATCCTCGCTCGCGTCCCACTGCAGCGCGGCCAGCACATTGCCAACTTTGCCCGCCAACTCGGCGTCGCCGCTAATTTGTACCAAGCGAGATGCCGCCGGTCGATCTCGCCAACGCGTCATAAAAAATCGCGCTGGCATGGTTAAAACCGCCTCAGCGTCCGCCTGTGAATCGGCGAGTAAACCCGCCTCAGTCACCACCACCGTTGCCGCAGCAAAAGGCAGTTGTAGCCGAAAGGTGCGCCCGTGTAATGGCGCTAACTCAGCGGCTAACACCGGCGCTTGAGCGAATAAGTGATTCAAAATTCCAGCTAGCAGCATCACGCAGCACTCTTCATCATTAGCGTCTTTAACATTCATTTACCCGCGAGCAAGTCAATGTCACCAAACCCGAGGTATTGACTGCCAGACCCTAAGCAATAAAGGCGACAGAGCAATACCTAAAATTAAAATTTAATGCCTTTATGCAAAGCCACGACACCACCCGTCAAATTATGAAAATCAGCACGGCCAAAACCGGCATCAAGCATCATTTGTTTCAGTGTTTCTTGATCGGGGTGCATCCGAATGGATTCAGCCAAATACTGATAAGAATCGGCATCATTGGCGACCAATTTGCCCATAAATGGCAGCAATTTAAACGAGTAAATATCATAAGCGGGCTTCAAAGGCGCCCACACTTTAGAAAACTCCAGCACCAGCAAACGACCACCTGGTTTTAACACCCGATGCATTTCTTTTAACGCCGCATCTTTATGCGTCATATTGCGCAGACCAAACGCCACAGACACCAAATTAAAGTAATTATCTGGAAACGGCAGTTTTTCAGCATCGCACTGGGCAACGGGTAGCGCAAAACCTTGATCCATTAAGCGATCGCGGCCAACCCCCAGCATGGAGCTATTAATATCCGTCAGCCACACTTGACCGGTTTTACCGACCTTTTTGGCAAAAGCTTTCGATAAATCACCCGTGCCACCGGCAATATCGAGCACTTTGTCGCCCGCTTTCACGCCGCTGGTTTCAATGGTAAAAAACTTCCAAACCCGGTGCAGACCACCAGACATCAAGTCATTCATCACATCATATTTTTGTGCGACCGAGTGAAACACCTCGGCGACTTTCTGCGCTTTTTCTGATTCATTGACGGTTTTAAACCCAAAATGAGTCGCTTGATCGTGTTCGCTCATCGTGCACCTATTTCTTGATTTGAGCCTCAGCCCAATATGAATAACCCTAGGGTATATTAAGCAAATGCTTGCCAATCAAAGTCTGCTTTTATATACCCTACTAAATAATTTAACGTGACGCGCCAGCTGCGTTTAACTTCGCAAGATATTGCGCCCACAGCACGGCTTGATCACGCCCCAACTCGTACAGATACTCCCACGAAAACAAGCCCGAATCATGGCCATCGTCAAACACCAGCTTGATCGCATAATGGCCAACAGGCTCAATCGCGGTGATATTGACCTTGGCTTTGCCGACTTGCAAAGTCTCGTTGCCAATGCCATGGCCACGCACTTCAGCAGATGGACTCGATACCCGCAAAAACTCACACGGCAAATGAAATCGAGCGCCGTCGGCAAACGCAATCTCCAGCACACGGGACACTTGATGCAAGACCAGTTCAGTGGGCTGCGGCGTTGTTGGCAATAAACCAGCCATAAAAATCACTTTCTCTCGAATGGAGTCGCCATAATACCCTGCTTTTCACTTGCTTCGCAGCCAAGGGACGGTGAACGATTGATTTAACAGCGGCATTTTATGGATTTGGCGCTAGGACAAAAAACATCGCACACCGCCCAAAGCGGGCATAACCAACGTACTAAGTCAGCATTTTGTAACGCAGCACCATGGAAAATCCCGAAGGATATACGGTTGAATTCTTTACATAGTTTGAAAATATATATCGGTAAGCCATCGACTTGTAATATTCTGTTCATATAAAAGCCTTATTCTCGCAACAAACGAATTGAACTTTTTCCGCGAGGAGCACTCTATGGCCGCAACAATTTTACTGGTTGAAGACGAACCAGCAATTCAAGAGTTAATTGCTTTTAATCTTTCCCAAGTCGGTCATCACATTATTCGTGCAGACTCAGCAGAAGCCGCTAGCAGCGTCGTTCGCAACGCACTGCCCGATCTTATTTTATTGGATTGGATGCTGCCTGGGATGTCCGGGATCGATTTTGCTAAAAAATTACGTGCTGATGAGCGCACCAGATCAATTCCTTTGATCATGCTCACTGCGCGCTCAGACGAACAAGATAAAATCATCGGCTTAGAAACTGGGGCTGATGATTACATTACCAAGCCATTTAGCCCACGCGAATTGCAAGCGCGTATCAAAGCCGTGTTGCGCCGCCGAGCACCGCAAGTAACCGATGATCCAGTCGAAATCAAAGGCTTGCGTTTAGACCCGATTACCCATCGTGTTTTTGGCAATACCCAGCCGCTTGATTTAGGTCCGACTGAGTTTCGCTTATTGCACTTTTTTATGACGCATCCTGAACGCGTTCATTCGCGCGCGCATTTGCTCGATCAAGTATGGGGAGATCATGTGTTTGTTGAAGAACGCACGGTTGATGTGCATATTCGCCGCTTACGATCTTCTTTAGAGGGTACGGGGCACGATAATTTAATTCAAACCATTCGTGGCTCAGGCTATCGACTCTCAGTGAACTAAGCCCGCAAAAATCATCAACAGCACGTCGCGTTGATGATTTTTGACGTCGCCAAACATTTTTTGCACTACCAAAGGCCGTTTCATGTTCTGGCTGCGCTCGATTATTTTGTATTTTTTTATTGCTGTTATCGCTTTTGCCATCAGTGCCAGCACGGCGATGGTGTGGGGCTTTATATTTGCACTCGTGATGCTCAGCACCACGATTTGTTATCATTTGATTAACCTTAATCGTCTCAATCAATGGCTCAAACACCCCGACGTCGATACCGTGCCGGGCAGTATGATGCTGTGGCAAGATGTGTTTGACCAACTGTATGAACAAGTTCGCTCGCAAAAAAAATCCAAAGATCGGCTAGCCAATACGCTTGATCGTTTTTTATCTGCAGCCGAAGCCTTGCCTGACGGTGTGGTGATTTTGGATGAATACGATCGAATTGAATGGTGCAATCCTGCCAGTCAGATCCATTTGGGCCTGAATCGTAAAACCGACTCTGGTCAGCAAATCACCAATTTACTGCGCCATCCGGCTTTGCGTGAATATTTAAAAGAACAAGATTTTAGCCATCCGGTCACTTTGCGCACCATGCGCCCTCAAGAGCAAGTGCTCTCAGTGCAAATGATTCCTTTTGATTCAACCCGCAAACTCTTACTCAGTCGTGACATTACCCAGCTTGATCGCGTACAAACAGTACACAGAGATTTTGTTGCCAATGTTTCGCATGAATTACGCACGCCACTGACGGTGGTTGGCGGTTTTATTGAAACCATGATTGATATGCCCCACATCGATACGCCGACGCGCGAACAGCATATGCAATTGATGTATGAACAAACGCAAAGAATGCAGCGTTTAGTCGATGATTTGCTCACGCTATCCAAACTTGAAAATGGTCAGCAACTTAAAGAAGAAGAAGTCGATATTCCTCAATTGCTGCAGTTGCTGCGCATTGAGGCTGAAGGTCTGTCGCAAGGTCGCCACACGGTCAGTATCGAATCCATCGCGCGCCAGCGCTTAATTGGTAATCACGATGAACTGCATTCCGCTTTAGGCAATCTGGTCTCCAATGCGGTGCGCTATACCCCTGCGGGCGGCAAGATCATGCTGTCTTGGCAAATGCGCGGTGATGAGGCGTGTTTTGTGGTCAAAGACACCGGAATTGGCATTGCACCAGAACATGTTCCTCGGCTCACTGAACGCTTTTACCGGGTTGATCGTGGCCGCTCACGCAATACCGGTGGCACAGGGCTGGGCTTAGCCATTGTGAAGCATATCTTGCACCGTCACCAAGCCATCATGGCGGTTGAGTCTCGTCTGGGTGAAGGCAGTGAATTTGCGGTTAAATTTCCAACTCAACGGATTTTAGAGTAAGCCGGCGTAAAGAAAGTTAAAAATAACGCAAGAAAACATGACAGTTTGTGCAAACACAAACCCAGGCTCTTGATGTTACCGGATAATGCCCCAAGATCATTATTACTCACTCACACAGGCGTATGTAACTATGAGCAAAATTGCGGCAATTAAACCTTTCGGTCAAAGTATCTGGTTGGACAATCTTTCGCGTGGTCTCATCGCCTCAGGTGAATTGGCGAAAATTCTCAAAGAAGACGCCATTGCTGGCGTAACTTCTAATCCGGCTATTTTTTACAAATCCATCTCTTCTGATCCGCTGTATACCGGTGATTTAGCTGAATTGAAAAAACAAGATTTGACTGCCGAACAACGTTACGAAGCGTTGGTAGTGCCGGACATTCAAGCGACTTGTGATTTAACGCGCTCGATTTACGACGAAACCAAAGGTGTTGATGGTTATGTGAGCTTAGAAGTGTCACCGACACTGGCCAACGACGCCCAAGGCACCATTGATAATGCAAAACGTCTTTGGGCTGAAATTAACCGCCCGAACGTGATGATCAAAGTGCCCGCCACCCCCGCTGGCGTAATTGCATTTGAAGAGCTGATTACTTCAGGGATTAACGTCAATGTCACGCTGATGTTTAACTTGGTTCACGTTGATAATATCTTAACCGCCTACATTCGCGGTCTTGAAGCACGTGCTGCTGCTGGCTTACCAGTCAATCACGTACATGCCGTTGCATCAGTATTCTTGTCACGTGTTGATAGCTTGATTGACCCACAATTAGAAGCCATTGGTACACCAGAAGCACTGGCATTGCGCGGTAAGGTTGCACTGTCTTTTGTTAAAGTATCGTATCAACACTACAAAAAACTGTTTCATGGCAACCGTTTTGCTGCACTTAAAGCACTGGGCGCACATCCACAACGTCTGCTGTGGGCGTCAACTGGCACCAAAAACAAAGCGTATAGCGATGTGATGTATGTTGAGCAATTGATCGGACCAGAAACTGTTAACACTGTGCCTGATGCAACCCTCGCGCTATTTCGCGATCATGGTCAAGCCGCCAATACGCTCGACACTAATATTGATGCCGCGATTGCGAACATGGTGGCCGTGCGTCAACTGGGCATTAACTACAACCTCGCGGGTGAACAGTTGCAGCAAGAAGGTTTGAAGCAATTTGACGAAGCCTTCGTTAAACTGCTGGAACTCACCAAGTAAGTCGACACGCCTTCGCACGATTGACGATGGGCGCCCGCCCATTTGGGGCAAGCCCAATCTCAAAAAAGCCCAAGACAAATACTTGGGCTTTTTTATTAAATAATTTCATGTTGCAAACAAATTAATTTCATCAAACAAAACAAATTCAATGAATTTTCTTGTGTTATTCTTACGTAAGCCAACCTAAGTCAACAGTAAAATGCCGTTGCTTATGTCCGTATAAAGCAAAGGAAATCAGATGCGAAAAATTCTCATTGTCAATCCGAAAGGAGGCAGTGGCAAATCAACGCTGTCCACGCATTTAGCTTCTTGGTTCGCATGGCAAGACGACGCGGTCATGTTAGGTGATCTAGACAAACAGCACTCAAGTCATCACTGGCTTGATCTTCGCCCCAAATCTTTACCCAGCATACAGCGCTGGGATATCGGCACAGATCATATCGCTCGCCCTCCCAAAGGCTGCCAAGTTGCCATCCTTGATACCCCAGCTTGTTTTAGTGGCAAGAAACTCAAACACGCCATCAATCTAGTCGATCACATTATCGTGCCGGTATTGCCATCGGCATTTGACTTATGGGCCTGCGCCGATTTTTTTGCTGATCTTGCCGAGTTGAAAGCCGTTCGCCACGATGAAGTTAAAATTGGTATTGTCGGAATGCGAGTCAACTCACGCACCCAATCAGCACAACAATTGCCTGAGTTTTTGAGTCGTTACGATCTACCTTTACTCAGCTGTTTACGAGATACCCAGCTTTACAATCAAACCATACAGCGCGGCATGACTTTGTTTGATCTACCCAATTCCCGTACCGAGCGCGACCGAAAAGAATGGCAACCCCTGATTGATTGGCTGCATATCCGCTAGCATTTAAATGCAAACAGCAAAAAGCGCTTTATCGGCGTTCACATCCATGGCTTGCGCGATTTTCATCGTTAATCCATTCATCAAAATCAGCTCGAAATGATCTATTCAATTAAACCTTACACTAGTTAAATTAAAATAAAAAAACGCCGCGATCTGCATCGCGGCGTTTTTCATCGCACTCAAAACCACGGAGTGCGCCACATCACTTATTGCTTAATACCATACACTTTGCCGTTTGGCAGGGTGAGCATAACGCCAGTTGGTACCGTCAAAGGCATAAACACCCGCATGCCGATGGTGATGGTTTTGCCGGCACTAAAGTCAGATACGCCCCAACCCGTTGCTTTCATTTCGTACGACAGACGGTGGAAGCCATTTGGCAAGCCGCCGACGTTACCGATGGTGTTCGCCGCAGGAACTGCCGACCACACACCGCCACTGTAGATATCAACCAAGTTTTCTACGCCGTTACCTACTGGTGGATCGCTCGGTTTCAGGTATTGCACTTCTGATTGTACTAATGGCGTTGATGGTGCGACATTGAACGACACTTTTGCGCCAGTCAAATCAACGGTTGAGTTGTTTTTCAGTTTCACACCAATAGCGAGTGGATAGTTATCATCGCCTTTAGGTTTGAAGCCAACCAAATCAATCGTCACATCCAACACTTCAGCTGGCTGAACGAATTTCTCATCACCCGCTTTCACTCCGTACGGTGCTGCTGCGCGCAATTTCGTTGCCGCCAATGCGGTTAGGTGACTACCCATACCGTATGAAGCAGTACCATTTTGCGCTGGCGTACTGTAGTCACCGGCCATTTCCCAGAACATGATACCGCCAGCACCTTGATCGATGGCGTACTGTACTTTAGCGGCAAATGATTTCTCATTTTCAGTCGACAAGAACACTTTCTTTTGTGGGTTCCACAACCAAGACGATTTAGCCACATCATCGTAGTACTCGATGTAATTACCCGTCACTTGGGCTGCAGGCTTAGTCACATCATGACCGTATTGAGCAACATATGGCACTGGCAAGCCTTCACGTAAGTTATTCACGTGCCACAATGGATTCACACCGGCAAACATTTCATTGCCCGCTGCGTCACGGTCGAACCACAAGTTATCAATCCCTTGAGCGCCAAAGCCGCATGGTGCACCCGCTTTCGGGCTCAATGCATCAGGGCCTAAGTTGCCACCCGTGCCGAGGTAACATTTCTTCTGATCAGCTAGAGCAGAAATACCCCACAGACCATTGGTGCCGCCTGTTACGTTTTGTGAACCGCGAGTGTAGTACGGTAGACCGATATTGATACGACCACCTGCTAGTGCAGTGCGGAAGTATTTATATGACCAGTCGATATTCAAATAACCTTGTGAATTGTAATAATGCGCATCGCCGCCTTGGTAGATTTTCGCATCTGCGATTTCGTTGTCTTTACCTGTGTCATACAAAGCGGCATTGTGACCCACGAAGTGGTTCCATGCGCCGTGCAAGTCATAGGTCATGATATTCACGAAGTCGAGGTATTTCACCGCTTCGAAATCTTCCATACCACGTAGCAAGTAGCCTGACGATGGTGATGCAATCGTCAACATATAGTATTTCTTATCCGCTACGGCTTGTTTGTCCAACTCAGCGCGCAATGTTTTGGTCAAAGCCATATAGCCTTTCCACAAATCACCGCGTTTGGCATTGCCGATCTTCCAGTCTTCTGGATTACCCGCGTCCGACATTGAAGTTGGATATTCGTAGTCGATATCGATACCGTCAAAGCCGTATTGCTTCACAAATGCAGCAGCAGACTTCGCAAATGTATCGATACGATCTTGGCGAACCGCACCCGTCACTGGGTCGGTCGTCAAGGCGTAGAAACCACCTGATACAGTACGGCCATCGGCATCATTAAAGAAGCCGCCAGTCTCAGCCCAGCCACCAACAGAAAGCAGCAATTTCACGCCGTTCTTGTTGTTGGTCTTCAACATATTGAAGTGACCTTTGTATGGCAGATTTGGATTAAGCGCGTATTTCGCGCCTTTCTCTGGCCATTCCATGCCCACTGAAGAGTTATTTGGATTGTTTACATCACCAATCGACACTTTCCATTGATCATTAACGTGCGCAAATGCGTAGTTCACGTGCGTAATGTCATTCCAAGGCACGTCTGCACCGAGGTATGAAGGTTGACCGTTTTTACCAGTACGCCAGTTCGTAAAGTAACCGATGCTACGGCGTTGCATATTGTTAGCGAGTTTTTCACGCCCGTCAGTACCGTAAACATCGCAATATGGCACATTCACAACTTCAGAAACCAAACCCGCTGGACGGCATTGATCTTGCGAGCCCGGAGGAATTGGCGTTGCCGATGGTGTTGCTGTTGCTGTTGCTGTTGGTGTCGCGGTTGGCGTTGCTGT
>NZ_CAMTIA010000062.1 GCF_947072475.1 uncultured Deefgea sp.
GACTTATTTAGTCGCCATAACGCGAACCATTTCCAGCACTTTGCTTGAATAGCCCCATTCGTTGTCATACCAAGCAACCAATTTAACGAAGGTTTTATCCAAAGCAATACCGGCATCAGCGTCAAACGTCGAGGTGCATGCTTCGCCACGGAAGTCAGTTGATACCACTTTATCGGTGGTGTAACCCAACACGCCCTTCATTGCGCCTTCAGAAGCCGCTTTCATTACCGCGCAGATTTCTTCGTATGAGGCTTCTTTGTTTAACTCAACCGTCAAGTCAACGACCGACACATCCGAAGTTGGCACACGGAATGCCATACCGGTTAATTTGCCTTTGATTTCAGGAATCACCACGCCAACGGCTTTTGCAGCGCCAGTTGATGAAGGAATGATGTTTTCCAAAATACCACGGCCACCGCGCCAATCTTTGTTTGATGGACCATCAACGGTTTTTTGCGTTGCAGTCGCTGCATGTACCGTGGTCATCAAGCCACGTTTGATACCGAAATTGTCGTTAAGGACTTTAGCAATCGGTGCCAAGCAATTGGTGGTGCATGAAGCATTAGAGATAATGGCTTCACCGGCATACGTTGCGTTATTCACGCCGTAAACAAACATCGGTGTATCGTCTTTGCTCGGCGCAGACATGATGACTTTTTTCGCGCCAGCAACTAAATGCTTCTCGCAAGTTTCTTTAGTCAAAAATAGGCCAGTTGCTTCAACCACAACATCCGCGCCAATTTCGCCCCATTTCAATTCTGCAGGATCTTTGACTGCGGTCAGGCGAATTGTTTTGCCATTCACCACCAATTGGCCATCAACAACCGCAACATCACCTTTGAATTTGCCATGCACTGAATCGTGCTTAAGCATATAAGCTAGGTAGTCTGGCTCAAGCAAATCGTTAATACCCACGATTTCAATATCATTGGCAAAGTCATAAATAGCTGCGCGAAACACCATACGGCCGATGCGGCCAAAACCATTGATACCAACTTTAATAGTCATGAATCATCTCCAGAAAAGAAATCAAATAAATCGGGACGACTAAGCATGCACCAATCAGAATAGGAGTGCCATTGCGCCACGACAAAGACCATGCAAAAAATACAAATTCACCGCGATACCCGCACAGCGCGCACCGCAATCAACACAGAGCCAGCACTATATAGATAAAGCCAGCAGGATTAACAGCTAGGCAAAACGCCTAGCGATAATCATTAACTGTTACTCAGGACGCAAAGCAGCAGCTTCACGCGCTAGCGCAGTAATGCCAGCCCAATCGCCTTTGGCAACCATATCTTTCGGGGCCAACCAAGAGCCGCCAACACAGCCAACATTGGGCAAGGCCAATAATTTAGGCGCTGACTCCAAGCTCACACCGCCAGTTGGGCAGAATAAGATTTGTGGCAATGGACCGCCCATGGCTTTGAGCATACCTAAGCTACCCGCTTGTTCAGCTGGGAATAACTTCATGGCATCAAAGCCTTCTTCAAGCGCAGCAATCGCTTCAGATGGCGTCATCACGCCAGGCAATAATTGAATACCGCAAGCACGAGCCGCAGCGGCTAATTTAGGCGTCAAGCCTGGCGTTACCGCAAATACGGCACCAGCGTCTTTTGCTGCTTGGAATTGCTCTGGGCGAACCACGGTACCCACGCCAACAATCGCACCCGGTACGTTGTCAACAATTGCTTTCACCGCAGCCAATGCAGCTTCGGTACGTAAAGTCACTTCTAAGACACGGATTCCGCCGTCAACCAAGGCTTGTGCCAAAGGTACTGCGTGTTCCACGTTTTCGATTACGAGCACCGGCATAACCGAGCACGAGCGCATGATGTCACGAATCTGCATTTTTAACTCTTCCGTTTTACGTTATAAAAATAAGCCATCAAATAAAACACAGCTCAAATAAAGCATAGAGTATATCGATCCAAACCAATCAAATCATGACCTAGATCGACATACCGTCAGATATAACCAGAACTACACATACCCAATCGCCAGTGCACAGCCATCACCGCACACCAGTACCATTGGTTTAATGCGCCAAGCCCATGCTAATCGCACCTTCTTCAGCACCAGTCGCATTTTGACGGAAAGTCGCGAATAACTCGCGGCCCATGCCGTGTTGATTTTTACTTAGATCCGCTGTCACCACTTCGCGTGCAGCCCATTCAGCAGCATCAACTTGTGCTTCCAGCACGCCGGTTTCGGCATTGAGCAAAATCATATCGCCAGTGCGCACTTTACCTAAAGCACCACCCGATACCACTTCTGGCGTAATGTGAATTGCAGCCGGCACTTTGCCCGACGCGCCCGACATCCGGCCATCGGTCACCAGTGCCACTTTGAAACCACGATCTTGCAACACGCCCAATGGTGGCGTGAGTTTATGTAGCTCTGGCATACCGTTAGCACGTGGACCTTGGAAGCGCACCACCGCAATAAAATCACGCTCAAGCTCGCCGCGTTTAAAGGCTGCAATGACGTCTTCTTGATCGTCAAACACAATCGCTGGTGCATGCACCACGCGGAATTCAGGGGCTACTGCCGAAGTTTTAATCACCGCACGACCTAAATTACCTTGCAGCAATTTAGTGCCGCCATCGGCTTGGAATGGATTGGCGACGGTGCTCAACACCTCGGTATCACCGGCAACCGTTGGCGCATCACGCCACACCACAACACCATTATCCAAGAATGGCTCTTGGGCATAATGGCGCAAACCAAAGCCAGCGGCAGTCCACACATCGTTGTGCAACAAACCAGCGTCGAGCAATTCACGAATCACATAACCCATGCCACCAGCGGCGTGGAAGTGATTCACATCGGCCGCGCCGTTTGGATAGACCTTGGCCAACAACGGAATGATGCCTGACAAATCACTAAAATCGGACCAATCGATCATGACACCCGCAGCACGGGCAATCGCGATCAAGTGAATCGTGTGGTTGGTAGAGCCGCCGGTCGCCAGCAAACCAATAATGCCGTTAATGATGGTTTTTTCGTCAACCACTTTACCGACTGGAATAAATTCATTACCCAGTGACGTAATTTGCGCTGCGCGCTTGGCGGCAGCCACAGTCAATGCATCACGCAATGGCGTGCCTGGATTAGTAAACGCTGCGCCTGGCAAATGCAGACCCATGATTTCCATCAGCATTTGATTGGAGTTGGCGGTACCAAAGAAAGTACAAGTACCCGCACCGTGGTAAGAGCCCTCTTCGGATGCCAACAAGGCATCGCGGCCTACTTTGCCTTCAGCAAAAAGCTGACGAGTGACGTTTTTTTCTTTATTTGAAATACCGCTAGTCATTGGACCGGCGGGTACAAAAATCGTGGGTAGATGACCAAACTGTAATGCGCCGATCAACAGACCCGGAACGATTTTGTCGCACACACCAAGACATAAAGTCGCATCAAACATATTGTGCGATAAAGCCACGGCCGTTGACATCGCGATCACGTCACGGCTAAACAAGGACAGCTCCATTCCAGCTTGACCTTGCGTCACGCCATCACACATGGCTGGCACGCCGCCAGCAAACTGCGCCGTTGCGCCCACTTCGTGCGCGGCACGTTTAATCAGTGCTGGAAAAGCTTCAAATGGCTGATGCGCCGACAACATTTCGTTGTATGAAGACACAATCGCCAAATTAGGCTGACGCATTTCACGCAACATGATTTTGTCGGTCTCTGGCATTGCAGCCCAAGCATGCGCCTGATTGGTACAGGCTAAACCTTTACGCACCGGCTCTTTACTTGCAGCGAGCTCCATACGTGCTAAATAACGACCACGAGACGCTTTACTGCGTTCAATAACACGTTGTGTTACTTCGACCAGACGAGGATGCAATGTCATACGGAACTCCGGATAGGCTGAGGGATCAGCACTCAGCTAAAATGCTTATGAAATTTGGCGTAGTTTTACTACAATCAGCGCGCCAGAGCAACCCAAAAAGTTCGCCTGACGCTCGCGCTGCAATGCAACATTGGTGTTTAGTACCATGGACTTGACGCACAAAATGGTAAAAATACCTATAAGGAAAAACTTAAAATCTAAATTCGTTTGCACCGTCATTTAGGCATGTAGTAAGATTACAAAGCTTACTTTGTTAACCTGTATCATTTAGGTGCCTATTAACTCCTCTTACCTAGGAAGGATTTGCTGCAATGAACCCGATCGACGCTTTCGACATGGTATTTTTTGGCGGCACTGGTGACTTAGCCTTGCGCAAGTTACTGCCGGCACTTTACCACCAACACCAAGACGGCAACCTTCCAAAAGAGGGCCGAATTATCTGCTTAGGCCGCAGTCCTTCAGACACGGCGAGCTATACCGCTAAGGCACAAAGCAAAGCCAAAGAATTTTTGGGTAGCCACTATAACGAAGCCGATTGGGCTCTGTTTGCAGAACGCATCGAATACTTTAAAGTCGATGCGCACACCCTCAGCGACTTCGAGATTTTAGCTGAAGCACTGAATGTTTATCCAAATCGTAGCCGTGTATTCTACCTCTCAACTGCGCCAGATTTCTTTGCTCCGATTGCAAAAAATTTAGCTGAAGTTGGTCTTAACCAAGGTAATTCACGCGTCGTACTCGAGAAACCACTTGGCCACGATTTAGAATCTTCGAATAAAATCAACGACGAAGTCGGCGAATACTTCCAAGAACAGCAAATTTACCGCATTGACCATTACTTGGGTAAAGAGCCAGTTCTGAATTTGATTGCATTGCGTTTTGCCAACACTTTGCTTGAACCGCTATGGCGCCGCGAATGGATTCGCGACGTACAAATCACCGTCACCGAACAAGTTGGCGTCGAAACCCGTGCGGATTTTTATGACAAAACCGGTGCACTGCGCGATATGGTGCAAAACCATCTGTTGCAACTACTAACGATTGTGGCAATGGAGCCGCCAGCGTCGATTGATGCTGATGCAGTTCGTGACGAAAAACTCAAAGTATTGCGTGCACTCAAACCGCTCACACCTGAAAACGTGCACAACAAAGTGGTTCGCGGTCAGTATCGTGCCGGCGCTGTTGGCGGCAAAGCCGTTCCTGGCTATCAAGACGAGCCTGGCGTTCCTGCTGGTTCGAAAGCGGAAACCTTTGTGGCCTTAAAAGCCGAGATCGAAACTTGGCGTTGGGCTGGCGTGCCGTTCTTTTTGCGTACGGGTAAACGCTTGCAAGAGCGCCAAGCTGAGATCGTGATTAATTTCCGCGCGGCACCGACGTCGATTTTTGGCAAAAACATGCAAGCGAACCGCATGGTGATTCAATTACAACCGGATGAGTCAGTTCGACTTTACCTATTGGCCAAAGAGCCCGGTCGTGAACGTTTGCGCGAAGTGTATTTGGACTTGGATTTCAAAGAAACCTTCGCGACTCGTAGCCCAGAAGCATATGAGCGTTTGTTGATGGATGTCATCAAAGGCGATCTATCGCTGTTTGTGCGTCGTGACGAACAACGTGCTGCATGGCGCTGGGTTGAGCCAATTATCGAGAGCTGGGAAAACAGTACTGAAGGCCCGAAAGCCTATACGGCCGGCACTTGGGGTCCAGCAGCATCTTCTGCCTTGTTATCTCGCGACGGTTTGTGCTGGCACGAAGAATCTTGATCTGCAACAAACCTTAAAGAGTTTCCCTAATTTTTGACTAGATATGTCAAAATTGGGGAAACTCCGTATTGCATTGCACAATTATAAATCTGGAGATCCACGCATGACGTTGCAATGGCATGAGTTCACAAGTAAAGACGAACTCGACCTTAAACTCGCCCAATCCATTGCCCAGCAACTGCAAGCGGCGATTAACGAACGCGGCTCAGCCAGCTTGGCCGTATCGGGTGGCCGTACCCCGGCGGGCATGTTTAAAGCCCTGCGCACCAGTAAGGTTGATTGGTCAAAAGTAATCATTACCTTGGTGGATGAACGCTGGGTACCGATTGATCACGCCGATAGCAATGAACGCCTAACGCGCGAAAATCTGTTGCAAGACAATGCCGCCGCAGCGCAGTTTATTTCGATGGTGAACGATGCCGCAACGCCACACGCCGGCCTAGCAGGTATTGAAGCGCAGCTTAAACAAATCAAAGCCCCTATCGATATACTCATCCTAGGTATGGGTGACGACGGCCATACTGCGTCTTTGTTTCCTCAAGCTGCCGAACTCGAAGCCGCCTGCGCCTCGACCGACTGGGTGGCAGCAGTTACCCCGCCGGTTGCACCGCATTTACGCATCACCCTCACTTTGCCGACGATTGCTAAAGCACGCAATCTCTACGTCCACATCACCGGCGAAAGTAAAAAAGAACTATTGCAACACGCCATGCAAGAGCAAAAATCACTGACCGAGCAATATCCAATTCGCCGTGTACTCGATCAAAGTGATCACCCCGTGCAGGTTTATTGGACTACCTAAGTGAATCGTTTTTTCTTTAACTTTTTTCTATCAACGCCAGAGCAGCCCTGCTGCTTGGCGTTATTGCGTTTGATTGAGGGCGCTAAATAATGCTCGAACGAATCAAAGCAGTACTCGAAACCTTATCTAAATCTGAGCGTAAAGTGGCTGATTTAGTGCTGGCGCAACCCAATTTAGTGGCTAATGCACCGATTGCCCAGATTGCCGATCTAGCAGCGGTTTCTCAGCCGACGGTGATTCGCTTTTGTCGTTCACTCAATTGCTCTGGATTGCAAGACTTCAAATTACGCCTGACGCGTAGCTTGGTTTCTGGCGTGCCGTATGTGCATTCGATGGTCTCGGCCGATGACTCAGCACACGATTTGGCCAAAAAATTATTCGACAATAATATTTCTCATCTACTGCGTTGCCGCAATGAACTCGATACCGATGTGCTTGAAAAAGCAATCAAAATTTTATCGAATACGCCAAAGATTGAAGTTTGGGGCCAAGGTCAGTCCGGCGCGGTCGCGATTGATGCGCAAAATAAATTTTTCCGTCTTGGCGTGCCAACGGTGGCTTATACCGATCCGCATATGCACGGCATGAGCGCATCGATGCTTAAACCGGGTGATGCGGTGATTGCGGTGTCTAATTCGGGCCGCACTTTAGATATGCTGCGCTCAGTTGAGATTGCGCGTGATTCCGGCGCGGATGTGATCGGCATTACCCATTCCAAATCACCGATGGCCAAGCGCTGCAATATTTGTCTTTATGCCGACACCATGGAAGACCCTGATTTATATACACCGATGATTACCCGCATCGTGCATTTGGTGATCATCGATGTTTTGGCCGTCGGCGTAGCCCTCAAACGCGGCCCAGAGCTGATCGATCAGCTCGAGAAAATGAAACGCAATATGAAAGAAAAACGAGTTCGTGGACATGAGCACTAAAAAAATTCGCCCTCACACGACAATACCTGCAAGCGATCAACAAGGAACGATTCCGATGTCTAACCTAACCTCTTCTCCTGCTTGGCTGGCACTCGCCGAGCATTTTAAAGAAGTGTCACCGATGCATATGCGCGATTTATTTAATAATGATCCGCATCGTTTTGAAAGGTTTTCACTTGAATCGGGTGGTCTATTTTTTGATTATTCAAAAAACAGAATTACCGAAAAAACCATGAGTCTACTCATGGACTTAGCACGTCAATCGGGCTTGGTCGATCGCATTGAAAGCATGTTTTCTGGTGAAAAAATCAATACCACCGAAAACCGTGCGGTACTGCACACCGCATTACGTAATTTAGACCGCACGCCGATCATGGTCGACGGCGAAGACGTGATGCCTAAAGTGAATGCAGTGAAAGAACAAATCGGCGTGTTCTCTGACAAAGTTCGTTCCGGCGAATGGCAAGGCTACACCGGTAAACCGATTACCGACATTGTGAACATCGGCATTGGTGGCTCTGATTTGGGCCCGCTGATGGTCTGCCAAGCACTCAAAGAATACGGCCACGCTCGCTTGACCATGCACTTTGTTTCCACCGTTGATGGCGACCAAATCGTCTCGACCCTCAAGCAGCTTGATCCAGAAACCACGCTATTTATTGTTGCGTCAAAAACCTTTACCACCCAAGAAACCATTACCAATGCGCGCACCGCCCGCAAATGGTTCTTGTCGAGCGCGCTCGAAGAAAAACACATTGCTAAACACTTTGTTGCCGTCTCAACCAATAGCAAAGCGGTGGCTGAATTTGGTATCGACATCAACAATATGTTTGAGTTTTGGGATTGGGTTGGCGGGCGTTACAGCCTGTGGTCAGCGATTGGCCTGCCCATTGCCATTTACTTGGGCAAGCATAACTACCAAGATTTGCTGCATGGTGCGTACACCATGGATCAGCACTTCCGTAGCAAACCACTCGAGCAAAATCTGCCGGTCATTATGGGGATGCTCGGCATTTGGTATGCCAACTTTTTTGATGCCACCACGTATTTGATCTCTCCCTACAATCAATGCCTGTCGCGCTTTCCGGCCTACTTGCAACAATTGGATATGGAATCAAACGGCAAGTCGATTGATCTCGATGGCAATCGCGTTGATTACGCCACCGGCCCTGTGGTTTGGGGTGATGCAGGTATTAACGGCCAGCACGCATATTATCAAATGCTGCATCAAGGTACCCAGCTACTACCGATTGATTTTATTGCGACCATCGAGCATCCGGATATTCCTGAGCCGCACAGCACCATTTTGATGGCCAATGTGTTTGCCCAAACTGAAGCCTTTATGCGCGGTAAGAACGAAGCTGAAGTACGCGCCGAGCTCGACAAGGCCGGCATTACTGGTGAAGCCCAAGAAAAACTTGTGCCGCACAAGATTTTCAAAGGCAATCGCCCAACCAATACCATTTTGATGCAACGCCTGACGCCACGTCGTTTAGGTGCGCTGATTGCCCTGTACGAACATAAAGTATTCGTGCAAGGCACCGTATGGAATGTCAATTCCTACGATCAATGGGGGGTTGAACTTGGCAAACAATTGGCTAAAGCCATCGAAGCCGATTTAACCACCCCAGGTTTGACGCACTCGCACGACGCATCAACCAATGGCTTAATTAATTATTACAAGCGGAACACCCCGCGCTAAACCAAAAGGGCGACTACTCGTCGCCTATTTACGAACGATATCCGAACCGATCATCGGATGTGTACCACACCACCACTCACAAGGTAGATACAAATGGCAGAGCAACTCAATGACCATGATCCACAAGAAACTAAAGAATGGCGCGATGCTTTAGCAAGCGTCATCGAAACAGAAGGCGCTGAACGCGCTCATTTCTTAGTGGAACAGTTGGTCGATCACGCCCGTCAAGACGGTGTCAATATTCCGTACACTGCGACCACTGCTTACATCAATACCATTCCAGCGCACTTACAAGCCAAACATCCAGGCAACGCGCATCTTGAAGAGCGTATTTTGTCGTACACCCGCTGGAATGCGGCGGCAATGGTGGTTAAAGCCAATCGTTTTGATGGTGATTTAGGTGGCCACGTTTCTTCGTTTGCCTCTGCGGCTACTTTGTATGATGTGGGCTGGAATCACTTCTGGCACGCTGCTGACGAAAACCACGGTGGTGACTTAGTTTATATCCAAGGTCATTCAGCGCCTGGCGTTTACGCGCGTGCTTTCCTTGAAGGCCGTATCTCTGAAGATCAACTGAATAAATTCCGTCAAGAAGTTGATGGTGGCGGTTTGTCGTCTTACCCACACCCATGGTTGATGCCTGATTTCTGGCAATTCCCAACCGTATCAATGGGTCTGGGTCCATTGATGGCGATCTACCAAGCGCGCTTTATGAAATACCTCGATGACCGTGGCTTCACGCAAAAAGGCGATCGTCACGTATGGTGCTTCTGCGGTGATGGTGAAATGGATGAGCCAGAATCACTCGGCGCGATTTCACTCGCGGGTCGTGAACACCTCGACAATCTGATTTTTGTGATTAACTGCAACTTGCAACGTCTGGACGGTCCAGTGCGCGGTAATGGCAAAATCATCCAAGAACTCGAAGGCGACTTCCGTGGTTCTGGCTGGAATGTAATTAAAGTCGTTTGGGGCACAGGCTGGGATGCGTTGTTGGCACAAGACAAAAAAGGCTTGTTGCAAAAACGCATGATGGAAGTCGTTGACGGCGAATATCAAACCTACAAATCAAAAGATGGCGCTTATGTTCGCGCGCATTTCTTTGGTGCTTACCCAGAATTGCTCGATCTAGTGTCGAGTATGTCCGATGACGACATTTGGCGTCTGACTCGCGGTGGTAATGATCTGTACAAAGTGTACGCAGGCTATAAAGCGGCGGTACAACACAAAGGTCAACCCACCCTATTGCTGGTTAAAACCGTAAAAGGTTTTGGTCTAGGTACGGCTGGCGAATCACAAAACGTAGCTCACAACACGAAGAAATTAGCCAATGACGATTTATTGAACCTGCGTGATCGCTTCAATATTCCATTGACTGACGAACAAGCGGCATCATGCACGTTCTACATGCCACCGGCCGATTCTCCAGAATTGAAATACATGCACGAGCGTCGCACTGCTTTAGGTGGCTTCTTGCCTAGCCGTAAGCCAGTAGACGAGCCACTCGAAGTGCCAGGTTTAGATCTATTTAAAGGTCTGCTTGAGTCTTCTGGTGAGCGTGAAATGTCGACCACCATGGCTTTCGTGCGTATTTTGACTGCCTTGGCCAAAGACAAGAAAATCGGTAATCGCGTTGTACCTATCGTTCCGGATGAATCACGTACCTTTGGTATGGAAGGTTTATTCCGTCAACTCGGTATTTGGTCACACGTAGGCCAATTGTACGAGCCACAAGATGCTGACCAATTGATGTTCTACAAAGAGTCAAAAACTGGTCAAATCTTGCAAGAAGGGATTAACGAAGCTGGCGCGATGTCCGATTGGATCGCGGCATCAACTTCTTACGCCAACCACGGCGTCACCATGATTCCGTTCTACATCTACTACTCAATGTTTGGTTTCCAACGTATCGGTGACTTGGCTTGGGCAGCAGGCGACTTGCGCGCACGCGGTTTCTTGATTGGCGGTACTGCGGGTCGCACGACATTGAATGGCGAAGGCTTGCAGCATCAAGACGGCCACGGTCACTTGTTTGCCGAATTCATCCCAAGCTGCGTATCGTACGATCCAACGTTTGCCTATGAATTGGCGGTGATTGTACAAGACGGTATGCGCCGTATGTACCAAGACCAAGAGAACATCTATTACTACCTATCAGTCATGAACGAAAACTACACCCAGCCGGCCATGCCAGCAGGTGCAGAAGCGGGCATTCTGAAGGGCATGTATATGTTCCAAGAAGGCCCGAAAGACGCCAAGCTCAAAGTGCAATTGATGGGTTCAGGCACGATTTTCCGTGAAGTGATCCAAGCTGCGGCATTACTTAAAGCTGATTTCGGTATCGAATCTGATATCTGGGCCTGCCCAAGCTTTAACGAATTGCGCCGCAATGGTATGGCGGCTGAGCGTCACAATATGCTCAACCCAATGGGTGAACAAGCCGTGCCATACGTGACCCAATGCTTGACTGGCCGCCAAGGTCCTGTGATCGCTGCAACCGATTACAAACGCGCCTTTGCCGATCAAGTTCGCGAATATGTGCCAGGTCGTTACGTGGTTCTTGGCTGCGATGGTTTTGGTCGTTCTGACTCACGCAAACAATTGCGTAAGTTCTTTGAAGTCGACAGCTTCTACGTTGCGGTTGCCGCAATTAAAGCTTTGGCTGACGAAGGCAAGATCGGTAAAGAGAAGGTACTTGAAGCCATGGAAAAATATGGCATCAACCCAGCGAAACCAGCCCCTTGGACAGTGTAATCGAGTGAGTCGTTCTTGCTGGGTATAACCCAGAAAACCAAGAACGATCAGAGGGCGAGGCCTATACCTCGCCCCTAACTCTCACCCACACAGGATTTGATGATGAGCAATTTAATTGAAGTAAAAATTCCAGACATCGGCGGGCATGCTGGTGTTGATGTGATCGAAGTCTTCGTCAAAGTTGGCGACACGATCGAAAAAGAACAATCTTTAATCGCACTTGAAACCGACAAAGCGACGATGGAAGTACCGTCAACGCACGCCGGCGTAATTAAAGAAATGAAAATCAAAGTCGGCGATAAAGCCTCTGAAGGCGACGTGGTATTGTTGCTCGAAGTCAGCGAAGCGGCGCCTGCGCCTGCTGCAGTCGCACCGGTGGCTGCCGTGGCTGCTGCGCCAGCTGCTGCTGCACCAGCGACTAGCGGTGGCGTGGTTGAAGTGAAAGTACCCGATATCGGCGGCCACGCTGGCGTTGACGTGATTGAAGTGTTTGTTAAAGTCGGTGATGTCATCGAAAAAGAACAATCACTGATCGCACTTGAGACTGACAAAGCCACCATGGAAGTGCCATCAACGCACGCCGGCGTAGTGAAAGAAATCAAAATCCAAGTCGGCAGTAAAGCGTCGGAAGGCGATGTGATTTTATTGCTTGAAGTCGCTGCAAGCGCTAGCGCACCAGCAGCGATCGTTGCCGTTGCGGCTCCTGCTCCTGCCTCAGCAGCGCCAGCACCAATCGCTGCAGCCCCTGTTGCCGTAGTGACTGCTGCGCCAGCAGCCAGCACTGCAGTGAATGAAGTGACTTTTGGCAAAGCGCATGCTTCGCCATCAGTGCGTAAATTCGCCCGTGAACTCGGTGTTGATTTAGGCAAAATCAGCGGTAAAGGCCCGAAAGGCCGCATCTTGCATGAAGACGTGCAAAGCTTCGTTAAATCCGTTATGACCAGTGCCGTGGCGTCGTCGCTAGCGGCACCAGCGGCAGGCTCAGGCATTGGCTTGGAATTGCTGCCTTGGCCAAAAGTAGACTTCGCCAAATTCGGCCCGATCGAAAGCAAGCCATTGTCAAAAATCAAAAAGATTTCTGGCGCCAACTTGCATCGCAACTGGGTAGTGATTCCGCACGTGACGTTTAACGACGAGTGCGATATCACCGAATTGGAAGACTTCCGCAAAACCATCGGTAAAGAATGGGAAAAAAGTGGCCTTAAATTGTCGCCACTGGCTTTCATCATCAAAGCTGCTGCCGAAGCACTCAAAGCCTTCCCAGAAATGAATTCATCGCTCGATGGCGATAATTTAATTCTGAAGCAGTATTACAACATCGGTTTTGCTGCTGATACGCCCAATGGCTTGGTGGTTCCCGTTATTAAAAACGTGGATCAAAAAGGTCTCAAGCAAATCACCAAAGAATTGACTGAATTGTCGGCTTTGGCGCGCGACGGCAAGCTCAAACTCGCCGATATGCAAGGCGCGACATTCACCATTTCTAGCCTCGGCGGCATCGGTGGCACCAGCTTTACGCCCATCGTGAATGCACCTGAAGTGGCGATCTTGGGCGTGTGCAAATCGCAAATCAAACCGATTTGGAATGGCAAAGAATTCATGCCACGCCTGATGTGCCCACTGTCGTTGTCGTTCGATCACCGCGTGATCGACGGCGCACAAGCCGGTCGTTTCACCGTGCTCTTGGGTAAATTGTTGTCGGATGTTCGTCGACTGGTGCTGTAAGCAGCCTGTAGGGTGGGTTAGGCGGTCTGTTGCCGTAACCCACCAAACCCTCGCGCAATATGGTGGGTTACGCCGATGGCTAACCCACCCTACAGAACTCACAGGATTTTAAAATGAGCAATACGATTGAATTAAAAGTACCCGATATCGGCGGCCATGCTGGTGTTGATGTGATTGAAGTGTTTGTTAAAGTCGGCGATACCGTCGCCGTTGAAGACAGCTTAATCGCACTCGAAACCGACAAAGCAACAATGGAAGTACCGTCAACGCACGCAGGCGTCATCAAAGAAATGCGTTTGACTGCAGGCAGCAAAGCGTCAGAAGGCGACGTCATCGCTATCTTGGAAATCACGGCTAGTGTAGCGGCTCCCGCTGCAACCGTATCTGCCGCAGCGCCTACGCCGGCAGTATCAGTTCCAGCACCAACTGTAGCGCCAGTTGCAGGGCAATACACCGGTAAAGTCGATATCGAATGCGATATGTTAGTCGTTGGCGCTGGTCCTGGCGGCTATTCTGCAGCGTTCCGTGCTGCTGACTTAGGTATGAAAGCCGTGATTGTTGAGCGTTATTCAACACTCGGTGGCGTCTGCTTAAACGTCGGTTGTATTCCATCGAAAGCCTTGTTGCACAATGCAGCAGTCATCGATGAAGTATCGCATATGGCCAAAAACGGCATTAAATTTGGCGCGCCAGAAATCGATATCGACGCACTACGTGGCTACAAAGACCAAGTGATCAACAAGCTCACTGGCGGCCTCGCAGGTATGGCTAAAATGCGTAAAGTTGAACACGTTCGTGGTCTTGGCACCTTCTTGGATGCCAATCACATGGAAGTTCAAGTCACCACCGGTACTGGCCAAGCATTATCTGGCGAGAAAAAAGTGGTTAAATTTGCGCAAGCGGTGATTGCCGCAGGCTCACAAGCGGTGAAACTACCGTTTATTCCGAACGATCCACGCATTATTGATTCAACTGGCGCCTTAGAGTTGAAATCAGTGGTGAAACGGATGCTCATCATTGGTGGCGGTATTATCGGCCTAGAAATGGGTACGGTTTACTCAACTCTGGGTGCGCGTTTAGATGTGGTTGAATTGTCAGACGGCTTGATGCAAGGCGCGGATCGTGACTTGGTGAAAGTGTGGCAAGACTGGAATAAACATCGCTTTGACAACATCATGCTCAGTTCGAAAACCACCTCGATCGTGCCAAAAGATGATGGTGTTTGGGTGACGTTTGAAGGTCCGAACGCCCCAAGCGATGCACAATGCTACGATTTGGTATTGTATTCGACGGGTCGCTCGCCGAACGGTAAGAAAGTGGGCGCTGAGAACGCAGGCGTGATTGTGGACGAGCGCGGCTTTATCGTCGTTGATAAACAGATGCGTACCAATGTGGCCA
The DNA here is from genome assembly GCF_947072475.1 of uncultured Deefgea sp. Lineage (GTDB taxonomy): Bacteria > Pseudomonadota > Gammaproteobacteria > Burkholderiales > Chitinibacteraceae > Deefgea. The sequence continues at coordinate 14,942 of NZ_CAMTIA010000062.1, forward strand.
ATATCTTCGCGATTGGCGATTTGGTCGGTCAACCGATGCTGGCACACAAAGCGGTTCACGAAGCGCACGTTGCCGCTGAGAACGCCGCTGGTCATAAAGCCTACTTCGACGCACGCGTGATTCCTGGCGTCGCTTATACCGACCCTGAAGTGGCCTGGGTGGGTCTGACCGAAGATCAAGCCAAGAAAGACGGCATCAAGATCACCAAGGGCGTATTCCCTTGGGCCGCTTCGGGTCGTGCGATTGCCAATGGCCGCACCGAAGGCTTCACCAAGCTGATTTTTGATGCAGAAAATGGCCTCATTTTGGGTGGTGCAATTGTTGGCCCACACGCTGGCGATATGATTGGTGAAATCTGCCTTGGCATCGAAATGGGCGCAGATGCAGTCGATATCGGCAAAACCATTCATCCTCACCCAACCATGGGCGAGTCGATTGGGATGGCCGCCGAAGTGGCAAAAGGCGTTTGTACTGATTTGCCGCCACAGCGCAAAAAATAAATCGCTGTTATGCAACAAAAAAGCCACGATATTCGTGGCTTTTTTTATACACTCGCATTTAAAACGATGAATGGCTAAATGATTAATCATCAATGAAAACAGATATTTGCCGCCCAAAGCAGAGCAAATACATCAATTGCCGTCGCCTCTTGGCAAATTTTGCCGATATGGCGGCCAATACCCCGCCCAAAAGCGATATTAGCCAATCAAATATACGTATATTCCGCATTGCAACATGGCACGCGTCTTGCAATACTTGATTCACAGTGTTGCAAGGAGTAATTCAGATGGCCAGCTATCAACTCAAGTCTCATATGTCGACTGGTGTTCAACAAAAACCAGCAGAGCAACTGAGCGATGAAGTGACTGCACAACTACAGCATTATTTAGAGCTCTGTGCCAGCTTGCGGATTGATTTCTACGACTGCCTTGCACATGCGCGCATTGAATATGATAAAAATCGTCGGCATTAAATTTTAGGCAAAAAAAAGCACTCAAATGACTGAGTGCTTTTTTATCTATTGGCGTTCCCACGGGGAATCGAACCCCGGCCGCCGCCGTGAAAGGGCAGTGTTC
>NZ_CAMTIA010000063.1 GCF_947072475.1 uncultured Deefgea sp.
GGACGAGGAAATCGTAATCAGATTCGCGGTATTGCAGGCAATACGAGCGCGGCGGGTGTTGGCCTGAGAGTTTGAAATCCAGCGTTTGCACACTGGCAAACACCGAATTGGCCGCTTGATGCTCGTCGATCACTTGCTTGATGATGTCGGGCACCGAAATATCTTGAAACACCCGCGAAGTCCGCCGATGGCGTAAGAGCGCAAATGGCGGCTCGATGATCAATTGATACTTCGCAAAACCGCCGTCCGATCCCAATAATTGCGCTTGCGACACCACGCCGCAACGCGCCACAGCGCCGCCATTGGCATCACGAATCTCAACCACCACCGGCAAGCCGAGCAAAGATTTGAGCTCAATATGGCCATCGGGCGACAGGCAGTCGACGTGGTAGCGATACGGCTGATTCAGCCCCTCGCGCCCAGTAACCGATTGCGGCAACAGCTGTTCGTGCCACAGACTGCCATCACCGAGTTGCAGTGAAATCAGGCGTTGCTGTTGCGAAAATGCAGTAGCAAAAGAGCTAAGTAGTTGAGAAATATTCAATGACATAAATTGGCTCAATTGCTACGTAACAAAGTCGTAAAAAAAATCAACCGTTGTTTCAACATGCTTAAAAAAGTTTTTTCACACCGTGTAACGTCATTAAAAAATGAAACGAAACAGCAATAAAAAAACGTATTCTTCACGTTTTAATTTTCAACATCGATTTCAACCGCATGCGCAGCATCTTCGGTATTGAATTTTTGTCGCATTTTTTTATCTGGAATTCCCTGCTGGAGAAGGAATTTTTCTACATTATTTGCGCGAGCCAATGCTGTAGATTTTGCATTACCAACTTCTTTTGCATTACAAAATCCGCGCAAAGTAATAACGCGGGCTTCTTTTAATCTTGGCAAAATACGTTGCAATTGCGCTTCTAATTCTGGCGTTAATTTGGCAGACATTTTGTCAAATTTTAATAAATAGGGATCAACGGGAGCTGCCGTCGAGACCGCAGCAGCAGATTTACTGTCTACTGAGGATGACTGGTTTAGCTTTGCGGCTGGTTTATTCGCGCAACCATTCAATGTAAAACCAATTAATACGGCAGCAATAATGCAAGCTGAGCGCTTCATTTAAATATCCTTTTTAAACCATCTTAACAATAGAACTATTTTCTTAAAAACCAGAGACAATCACGAAACAGCAATAAAAAACCACCATAATTCAACAACAACCAACAACCCATATAAATTTAAATTCATACGGAATTTTTTCATCTATTTACGTTGCAAGCATTAACTTGCAATGAAAGATACAGCAACTACCTTTCATTGCAATTTACAAAATGCAACTAAAAACTAGGCGATTGTTTTATTAGCTGTCAAATCCCACCCAGCACTTACATTACCGCCGCCAGCGCCATCTGTGCGTTTTTGCTGGGTGTAAGTCCATTTGATTTTGCCGTAACTAAAACTCACCAATTCACTTGGAAAGCCTTCATCATTGGCAGATCCGTGCGGCACAACTTTAGAAATTAAAACTTGTTCCATTTTGATTTCCATATACTTCACTTTATCGCCACCAGAACGGCACAGTTCGATCGTTACATCTTTAATATGTTTACCCGTGCAACACGCTTCATAAATTTTTGGGCTAGCTTTATCCAAAAAATGCGTGATTTCATATTGACTATGATTCACACGCTCTGCCGTAGCACCACCGGCCGAACTGGCTGTCGCTTGCGCTGGCTGTTCAATTTTGTGAGAGAAAGAACCAATCTCGATCCAATCTTTATGTTTATCATCGGTTGATTCACCCGGAATACCGTCAATTTTCAAAAATGCATCAAATGCCATATTGCAAAACTCCAATAAGAATTTAAAAAATACTACTTAGCTTCGCTGCATCAACGTGTGGGTTTTGGCAACTCCGCAACCAGACGCAAGGAAATCGTGAGTTCATCAAGCTGAAAATGCGGGCGTAAAAATGCCGCTGCACGGTAAACACCAGGCTTGCCGGGAACCTCCACCACATCAACGCGAGCTTCACGCAATGGGTATTTTGCTTTCGCTTCTTGGCTTGCAGAGTCATCGAGCAAGACGTATTGCGCTAACCAAGTATTTAAAAAATCTTGTACATTTTGGCGTGATGCAAAGCTGCCAATTTTGTCGCGCATAATTGATTTCATATAATGCGCGATGCGCGAAACCGAGAAAATATAAGGCAGTTGTGTTGAAAGACGGGCATTGGCATTGGCCGAATCGGTATTGTATGACTTGGCTTTTTGTGAAGATTGCCCGCTAAAAAAAGCGGCATAATCGGTGTTTTTACAATGAACCAGCGAGATAAAGCCAAGGTCTGATAACAGCTTTTCGGTCCGGTCAGTAATCGCCACTTCAGTCGGACATTTCAGCGCAACTTCGCCATCATCGGTTTTAAAGGTGTGCGCAGGCAAACCCTCGACCAAACCGCCTCCCTCAACGCCACGAATGGCAGCTAACCAACCAAATTCAGCAAAGGCCGCTGATAGACGTGCCGCATAAGCGTACGCCGCATTACTCCACAGATATTTACGATGATCTGTGCCATCCACATTTTCTTCAAAATCAAAATCTTCTACCGGGCAAGTTTCACGCCCGTATGGCAGGCGCCCCAATACATGGGGTAACACCATGCCCACATAGCGTGAATCATCAGACTCACGGAAAGATTTCCACTTGGCATATTCAACGGTATCAAAAATTTTGGCTAAATCACGTGGCTTGCCAATATCGGTAAAGCTTTCCAGCCCAAATAAGCCAGAACTTGCTGCCGTTATTAATGGTGCATGTGAAGCGGCAGCAACGTGTGACAGCTCTTCAAGTAAATAAAAATCTTCCGGATGGCGGCCAAACTCAAAATCGCCAACCAAGCCAGCATACGGTGCGCCACCAAACGTGCCGTACTCTTCTTCGTAGATTTTTTTAAACAGTGCACTTTGGTCAAATTCTGCAGATGCTTTAAAGTCTTTAAGCAAATCTTTTTTAGAAACATTGAGCACTTTAATTTTGAGCATGGTGCCGGTTTCAGATTCGGCAGTGAGGTATTTTAAACCTCGCCAAGAGGCTTCTAATTTTTGAAAATCGTCATGATGCATAATTTCATTGAGTTGCTCAGAAATTAAAGCATCAATCTCTGCAATACGCGCATCCATGCTAGCTGTTAAATCTCGTGAAACCGTAACAGACCCAGCCAATACCTGCTCCGCTAATTCACCAATTAAATCCTTGGTATGATTTTTTTCTAAATCATTAGTGGCAATACGGCTATTTTCTATAATTGAATCTAGTAAATTACTTGCTTTGTATTGTTCTGTCGGAGTTGCTTCAATAATTTGTTGATTGGCAGTCATGGCTTACTCCTTGACAGAGGCTGGTCGAGCCTTGCTAATTTGATTTAATTTTTCTGTATCACGAAGAACTTCATCTAATAATTCTTCTAATTTATCGTTACCTACAACTTTATTGCGTAAATCTGCCAATCTTTTACGCGCATCGAGTAGTTTTTTCAGCGGTTCAACTTGATTAGCCACATTTTGTGGCTCGAAATCGACCAGCGCTTCAAAATTTAATTCAACTGATAATTGTGAGTCATCATCTGTCAATTTATTATCGACTTTCATCGCCAAACGTGGCGCCATCCCTTTTAAAACATCATCAAAATTATCACGATCAATCTGAACAAATTTGCGTTCTTTTAATTTACGCAAAGGCTCTTTACTATGGCCGGTATAGTCACCTAATACGCCAAGAACAAAAGGTAGTTCTTTATTTTCGATGGCGTCGCCAATTTCAACGTCATACGTAATTTGAACGCGAGGTGGTCGAACACGCGATAATTTTTTCTGTGTGCTTTCTTTGCTCATTTGTATTCCTAAAGAAATTAAATTGCTGAATTAATCATGAAACTAACAAATACCATGCGTAACCTTCAAAACAATTTCACGCAATTTTAAAAGTGATAGGGATGGATCACACAGCTGCCGTCCCAACACGTATGACGCCTCGGCATATGATTGATGGCTGCGCCATGGCGATTGCAAGTCATTAGCACGTACTAATTGGCGCTCATCGGGCGTTTGTCCCCATAACATCGACAATTGCGCCTCACTAAATGGATTAAAAGCCAATGCTAAATAGCGCATACCGTCTTGACTAATAAAAGCAAAATGCAGTGGGTATACCCCTTGCGAGTGAATCGCCGCACGACATAAAGATAACCAAACCGATGCGCCTAATATTTCTTCTCCGGCTCCTGCCGGCAAAGGTAATAAAAATATCTGCGAGGTCATACTGGCACCGTAGCGACGAACCAGCTGAAAATAAAATGCAAATGCCAATAAATTAGATTCAAGATCGCCACATTGACTATCGGTTAAAGCTTGCTCCAATTGTGCTGCGGATGTAGTGCGCATATGTCGCTCCAGCAATTGAGAAGCAAGCTCTAAATCAGCGATCGCACGATGACCAAATACCAATTGATCTTCCATAAATTGCCGACAAGCAAGCATTTCAACAGAATTATCTGCTGCACTTTTGAGTTGATCTTTCAGCCCAGAAAAAAACAATTCATTCGCCAATACAAACTCGGCTTCATTACCATTTAAAACATCATGGGGAATACATATTCCAGCCAATAATGGATAATATCGCCGCGCCTCATCATAACTAGGCAAAACAACGCCTAAAAAACCACCCCGTAAATCTTCGCTATGAAATAGAAATTCACTACTTGGCGCATTAGTGTATGTATCTTGCCACTGATCACAATGTGAAATGTATTTCATACTATCAGCGAACAACTGATCGACCTTCATCGCGGAAGGATGGGTCGCATTAATACGAATAAAATCAGCTCGGCGCGGTAATTTACCAAAAATAGCGTATTGCAATTGCAATTCTTGTACTCGTTTTAAATTAATAGCCATTACACACCTTACATTGTCACTCGTTCTGGTAATGACAGTTTACGTAGCCCTGATAATTGAAGTGGATTAATCCCGCTCACTACACGGAAATTAAAGCGAACCACATCAGCATCACCTGTATCAACTTTGCGAATTTTCCAGCTTAAGACAGCACTATCTGCACCTTGTTGCTCAATTTGAGCCTGGGCCAATAATCGCATCCAACCCATTCGTCCTTGCTGATTATTCACCACGGCACTTGCACCATTAAAAGCAACTACTTGTATTCGGGCTCCTTGCGAATTGCCATTACCCGGCCAAGTAAATGTTTGCCATGGCTGGGGACCATTGCGATAGCGCATTTCTTGGCCATCAACATCAATATAAATTTCAGAAAGACCGGGTGTTGGAATCGGTTGCAATTCAAATTTTGAATTAGCTGATTCAACCATTTGTGTCGACGCCAAATTATTCAACCGACCAACGCCAGACAAAAATGCGGGATTAAATCGAACACCTAAATTGGCCCACGTTCTTGGCGTTAACGTATCGCCTTTTTGTGTTACCAATCCATTTAAATATTTCTCTGTAAATTTATCAATGGTTCCTTCATTAGGTTTGATAAATTTTGCAATATCAGCCATCGGGGCTTCATTGGCAGAATCACTAAATGGATATTTAGCCGACAATACCTTCCATTGCCCATAGACTTCGCGCTGCCAAGCCAAATTTAAATCTCGTTCTACCGGTGATAATAAAACGGCATAAGTTTGAATCAGTGGGCGAACTAAAACAGGGCGCACCATATCGCGTGTTTCTACACTCACTTGGCTGAGTAAAGAATTATCAACCAGCTGCAATGCATCGGCTAATTCTGAACCACTACCATTTAAAGTAGCTTGAACCAATGGCCGTGCTTGAGCCCCAGGCTCATCGCTACTAGCAATTTGATTTATTCTTACTTTTAATTTTGCTAATTGCTCAAGATAGCTGTTGATGGGGGTCGTCCCGACCGCATCAGCTTGAACTAAACGTGCCACGCCAATAAATTGCTTACCCACCTCCCCCAATTCAGTCGCATTCACGACTTTGGGTTGATTATTGCCTTTTATTAGCTCAGTCGTTTTTTCTAAAACGGATTGTTTGGCGTTTTCAATTTTTCGAGATAATTCAGATGGATTATCCCAAGCAGTTTCAAATACCACTCGAGTTAAAATGACTTTAACGGGTGAATTTTGTGTATCGGCGAATTGTCCAATCGCACTGCCGGCAAATGCAATATCATTAAAGTCACGAACAACCACCCCTTGCAAAAACTTTTTCCATTCGGCGGCATATTCTGCACGATACAGTGCTTCTAATTGTGCTTTGTTTTTTTCAAAATCCCCTTCTTTACTTAAATTGTCTTGTAATGATGAAGCTAAAACCCAGTCATCGCTTTTCACCTCACCCTTACTGGCCTCTTCAATAGCTCCACGTACAAATTGATCCCACGCTTCACGGGTAAATGCACCGGCAACCATTTGGCTACCTGCAATCACATCAACGTTTTTATTATTGAGGATTTTAGGCACCGTTAATGGCACAAATCGTGTATTGGCGCGTGCTTTAATTTCGTTGTAGACCCGCTCTGTGGCACTTAAACGTTTTAATGAGGCACGTAATACCTCGCGAGAGGCGCTAACAGTTTGTTTATTATTTTCAATTAGTGGTAGATCTGGCGCATTAATTTGGCTGACATAAAATGCCACAATACGCTCAGCCGCAGCGTTGATTTCTTCATTGCTACGCTGGCCATTATTCGCCTCAAGCCATGAGCGCCAATAGCGTGGAATCTGATCGGTTAAATGGGCTTGATCCATTCTTTGCCGATCATTGAGCATTAAATACGTTTTTAACGCGTTATAACCTTGATCTAATTTGGGCTCAGTCGTGGCGTTCACAGCTTCGGCAGGGGTCGCCGCCTGATCGATTGCAGCCAATGCGGTGGCACGTTGCGGTATATTCCACGCGCTCAAATCAACATTGGGCAAGCCTTTTGGCCGCGGTCGATTAATGCGTGGCGCGGTTTTTACTTTGAGTGGCGCAGGGGCCGCTACTGGCGCAGATGGCGGCGGATTAACCACCGTTGGCGCTGGCTGATTACTCACCAACAAACCTAAAGAGGACTCCAGATTTTTTTTAACCGGTAATAGCATCGCCTGCTGCACCCCGGCGAAATACTCTTTGCGCAGCGCCACTTCAAGCGCGTTGCCTTGATATAAGCCCATACCAATGGCCCAAGGATGACCCTCTTGGCGATACGACTGCAATTGTTCAATGCGTTTTTGCAGTAGACCTAAAGACATCAATTGATCGTAGACCACCCCCGTTGACGCTAATTTTTTTGCCACAATGCGGTCTTGATTCACGCTGGTTAATAATTTTTGATTACCAATATATGACCACGTCCACAACCCAGCACACAGCGCCAATACCGATAAGCCAGAGAGCATGCCCGCCAAACGCCAGCGACTGCTTGCGGGGCGTGTTTGCCGCGAGACCAGATGCTGATCTGGAAAAATCACTTCACGAAATAGATCTCGTAAAAAATAGCTATACGAAGCTGGCGCTTGGCGTGCATCAAAGCCTGCGCGACTGAGCTCAAACTGACTAGAAACACGCGTTGCCGCGCCAATACGTGGCGTTCCTTCTTGCAAAGCGCTCGAAAAGTAAAATCCACGCAATAAGGGTCTGGCATGGTAAGGGTCTTCTTCTTGCAGCAATTGCACAAATTTACCGACTGCGGCTTTGAGCGCATGAAATTCAATCGGAAAAGCGAAAAAAGCCGGTTTATTTTGATTGCCACGGTGCTCTGCGAGTTTTTCTTCGCCGATTTGCACCAAGCCACGGTACATTTCATCAAACTGGGAGCTAACTACTTGGTGCGCATCAAAGCCAGAGCCTTGTTCGGCGCTGAGCGTCGCCCCCCACACCGAATTACGTTCAGCATCGGTCATGGCTTCAAAAAATTGCGCAAACCCCCCCAGCAAATCCAGCTTGGTAAAAATCAGATAAATAGGTACTTGCAAGCCAAAGGTCGCTTCTATTTCATGAATCCGCTCGCGAATTTGCCGCGCATACAGCACAAACCCTTCGGTTTGATGTTGTGCTAGTTCTGGCAAGCTAATGGTGACTAAAATGCCATTCACCGGCGCTTTTGAGCGATTTCGTTTCAATAACTTCAAAAACTCAAGCCATTCAACTCGATCTTCCGATTGCGTGGTGTAGCGTCCAGCGGTATCAAGAAGCACCCCTTCGGTAGAAAAAAACCAATCACAATTGCGCGTGCCACCCACGCCTTGCACGCCCGACTTATCGCTAAATGGAAAGGTTAAGCCCGATTGCAAAATCGCCGAGCTTTTACCCGCCGCCGGATGACCAATAATCATGTACCACGGCAATTCATACAGCGCTGCATTACCGCGCGACTTGCCCAGTTGTGAGGTTTTTAAAGTATCGATTGCGGCTAACATGCGTTGACGTAGCAAATTAACCTCGGCGCGCTTATCCGCACTCGCTTCAATCACCGCATCATCGGCCTGCTTCATCAGCATTTTTTCAATAAAACCACCAGCTCGGTTGGCAATTAATTGACCGACCAGCAGGCTGAGCACCCATAGCAACATCACGCCCAAAATCCACGCAAAGCGCAATTCGGCACTTTCAAGACCCAGCCATGGGCCTAAAAACCAGATCAGCGCAATTAAGATTAAAAATCCAATTGCGGATGTGACTTTGGCGTTACGCAGCCAATATTTCATTCGATTCCATCTCCAAACAATCCATAGCGTTATTTATTTTTTTGCAATAAAACGGCCAATGAACCGGTTTTTTCAATATGCCCATAGTCTTTAAATGACCAGCGCCCACCCCACGTCAAACCTGCTGCCTCGGCCTCTTCGCCCAATGCCTGATAAGCCTCGCTGGCCCATGGGTCTTTTTCCGAAATAATCACTTTGCCATTTTTTATTGGCGCTAAATCAACAGCCCAGCCGTATTGATGTTTACTCTGCCCGCCTTTTGCTTTAGTCACTAAATTCGCCATTTGTGCCAATTCATCTTGCCGCTCAGGACTGCGATAGCCCTCAAGCAAAGCCAGTGGGTAACCACGCTCATCCATTTTTTTCATCACTTGCAGTACTTGCTGCACAAAGCGAGACTCTAATTGCTGCCAATCGCGATTGGCACCGGCCAAACTCGGCTGTGAACGGGTGGCATTAATAAACACTTCTGGCGGCAAGGCCGGTGGCGGCGCTAACTTGGCCTCAGTCAAAGTGTTTTGAATATGCGCTGTTTGTCCGTATTGCTGCGGTAAAAATGGGGCCAACACGTGCAATGTATTGAACTTGAGCGTGACCAGTACCACCATGACAATCAACAAAAAACTGGCCACAGGAACCCGAGCCAGTTTTAGCCCACTGAGCAATAACCGGCGACTACCCACACTCACTGAGTCTGCAACAACGTCATCTGCCAAGATCTTTTTAGGCAAGTGAGCGGGCGGCTCAACCGCCATGCTCGAAATTTCTTTCGAGGGGGTGGCAACAAAAAAATGCCAGCCTATCCATGCCAACAAGCAAAACAACAGAATCAAAAAAACAATAAGTAAAGTATTCAAACCACACCCTTACTCAATAATTTCTAAATTACAATTGCAATATCATATAATATCTTCCACTTGCTTTCACGAACTTTATACATACCTTCGACTAAATAATGAATTCATAATATAAAACCTAACAAAATAGTTCAGCTCCAATGCCAAACTGAATTCATTAATCATAAAACGGTAATACAAGAATATGCTAATAAACATAATGAATAACTCTCTTCGCCTCATTCTGGCACTGGCCATAATAACGACATTAAATGCCTGCTCTAGCTCTGGACCCGTTGAATTGAAGCTGCAAGGCGATGCAAATCCACTATTAAATCGCGATAGCAGTGGTAAATCGTTATCGCTGGTATTGCATATCTATCAATTGAAAAGTGTCGAAGAATTTAATCGTTTAACTTTTGATACCGTCTCTAGCGGAAAGACCCCAACAGAATTGCTAGGCAATGCTTTAGTTACACATTCTGAATTTGTTTTATTGCCTGGTAAGAGCAATACATTGCCAATCACGCTGCAGGCAGAGACTCAATTTGTTGGCGTTGTTGGTTTTTTTAGAAAGCCTGATGCACAATTTTGGCGCGCACTCATTAGCGGCCAAGCGCTTCGTGATAGCAAAGAACTCACGATCAAAGCACAAGATTGTTATTTGCAAATCATCAAACCCAAAACGCAACTCATCCCCGGCCAACCCGCCACACTCAAAGCCGATTGTGGGATATCACCAGCCAAAACAAACACCCGAAATAAATAACCGCCAACCCTAGGTATACCCTGAAAAACCATATCTAGCAGGAGCTCGGAGCTAATACATCATGTTAAAAACCAAGCGCGTTTTATGGGGCGAAGGCATGTTTCTTCGCCCACAACACTTTCAGCAACAATCGATATTTCACGAGCATCAGCAAGCCGAAATTCGCAACCTGCTCAATCGTCATGCCTGGGGTTTACAAAAATTTCAAATCGATCAAGCCGCGCTACGAGGCGGGCAAGTCCGCTTAGATGTTCTGGAGTTATTATTTCGTGACGGCACCTTGTTTCAAGCACCGCAAGCTGAACCTTTGCCGCTGTCGCGCAATCTGAACGAAATCCCGCAGCTGGGCGTTAACTCAACGCTCTACGCATGCTTGGCGCAATTGCAACCCTACGGTGGCAATACGCAGAGCGAAAATGCCGCCTCACGCCCTACTCGCTATCGCAACGCACACACCGGCATCGCCGATCTTTTCACCCAAGCGCTGGACGCCGACATCACCACGATGGCGCTGGACGTTCGCTTAATGGTTGCAGAGGAAAATCGAGATGGCTACGAAGCAATTGCCTTAGGACAAATCAAAAAAGACGCCACCGGACAATGGTCCATCAGCAACGAAATTTATCCACCGGCAACTACGGTGAGTGCCATTCCTGAATTGCAGCAAAGCTTACGGCGCTTACTCGATATTTTATTGGTCAAAAGCCAAGCATTGGCTGGCGCACATCGCGAACGCGCCAAAAACGTTATGGAATACGGCAGCACCGACATTGCATCATTTTGGTTACTGCACACCGTGAATCGCAACTTTGCCCGTATCAACCATTTAATCAAGTGCGAGCCGCTACACCCTGAAGAGCTGTATCGTGCCTTGGCGGAATTTTGTGGTGAATTGCAAACGTTCTCATCGGTTTACACCTTGGCCGACATTCCACCGTATCGGCATGAAGCGCTACACGACACGCTGCCGATCCTAGATAAGCAGATTCGCGAATTACTCGACACGGTGATTTCAGCGCGTTATGCGATCATACCGCTCACCTCGCCCAAGGCATCGTTCCATATTGGTCACCTAGAAAGTGATCGATTTTTGGAGAATGTCGACTTCTATTTATCCATCCAAAGCGAGCAATCGTCAGCGACCGTCATCGAAACCGTGCCACTCAAATTCAAAGTGGGTGCCCCAGACGACGTCGATAAAATCCTTAATTCGGCAATGCGGGGCGTCAATCTGTCTTATGCAGCGCAAACGCCATCGGCGATCCCGATTCGCGTCGGCAATCACTATTTTGCCTTTGAGCCGCGCGGCGATATTTACCAGCGCATGCTGCAGTCGCGCAGTATTTGTATCTACGTACCGCAATCACTGTCTGATTTAAAAATTGAACTCATTGCCGTATTTCGCTAAGGCCTAAACCATGAACCCAATCACCAATCAAACCCCATTGACCGATTCACAAATGACAATCAAGCAAGCGATTATTGCCAAGCCTGCAGCGCCGAGTTTGCGTGAATTAATGGAAGACGGCATTTATTTGCTGTTTTTACTGCGTGATGGCAACGCCCCGAGTAGCGCCGCTGAGTTTAATCGCCGCATTGATCATTTTTTATCGCAATTTGAGAAAAATGCTCGCAACTTCAACAAAGAGAGTGCTGCTATTCAAAATGCAAAATACGCATTTTGCGCACTTATGGATGAAATTATTCTGTCGTCTGAATTTAGTTTGCGCGAAGAATGGGAAAGGATGCCACTGCAATTACGTATTTTTGGTGAGCATTTGGCTGGAGAAGGTTTTTTTGATCACCTAGAAGTCTTGCGCCGCGACCCCAATGCCAATATCGAAGCACTTGAAGTGTTTCACACCGGTTTATTGCTGGGCTTTCAAGGAAAATACTTGCTCGAAGGCCAAGAAAAACTCGGCTACCTCACCGCACGCGTCGGCCAAGAAATCACCCAAGTGCGCGGCGGCAAAGCTGAATTTGCCCCCAACTGGCGTCTGCCACAGCGCTTTCAAGCGTTTGTTCGGCACGAATTACCACTCTGGCTGTATTTCGCGCTACTGGCCTTGGTCGGAGCCGGAATTTTTATGACTTATCGCTTTTTGTTGTCGCAAGATTTGAGCAAAGTCTTAGGCAGTTAGCCATGAGTTTGCCACGCAGACCCACGCAAACCTTACCGTCGTTTTTAGATCGTTTATTGGATGACGAGCCTGATTTGAGCACATCAAGCGGCATGCTGTTGTTTGAGTTACCTCAATTTCGCCGCGCCTTAGCGCGTGACTTAGAGGCGCTACTCAATACGCGAATTATGGACCAACCAGAGCTATTTGATTTATATCCACTAGCCAAAGATTCGATGCTGCAATTTGGCATCCCCGATCTGTCGGGTGTCAGCCTACTCAATCCAGACGATAGAGAAATGCTGCGCGAACGCTTACGCAAAGCCATTGAGCGTTTTGAGCCTCGCTTATCGCGCGTTCGCATCAGCTTGGACGCGCCGCGCGAGCTCGAGCGGCATTTACGGTTTCGCGTTGACGCAGTACTCAAAATCCATCCGCATCGACCGCCAGTCAGCTTTGACGCGACCTTGCAACTGTCTTCCAATGTGTATCGCATCCAAAGCGATCGCTAATCGGCGCCTATAGATTATGAATTTACCCGCCCTTCTCGCTGCTTTTGCTACTGCATTTTCGCAACAGCAACGCCTGATTTCACTGCAACTCGGAGATGGCAGTCTGTGGCACGAACAGCTGTTGCCGCAATTGGTGACGGGGCGCGAGGGGATGAATCAGCCGTATCGCTACCACGTCGACTGCCTGTCGCCCGATGGCCATATTGAGCTCAAATCTTTGCTCGGCTTGCCGGTGGTGGTTGAGATTCGTGATGCCAATGGCGGCGCTGTGGCGCGTTGCGGCGTGGTGTCGCAAGCGCAATTATTGGGATCGGACGGCGGTTTTGCGAAGTACGGCCTTAAAATAGAGCCACCGTTTGCGCTGCTACGCCATCGCCGCACTTCGCGGGTATTTCAAGATATTTCGGTGCCCGACATCATCAAGCAAGTGATCGGCGAGCATCAAGCGGCCAATTCGGTGTTTGCTGCCGTGCAAACGCTGGATTTCAAACTCTCTGGGCAACATCCGCCGCGCTCGTATTGCTTGCAATACCGAGAGTCTGATTACGACTTCCTCGTCCGACTGATGCATGAGGAAGGCTTGGCGTGGCGCTTTGAACACCTGCCCGCCGAATCACCGCAAGTGCAATTGGTGGTGTTTGACGACGCCTTTGCGATCCCCGAAGCCAGTGATTCGTTGGTTCGCTTTCATCGCGCCGACGCGACTGAAGAAAGCGATGCGCTGCTTGAATGGACCGGTACCCGCCAAGTTGGCAGCAACCGCGTGTCGTTGGCAACGTTTGATTACAAAGCCAGCAATACCCGCTTTAGTGGTGATGACAGCGCGGTCGATCAAGGCGATGGCGGGCAGCAATTACAAGCATCATTTGAAGATTACGATCCGCAGTCACTGTATTACGCCAGCGATGCTGAGCAACTGAGCCATTACGCGCAACTGCGCCAGCAAGCGCATGACGCGCAAAAGAAATCATTCAGCGGCAGCGGCACTTTACGCTCTTTACAAGCGGGCCAATGGTTCCGTCTAGAAGAGCATCCCGCGCACGAATGGGATAGCGCCGAGCAACGTGAGTTTGCGATTACCGAGCTGACCTTCACCGCACATAACAATCTGCCGCACGACCTAACCCAGCAGCTGCGCCAAATCGCGCCGAGCTTATTAGCTGTAGGGTCGGCTTCAGCCGACCAAAAAACTAGCCCAAATACCCCCGCGCCGTATCGCGTTGAATTTAAATCTCAACGCCGTGGCCAGCCTATTACCCCTGCCTTTAACCTAAACGGCAACGAGCAACTCGCCAAACCCAAATCGTGCGGCGTACAAACCGCCACTGTTGTTGGGCCACGAGGCGCAGCCGATTCAAATCAATCCGAAGAGGAAATCCACACCGACGAACTCGGCCGCATCAAAGTCCAATTTCACTGGCAACGTGGCAGTGAACACCCTGACTTCGGTGCCAATCTGGATGACAAATCCTCTTGCTGGATCCGCGTCGCTTATCCGAGCGCTGGCGCAAGCTGGGGCCATCAATTCATCCCGCGCATTGGCCAAGAAGTGCTGGTGGATTTCATCGAAGGCGATATCGACCGGCCGATTGTCACCGGCGTCGTCTACAACGGCAGCCACCCAACGCCGACGTTTAGCGGTGCTGGCAGCCTGCCCGCCAACAAAACACTATCTGGCATCAAGAGTAAAGAATACCAAGGCGGCCAATACGGCGAACTGCTGTTTGACGACAGCACCGGCCAAGTTCGCACCAAGTTATCAAGCGAACACGCCAAAACCCAGCTCAACCTCGGCTACCTGATCCACCCTAGAACGAACGGCAAGGGTGAGTCTCGCGGCGAAGGCTTTGAGCTGCGCACCGATCAACAAGGCGCGATTCGTGCTGGCAAAGGTCTACTTTTAACCACCGAAGCCAAAACCGGCGCGAGCGGCAAGCAACTCGATCGCAATCCAATCAACAGTCAGCTCGAATCGGCATTTGAACTCGCCAACAGCCTCGGCGAAGTCGCGACCAAACAGCTCGCCGACACCATCGAAACCGGCAACAACGAACAAACGATCAAGCCGGATAATTCAACTGGCGAAAAGAGCAAATCCGGCCACCTGCACCACCACGTCCACGCCGCCAAAAGCTGGGAAGCCGGCAGCAACACCGACACGGACAGCAAAACCACATCGCAAGATCAAGCTGGCCAGCAGCAACTATTGCTGCTCCACGGCCAAGACGGCCTTGCACTGACGACGCCACAAAGCCTGACGCAAACGGCAGGAACAAACCTCGACCAAATCGCCCAGCGCGACCACAACCAAACCACCGGCCGCCGCTGGATCCACAACGTCGGCCAACACATCA
>NZ_CAMTIA010000064.1 GCF_947072475.1 uncultured Deefgea sp.
TCCCCAATCCCCGACTCCATGCACCATGCCGCCACTAAAGTAAATATTTACGCCGCTTAATTTCACCCGTGACCACTCACTGAGTTTGAGTGCCACTGGCGGTAAGGGCTGTTTTAGCATTGGCGTGTCATAAACCAATTAATGAGATCGAAATGAACTCAATCAAGCAGTGGGGGGTATGGGTGGCGGTTGCGCTGGTGGGCGCATTCTCTTTTGCCATGTTGGCCTTATCACGCGGAGAGCACGTCAACGCAGTTTGGCTGGTGCTGGTCGCTATCTCTTGTTACAGCATTGCCTATCGGTTTTATTCAAAATTTATCGCTGAGCGCGTTTTTGAGTTGGATGATCGCCGCTTAACGCCAGCGGTTCGTCGCAATGATGGTCTCGATTATGTGCCGACCAATAAGTGGGTGTTGTTTGGTCACCACTTTGCCGCGATCGCGGGGGCGGGGCCTTTGGTGGGGCCCATTTTGGCTGCACAAATGGGTTTCTTGCCGGGAACGATCTGGATCTTGGTCGGGGTGATGCTAGCGGGTGCAGTGCAAGACTTCTTGATTTTGTTTATTTCAACGCGCCGTGATGGTCGCTCACTGGGCGAGATGGCCAAGCAAGAGCTGGGTGTGGTACCTGGCTTTATTGTGATGGTCGGCGCTTTGGGCGTGATGATTATTATCTTGTCGGCTTTGGCCTTGGTGGTGATTAAGGCGTTGGCAGAAAGTCCATGGGGTGTGTTCTCGATTGCGGCAACGATTCCTATCGCCTTGTTTATGGGCGTGTATATGCGCTACCTGCGTCCGGGGCGGATTGGTGAAATTTCGGTGGTGGGTTTTGTGTTGATGATGGCAGCTATTGTGTTCGGTGAAAATATTGCCGCACATGCTTTCTGGGGGCCATTTTTTACCATGACGGGCCCGCAATTAACCGTTGCCTTAGTGATTTATGGTTTTGTGGCTTCGGCCTTGCCGGTGTGGTTGCTGTTAGCACCACGCGATTATTTGTCGACATTCTTAAAAATTGGCGTGATTGCCGGTTTGGCCGTGGGGATTATTTTTGCTGCTCCTGAGCTAAAAATGCCTGCTGTCACCCAGTTTATTGATGGTTCAGGCCCGGTGTTCTCGGGTTCTTTGTTCCCGTTCTTGTTTATTACTATTGCCTGCGGCGCGATTTCGGGTTTTCACGCCTTGGTCGCATCGGGTACGACGCCAAAGCTGATCGAAAAAGAAAGCCATATGCGCGTGATTGGTTATGGCTCGATGTTGTGCGAGTCATTCGTTGCCATCATGGCGTTGATTTGCGCTTCGGTGCTTGAGCCTGGGGTGTATTTTGCGATGAACTCGCCGGCGGCTTTAATTGGCACGACAGTGGAATCGGCGTCAACGGCGATTAATAGCTGGGGCTTTTTGATTACACCCGAGATCTTGACGCAAATCGCCAAAGACGTGGGCGAGCATTCCATCTTGTCACGCGCGGGTGGGGCACCGACGTTTGCAGTGGGTATGGCACACATCATTTCCGATATCTTTGGTAGCAAAGCCATGATGTCGTTCTGGTATCACTTTGCCATCTTGTTTGAAGCGCTGTTTATTTTGACTGCAGTGGATGCTGGTACGCGGGCTTGCCGCTTTATGGTGCAAGACACCGTAGGGGTGTTTATTCCGGGCGTGGCAAAAAGCAATTCTTGGGTAGGCAATCTGTTGGGTACGGCCGTTGCAGTGTCCGGCTGGGGCTTTTTTGTCTACCAAGGGGTGACTGATCCATTGGGCGGGATTAATACGCTCTGGCCACTATTTGGTATTGGTAATCAAATGCTCGCGTCGATGGCCTTGCTATTGGGTACGGTCGTGCTGTTTAAGATGAAAAAAGAGCGCTATATCTGGGTGACTTTGCTACCGACAACTTGGTTGTTTATTACGTCGATGACCGCCGGTTGGCAAAAAATCTTCCATGAAAACCCAAAAATCGGTTTCTTGGCACAAGCCAACCGCTTTAAAGGGGCCATTGCGGACGGTACCTTGTTAGCTCCAGCAAAAAGCATTGCCGATATGGAACGCATTATTTTCAATAACCAAATTAACGCCGGTTTGTGTGCCTTCTTTATGTTGGTGGCGGTGACGATGCTGGTTTCAACGATTATTCACGCTCGCAAAGCCCTTGGCCAGGCTAAACCGACGGTGAATGAAATTGGTGGCGATCTAGCTACTGAGGCCAGTCGTGCTTGATTTAAGCTTTTTATTGCCCACCACTAAAGCACCGGTGGTGAGTGATGAGGTTTTTCAGGATGAGTATGACCGCTACGTGGCCGAACAGCGGTTAAGCAATCCGTACGGTGTTTTGATGTCGGCAGAAGATTTTCGCCGCTTTAGTTTGGGCTCTAACTGGTTGACGGGATTGAAAGATACCGCGCAAAAAGTGGTGCAAACCTGCCGCTTGATGGTGGGGATTCATGATTATGAATATTATTATGATCATATGCGCCGCCAGCATCCGGGGGCTGAACCATTAAGTCGAGACGCTTTTTATCGCTATTGCCTTGATGCGCGTTTTCCGAGTGCAGGCAATGTCAATAAGTGTCCTTGTTGATTGATGTAACTTGGAAGTAAATTAATAGACAGCATTTTAAGTTGGAGTCGCGAGGCTTTGACTTGAAGTGCTGTTTTTTTTCGTGCGCAGTTTTTGCGCCTGCTCGCATCAACGGGGTTAAGGGCGAGCAATATCGACTATGTTAAAGCGTGACCTAGCTGGCTTGGGTTTCAAAGTGTGATTCAGGAGGTGGGTGATGGTCTCGGCATTAGATGTGATGTGGGTCGGTTTGGGTGGCGGCTTGGGCTCTTTGGCGCGTTGGCGCGTCGGGCTTTGGGTCGGCGAGCGTTATCACGGTGTTTTTCCTTTGGGGACTTTGTTGATTAATGTCAGCGGCGCTTTTGTGATTGCTTACTTGTCGATTTTGTTCTCGATTGATTGGCGCGAGCGCTTTGGTACGCCACTTAATGCTGGCGTGTTAACTGGGGCCTTGGGTGGGTTTACCACGTTTAGCACGATGCAATTGGATGCCGCAAAATTGACCGATTCAGGCCAAGGGAAGATGGCGGCTGTTTATTTATTGTTATCGGTATTTGCTGGGCTATTGGCCGCCATCTTGGGCGCTTGGCTGGCGCTATTGTCCCGCTAGGAGTGCACTGTGGCCAATTGGATCATTCTTATTTTTGTCGGCGGTGCCTTTGGCGCAATGTGCCGAGAATTTATTATGCTGCTGATTCCTCCGGTAACTGGCGGATTTCCTTTGGATATATTTATTGCCAATATGTTAGCCAGTTTTTTACTGGGCCTTTCTACTAGTTTTCATCGCCGCGTGATGATTCACCATCATGTGCATACCATGGTCGGCACCGGCATTATGGGCGGAATGTCGACGTTCTCTAGTTATATCTATGGCTCTTTAACCATGCTCAAAACGCCGGGAGAATGGCTAATGGCCTGCGCGTATTTGCTGTTGAGCGTGGTATTGGGGTTTGCCATGGTAATGCTGGGGCTGTACTTGGCGACAAAAGCGTCAGCAAACAGCGGTTAAGTCGGTTTTATCGGTGCGGAGTGAATTAATTGCTGTGGAAGAGTCGGGCGCTAAATCGGGTGTGGTGCCGATTAGATGTTGTTGTATTTGAGTCTAAGTGGCTAGAAAACAGCTCAAAAAGCCAATAGTAACTGCTTATTGAACGTGTTTGTCTCTTTTTGGTGCGCTGAAAAAAAACTTTAAGATTGGTTTTAAGCGGATGCTGTGAACGGACTTAGTGTGGTGTTTTCGTTGCTTATTTTTGGCTAAGTCGTTGATTTGATTGGTGCGCCCGACAGGAATCGAACCTGTGACCCTCAGTTTCGGAAACTGATACTCTATCCAACTGAGCTACGGGCGCTTTGATTAGGGGAGCGATGATAACGGCTATTTGCGTTCGCGTCTAGTCAGTTAGTGAATAGTGTTTTGTTGTTGCGATGTTGTCGGTATAATTGTCAGCCATAAAGGCGATACAGCCAATTAATTTAACAATTTCAAGAAAGGGATGACAGCATGAGCGGTTCCAACGCATCTGCGTCTAAAAGCGTTGTCGGAATGATTCTGGCAGCTTTAATTGGCGTACCTCTGTTTGTTTACTTGCTAATCAAGCTGTTTACTTCGGGTATGGCGATGAATATGGCAAGCTCAACGATGACTAATGAGGCTGTCTCTGCACGCTTACAACCTGTCGGCATTGTCAAGATTGT
This sequence comes from uncultured Deefgea sp., assembly GCF_947072475.1. GTDB lineage: Bacteria > Pseudomonadota > Gammaproteobacteria > Burkholderiales > Chitinibacteraceae > Deefgea. Next base: position 4,255 of record NZ_CAMTIA010000064.1, read on the forward strand.
CGATAGTACGCCGATCGGTTCTCGCTCAGGCAAGGCTGTTTATGAGGCTGTTTGTATTTCCTGTCATGGCGCTGGCTTGGCTGGCGCACCTAAATTTGCTGATGCAGCCGCTTGGTCTACGCGAATCGGCCAAGGTTTTGCGACTTTGGTGAAGCATGCTGTCGTTGGGTTTAACGCGATGCCAGCCAAGGGTGGTGATCCGGCGTTAACGGATGAGGAAGTTGCGCGTGCCGTGGCCTTTATGGGTAATGCAGCAGGTGCCAAGTTTGAAGAACCTAAAATCGCTGCTGGCGCTGCGGCAACGATTGATCCAAATGTAAAAGGTAAAGAAATTTACGCGAGCGTGTGTATGGCTTGCCATGACACCGGTGTTGCTGGCGCGCCTAAATTTGGCGATAAAGCTGCTTGGGCACCCCGTTTGAAAGACGGTGTTGATAATGCAATTGCGATTGCGACCAAGGGTTTGGGGGCGATGCCACCGAAGGGCGGTTATAGCGGTTCAGATGCTGAATTTAATGCCGCAGCTTTGTATTTGATTAATGCTTCGAAATAATTAATCGAACTCCCCGATCAAGCCACATCTGTTGATGTGGCTTTTTTTATGCTTCGCTCAATTGAATCGCGCATCGTACTGGTGTGGTAGGCGAGTTCTTGTAGGGCGATGGCGTAAAGTAGCGGATTAAGGTGGCTGAGTTTGTAAGGCATTTGGATGGTGTTGAGGCCGCTGATTTTGTCGAGCACGGCATCGCTTAAAACAAAGATGGCGCAATCGTGGTGATGAAACTGACGCAAATCGGCCAAGGTTTTTTCGGCCAAACCATCCCAAGGTAGGCAAGTAATGAGGGCGATTTTTTGTTTTGCGAGGTGCTCAATGCCGTGTTTTAACTCGCTGCAAGGGCAAGCCTCGGCAAAGCGCTGTGCGATGGCTTTGAATTTAAGTGCGCCCTCGCAGGCAATGGGGCTGTAGATCTGCCGTGCGGTGATGAAGATGGCGGATTGTTGCTGCAAGCATTGCGCCCATTGCGTGAACTGTGGCGCGAGGTTTAAAACTTGCGTGATTGCGTCAGGCAGTGCGGCGAGCTCGGCGTCGATATCGCTGGGTGTGGCTTGGTTTTGCGATTGAGCCAGGGTTTGCGTAATCAAAAATAAACCCAGCAATTGGGCGCAAAATGTTTTGGTGGCAATGCGGCCGTGTTGCTCGCCAACATCAAGCATTAATTGCAATTGGGTCTGCTGCATGAGTGTGCTGTTTGCGTGATGGCCGATGGCGATAGTCAGCGGGTAATCGAGTTGCTGCGCGTATTTGAGCGCGGCTAAGGTGTCGGCGGCTTCGCCCGATTCGGCAATAATAATCACTAGTGTGTGGGGGCGAGAGAGTAGATGTTGCTGGCAAAAGTCGTTGGCTAATTCAACGTGAGCCGGCAGCCCTGCGAGGCTTTCAATCCAAAATCGCGCCACTTGTGCGGCATGAAAGCTCGATCCGCTGGCAATGAGTAACACCGCTTGGATGTCGGCAAAACGCTCAGGTTCTTGCAACCGAGGTGCCAGTGTGTTGGCTTTGGCGCGTTCAATCAGATTGGCGCATAGCGCGGCTTGATCGTTAATTGCTTGCAATAGCCAGCTGCGCTCGGTGGCGTAAGGGTGGGGCGAACTTAAATCGGCGCTGGCGATCGGCATGGTTAACTTTGTGGTGTGCGGGTGCCTTTATCTTAGTGAACGCAACGTCAATTGGCGGGTCTTATTGCTGATGTAAAGCAATCAGTGCTTGGGTGGTGGCGGCATCTGCGGCAAATTTTCGGGCGAATAAAGCGTTGCTGTGCTGGAGCTGGTTGATGTTTTCAGGTTTGAGCAAGCAAGGCGACCAAGCACCATCATTCCATTCTAAATAACGCCGCGCATCGCTTGAGAGCTGATTGGCCAGTGGGCTATTCATCAAAATGGTTTGAAAAAACATCTCATCAGGAATCAGCGTTTGGCGGAAAAAATCCACCACTTGCGGGTGTTTTGCCACAAAGTCGAGCACGGCTTGGCAGGCGGTGTGGCTCAGTGTCCACCATTGTGAGCCGGCATATACTTGCGAAATCGGTGCCGGCAAAGCGCGCTCAATGCCGACTTTGCGGGTCAAGCGCTGTATTTTTTGCAGCGCTTTGTTCAAGTATGTGCCATTGAGGGCTTCAAAGTGCCATGCGCGATAGCGGTAAGCAATGTCAAACTCGGGTGCTGGCTTGATATCAATCAAGCCAAGGTAGGGGCTACGTGCTAAGGTTTCTTCGATGTATTGATTGCTATGGATTGGATAATCTTGCCCAGAGAGCAATACCCCCCAATCAAAGCCGTCTTTGCTGGCGGCCGCCATGAGTTTTAGGCTGGCATCAACCAATGAAAAGCCGCCCCAGCGGCAGGCTTGGCGCTCAATAAAGTGAATGTGCTTGAGTGCCGAGAGTTGGCTTTGGAGTGCGGCGTATGTCGCATCAGGGGTATTAGCGTCGATGTGAATATAAAACCGTGAATGCGGTGTATTGAGCTGCTGAACCAGACGTGAAATTTGTTCGGGATGGGCGTGCGCCAGAATAAAGTAAGCAATAGTGGTCATTATTTACGCAAAAACACGGTTTAAAGTGTCTCTATTCTAACAGTCTTGACCTATTGAGCGCCGCTGACTGTGGTTTTGCGGCTTTAATGACTGTTTTCAGCGCGATGGCAAGGGTACAATAAGCCCCTTGCGCGAATGAGGCAGAGGCTTGCGCTCATTGGTGTGTTTTTGTGAAGAACTTTTATTTTGGGCGCAAACTTTATGGCAAAAGCAGCAGCGAAATCGGCGAATTTACCCGATAACTTTGAACAAGGCTTGGCCGAGTTAGAGGCTCTGATTGCCCAAATGGAAGCCGGTGGACAAGCACTCGATGCAAGTTTATTGGCGTTTAGCCGTGGCACTGAATTATTGCGCTTTTGCGAAAGCAAATTAAGCGCGGCAGAGCAGCAGGTTCGCCTCTTAGACGGTGGCGAGCTTAAACCGATGCCAAAGATGGGGACAGAATAATGAGCAAAACGCCAGCGACGGATTTTAAACTCTGGATGGAAGACGTTCAGGCGCAAATGGAGCGCGCGCTATCGCAAGTATTGCCATCGAGCAATCATTTGCCCGAGCGCTTGCACGACGCGATGCGCTACAGCGTACTCGACGGTGGCAAGCGAGTGCGGCCATTATTAGTGTTTGCTGCGGGCGCGCTAGTTGATGCACCAGCCGATCGTTTGCAATACGCGGGCTGTGCCTTGGAATTTATTCATGCTTACTCCTTAGTGCATGACGATATGCCGGCAATGGATAATGACGTGTTGCGCCGAGGTAAGCCAACAGTGCACGTGGCTTACGGTGAGGCTACTGCGCTATTGGCGGGTGATGCTTTGCAAGCCGCAGCATTTGAAGTGTTAGCCAATCATCGTTTGGCCGATGATCCTACCGATCAATTGCAGATGATTCGGCTGTTGGCCACGGCCTCGGGCAGTTTGGGCATGTGTGGTGGGCAAGGCATTGATTTATATAGTGTTGGGCAAACGTTGACTTTGCCGCAACTGGAACTGATGCATATTTTGAAAACCGGCGCTTTGATTCGCGCGGCGGTGTTGCTGGGCTCTTACTGCGGTACGCCGTTAAATGTTGAGCAGCGCGAAGCGCTCGATCATTACGCCAAATGCATCGGTTTGGCGTTTCAAGTGGTTGACGATATTTTGGATTGTGAAGCCGATTCGGCCACCCTGGGTAAAACCGCAGGGAAAGACGCCGCCAATAATAAGCCTACCTATGTGGCTTTGCTGGGACTAAAGGGCGCAAAAGAAAAAGCCAGTGAGCTCAAAGCTTCGGCCTTGGCCGCATTAGCGCCCTTTGGGGAAAGAGCCAATATATTAAGTGCCCTTGCTGGGTATATTGTTGATAGAAAATACTAACAGGGCTTGTAGGGGGATACCCCTGCAAAGCAAGGTACACATGAATTATCCTTTGCTTGATACCATAGAAATACCCGCAGACTTACGCCAACTTGATCGTAAAGAGTTGCCGGCGCTCGCTCAGCAATTGCGCAGCTATTTGCTGGATTCGGTGAGCCATACCGGCGGGCATTTTGCATCCAATCTAGGCGCGGTGGAGTTAACCGTAGCGCTGCATTATGTGTTTGATACCCCGCATGATCGTTTGGTGTGGGATGTTGGCCACCAAAGCTATCCGCATAAAATCCTGACTGGACGAAAAAACCGCATGCTCACCATGCGGCAAAAAGGCGGCTTGGCAGGGTTTCCTAAGCGCGAAGAAAGCGAATACGACACATTTGGTGTTGGGCATTCTTCAACCTCAATTGGTGCTGCGCTGGGCATGGCCGAAGCGGCATTAATTAAAGGCGAAAAACGCAAAGCGATTGCAGTCATTGGTGATGGTTCGATGACGGCAGGGCAGGCGATTGAAGCCTTGTTTAATGCGGGTCATCGCGACGACGTCGATTTATTGGTGATTTTAAATGACAACGAAATGTCGATTTCACCCAATGTTGGCGCGTTTAATAATTATTTAGCCAAATTGCTATCGGGTAAGTTTTACAACGGCATTCGCAATGCGTCTGGCAAGGTGCTCGATGCGGTGCCGCCGCTGAAAGAATTTGCCAAAAAAGGCGAAGAAAGCGTCAAAGGCTTTTTAACGCCAGGCACTTTGTTTGAGGAAATCGGCTTTAACTATATCGGCCCGATTGATGGCCATGATATGGAAACGCTGGTCGCCACTTTATCCAATATCAAACAGCTAAAAGGGCCACAGTTTTTGCATGTGGTCACCAAAAAAGGCAATGGCTACAAATTGGCCGTGGCCGATCCGGTGAAATATCACGCCGTGGCGCCGTTTAATCAGCAAGATGGCGTCTGTAGTAGCAAGGTGAGTCAACCCACGTTTACCCAAGTGTTTGGTGATTGGCTGTGCGATATGGCCGCGCAAGACGAGCAATTGGTTGGGATTACACCGGCGATGCGTGAAGGCTCGGGCATGGTGCGTTTTCATGCTGAATATCCAACTCGATATTTTGATGTGGGGATTGCTGAGCAACACGCGGTGACTTTTGCCGCTGGTTTAGCCTGTGAGGGCTTAAAGCCGGTGGTGGCGATTTATTCGACCTTTTTACAGCGCGCTTATGATCAATTGATTCATGACGTGGCCTTGCAAAATCTAGATGTTACTTTTGCGATTGATCGCGCGGGTTTGGTCGGCGCCGATGGCCCAACGCATGCCGGTAGTTTTGATTTGTCGTTTATGCGCTGCATTCCAAATCTGGCGATTTTAGCGCCCGGTGACGAAAACGAATGCCGGCAAATGCTCTATACCGCGTATGAATACGCTGGCCCAGCGGCTGTGCGCTATCCGCGTGGCAGTGGTTTGGGGGCGACAGTCGCCGCTGAAATGAGCTTGCTGCCTTGGGGTAAGGGTGAAATTCGCCGTGCAGCGCATGAATCCAGCGCGGCAACGGGCCGTCGCGTGGCGATTTTAGCATTTGGTGCGGTACTAGAGCCTGCGCTGGCTGCGGCCGAAGTATTGGGCGCAACGGTGGCTAATATGCGCTTTATTAAACCGCTGGATACGGAACTAGTCTTGGCGCTGGCGGCTTCGCACGATTTAATAGTGACGGTTGAAGACAATGCCATCATGGGCGGCGCGGGTAGTGCGGTCTTAGAATGCTTGGCCGCGCAAGGCGTTTCACGTGCCGTATTGCAATTGGGCTTGCCCGATAGTTACGTTGAGCATGGCGAGCAAAAACAAATCTTGGCCGATTGCGGCTTAGATTTTGCTGGGATTGTCGCCAGCGTTGAGCAGCGTTTGGCTACGCTTTAAATTGACCATTGGGCATGATTTAAAATCCGCTCGGCATTGCCGGGCGTTTTTTTTGGCGGCTTGAGCTTGGTTGCGTAAGCGGTGTAAAGCAGGTGCTTTTTGGCGATATCATGCCGATGGATTCGAGGGTCGGTGGGGGTGATGCCAGCAATGGGTAAAAAGTACTTGGCAGGTGGATTTATTTTGATGATAATGAGAATAGTTATTGATAAGGTTCTTATTATGATTGTTTGTGTTTGCAATAATGTGAGCGAAAGAGCGATTGAGCGTGCTGTAGCGCAGCAGGGCGTTCGCACGTTTATCCAATTGCGGCAGGTGACTGGCGTCGCCACGTGCTGCGGCAAATGTGCGCGCTGCGCCAAACAAGTTTTAAAAGAAGCCCTTGCCGAACAAGCCGAGCAGCAACATGCGCCGCTGTCGGGTTTAGGGTTTGCATAAAGCAGCTCCCGTTCAGCAAAAAAGCAGTCATTAAACCGAGCAAAAAGCTCGGTTTTTTATTATCCACGGCGATGATTGTGGTTTTCCCCATGCTGCTTGGCTAAGTCTGTGTGCTGGCTGTGAGTAAGTGGCTTAGGTGTTTGAAACCATAGGGGAAATACGAACTGATTAAATTTTAATCAGCGAGCGGTACTCATTCACAGGCTAGATGGATAGCCATGTGTACAGGCTGTGGATAGCTGGGCTAAGTGACTGTTTTGTTACTGATTTTGTTGGTCGATTAAAAAATAGGCAAAGATTTTTAAAACCAAGCTTGAATCTGCCCAATTTTGCTGTATTTAGCACTTATCCCACGTTTGGCCCGTTTATCCCCGTAAAAAAAGCATAGTGTGTGAATTAGCTGTGGGTAATGTCGGCAAGCCACTGATTTGCTTGATTTATTTAATATTGCCTGTTTTTTGTGCAGCGTATTTGCGGTATAATGCCCGCCTTTCTTAGTTTGAACACACGCACCCACCATGACCTTAAAAGCTCCTGAACTCTTATTGCCCGCCGGTACACTCGAAAAAATGAGTGCCGCTTATGACTTTGGCGCCGATGCGGTCTACGCTGGTCAACCGCGCTACAGCCTGCGCGCGCGCAATAATGATTTTAAATTAGAGCAAATTGGTCAAGGGATTGAAGAGGCGCATGCGCGTGGCAAAAAATTCTTTGTCGCCAGCAATATCTTGCCGCACAACGCCAAAGTAAAAACCTATTTGGCCGACATGGAGCCGGTGATTGCGATGAAACCGGACGCGCTGATCATGGCCGATCCGGGCTTGATTATGATGGTGCGTGAAAAATGGCCAGAACAAGTGATTCATTTGTCGGTACAAGCCAATACGGTGAATTACGCTGGCGTAAAATTCTGGAAATCAATGGGGCTAGAGCGCGTGATTTTGTCGCGTGAATTGTCCTTGGATGAAATCGAAGAAATTCGTCAGCTATGCCCAGATATGGAAATCGAAGTGTTCGTGCACGGCGCGCTATGCATTGCCTACTCAGGCCGTTGTCTATTGTCGGGGTATTTCAATCACCGCGACCCAAATCAAGGCACCTGCACCAATGCCTGCCGCTGGGACTACAAAACGCATGACACCAATCCAGATGACGCCGGTGATGTTCAGCTGAAAGAACAAGTCATTCAGTTTGATTTTAATAAAGCGATGAACGACGCCAATCAAGTGTTCTCCGCCTGTGGTGGCCAAGAGCGCCATCCATTGGCCGACAAAACCTATTTGATCGAAGAAGCCAATCGTCCGGGCGAGCTGATGCCGATTGTTGAAGACGAGCACGGCACGTACATCATGAACAGCAAAGACTTACGCGCTGTGCAGCATATCGAGCGTTTGGTCAAAATGGGCATCGATTCGCTTAAAATCGAAGGCCGTACCAAGTCGCTGTATTACGTTGCGCGCACCGCCCAAGTGTATCGTCAAGCGATTGACGACGCGGTTGCGGGTCGGCCATTTAACCCCGCCTTGCTTGCTGATTTGGATGGTTTGGCTAATCGCGGCTATACCGACGGCTTTTATCAGCGCCACACCACGCACGAAACGCAAAACTACCTCGACGGCCATTCTAAAGCGCACCGCAGCCAATACGTTGGCGAAGTGCTCAATATCCAAGACGGCTGGGCTGAAATTGAAGTGAAAAACAAATTCTCAGTCGGCGATTCGCTGGAAATCATCCATCCAAGCGGCAATATCATCGTTAAACTTGAGCAAATCCGCGGTAAAAACGGCGCTCTGGTTGAATCCGCACTCGGCAGCGGCGCCAAAGCCGCCATTCCGCTCGATGCCAAATACGCCAATGCTTTGCTGGCACGCTTGTTTTAATTGTTGAGATTGGATTGAAAATAAAAGCCGCTGAAAAGCGGCTTTTTTGTTATTCGTTTTTATATGTGTGCTTCTAAGTTATTTTCTTCTAAAAGTTGGACGAATTCGGACTCTGGCATCTTTTTGCTTAAGCGTAAGTTGTAAATTAGTTGGGGTAATTGAGTGCTACCCAAAATTTGGCTATTACTTGCTGCAGCTTTGAGGATTTGTTGGATATGATTGGCATTGAATTGATTGACGTAAGGGTGCATTTCTTTTGCCCATTCGTTTGCATCGCTGAATGATGTTGAATCCACATAAAGCACTACCATTCTGTCCAAAATTGCTATTGGTGTAGCAGCAAATAATGGGTCCGATATTTCAGACTTTGTTGCTGTTCGAACTCGGTGCTGAGCTTGTTTACGAAGTGGTTGGTATTTTAATAAAAACTCAACAAGCCAAAACAATTCTGTGGGTAGATTTAAAGTATACGCTTCAATTTTTTGACGAATGTCTTGTTCTAAGTATTGCCATGAGTCGGGAATTTCTTTTAGCAATTCAATTGCAACTCGTAGGGTTGTATCTGGGAGTGCCCTAAATATTGGTGATAGTTTGTCGGCTAAGGTGCTTGAAAACAGGTTGGGATGAAGTTGCTGTGTTGCTTGCAACGCAGCGTTAATTCGTCTTCGTCTCCCCCATTCGGGTGATTCATTTACCAGAGTTTTAACTAAAACGAGAATTAGATTTCTGACTAGAGAGTCGCGAGGACGTCGAAGAGGTCCCGATGAGAATGTGATTTTGGCGTTTTCTACTACGGATGGGAAGTACTCAGAGTTGATTTCTTGAAGTAGGCGCTCCAGTGCGTATTTTCCTTGTGCTGGTGGATGCTGCAGTAGGTGTGTAACAGCCGAGTGAATGTGCAAGCGAGCTAGCTCAGCAGAGGGTGTATATGCTTGGTCATCAATTGTTAATGAAGGGTGGGCGCAGCGATTTCGATCAGCTTGAAGCCGATCAAGATCAATATGCTCAAGTGGTGAAATAAGTTCAAATTTATCTTTAGCTAACCCAAGTAGTTCTCTTTCAAATTTTAGAGCGCTAGTGTTAGATCGCCTGTCCTGCGTGTAGTTTCGAGCTCATGAATTTGTCTCTCAGCTTCTTTATCCCCAGAGAGGGCAAGATCTCTGAGTTTTTCAATAACGTCAAAACAAACAGCAATCCACGTTGCGATAATCGCAGAGCGAAATGCACCTACTTTATAGCTGGCCACTGCTTCCGCAATGTATTGACGAGTTTTTTTGTCTCGACACCGAAGGATCAGTTCGTCTAAGTCTTCAAGTTGTGAGGCCATAACATTTCCAAATAAAGGTCGTTTAATAGTGTGATGTAGCTAGTTTGTTGTAGAGCTTACTTAAATAAAACAAGTCAGTAAAAAATGTTCTGATATGAGTGCGGGCATTTGTTATTTATTTGGGCTTCTTCTTGTGATAATTATCAAATCTCGCAGCTTATCCTACCTCAGCTCAGGTAAAATCCGCTCCCAGAATAAAAAATCCGGTCCGCCCTTTACGCGGGTGACCACTTGGAGAAAACATGTCGAATCAAACCGAAGGCGCGATTGTTGTTGCGGCGCTGTATCAATTTGTCACGCTCAGCGATTACGTTCAATTGCGTGAGCCACTCTTGCAAACGATGCTCGATTTAAACGTGCATGGCACGCTGTTGCTGGCTGATGAAGGTATTAACGGCACGGTGGCGGGTACGCGCGCTGGGATTGATGGCTTGCTGGCGTGGTTGCGCTCGGATCCGCGCTTGGTGGATGTCGATCACAAAGAGTCGTATTGCGATGAGCAGCCTTTTTTGCGTACCAAAGTAAAACTAAAAAAAGAAATCGTCACCTTGGGCGTGCCGGGCGTTGATCCGAATAAAAAAGTCGGCACCTATATCGAGCCTAAAGATTGGAATGCGATTATTTCTGATCCCGAAGTGCTGGTGATTGATACGCGCAATGATTACGAAGTGGCGATTGGCACATTTGAGCGCGCGATTGACCCGAAAACCGAAACTTTCCGCGAGTTTCCGGATTATGTAAAAGAACATTTTGATCCTGCGGTACACAAGAAAGTGGCGATGTTTTGCACTGGTGGCATCCGCTGCGAGAAAGCGTCGAGCTTCATGCTGGGTGAAGGGTTTGAGGAGGTTTACCACTTAAAAGGTGGTATTTTGAAATACCTTGAAGAAGTGCCGCAGGAAGAGACGCTTTGGAAGGGGGATTGCTTTGTGTTCGATAACCGCGTAACGGTGCGCCACGATTTGAGCGAGGGTGATTATGAATTGTGCCACGCTTGCCGTCAGCCGGTATCGAAAGAAGAGCGCCTATCGCCGCATTATGTCGCGGGCGTAAGCTGCCCACATTGCTTTGACAATCTCAGCGAAAAAACCCGCAGCGGCGCGCTCGAGCGGCAAAAGCAAATTGAGCTGGCTAAAAAACGTAATCAACCCAATCCATTGGGCCGAGTCATTAAAAAGACCCCGTCACGTTAATTGAAAATTAGACCGTATGCAGGGTGTGCCACCCTCTCTCATCAAGGGAGAGGGAATGCCGTGAGGCTTTAAGTTGAATAAAAATTCAATCTGAAGACTATCGATTAAGGCGATATTCAGATTACGTGTTGATGATTTTAAGTGCCTGCGGCACATTGTTTTACAGTCGCAGT
>NZ_CAMTIA010000065.1 GCF_947072475.1 uncultured Deefgea sp.
AGTAATCCACCGGTTGTGATTATTCACGGTAACGCTTTGGAAGCAGTTCATGCATCATACTGGCGTTATTTAGAGCACTTCTTTATTAAAACCTTTAAATTGCAAGGTACGCCATTGCGGGTTCAGTTTAAAAAGACAGACAATCCATTTGAAGGTAAAGAAGCGCCTAATCGTGGTCGTCGTGGCCCACAAAGCGCAAAAAATGCACTAAAAAAGCGTTAAAAATGCTGTAATAGTGCTAAGCTGCCAATGGCTGTATTGTCGGTGTAAGATGTTCCAAGCTAAACCGTACAGACGGAAAACTAATAACAAGTCGGAGAATAATAATGAGTGCTAAGGGACAAATGCTGCAAGATCCGTTTTTAAATATCTTGCGAAAAGAACACGTGCCCGTTTCAATCTACTTGGTCAATGGCATTAAATTGCAGGGGCAAATTGAATCATTTGATCAATATGTTGTATTGCTTCGCAATACAGTGACCCAAATGGTTTATAAGCACGCGATTTCAACGGTTGTTCCTTCTCGTGCGGTGAGTGTGCCGCACGAAAATCCTGCTGCAGCCAGTGCAGAAAGCTAATTAGACCGAGCATTCGTTAGCCCCGAAGGCATGGTCTTTCGGGGTTTTATCTTGCGCGGCGTTTTGTTTTTCTGGAAGTGAAGAGGTATGCATGTTTGAACGCCATCAGGGCGGTGATGAAGCAATTTTGGTTTGTCTGGATTTTGGCGAAGCTGATTTTGCTGACAGTCAAGAAGAATTCATCGAATTAGTAAGGTCGGCAGGCGTTCATCCACTTGCCGTCATTCAGGGGAAGCGCCAACGGCCTGACCCGGCTTATTTTTGTGGTAGCGGCAAAGCGGACGAAATTGCTGAGGCCGTTTTAGCGCATGACGCAGGGTTGGTGATTTTTAATCATCAATTATCGCCCGGTCAAGAGCGAAACCTTGAAAGTAAAGTCAAGTGTCGAGTACTCGATCGTACGACGTTGATTCTGGATATTTTTGCGCAACGTGCGCGGACCTCTGAAGGTAAGCTACAGGTTGAGTTAGCTCAGTTAGCGCACATCCAAACACGATTAATTCGTGGCTGGACCCATTTGGAACGCCAAAAGGGTGGAGTAGGTTTGCGTGGCCCCGGAGAGACGCAGCTTGAAACCGATCGGCGCTTAATTGGGATTCGAGTTAAGCGCTTGAAAGATCAGCTTCTTATCGTGCAAAAACAGCGCGCGACGCAAAGAAAGCGGCGTGATCGATCGGGGCAGTTCACCGTTTCAATTGTGGGCTATACCAATGCCGGAAAATCAACACTATTTAATGCATTAACCAAGGCCAAGCTCTACGCTGCGGATCAGTTATTTGCGACGCTAGATACCACTAGCCGTAAGCTGTATATCGATGCTGATCATTCGGTGGTGATTTCCGATACGGTGGGTTTTATTCGCGATTTGCCCCACACCTTGGTGGCCGCATTTCGTGCCACTTTAGAAGAAACCATTGAAGCGGATGTGTTATTGCACGTGGTGGATATCAATCACCCAATGCGTGATTTGCAAATAAGTGAAGTCAATAAAGTATTAACTGAAATTGGTGCGGAACATATACCGCAGTTGATGGTCTTTAATAAGATTGATCAGCGTGATTTGGCTGCCGAAGTTGAGCGTGACGAATATGGTAATATTCGCAGCGTTAAATTAAGCGCCTTGCGTGGCGAAGGATTGAGTCTTTTGCGCGAAGCACTGGTTGAAGCGATGAATCAAACCGTTAAGGAAGATAAATGAGTCAAAATGATCCGCAATGGGGTGGTGACCGAAATAAAAAAGGTGGACCACCGAATTTGGATGAGATTTTTCGTAATATCATCAATAAAATCAACGCTTTGCTCGGTAATAAAATCCCCCAAAATAATGCGCCAGTGAATCCATCATCTGGCTCGGGTACGACTGGGGTATTTGTGGTTCTAGGTGCTTTGCTGGCTTTGTGGCTGGCATCGGGTACTTATATGGTTGACGAGCGTGAAGACGCGGTAGTCACTCGTTTTGGAAAGTATGTTGAGACCGTGGTTAATCCAGGTTTGCACTGGCATTTGCCGTATCCGATCGAATCACGCGAATTGGTGAATATGACCGAAATTCGTAGTCTTGATGTCGGTGTACGTGGTGATGCGGGTTCCAATAGTGAAGCATCGTTAATGCTCACTTCGGATCAAAATATTATTCAGATCCAATTGGAAGTGCAATACACCCTTAATTCAGCGAAAGACTTTTTGTTTGATAATCGCTTTATCGATAATGGCCGTGATGTAGTGAAACAAACTGCAGAATCAGCGATTCGTGAAGTGGTTGGTCGCAATAAAGTGGATTACGTGCTCAATGAAGGGCGTGGCAAGATCGCGGAAGACACCAAAGAAATTATGCAGTCGTTGCTGAACCGCTATGGCACAGGGATGACGATTGCACGGGTGAATATTTCGGATGTGCAACCGCCTGAGCAAGTGCAAGCCGCTTTTTCTGATGCAGTTAAAGCGCGTCAAGATAAGTCACGGTTGATTAACGAAGGGACTGCTTACGCTAATGACGTGATTCCTAAAGCCAGCGGTATGGCCGCACGCTTGAATGAAGAAGCTGAAGGTTATCGTGAGCAAGTCGTTGCTCGTGCAGAAGGTGATGCCTCTCGCTTTAAACAAATTGCTGCTGAATATGTGAAATCACCGCAAGTGACGCGTGATCGTATGTATTTAGATGCGATGCAAAGCATGTACCAAAACACGACCAAAGTTTTGGTGGATCAAAAGGCCGGTGGCAGTTTGCTGTATTTGCCTTTGGATAAATTGATGCAAATGAATGGCGCAGCAACGGTCAATGCAGACGCAGCCAAACCAGCGGCAACGTCTTCGGCTCCTGTCGCTGTTAATTCTGAAACCCCAGCAAATCGCGTTAATCGCGGTGAGCGTGACGGTCGTTAAGGAGGAAGGTTAATGAATCGTATTCTTCCTGTGTTATCAGCGGTAATGCTGGTGTTATTTTTGGCTTCATTATGTTTGTTTACTGTAGATCAACGTCAGTACGCCGTGATTTTCCAGTTTTCTGAAGCAAAACGGGTGATTAAAGATCCTGGCATTCATTTCAAATTACCCTTTGTACAAGATGTTCGTTATTTTGATAAGCGCATTCAAACGATCGATGAAAATATGCCTGCACGGATTCAAACCATCGAAAAAATGAATGTGAATGTGAATAGCTATATCAAATACCAGATTTTCGATGTAGAGAAATACTACAAAGCGGTCGGTATGGATGAGCGCAAAGCGGTTGATCGACTTCGCAATACTGTGAATAACATGCTGCGTGATGAATTTGGTAAGCATACCGTGCAAGATGTGATTTCCGGTAAGCGCGATAAGGTGATGGAATATGTTGGCAAAGTCGCCAATATTGATGCCGAACGGATTGGTATCCGAGTCATTGATGTGCGTATCAAGCAAGTTGATTTTGAGCCAAGCACGCTAAACTCGGTGTATGAGCGGATGCAATCTGAGCGTAAAGCGGTCGCGAATCAATTGCGTGCTGAAGGTAGTGCAGACGCTGAAAAAATTAAAGCCGATGCAGATAAACAGCGCGAAGTCATCATGGCAGATGCGTATAATAAGGCGCAGCAACTCAAGGGTGCCGGTGATGCTAAGGCAGCAGCGATATATTCAGATGCTTATGGCAAAACCCCAGAGTTCTATGCTTTTTATAAGAGTCTTGATGCTTATAAACAAAGTTTTGGTAAGAAAAGCGACTTAATGGTGGTAGACCCAAGCTCTGACTTTTTCAAATATATGAAAAATCCACGTGCGGGTTCAGCAAAATAAGTTTGCGGCGTAACGGCTGTTGTTTTATTAGGGCTTGGGGCTAATACCTTTTGAAGGTATTATGCCCTTTGTCTTGTCTGCCATTGGGTGTGCAAGTGGATTAAAAATTGCCGCCATGAGTGATTGCTAAGTAACCGTTTTGGCCTTCGCTTGCTAATGGCTGGCGTATTGATTTCGCTGGTGGTGTAGTAGGTATTGCTACCCATATCTTGTTTTACGCTCGTTCTGTGGGGATACCCCAGACGGGCATTTGATCTGTCTGGACTATGCGCAACTGGATCCTACCCGAATACATTTCCGATGTACTCCCTATGGAGTCGCGTCAACTTGAAACGCTACGTCGCTCCTTACTCGATTTATACGCTCGGTATGGCTATGAGCAAGTTGAGCCACCGCTGGTTGAGTATGTCGAATCACTCTTTACGCAAGACGATAGCGCCCTCGATTTAAAAACCTTTAAATTGGTCGATGAGCTATCGGGCCGTCAAATGGGCTTGCGGGCCGACATTACGCCGCAAGTTGCACGCATTGACGCGCATATCTTGAATCGTAAAGGGGTTGCGCGCTTGTGCTATGCCGGATCGGTGGTGACCACGCGACCCGACGGCTTGATGTCGAATCGTCAGCCGCGTCAAATTGGCGCTGAAATTTATGGTTGCGCCAATATTGGTGCGGATATTGAAGCCATTGAATTAATGTTTGCCAGTTTGGCTTTAACTGGCGTAAGCGATTTTTGTCTTGAGATTGGACATATCGGTTTATTTAACGCGATGGCCGATGTGGCGCACTGGCCAAAAGAGGCCAGACAAGCGGCGTTTAACGCTTTGCAGCAAAAAGATGTACCAGCATTGGAAGCACTAACTGCAGATTTATCTCCAGAGTTGCGTCAAGGTATTTTAGCTTTGCCGCTGTGCTATGGTGGCAGCGATGTACTGGTGCGTGCGCGTCAAGCCTTGCCAGCAATTGCTGCGGTTACCTCGGCATTAGATGCTTTGCATGAATTAGAAACCGCATTGCTGAGTCGCGGAATGAGTGTGCGCTTTGATTTGGCCGAATCGCCTGGGAGTTACTACCATACTGGGTTGGTATTTAATGCCTACGCCAATGGCTTTGCTAGCGCAGTGGCGCGTGGCGGGCGTTATGACAGTGTCGGTGAAAAATTTGGTCGCTCACGGCCGGCAACGGGGTTTAGTTTGGATTTACGCGCATTGACTTCATTGCCATTTCCGACGCATCAGGCTGCGATTTTAGCGCCACAAAGTGACGATATGGCTTTGATTGCGGTGATCCGTGAATTACGTAATGCCGGTGAAATTGTCATCGTTGACTTGGGGGTTGATGTCACAGAAGTGCATATTAACCGCTCATTGCAATTGATTAGTGGTCAATGGCAGATCGTACCATTGCAATAAATTAGTTTTTTCCCTGTAAAGGGCTAGCTGATTGAGCATTTTAAAGTTAAAGTTCGGGCGCGTTGCGTTGCTGTTGCGACGATAGCCATTGTTTTGAATAGCATTGAGGTTTGGAAATGAGCAAAAATGTCGTCGTAATCGGCACACAATGGGGTGA
This sequence comes from uncultured Deefgea sp., assembly GCF_947072475.1. Lineage (GTDB taxonomy): Bacteria > Pseudomonadota > Gammaproteobacteria > Burkholderiales > Chitinibacteraceae > Deefgea. The sequence continues at coordinate 5,421 of NZ_CAMTIA010000065.1, forward strand.
CGAGGGTAAGGGTAAGATTGTTGACTGGCTAACGGATCACGCCCAAGGTGTGGTGCGCTTTCAAGGCGGTCATAACGCAGGCCATACATTGTGGGTTGGCGGTAAAAAAACAGTTTTGCGTTTGATTCCATCGGGCATCTTGCATGCAGGTAAAGCCTGCTTTATCGGTAATGGCGTGGTGATCTCTCCAACGGCCTTGCTGCAAGAAATTGATGAACTTAGCGCAGCAGGGATTGATGTCGCCAGTCGTTTGACGATTTCTGAAGCTTGCCCATTGATTTTGCCGTACCACATTGCCATCGACCAAGCGCGTGAAGCGGCGAAGGGCGAGAAAAAAATTGGTACCACAGGTCGTGGTATTGGCCCAGCGTACGAAGACAAAGTGGCGCGCCGCGCGATTCGCGTGCAAGATTTATACCATCCAGAACGCTTCGCAGCTAAATTGCTGGAAAACCTCGACTGGTATAACTTTGCATTGAAGAACTACTTCAACGCACCAACGCTCGACTTCCAAACTGTTTACGATGAAACCATGGCCTACGCCGAGCGCATTCGCCCAATGGTTGGCGATGTATCGCGTACCTTGTACGACATGAATAAAGCTGGTGAGCCATTGTTGTTTGAAGGCGCGCAAGGCACCTTGCTTGACGTCGATCACGGTACTTACCCATTTGTGACTTCAAGTAACTGCGTAGCAGGTGCTGCGGCTCCGGGCGCAGGCGTTGCGCCACAAATGTTGCAATATGTATTGGGTATCGTGAAGGCCTACACCACTCGCGTTGGCTCTGGTCCATTCCCTACTGAATTGTTCGACGATGTTGGCGCTGGCTTGGCTGAACGCGGTCACGAGTTCGGTTCGGTAACGGGTCGTGCGCGTCGTTGTGGTTGGTTTGACGCTGCAGCGCTAAAACGCTCAATTCAAATCAATGGCGTTTCTGGTTTGTGCGTGACCAAGCTTGATGTGATGGATTCGATCGAAACCATTAAATTGTGTACTGGTTATATGCTTGACGGCAAAGCCATCGACATCTTACCAATTGGCGCAGAAAACATTGCCTTGTGCGAGCCAATCTACGAAGAAATGCCAGGTTGGTCTGAATCGACTTTCGGCGTGAAAAAATTCGAAGAATTGCCACTAAATGCGCAAAATTATCTGAAACGCATCGCAGAAATCTGCGAAGCGCCGATTGCAATTGTGTCAACTGGCCCAGATCGCGACGAAACCATCGTTCTGCAACACCCATACCAAGACTAATCGTCTGCGTATATGAAAAAAACCGCTGTGCTTGCAGCGGTTTTTTTACGTCTGGGACTTTTGGCGCAATAAATAGATTTATTTATCCGCCAGTTTACAAAAGCGCGGGAGAGGGGCGCCATCAATGATCACATTCTCTACAAACATTGAGTACGGGCGCACCCACAAAGCACCTTCGCCATACAATGGCCGATACACCACCATCCATTCATAAGTTTCACTGTGTCGTGCTAAGTCGATGACTTGGTAACGATTACCCTTGTAATGCTGATATTCGCCAAGGGCGAGTTCTGGACGTGGGCTCATGGGTATTGCTCTCTATGAAATATTTAATAATGGCTGCAAGCATATACCCTTATGGATATGTCTTGGTGTTGTCTAGCGCAGATGAGCCGAAGGCGTTATCCGGCAGTGCTGCAGATTCCTCGGATAACGCTACGCTCATTCGAGCTACGTGCTAATCCGTGCGTTGTCGTGGTGTTGTAGGGTGGGTTAGTCCGCCACCTTGCATTTAAAAATACCAATGCTGATCGGACGTAACCCACCATGGCAATGTCAAAATGAGCGCAATAATCGGGTTTGTCATTTGTGGCGCAATGGTGGGTATGCGGCAAAATTACGCCTAACCCACACTATGACACGGATGCATATTAAAAAGACATATGCGTTTGATTCCTCTTTTGCTATCGATCTTGCTTTAGTGCTGCTTGATCATGATTTCACAGCGTGTGCTTGTTGCGATAATTTCAACCTTGCCACCGATAGGGACGGTGATCTGTGGTGTTGTATGTCCAAAATCTAGATTGGCAATGACAGGGATAGAATTTAATTCTGGCTTTGAATGAATCAGTTTACAAATTTGCGCGTGGGTAATCTGTGATGTTTTTTGAAACCGACCAATCACAATACCTTTTACAGAATGAAATGATTTTAGATGAATGATGGATTGTAAATTACGGTCAAATTCACTGAGTGTATTTTGTTCCAGTAGATTATCTTCCTCGAGGAATAAAATTGCATTTTCTGGCTCGGGTAAATAGCAACTGCCTTGCAATAAATTGAAAGTGCATAAATTTCCGCCAATAATTGTTCCTGACGCTTGCCCCGTGTTGATCACCTGATGCCCAGTGTTAGGATAGAAATCACGTTGATCTTGATTGATGTACCACTCATCATCCGACCAATGTTGAGAATCCATTATTGAGTATTCTCTTTCACTCATTAAACATTTTTTGAAATATTCAATTGTGTAATCAAGTCCTTGCGCCATACCTAATGTCGAAAAGTGCGGCCCATTATAGGTAATGAGCTCTGTTTTTGCATAAATGGCATTGCTTAAAGCCGTGATATCAGAAAATCCACACAGTATTTTTGGATTGGATTTGATGATTGAATAATCAATTTTATTGAGTAATTGATTTGAGTTATGGCCGCCAATCGCAGTCAAAATGCCTTTGACGGTTTTATCAGAAAACGCAGTATGCAGATCGTCAATTCTGGCTTCAATCGATGATGAGTGAAACTCATCGATTTGATGGCAGTTTTTAGAAAAACAAACTTCTAAGCCGATTTCATTGAGTCTTGCAGTGGCAAGTTCGATCGTGTGCTGAGAAATGATGCCCAGGCTTCTTGATGGTGCTATCACACAGATTTTATCTCCTCGCTTCAATTTGTCTCCTGTCATTTGTTCCTCTGTGTTGCTTTATGCGGGGTTAAAAATCTATTGGGTATGTTCTTGAAGCCTTTATTAATTAAGGGTTATATTGCTATACCCATATTGGCGATAGTCGTTATTCAGCGTGATCTTTCATTACGTCGTTTGATTCGACGATCAGCATAAAAAAACAGCCACCGATTTTGGGTGGCTGTTTGCTTTAGTGTGCTGCGATTACAATTTGCTCTCAACCCAGACTGCTGCCGCTTGCATGGCTTCTTGCAGTTTGGCAGGCTCAGTGCCTCCGGCTTGGGCGATGTCAGGACGTCCACCGCCTTTGCCGCCAACCAGTTGTGCCGCGATATTGACCAGTTCGCCAGCTTTGATTTTGCTGGTGAGGTCTGGCGATACCCGAGCGATGAGGCTGACTTTACCCTCAGTGACACAAGCGAGTAGAGCGATGCCGCTTTCTAGGCGATCCATCAGTTTATTGCTCATTTCACGCAAGGTGGCCGGATCAACGTCTTCTACCACACTGCCAATGCATTTCACGCCATTGATGGTGCGTAGGCCCACGCCGATGAGTTGGTCTAATTGGCCAAACGCCATTTGACCTTTAAGCGCGCTAACTTCTTTTTGCGTTGCTTTTAAGTCAGCTTGGAGTTTTTCCAATTTGCCAATCAATTCGCCCGGATGTGCACCAACGATAGACGTCGCTGTTTTGAGTTCAGCGTCTTGCGCTTGTACTGCTGCGAGTGCTGCGGTGCCAGTAATGGCTTCAATTCGACGAACGCCAGCAGCAATGCCGCTTTCTGCGACGATTTTGAATAAGCCAATATCGCCAGTGCGTTTAACGTGCGTACCACCGCAGAGTTCAGTCGAGAAGTCGCCCATTTTCAATACACGAACTTCATCACCATATTTCTCGCCAAACAAGGCCATCGCGCCAAATTTAATGGCGTCGTCGTAGCTCATTAGGCGAATTTGCGCTTCTTCGTTGGCCATGATGACGTGATTGACTAAGCTTTCGATCTTAGCGATTTCGTCCGCAGTGACCGCTTTCGGGTGCGAGAAGTCAAAGCGTGTGCGCTCTGCATTCACCAACGAGCCTTTTTGTTCTACGTGCGTACCAAGCACTTCGCGCAGCGCAGCGTGCAATAAATGCGTTGCTGAGTGATTGCGTTGGCTGGCTTGGCGTTTGGCAATATCAATGCTGGCGGTGACTTCGTCGCCGACACTGAGCGCGCCGCTAATGATTTGGCCTTGATGACCAAATACATCGGCTTTCACTTTTTGTGTGTCGGTCACATTAAATACGCCAGGGCCCGCAATCACGCCAACATCACCGGCTTGACCACCTGATTCGGCATAAAACGGCGTGTGATCGAGTACGATCACGCCTTCGTCGCCATTGTCTAGCGTTTGCACTGATTCGCTACCTTTATACAGTGCGAGTACTTTGGCGGAACGGCTGGCTTCTGTGTAACCATGAAAGCACGATGCCTCGCCTTCGTAGTGAAGGCCAGTGGTCATTTTGAATGAACCTGCGGCTTTCGATTGCTTGCGCTGAACATCCAGCGCGGCTTCAAAACCAGCAATATCCACCGTGACATTACGTTCGCGGCAGACGTCCGCAGTCAAGTCAATCGGGAAGCCGTAAGTGTCGGACAACTTGAATGCTACATCGCCATCGAGGACTTGTTTGCCGCCAGCTAAAACGGTGTCAAGCAAAGCCATGCCGTTTTCCAGCGTGCGGCCGAAGATTTCTTCTTCGTTTTTGATGGCTTCAACAATGTGTTCTTGGCGTTGACGCAATTCTGGATACGCATCGCCCATCACTTCAGCCAATGGCGCGACCAGTTTGTGGAAGAAATAGCCTTTTTGACCGAGCTTGTAACCATGCCGCACGGCGCGGCGGATAATCCGGCGTAATACATAGCCACGGCCTTCATTAGAAGGCAGTGCACCATCGGCGATTAAGAACGCACAAGAGCGAATATGGTCGGCAATGACGCGTAGCGATGGTGAATCGGCATCGGCTGCACCGGTTTCGCGTTTCGCTGCTGCAAGTAGATGTTGGAACAAATCGATTTCGTAATTGGCGTGTACGCCTTGCATCACCGCAGAAATACGCTCCAAGCCCATGCCGGTATCGACTGATGGTTTTGGCAACGGATGCAATACGCCCGCTTCATCGCGGTTAAATTGCATAAACACGTTGTTCCAGATTTCGATGAAACGGTCGCCGTCTTCTTCGGCCGATCCTGGAGGGCCACCCCAGTGATGTGCGCCATGATCGTAAAAAATTTCGCTACATGGGCCACAAGGACCGGTGTCGCCCATTTGCCAGAAATTATCCGATACGCCTGGGCCTTTATTGTCACCAATGCGAACGATGCGATCGCTCGGGATGCCGATTTCTTTATTCCAAATATCAAAAGCTTCGTCGTCCGTGGCGTACACGGTAACCATTAGTTTTTCTTTGGGAATAGCTAGCCATTCTGGGCCAGTCAAAAACTCCCAAGCAAAAAAGATGGCGTCGCGCTTGAAGTAATCGCCAAAGGAGAAATTACCCAGCATTTCAAAAAAGGTGTGGTGGCGTGCGGTATAGCCGACGTTTTCTAAGTCGTTATGCTTGCCGCCAGCGCGCACGCATTTTTGGCTTGAGGTCGCGCGCGTATATGGGCGTTTATCAAAACCTAAAAAAACGTCTTTAAATTGGTTCATCCCAGCGTTGGTGAACAAAATAGTTGGGTCATTCAAAGGGATTAAGCTGGATGACGCCACAATTTGGTGGCCTTTGCTGGCAAAAAAGTCCAAGAACTTTTGGCGAATCTGAGCGGATGTCATGGCGACCTGTGGGTAAGAAGCAAACCGTCGATTTTACGGTAAAAGACGCTGTGTCGGTAGTCGTGTAATGCATACGTCGGCTTTCTAGCGCAAGAGTGAATGAAAGTTGATGCGAAATGAAGTATCAAAGAGGCGGTTCTAGATGGTTTGGCGCATGGATGAACTGATTTTGCTCGTGGTGATGTAAAGCTTTCCCCTTCTGGTCGGCTTGCATGGTTGGTGATATTTTATTTCGTTTTTAGTAAGAAATTTCTGACGTTCGGATTGACGTGTTGAGTTCCTTGCGTCATGGGCGCTGGGGGCTGAAGTAATGGGCATTTTTATTTAGCATTTTAATCAATCGGCTTTGGCCAAAGGATTTTGCAATGAAAAGCATATTTAAATGGTGCACGGCGCTTGCTTTGGGCTTGGTTTTGGCAGGCTGCGCCGGTGTAGGTATGAATCAGCAGCAATCTTATGCAGTGCAACAAGGGGTGATTGAGCAAATTTCTTTGGTCCCTTTAACGCATTCCGATCAATTGGGGGTGGGGGCCGTTTTAGGTGGTGCGGCAGGCGCAGGGCTGGGTAGTTTGATTGGTGCAGGTACTGGACGTGATGTCGCGCTGGCCATCGGGGCGATCGCCGGTGCGGTGGCAGGGAAGTATGGCGAAAATCGCTATGATGGCAATCAACAAGGGCAGCAGGTTGTTGTGCGCTTAAATAGTGGTGTATTGGTGGTCGTTACCCAGCCGTTTGACGCTAATATTTATAAAGGTCAGCGTGTTTATATTGAAGGCTCTGGCTCGAGTGCGCGTATTTCACCGATGTAATGTTTGCTAGTGGTCCCAATAAAAAAGCACGAATAAATTCGTGCTTTTTGTTGGGTATATCCATATAGCCTATGTTTAATAAGGCTTATAGATAAATACCTAGATAAGCCCAAGCCCTTTTAGCATGATGACTAAAATCAGCGTTGGCGTAATGTAGCGAACCAAAATAAACACGGCTTTAATGACGAAGCCATTATTGAGTTGCCCATCATTGCTCAGTTGTTTTTGTAGCTGTGGCAAGCCATAGACCCAACCAACAAATAGACAAATCAAGATGCCACCAATTGGCATTAAAATATTTGAGCTGATGTAGTCGAAAAGATCGAATGGATTTAAGCCAAATAAAGTCCAGCTGGCGGTGAGTGACGATGAGAGCGACGCCGGAATCCCAAATAAGCCAATCACCCCCAGAGTGAGTAAAGTGGCTTTCTTGCGACTGAACTTAAAGCGCTCCGACAGCATAGCCACCGGCACTTCCATGATCGATAAAATCGCACCCGTGGCAGCAATGGCGGCTAAAACAAAAAACAGCGCCATAAAAAACTGCCCAAATGGCATGCTGGCAAAGACGGCTGGAATGGTCATAAAGACCAGTGATGGACCTGCTGCCGGCTCAAAGCCAAATGAAAACACCGCTGGGAAAATTGCTAAACCCGCCAGTAATGACACTGATAAGTCAGCGAGCATCACGCGAGTGGCCGTTAATGGAATGTTTTGTTCTGTGCGGAAGTAGCTGCCATAAGTGAGCATTGTGCCCATGCCGATCGATAGCTTGAAAAAAGCCAAGCCAACAGCAGTCAGCATGACTGAGGCGGTTATTTTGCTAAAGTCAGGCGCAAACAAAAATTTCACCCCTTCCATTGCGCCAGGTAGCGTTAAACTACGGATGCACAATAAAATTAATAGTAAAAACAAAATCGGCATTAATTTTTTGGCTGCAGCTTCAATCCCTTTGGAGACGCCCATCATGATGATGGTGCCTGCCCATGCCAATACCACCCATTGCCAAAATAAGGCTTCAAGTGGGTTGGAAACCAAGGCGTCAAATGCCGCTTTGGCACTGGCTGGATCGGTACTGTGGATGCTGCCAGTGATTGATTTAAAGATATAAGCAAATACCCAGCCTGCTACACCGGTGTAAAAGGCCAAAATCAGTACTGCTGCAATTAGGCCCATATAGCCAATAACAGGCCAAAAGCGCTGCTTTTTCGGTGCCAGTACTTCAAATGTCGTGACCGCATTGGCGCGAGAGGCGCGCCCAAGCATAATTTCAACAATCATCACGGGGAGGGCGACAAGTAAAGTGGCAAGAACATACACCACCAAAAAGCTCGCACCACCATTCGTGCCTGTCATATAGGGGAACTTCCAGATATTACCTAAACCAACTGCGGAACCTAGTGTGGCGACTAAGACACCAAATGTGGAGGTGAAACCATCGCGACTTGCGCTCATGCCATGCCCTTGTAGTAAATTGTAAACAACTGCACACTATTCATAGTTAGCTAGTGTATTGTCCATGAGGGAAAACCCGAGACTTAGGTTTTGATTGATTCAAACTAAAGCTTTTAGCGGGGGTAAAATAAGTGCAGCGCCACCTTATTTGTATCGGTGGTTTTGCTTTGTTTGATTCGAATGGAATCGCGCGAGAAATGATTGTAATATTTTAATGGCTGACTTGTAAGTAGCGAGTTGAGTCAAAATTCAAATAGGACGTAGACAAATTTAATGAAAACACCAAAGAGATTAGAGCCACTGGTGGAAGATGGTTTGGTTGACGAAGTCTTGCGTCAATTAATGAGCGGTAAAGAGGCGACGGTATATGTTGTGCGTTGTGGCGATGAAGTTCGGTGTGCCAAGGTATATAAAGACGCCAATCATCGTAGCTTTAAAAAGAATGCCGCCTATCAAGAAGGCCGAAAAGTAAAAAATAGCCGCCAAGCTAGAGCGATGGAAAAAGGCTCGCGCTATGGTCGACAGATGCAAGAGGAAGAGTGGCAAAATGCAGAAGTCGATAATCTGTACCGTTTAGCCGCTGCGGGTGTACGTGTCCCAACACCATATATCTGTTTTGAGGGCGTCTTGTTGATGGAGTTGGTTACGGGTGAAGATGGTAACGCGGCTCCTCGCTTGAATGATGTCGAAATGAGTGCCGAGCTTGCTCGCGTTTATCATACTCAATTGCTCAAACAGGTTGTTTTAATGCTTTGTGCAGGGGTGATCCATGGCGATTTGTCAGAATACAATATTCTGGTTGATGAGCATGGTCCCGTTATTATTGATTTGCCACAGGCGGTTGATGCTGCAGGCAATAATCAAGCGGCCGCAATGTTAGAGCGCGATGTGGATAATCTGGCGGAGTATTTTGGCCAGTTTGCACCTGAACTCAATGGCTCACAATACGGTAAAGAAATTTGGAAGTTGTATGAGGGCGGCTTACTGCATCCCGAAGCGCAACTCACAGGGGAAATTATTCAAGATCATCGTAAAGTGGATGTGAGCGGCGTTTTGCGTGAGGTTGAGCATGTGAAAGAAGAGCACTTGCAACGCCAACTACCCGATTTTCAGCCATAAGGCGTACTTGTGTTATTGGATTAAGGAAAAGGGCGCGATAGCGCCCTTGTTTGCTTCTGCCGTTTGCTGCATTTTTAGTTAAATTTGTTTCTATATAAATCAATAGCTTATCTACCTAGGTGGGTTTTATTTGCAGCAAGGTGTTGACGTGATCGCAGGGCTGCCGTATATTTCGGCCTCTCTG
>NZ_CAMTIA010000066.1 GCF_947072475.1 uncultured Deefgea sp.
GGATTCGTACTGCTTTGTCTAGGCTTACTGACGGCGTGGGATTGATTCGGTTATATTGGGCAGTTTTGTGTTGCGGTTGAATGTTGATCAAGGGCTGAGCAAGATGGCCAACGGCACACTGAGTGATTCACTTTGGGATAGTTATGCGTTTTATTCACACCTCCGACTGGCATTTAGGCCAAACCTTGCATCATTTTGAGCGTCGATTTGAGCATCAATGCTTTTTGGATTGGTTGCTGGCGACCTTGGTGACTGAGCAAGCGCAAACTTTACTGATTTCGGGCGATGTTTTTGATAACGCCAATCCGTCAGCGGCAGCGCAAAAGCAGTTTTATCAATTTTTGCAGCAAGCCAAGTCGCGCGTTCCGGCGCTCAATATTGTCATTATCGCTGGCAATCATGATTCACCCGGGCGACTTGAAATGCCTGCGCCGTTTTTAGCCGAGATGGATGCCAGCGTGATTGGCTTTGTGCCGCGCGATGCGGATGGGCAAATCGACGTCAGCCGTTTAGTGATACCACTGCAAAACGCGCAAGGCGTGGCCGCTTGGTGTTTGGCGATTCCATTTTTACGCCCGGGGGATGTGCCGCGCGTTGCCGATTTAGCCGAAGGGCTTGACCCGTATACCGCCGGCATCACTGCGCTATATCAACAGACTTTGGCGTATGCGCTCAGCAAGCGGCAAGCGGGTCAGCCGATTATTGCCTTGGGGCATTGCCATATGGTGGGCGGTGAGGTTTCGCAAGATTCGGAACGGCCGATTGTGATTGGTGGCAGCGAAGCGCTATCGGCAAAAATGTTTGACGCCAATATCGCCTACGCCGCTTTGGGGCATTTGCATTTGGCGCAGTTGGTGGGGCAGCAAGCGCATATTCGCTATTGCGGTAGCCCGATTCCACTGTCGTTTGCCGAGGTAGCTTATCCGCATCAAGTGCTGCGCTTTGATACCGAGGGCGAAGCGGTGGTGGATATCACGCCTTTATTGGTGCCGCGCGCAGTCGATTTATTGCGCATCCCCAAAAAAGCCGCGCCAATGGCTGAGGTGTTGGCGGCTTTAGCGGCGCTGGAATTACCGGCTGATTTAGCGCCAGAGCAATTTCCGTTTTTAGAGGTGCGAATTGCGCTGGATCAGCCTGAGCCGGGTTTACGCGCGCAAATTGAAGCGGCCATTGAAGGCAAACCGGTGAGACTGGCCAAAATAGAAACCCGCTTTGCCGCCAAAAATAGCACGGCGCTTGAAGATGAAACCTTGCCAGAATTAGCGCAATTGCAGCCCGATGCCATTTTTAATCGCCTCTATCGCAGCAAATACTTGGCGGATGCGCCGCCCGAATTGATGGCGGCGTTGGCTGAATTAATGCTCAATGCAGGGGCGGATGAACAATGAAAATATTAGCAATACGCGGTAAAAACCTCGCCTCTTTAGCCGGTGAATTTGACGTTGATTTTGAGCAAGAGCCACTTAAATCCGCCGGTTTATTTGCTATTAGCGGCCCCACTGGCGCGGGCAAAAGCACCTTGCTCGACGCGCTGTGTATGGCGCTCTTTGAGAGCACACCGCGTTTACTCAAAGCCGGTAGCGGCAAAACGCTGCCCGATGGCACGGATTTAATCACCCATCAAGACGCCGCCAATTTGCTGCGCCGTGGCTGTGCTGATGGTTATGCCGAAGTGGATTTTGTCGGCAACGATGGCGCGAGTTATCGCGCGCGCTGGAGCGTGCGCCGGGCGCGCGGTAGTATTAAAGGCAGCCTGCAAGCCAGTACGATGACACTGCTGCAATTGCCGCACATGCAGCCCATTGGCGGCAAAAAAAATGAAGTTAAAGCCGAAATTATCCAGCGCATTGGTTTGAACTTTGAGCAATTCACCCGCGCGGTGTTGCTGGCGCAAAATGAGTTTTCGAGTTTTTTAAAAGCCGATGATAACGAGCGCGGCGAGCTACTGGAAACCCTAACCGGCAGCACCATTTATAGCCAGCTCTCGCAAGGCGCTTTTGCCCGCGCTAAAGCTGAGTTGCAAGCGCTGCAGCGGATTAACGATAGACTCGCCGATCAAAAACCATTGAGCGCTGAAGCGCGTAGTGAGCTCGATGTGGCGGCGACTACCGCCGCTCAAGCTTTAAGCACACTGGATACCACGGCGCAGTCATTGAATCACGCGCTGCGCTGGTACACCGAAGCCGACAAACTCGCCCTTGGCGTGAACGCCGCGCAAGTTGCGGTGGATGAACAAAACACCGCTCACAGCGCAGCGGCCTTACGCCGCGAAACGCTGCAGCAGCTCGATTTGGTGCAAGCAGCCCGCCCTTTATTGCTTGATGTGGATCGCATTGCCGCAAGTTTGGCGCAAACCAGCGCGGCTATCGCGGCAGGGCAGCAGCAATTGAGTACGGCCAATCAGGCCAGTGAAACGGCCAATGCCGCTTTGGCGCAAGCGCAAAGCCAACAACTGGCGGCCGAACAAGCGCAAATCGCAGCGGCACCACAACTGGATGCCGCCAAAAAGCTCGATACCAGCATCGACATTCGCCAATCCGCGCAAGTGTCATTGCAAAGTACGGTGGCGCAAGCCAATCAAGCCGCGCAGCAAGCATTGGCGCAGCACGAACAAAAACAAACCGCGCTTGATAATGGGTATAGCCAGCTAGCCAATGCTGAACAATGGCTGCATGCGCATACCCAGTATCAAGATCTGGCACAGAACTGGGCAGCATCTGCGGTGCAACTGCAACAAGCCGCAGCGGCGCGCACCGCCGCTCAAGCTGCCGCCAGCCAATGTGCCCAATTAACGCAAGCGCACAGCACGCAAACGGCGCAGCTCAGCGCCGCTAACGCGCAATTGGCAACGGCGCAAATTGCGCTGCAGCAGGCCGAGCAGCAGCGGCAAGCGGCCATTACCCAGCAGGAACAAATCGACATTGGCAGCTTGCCGGTGCAAAAAGCGCAATGGACGCAGCGGCGCGATGATTTAGCCAGCGCCCAGCAACTGGTGCAGCGCATTAGTGAATACACGGCGCAGCTGGATAAATTGCTGCATCAGCAAGCCATGCAGCAAGCGGCGCAGGCGCAAACCGAGCAAAACTGGGCAGCGCTAACGCAGCAGCAACCGCTGATTGCCGCTACTTTGGCGCAAGCCGAGCGCTCGCTTAAATTGGCCGAAGCGGCGTGTAACAGCAACGTTGAGTCGCTACGCGATGCGCTGCAAGAGGATGCGCCTTGTCCTGTTTGCGGCGCGCTTGATCATCCTTACGTTAGTGCTAACCCGCAGTTGCAAGCGATGCTGACCAGCTTGCAAGCCGAAGTCGCCACGCAGCGGCAGCAGCAACAACAGCAATTGAGCTTACACAGCCAATTGAGCGCCGAGCTCGCCAGCATCCAGCGCGCTTTGGCCGAAATCCGCCCCGAAATCACTCGCCTTACCACCGCGCGCGATACGCTGCTTTTGCAATGGCAAGCGCACCCTTTGCAGGCCGAAATCAGCCCGATTGCTGCGACTGAGCTGCCCGCATGGTTTGCCGAGCAACACACCGCATTGCAAACGCAAGCGAATGCCATGGCCGAGCAAGAAGCCGCGTGGCAACACGCGCAACAGGCCAAAGACGCAGCGCAAGCAGCGCTAGAGCAAGCCCGCCAAGTAGAGCAAAGCCAGAAAGACGCGGTGCAACAATGCCAAAGCGCATTGCAGCAGATCACTACGCAACGGGCTGCCGCGCAAATCGCCGAGCAAGAGCATGCCGCGCGTTGCGCCGCCAGCTTGGCGCAATTGGCTCCGGCTTTGCAGTTTGACGCCGATTGGCAAAGCCGCTGGCAGGCCGATCCGCTTGCCGAGCAAGCCTACTGGCAACAGCAAGCAGCGCAGTGGTTGGCGCAGCACACCGCGCACGCCAGTGGCTTGCAAAGCACTGCCTTATTGGCGCAAACGGTGGCTGGACTACTCGCCGCCGCGCAACAAGCCAGCGCCGAGCAGCAGCGCTTGCAAGCGCAATTGAATACCGAGCAAGCTGCGTTAAGCGCGTTGCAGGCTGAAAGGCAGGCGCTGTTTGCCGGGCACAGCGTAGCGAGCGTTGAAGCGCAACTGGCGCAAGCCTTGCTCAGCGCGAAAGAGCAGCAAAGCCAAGCCCAGCTCGCTGCACAATCGGCTGCGCAGCAAGTCGTTCGTGAGCAAACCGCGTTAGCGCAAGCTCAAGCGCAATTGAGCCAATGGCAACAGCAAGCGCATAGCGCACAGCAGCAACTCGATCAATGGCTAGCCGAGCAGGGGATTGAGCTGGCTGTGCTGCGGCAACGTTTGTCGTTGGATGCCGCAGGCTTGGCCAGCGAGCGAGCTGCGCTATTGGCGCTCGATACAGCGCTATTACACGCGCAAACCGTATTGCAAGAGCGCCGTCTGCAACAGCAGCAACACCAAGCGCAACCGCCCGAGTTCGTCAATATTGAGGACGCCGCAGCGCTGGCGCAATTGCAAGCGCAGGCTGCAGACATCAGCCGCGAGCAAGCCGCCGCGCAGGCGAAAGTTGCCACCTTACAATTACAACTCGCCCAAGACGACGCCCGCCGCAGTGCCGCCGCCGATCTGCTGCTAGAAATCTCCGCGCAAGAGACCATCCAGCGCCGCTGGGCGCAACTGGGGGATTTAATTGGCTCAAGCGACGGTAAAAAATTCCGCAATTACGCCCAGCAATACACGCTCGATGTGCTGCTCGGGTATAGCAATCGGCATTTGCAGCAACTCTCACGTCGTTATCGTTTGCAAAGGATTAACGACACGCTGGCGCTAATGGTGATCGATCAAGACATGGGCGACGAAGCGCGCTCGGTGCATTCGCTCTCGGGCGGCGAGTCATTCTTGGTGTCGTTGGCGCTGGCGCTAGGCTTAGCATCGCTGTCATCGCAGCGCGTGCGCGTTGAATCGCTCTTTATCGACGAAGGCTTTGGCAGCCTCGACGCCGATACCCTCAGCATCGCCATGGACGCGCTGGATGGCCTGCAAGCGCTAGGCCGAAAAGTCGGCGTGATCTCGCACGTGCAAGAAATGACCGAACGCATCGCCAGCAAAATCAGCGTCCAAAAAACCGCCGGCGGCCGAAGCGTGATTAGCGTGATGGAAGGGCGTTGATGGTGGGGTATGGGTTGCAGGGCTTTGAACATTATGATCTGCAATAAAATACACCACTGTATGGTGTAACAACTTAAAGATGTTGATCGATCTTTGGTGTCGACTGTAAGTAAATATTTTGATTTTTGTTTCCGTCGTGTAAGATGGTAAGTAATTTTATTAAGTTTGGCAAACACTATGGGTTGCGCTGAAGAAGTATTTGAAATTCATTATTATCTTGAAGATTATTCTCATGCCATGAATGCTGGGGTACGAAATAAGTGTGAGGCGGAATTACTCGTAATTTTTCAAGAGGTGTGCTCATCTTTAGGGTTTGATGTTTCTGTTGAAACAACAGCCTATTCAGAAGGTGGTTTAAGGGAATGTTGGCAGTTCCTCAGTCGTGAAGCAGTTCCAATTGGAGTGATTCTCGCGATACTTAGCTCTTTAATTTCAATTGCGACAACAGTTTTGTCACGAATCCCCATTTCAGATGTAGACAAAGAAGCCAGAGAAAAAGAAATACAAGAACTTACAATTGTAGAAAAAAAGTTAGCTGTTGAAGAAAAGAGGTTGATTCTAAAGAAACTAAGTAAAGAGATCGAGGAAGGAAAAGTTCAGAAAGAAACGATAGCTAAGACAGCAAAAGCTATAGAAAAAAACCATAAAATTCAAACTAGGAAATCAAATTTTTTTAAATCACTGAATAGTTATAACAAAGTAACAGCAGTTGGATTTACTACGCTGAATAAAAATAAATCACCGCTTGAAGAAGAAGTTTTTATAGCTAGGTCTGAATTTAGTAAATTTGTATTAATAAATAATGAGCTACCTGCGGAGGTGGTTGAAGGGGCTATTATAGAAATAGTTGCGCCAGTATTAAGGGAAGGTAATTACAAGTGGAAAGGGATTTTTAAAGGAAAACCAATAAGCTTTTGGATGTCTGATCCTGAGTACAAAGATCAAGTTTTGAATCGTTTGGTTAGTTTTCAGCGAGGAAATTCAATAGAGTGTGTGCTTCATATCAATAAAAAAGTAACTGATATCGGAGAGTTAGAAATTTCTGGTTATTCAGTTAAAAATGTACTTGGGTTTTTTAACGAAACAGGGTTTGTAGAGACGCCTCTGGGAAAAAAATATCGGACAGGTAAAAAATTTGAGAAAAGTCAGCTTACTTTGTTTGATAAAGGTACCGATGTAGATACATAGCAGTTAATTAGTAAGTTATTGTTTCTATAAAATGCGAGTTAGCAAGTAGGGCGTAATCGCCGAAGGCATTACGCCGCGTAATCTTAATCAAGCACACATCGCTCACCACCATCTAAATCCCTAAGCTAATTGGCGTATTGCCGCTGCGCGTCGAATACACCCTAAGTAGGTATTTAATTGCAGACTTTTATTATCAAAGCCTTGCTAGTTATACCCCAACATTACAATTCTCCCTATTAGCACATCGCCCGATGAATCGCCCTTGGCGGTGCTGCGTTGATCGCGTTGTTTGGTCATCAGTAACAGCGTGCTGAGCGGCATCCATACCGTGCTGGCGGGTATGGGGGGCGTACTGGCCTGAACGATATCGTTCAGGCGATCAGCCGCCACACAATTTCTGAGTGCGTGTATTTTGGCCGCCGCCCACCAGCCAAGCTGATGCGGTTAAACCAGCCGGAACCCCTTGTTGAATCAGCCCAGTTCAAACAGCACATCGCTGCGGATAATATATTTCACGCCACGGGTGATGGGCTGGGAGCTGTGAATACAATGCATGGGGTGCATGCCATGTGGAAAACACAGAATGCTGCCGGCCGGAGTGCGGATATCCACTTCTTTAACCGGATCGCCGCGCCGTGCAGGCTGCTGTGGATTGTCGGCGTTGACTAAGAACCGGGTGGCTCCGCCATCAAAGTCTTCGCTCAGAAAAATCAGAAAAGTCATCTGGCTAAAACGATCCGGATAGGCATTGGCCACTAGCTGCTGATTAATCACCCGGCTGCCCGGCCATGCGCCATCTGAATGCGGCTTAAAATAATCGGCCTGCTGATAACGATAAAAGCGAAAACGCGCGTTAATTCCCAGCGCCGCATTGCCATTAAACAGCCCGGCAGGGTCCCCCATTAAATGGGCAATCCGCTGCCAGATTAGGCCATCGGTTTGCTCATCGACAATCCAGGTCAGGCTGTCGTTATGCCGAATATGCCGTGGCAAAGACACCGCGGCATCGGGCAAAAACCCCAGCATTTCGCTGATATCAATCAGCCGCTGGCACTCCTCGCTGGATAAAACATTCAAAAGCTGAAAAGCCCCCGGCACCTGATCCAGCTCCCGCCGACTAACCCGCCCCGGGGCTGCGGCGCTCAGCGCGGCTGGATTGGCCTGCATCCCCGCCCATGCCGGTAAGGAGGGGTTTTCTGCGCCGGCTTCATAGGCGGCGACAAAGAAATGCTCTTTATTTAATACGGTTTTCATCGCAGTCCTACTCCATTGGATGATAGTTAGCGGCTGATTACGCGAACTTGCGCAAACTGACGATGGCCAGCGGCTGAGCCATGAAAGCCAAAACCACTTTGCTTAGCCCCCACCCAAGGCGCGCCTCCGGGGCCACCCACTCCTTGGTTAATCCCCACCATGCCGGCTTCCATCTGCTCTGCGACCACATGGGCGCCTGCTCCGCCAAAGACCACGGCGCCCAGACCATAGGGGCTGTGATTTGCCCGCCAGATTGCCTGATCAATCTCGTCAAAATGAGCGATCGCCACCACCGGCCCAAAGGTTTCTTCCTGCTCTAATTGCATCTCTATAGTCAGCCCCGTGACCACCGTCGGCTCAATAAAGGGCAGCGCGTAATCATCTCGGCCCAGTAAAAAGCGCGCGCCTTTTGATCGGGCATCTTGTAATTGCAGCAATACCTGTTGATGCTGTCGGGGGTTGGCCAATGGGCCAATATTGACGCGGGGCTGGTTCCACGGCCCGGTTTTATACTGGCTGGCATAGGCCACTACTTTGTCTTCAAAGGCTTGGGCAATGCGGGAGTCAACATACACCCGCTCGGTGGAGGTGCACATCTGACCGGCATTTTCAAACGAGCTGGCCACCGCAAAGCGCGCTGCGGCATCCAGATCGGCATCGGCCATGACAATCATCGGATCATTGCCGCCCAGCTCCATCACCAGCCGTTTTAAGCCGGAAGCGGCATGGGCCATAATGTGTTTGCCAGCCTGCAGCGAGCCGGTAAAGGCCACCATGCGGATATCCGCTGCGACCAGCGCCTTGCCGGTTTGCTCATCCCCGTGGGCAATTTGTAAAACACCAGCCGGCAGCACCTGATTCAAAGCGTTGACAAAGGCATCGGCCACCAGCGGGGTTTCTTCTGAGGGTTTCAGAATCACGCTATTGCCCGCCATCAAAGCCGGAATCAGCAGATTATTGGCCATCGCCAGCGGATAGTTCCACGGTGAAATCACCGCCACCACGCCTAAAGGCCGGTATTGAATCTCGCCATGCGAGCCCAGCGATTCTGGCGCCAGCGCAGCGGCCACTTCACCGGCAAAATAAGCCCCGCTTTGGATGGTGCCACCGGCTTCATAACCCGCACGGCGGATATCTTTGCCCATTTCACGGCTGATCAGCGTGGCCAGCTGATCTTGCAGTGGCACCAGCTGATCAAAGGCCTGCGTCAGTATTTGCTGACGAGCCGCCAGCGACAGCGCCGCCCAAGCGGGTTGCGCCTGCCAGGCTTGCTGCACTAATTGGGCAATTTCTGCAGCACTGGTAATGGCAACATCGCCAATGGCTTCGCGAGAAAAGGCATCATAAGACGTTAATTTTGGCATCTTTGGCTTTATAAAAGAGAAGCCTCCGTGGTCATGACATAAAGCCATGCCAAAGAGGCTGTGGAAGAGATGAAAAATAGGCGCTACTGGTAGCGCCAGGCCGGTCAGGCCAGTAAAGCCATCAGAGCATGCGCTGCTGGCTCGGATGAAGCCGGGTTTTGTCCGGTAATCAATAAACCGTCGGTCACCACATAGGGTGCCCAGTCAGCTAGCTTGGAATAATTGCCGCCGTTTGCTTTCAGCATATCTTCCACTAAAAATGGCACTACTTGGGTCAAACCAACCGCGTCTTCTTCGGTATTGGTAAAGCCTGTTACGTTTTTACCCGCCACAACGGATGTGCCGTCGGCCAATTTTGGATGACGCAATACGCCGGGCGCGTGACATACCGCTGCCACGGGTTTGCCGCTGTTCAGCATGGTTTCGATCAGTGCAATCGAATGGGGATCTTCAGCCAGATCCCACAACGGGCCATGGCCGCCCGGATAAAACACCGCATCAAAATCAGCAGCCACTACGTCGGCCAATTTTGCAGTATTGGCCAGAATGCTCAGCGCAGCAGGATCAGCCTTAAAGCGCACTGTTGCCTCGGTCTGGGCAGAAGGATCATCACTCTTAGGATCCAGCGGTGGCTGGCCACCTAAAGGAGACGCTAGCGTCATTTCTACGCCAGCGTCTTTAAATGCATAGTAAGGCGCAGCGAGTTCTTCCAGCCAGAAACCGGTTTTTTCGCCGGTATTGCCCAGTTGGTCGTGAGAGGTAAGCACAATTAATAGTTTCATCATCAATCCTGATCAGTAGAGATAAAGCACCGAATCCCTGCATGGCTAAAACGGCGGCATTGGCATAAAGGGCATTGGAATAAGGGTAAAGATACAAAAAACATCATTACACCGCTGAGGTGGCCAAATTGTAGCAAATAGACCAGTCGTCTATTTTTTTAGATAGCATTCTTTTCTCGGCCACTCATCCCTGTAAAGGTCTGCGGATCACTGCCAAAACGAGCTAGCTGCATTTTGCTGCAATTTGCTGTAAAAGGCCTGCTGCGTTTTCTTGATGAAGTGGACTATATTGCAAAGTAGACCAGTCGTCTATAAATTTATTATTTATTCAATTTTACGGCTTTACCAGCCTGTTCCACGCGGTACGGCTTAGGGCCGCCGCAGGCAATACGCTGCGTACCGCAGTCATGCAATCAAGCACACATCGCACAGCATCATGCTGAGTCCCTAAGCCCATTGGCGTATTGCCGCTGCGCGCCGAATACACCCTACCTAGGTATTTAATTGCAGACTTTTATTTTCATAGTCTTGCTAGTCATACCCCTACATTACAACTCCCCCTATTACTACATTGCTCAATGGCTCGCCCTTGGCGGTGCTGTGTTGATGCGCTGTTTGCTCATCAGTCCGCGCTGCGCTGCGTTGGACTTGGGTATGATGCTGGGTAGCGACTCGGCGAGGTTTGGCTTGCTGCGTTGGCGGGTGATTTGGAGACGATGATGGAAAAATTTGCTGAGATTCAAGCCCGCGCGATGGCGCGCAAAGGTGGGGCGCAGGCTTTGCAGGATTTATTGCCCAAGGTGGCGAGCGAGGCGCAGTTTTTGGCGCTGCCAGATGATAGGGTGTTGGCGATGATGTGCCGCACGATTAACCAAGCGGGTTTTAATTGGGCGGTGATCAATAACAAATGGCCGCAGTTTGAGGCAGCTTTTTTGGGTTTTGATGTCGATCGTTTGGCGATGTTGTCTGCCGAGCAGTGGGAGGCGTATTGCAATGATCCCCGCGTGGTGCGGCATTGGCCGCGGATTAAGGCCTTGATGGAGAATGTCAGCTTTGTGCGGGCGTATAGCCATGAATACGGCAGTTTTGCGCGGTTTTTAAATACTTTTCCAGCGTCGAGGCAGATCGACTTGATGGCGGTGTTAAAAAAACGCGGCAGCCGCTTGGGGGGTAATACTGGGCAATGGTTTTTGCGTTATGTCGGCAAAGATGGCTTTGTATTAAGCCAAGATGTGGTGCTGGCGTTGCAGCAGGCGGGTTTGGATATTCCGCCTCAGCCGAGCTCAAAGCGCGATTTGGAGCGGATTCAGCTGGCGTTTAATACTTGGGCGGATGAAACCGGTTTGAGTTACACCCATCTGGGCAAGATTGCGGCTTATTCGGTGGGTAATAATTACGCGCCGCAGCAGATCGATCACAGCGTGAGTAAGTTTAATGCGATGATCGATTGAGTGGCGACAGCGGCTTGGCCGCTTGCCGCGTTGAGGCTGTTGATTGAAGGATGAAAGCGAATGAAAAAATACCAACGCTTAGGTGCATGCCTATTGCTGGCGAGCTTAGTGGCTTGCTCTTTTGGGCAACAAGATCGTTGTCTTGATCAAGGTGGCGCTGCGGCAGGCAATCAATGCCAATATGCTGGCGCGCCCGTTGTGAGTAGCACCGTCAACAGCACATCGCAAGCGAGTGCCGTGCAAGCGGCTTCGATGGTGAAGGTCTTGGGTGGCGATCGGGATGCACACGGCTGTATTGCTTCGGCTGGGTATCAATGGTCGGCGATGTTGGGTGAATGTATTCGCCTGTTTGAGCGCGGTATTCGCTTTGAGCGTTATGACGCCAAGGCGAGCGAGCCGCAGTCTATTTTTGTGGTGTTGTCTGCTGATCGGCAGCAAGCCGAAATCTTTTTTGCTACGAGTGATAAGCCAGCAATCCTGAGCGCTCAAAAGGTACTTGAGGGCGATATCATGCCAACCTTGTATCAAAACAAGACTGAAGGACTGAGTATTTTGCGCGCCAAAGATCAGTTTTATATTCGTTACCAAGGCCAGCTCATTTATACCGCCAATAGCTTAAATCCTGCTCGCTAGTGCTAATTGCTTGGCGTTAGTGGTTTTGGTTTGCTTAGCGGAGTTGCTGCGTTTTGTCAGTAGTTCGGCTTTTTTTCTTACCTTAAATCAATGGTTTGTTTACTCCTTATTGGTGATTGGCTTTCTGTAGGCAAAAAATAGTAAATTGTTGTGGTTTATTTCAAATTGATGCCGTTTTTACCGCTAAACTGTCGACCCCTTTCGAATTTAAGGCGGCGGTATGCTGCGCTTGAGGGGGTGTCACTTTGAGAGAGGAATGGAATGAATCATTTGCTGCGCTATATAAAGCATGGAAGTTTAGTGGGTCAGATTATGCTGGGTCTGGTGGCAGGTATTTTGCTGAGTTTGATTGCGCCCGATGCAGCAAAATCGGTGGGTTTGCTGGGTAATTTATTTATTAGTGCGCTCAAAGCAGTAGCGCCGATTTTGGTGTTTGTTTTGGTGGCAGCGTCGATTGCCAATCATAAACAAGGCCAGCCTACGCATATTCGACCGATTTTAGTGCTGTATTTATTGGGTACGTTTTCGGCGGCTTTGGTTGCGGTGATGATGAGTTTTGCTTTTCCGACGGCGCTCACCTTGGTGGCGCAAACCGGTAAATTAGCACCACCCGGCGGCATTGGTGAAGTCATCAAAAGCTTGATGTTTAATGTGGTGGACAATCCAATTAATGCGCTATTACAAGCCAATTTTATTGGCATTTTGGCGTGGGCCATTGCGCTGGGGATTGCGCTTAGACATGCCTCTGACAGCACTAAATTAGTGGTGCATGATTTAAGCTATGGCATTACGTTTATTGTGCGGTTGATTATTCGTTTTGCGCCTTTGGGCATTTTTGGCTTGGTTGCCGCCACGTTGGCCGAAACCGGTTTGAGTACGCTTTGGAGCTATGCACAGCTGTTGGCGGTGCTATTGGGCAGTATGTTGCTGGTGGCTTTGGTGCTCAATCCTTTGATTGTGTTTTGGAAAACCCGCAAAAATCCATTCCCATTGGTGTTTACTTGCTTACGCGAAAGCGGGATTACGGCGTTTTTTACCCGCAGTTCAGCCGCGAATATTCCAGTGAATATGGCCTTGTGTGAAAAGCTGGGCCTGCATGAAGACACATACTCGGTATCGATTCCTTTAGGCGCGACCATCAATATGGCCGGTGCGGCGATTACGATTACGGTACTCACTTTGGCAGCGGTAAATACACTGGGTATTGCGGTGGATGTGCCAACGGCCTTGTTATTGAGCTTGGTGGCGGCGATTTGTGCGTGTGGCGCTTCGGGTGTGGCTGGCGGTTCGCTGTTATTGATTCCATTGGCGTGTAGCTTGTTTGGGATTTCGAACGATGTGGCGATGCAAGTGGTCGCGGTCGGTTTTATTATTGGCGTATTGCAAGATTCGGCGGAAACGGCGTTAAATTCGTCAACCGACGTCTTGTTCACCGCTGCGGCGTGTCAGGCAGAAGAAAATAATAAATAATTTGATTTGAAGATTTGCTGCAGCAGTGATGCTGCTGGTGATTTAAGGGTATATCGATGTGGTGCTTTATCCATAAGCGCTGCGTTGATATACCCTTTTTTATTATGGCTAAGATCGATTGCGCATCAAAATCATGTTGGCTGGCCAAGCTGCAAATGCGCTAGCACCCATGCCGCATCGTCTAGCGGTAAATCATGCCCTGCGCTGGGGTGGATATAGAGCGGGATTTGCCAGCGCTGTGCTAGCGTTTGGCTGCATTGTGCGCTCACCAGCTGATCGCACTGGCTGGCTAGCAATTGCAGAGGAACAGCGGGGCAATTAAGGCGGCTGCGATAGCGCAGGGCAGCCAATAATTGCCGCAAAATATTGCTGCGGCGAATCGGATATTGCTGTTGATACGCGATCCACTGCGGCAAGAGCTCAGCTTGGGATTGATTACTAGTGAGTTGCAAAATGATTTGTTCTTGTTGCGCGGCAGAGCTGAAAAGCAGACGCAGCAGTTGCGGATAATTGCGTGGCCTTAGGCGTTGGTAAAACGGATTAAACGGGCGCAGGCTGGTGTTAATGAGCGTCGCGCTGGCCAATTCATTGGGCGCTTGCTGCGCCCAGGCAATGGCCACCATCGCGCCCAGCGAGAGCGCCAGCACATGGTAGGGCGCGTGATGCCCTTGCGCGGCCAATGTTTGCCGTAGGTATTGCACCATGTCCTCGATGCGGTTTGGGCTGATTTGCATATTGAGCTGACCATTGCCCGGCCAGTCGAGCACGATGATGCGATCTTGCGGATATTGCTGCTGCAATTGCTGCGCAAAATCCCCCCAATGCCGTATTTCGCGCATCAAGCCACGGAGTAAAACCCAGTTTCTCATGGCCTATCCTGCCGATACCATTGCTCGATGGCGGCGTGTTGGCAATCCATGCGCTGGATTGATTGCGGCAACCAACTGCGGTAATCGTGTGTGGCGCGAATCAGAAATTCAAGTAACGGTAAATGGCGACGCAATACGCGGCGTTGGCGATGCGCGACCAAGGGGTTAAAGAAACCGGCGATAGAAAAAAACTGCCGTGGGTTTTTTTTAATCCACAGCCAAGAGCCTAGTTCGAGCGTGAGCGGTAAAAAAATACGCGCATGAGGGGATTGGTTGGCGCTTTGTAATGCAGGAACTGGGGTGAGGGTGTGTAATAAATAATCCCACACATCGCCATGCGTACAGTACTGCCGCGCTTGCGGCTCAATCACATAGGGGTGGTGCGGATAGCACTGGTTT
>NZ_CAMTIA010000067.1 GCF_947072475.1 uncultured Deefgea sp.
GTGACACGCCGGCGCACCGCTCAACACCCCCTTCCCACCCTTCCCCCATCCAGGGGGAAGGCGCTGCAGTCGCGCAACTCAAGCGGTTGTGATTTAACGCATCAACACCAAATCTGAACATGCCATACTTTACGCCATGCGGCCGCGTTTCATTGAGAGTTGATGTTCCATTAGTTTTTTGGCAATCCCGCCGCTGTGCTGGGCGTGGGTGAGGGCGACGCCGAGCGCGTCGGCGGCGTCGGCTTGTGGTACGCCCGATAGCCGCAAATGCCGCTGCACCATCAGGCCCACTTGTTCTTTATCGGCGTGGCCATTGCCCACCACCGCTTGTTTGACTTGCAGCGCGGTGTAGTCGGCCACCGGCAAGTTAGCCAACACCAAGGCGGCCACCGCTGCGCCGCGCGCTTGGCCAAGCATCAAGGTGGCAGCAGGGTTAACGTTGACGAACACTTGCTCCACCGCCGATTCATCGGGCTGATAGGTGCGGATAATTTCGGCGATGCCGTCGAGGATAATTTTAATGCGCTCAGGCAGCGGCCCGCCTTGGGTTTTGATACACCCCGATGCCACATAAATGCGATTTTGTCCCACCACATCAATTACGCCAAAACCAGTGGTGCGCGAGCCAGGGTCGATGCCGAGAATGCGCATCAGTTAATCGACGTCGCTTGGCGCTCAAAAGTCCACGTGCGGGTAATCACGAGAATTTGAGCGGGTTTACCTGCGGCATCGAGCATATCGGGCGGCAGTTTTTTAAACGGCGATGACATTTTTAAAATCCGCAGTGCCGCAGCGTCTAATTGCGAATTGCCCGATGATTTATCAATCTCGGTATGCAGCAAACGACCATCGGCGGCAATTTCTACCGTGACGCGCAGCTGCCCATAGATTTTATTACCATGGCTGTCGACCGGATAGGCCAGCGTGCCGACTTTCTCGATTCTTTGTCGCCAATCGTCCATATACATGGCCACACTGGTTTGTCTGGCGCGCGCGCCAACAAAAGCTTTACGCGGTTTGCTTTGATAATCGTGATTTTGCTTATCAATTTGCGCGGCTAAACCGGCCATTTTTAGATCTTGTTGCTTACGAGTTTCTGCCGCTTGCCCCTGACCTTGCTGCTGATCGGGACTATTTTTACCGGCATTGCTCAAACTAGGATTATTTTTTAGCTGGGTTAAGAGCTGCTCAGCGCGCGCTTCCAGCTGCTTTTGCTGCGCTTCAATTTGCTCTAACTCTGGCGATGGCACACGGCTATCGGCAGGCAACGGTGATTTCACCCGATGATTGGCGGCATCGGTATTGCCACCACCATCGAGGTCGGCTTGCGCTTCAACGTCGGTTTTCGTTGGCCGAGTTTTGGTTTTTTGATTCACCAGCACAATATCCAAGGGCTGTTGCGATAAAAACTGCCGTGGATCGGGCACCACAAATTGGATGCCAAAAATTGGAAAGGCATGCGCAATGATTGAAAAACCAATGGCCATTGCCATAAAACGCTCCCGCCGATCCATTTTCTATTCCTAATCTAAACCCAAGCTTTAACCGCGCGAGTGTAGCACAGCCAACACGTCGCTTACGCAGACCCCTAGGTTTAGAGGAAGCAGAGTAGAATAAAGGAAACACTTATTTCTTTAAGGGATTCGATGATGTTGCGACTGATATTAATTTCTGCCTTACTGGCTACGCCCGCGCTTGCGGCTGACGATGGTGCAAAAGTGGCGGCAAAATACAACTGTTTAGCGTGTCATTCTATCGACAAAAAAATTGTTGGCCCGTCGTATAAAGACGTCGCTGCCAAGTACAAAGGCCAAAAAGGCGCCGAAGCAATGTTAATGGCCGAAGTCCGCAAAGGCTTGCCAGGCGGCAAATGGGGGCCGATTCCGATGCCTGCCCAGCAAATCGACGACAAAGATTTACGCACTATCATTCGCTGGGTTTTAGCGCAATAAGACAAAAGATGAACAAAAGTGTGATAAATGGTGTATTGCATAACAAAGCGTTGTTGATTAAGCTGCTTCCCCATTTACTGTTTCATCATATGTAAGCGCTGATCAGCAGCGATTACCATCAGTAATGGTTTACAGATAAGCGAGAAAGAAACATGGCCAAGCTCACAGAACAAGACATCATCAACTGGAAAGGTTCAGAAGATGATTATATGAATGCGGACCAACTCGAGTTTTTCCGCGAGCGTTTGGTGCAAATGAAGGAAGAATTGGTCGCCAACGCGACACAAACCACCAATCATTTGCAAGAACAAGAAGCCACGCCTGATCCGGCAGATCGCGCAACACTCGAAGAAGAATACGCTCTTGAATTGCGTACCCGTGATCGTGAGCGCAAATTGCTCATGAAAATCGACTCTACGCTGCGCAATATTGACGCCAACAACTACGGTTTCTGTGAAGACACTGGCGAACCGATTGGCCTATTGCGCCTCTTGGCTCGGCCAACCGCGTCTTTAACCGTTGAAGCGCAAGAACGCCGCGAACGTCAGAAAAAGCAATACGCAGATTAAAATGAACGAGACAGCGCAAGCGCAAGCGAGCGAACTGATCAAACAAACCCGCGCGCGCGTCACCGCAGCGCGGGTTAATATTTTGGCCGTTCTACTCACCGCCCAGCGCCCGCTGTCGCACCAAGATGTACTCGCCACGCTCGATCCCGACGCCGATCGGGTGACGGTGTATCGCGTACTCGATTGGCTAACCGACATGGCTTTGGCGCATAAACTCGCTGGAGACGATCGCGTTTGGCGTTTTTCGGTCGCCTCCAAACCGCATCAACACGCGCATTTTCAATGCACCCGCTGCGGGCGTTTTTACTGCCTTGAGCATGTCAGCACCGATTTATCCCTCACCGTTCCTGCGCAATTTTTAATCGACGCGGTTGAAATCACCGTTAAAGGCGTCTGCGCCAGCTGCTTAAAATAAGCCCGCGCTCTGCCGCTTGCCACTCACGACTGACTCACATTGCCCCATTGAGAATGCCTATGGTTTGGTTGGGTGCGCCTTGGCGCACGCGGTGGCGATGATTTGGGGCTATTCGAAGGCGATGATTTGACTATGGTCTGCGCGTGCGCAAACCCAGCAGCTTTGCACACCCGACACATTTGATGAAGCAACACCTTTGCATGCTTTAATGGATATTTCCTTGAACTGACTAGCATTAGTCTTTAATCTAGGTCTTTTCTAAGAATAAATGCCGTCATGGCAGCCGCTGGCAGGGAAAGATCACATGCAATACCAAACCGACGACGTCCGTATCCGCGAAATTAAAGAATTACTACCGCCAGTAGCTGTGATTGAAAAATATCCAGTCAACGAGCTGGCTTCAACTGCGGTGTTTGAAACGCGCCAAGCGATTCATCACATGCTCACAGACAAAGATGATCGCCTATTGGTGATTGTGGGCCCTTGCTCGATTCACGACACCCAATCGGCGATTGAATATGGTCAGCGCTTAGTCAAACTGCGCGAACAATATAAAGACCATCTTGAAATCGTGATGCGTGTTTACTTTGAAAAGCCGCGCACCACCGTCGGCTGGAAAGGGTTGATTAACGATCCATTCCTTAATGGCAGCTTTAATATCAACGAAGGCTTACGCATCGCGCGCAAATTATTGGTCGATTTAAACAACCTCGGTCTACCGACTGCCGGTGAGTTTCTCGACATGATTACGCCGCAATACGTGGCTGATTTAATGAGCTGGGGCGCGATTGGCGCGCGTACCACTGAATCACAAGTGCATCGCGAGCTGGCATCAGGTTTGTCTTGCCCAGTTGGCTTTAAAAACGGCACCGACGGCAATCTAAAAATTGCTTTTGACGCGATCAAATCGGCCGGTCAACCGCATCATTTCTTGTCGGTTACCAAATACGGTCATTCAGCGATTGTTGGCACCGGCGGCAATCCTGATTGCCACGTGATTTTGCGCGGTGGTAAAGCACCCAATTACGAAGAAAGCCATGTGCGCGCTGCCGCTGAAGAGCTCAGCAAAGCGGGTTTAGCGGCTAAAATCATGATCGACTTTAGCCACGGCAATAGCAGCAAAGACTACCGCCGCCAAAGCGTGGTCTGCGCCGACACTTGCGCCCAAGTGGCCGCTGGCAATGCGGCGATTTTTGGTGTGATGGTCGAAAGCCATTTGGTTGAAGGTCGTCAAGACGATGGCGCGGGTAAAGAACTCACTTACGGTCAATCGATTACCGATGCCTGTATCGGCTGGGATACCACCGAAACCGTACTCAGTGATCTAGCCGCCGCCGTCGCCCAGCGCCGCGCTTTGGCTTGATTGACGTTGATTTCAGCGTAAAAAAATCGCCACCGTTCACTGCAGAAAAATTTTTTGACGCAGAGACGCAAAGGCGCAGAGAAAATCAATCGTAAAACCCTGAATTTCCTCCGCGCCTCTGCACCCTTGCGTCAGGTTTTCAGGGTTTGTCGTTAAGTGAACAGTGTTTCCAGTTGGCGGTAATGCCGTTCACTTAAGCCAAGTGAGCGGCATTTTTTTCCTCGATTTCATTGCTGGTGTCGCTTTTGACGCAAAGGTACCGAGAAAATCAATCGAAAAACCTTGAGTTTCCTCCGCGCCTCTGCGCCTCTGCGTCAAGTTTTCAGGGTTTGTCGTTAAGTGAATAGTGTTTCCAGTTGGCGGGTTTTTATCATTCAAGCGCGGCTTTTCTCAGCCGACGTAACTGCTGCCACAGCACCAAGCCAATAATGCTACCCAGCAACATATTCACTAGCGGCAAAGCGGTGTAAATACCGGTGACGCCCCACCATTGCGGCATTAACCATAGCGCCGGGATCAACAGCAGCGTTTTACCCAAGGTGCCCACCATCGCTAAGCGCGTTAGCGCCATCGCTTGCAAAGCAATCACGCCCACAATCAAGATGCCATCAAATGGCAAGGCAAATAGATGGAGCTGTAAAGCTTGAGTTGCCAGAGCGACCAAGGCGGGATCGTTGCCAATATACAGCGATGCAATCGCCGCCGGAAACAGCTGCACGGTGATCAGCAGCACCACACTAATGGCCAAACTCACCCGCAAACCATAGCTTAAAATATGCGCCAAGCGTTCGTCGTCTTTAGCGCCCGTCGCGTGGCTTAATAAAGGCTGCATCCCCATCGCCAAGCCGTGAAGCATTAAAATAAACACCGCCTCGGTATAGCCGGCAATCGCATACGCCGCGACATCATTGCCCTTACCATATTCCAACAGCTGATAATTATGCGCAAACATCAATAGCGCCAAATTACCTTCCATTAATAAGCTCGAAAAGCCCAGTTTCAGCATCGCCGGCATACTCGCCCAATCGGCGCGAAAATCGGCCAGCACCAAGCGTAAATGCGCTATCGGGCTAAAGAAATACACCAAGCCCGCCAGCGTAATAAAGCCCTCGATCAGCAGCGTGGCCATCGCCGCGCCCGCTAAACCCAACTGAAAATGCACCAAAAATAGATAATTTAAAGCGATATTGCTCAGAGCACTAAAAATCACCAGCACTGTGGCCAACTTAGGCTGACCATCATTGCGAATCAAAAAAATCGCCGCAATCTGGCCAATATTCACCACCGCGCCCCACAGCATAAAGCGCAAATACGAGCGTGCTTCATGCAAAACACTCGCCGCATTATCGGCATTCAGTAGCACCAGTATCCGCTCCAACTGGCTGATACCAATAGCGGGTAGAGCAATACCCAGCAGAGCAATGATAATTAGCGTATTGACCAAGGTTTGCCGTGCTGCAGCGGTTTGCCCTGCGCCTTGCAAAATCGAAATCCGCGTTGCCGCCCCCATGCTGACCATCGTTCCCAAGCCAATCTGCAGCATTACGATGGGATACACCAAATTAATCGCCGCCAGCGCATGCGCGCCCACATAACGGCCAACAAAAATCCCGTCGATTAATACATCTAAACTGACCACCAACATCCCGGCGACCGAGGGCAGCACATAGCGCCAAAATTGCGTTTTTACCGGCAGTTGATTTAAATCAGCCCTTGCTTGTGACGACATACAATCTCAATGCACACAGGGTGCAAAGTCAATAAAGTCGCCATCGTAGCATTTAATCAATCACGCACGATTAATTAAATTCATGCAATAATTACCGACTGATTAAGGTAGCTTGAACAAGGGTAAGCATGGCCAGAAAAACCAAAGCAGACGCGCAAAAAACCCGTGATGCGATTTTAGACGCCGCCGAACAAGTGTTTTTTAAACAAGGCATTGCCCACACCACCATGGCCGACATTGCCAATGCCGCCCAAGTATCTCGCGGTGCAGTCTATGGGCATTACCCCAATAAAATCGACGTTTGCAAAGCCATGAGCGAGCGCATGCTGGCGCACGCGGCAATGCAGTTCACGCCCAGTAGCAGCGACGCTCTGGAAGCCTTGGTGCAAACCGGCATGTATTATCTGAATTTATTTAATCAATCGGGCTCGATTCAAACGGTGATTAGCATTTTGTATTACCGCTGCGAGCGCAGTGCTGACAACATGCCGCTGATTCGGCACCGCGATCTCATCACCAAACGCTCGATGCATTACAGTCTGCGACTATTACGCCGTGCTGTCGCACAGCAAGTCTTACCCGCGACGCTCGATTTACGCTTGAGTAATTTGTATCTGCATACGGTGTTTGATGGTTTATATGATTTGCTGCAAGACTTTTACCCCGAACGCCCCAACGCCGCCGCTAGCGATTGCGAGCGCCTACTGCGCAGTGCCGTTCACAGTCTAAAAAATGCCCCGCATTTACACCGTAGCGCCGATTAATTTTGGCTTGCTGCCGATTTGATGTTGATCGGTGCAGGCCCGCACTGGAGTCGCGTGACTGTAGATCCTCACGTGGGGAAGAAGACTGAGGTGTTGAGCATAAAAACACTCCCAGCAAGGGAAGGGTAATGCCGCGATGCTTAAACCACCATCAGCACGTAATCTAAATAAGTAGGGCTGCCAAGCTGAGTTTGAATGCTAACGATCTAAGTATTTGATTTGTATATAAATAGCATCAATAGCATTCAAGCTATCTGTGGCGTTCGCACTTATCCGCTGCAAATGATCTGGTATTGATTCAGCGGCTTGGTAAACTGCTCGGTAAATCAAATGCATGCCGGATTCTTGCGCCGAGCTCTTCTGGGGTGCGTGAAATAATCACTTCGGGCACCGCGTATTTAAGCGTCAGCCGCTGTAGATCTTCAAAGCCGTAGGACACCATAAAGGGATTCACGCCGGCCGCTTGCATGGCCAGATAATCTTTATGCTCGTCACCACAAGCAAAGGCGCGAGCGGGGTTGATACCCAGTTGGCTCAGCGCGGTGCTGAAATAGACGTTTTTCGGCGTTTTTAGCGCAATGCAGCTAAAAAAATCCAATTGCTGAATATCTAAATCATGCCGAGCAAACAGGCGGGCCAGAGTAATGGCGGGTTCGTGCGTGACGTTGCGCGTCACCAGACCGACTTTAATGCCCGGCGTGGCGAGCAATTGCTGCAGTAAAGGCGCGATGCTGGGATAGAGCATGGCTTGTTCGCGATAAATGTCGGTCAGGGTGGCGATGAGTTCTTTACGATTGGAATTGCCGAGGCTTTTGGCTAGATTGCGCGGAAATTCTTTGAGTCCACCTAGATATTTGAATAGATTGCGCCTTTTTTGAAAGCGTTCCAAATCGCCAATCTGCATGCCATGCAAGCTAAATGCGGTCTCTATGGCGCTAAAAGCATCGATAATGGTGCCATCGGCGTCCAATAAGATAAGGCGATCGCGGCTGGCATACATAGGCGTTCCGATGCTGGAAATAAACGCTAAGGTAGCTGCCAATTATTGAAATAAGATGAATCGCCGATTTTATGCGCATAAAGAGACAAAATCTTGCCGAGTGCTGCGCTTTGAATGGGGATGGATTTTGTTGCTCACGCCGATTTGGGCAGATTCCGTTACACTGTCGGCCTTCATAAGGACGACAATCAATGGCAATTAAATCAACGGTATTCAAGGCCGAGCTGAATATTACCGATATGGATCGTGGTTATTATCAAAGCCATGCCCTCACAATTGCACGCCATCCTTCGGAAACTGACGAGCGCATGATGTTGCGTTTGGTGGCTTTTGCGCGCCATGCCAGTGAATCTCTGGAATTAACTCGCGGTTTATCTGCCGATGACGAGCCCGATGTGTGGCAAAAAGACTTAACCGGCGCGATTGAAACTTGGATTGAGTTGGGCTTGCCGGATGAAAAGCGCATCAAAAAAGGCTGTGGCCGCGCCAATGCAGTGTGGATTTATGCCTATGGCGGCCGAGTGGTGGATATTTGGTGGGATGGGATTAAAAATGCGCTGACGCGTTTTGAGCATTTAAATGTACTGAGTATTCCAAGCGACACTTTGGCCGAGTTAACCCAAATGACGGCGCGCACCATGCAGTTGCAGTGCACCATTCAAGATGGCCAATTGTGGATGTCGGACGCCAATCACAATGTGCTGGTTGAAGTCACTACACTCCAATCTGCGGCAGTATAAGCCTGTAGGCTTTTAGCTTTATTTTATAGCGAGATATACCCACTATTCATCCCATGATTAGTGGGATTGAGTAAAATTGCGATGCGCTGGCTTTATTCTATGGTGCATTGCGATTTCAATTTCTATACTCAATGGCCACCTTGAGGTTGCCATGCTGCCACTCTTTTTTCATCATCTGTTTCAAAGCGCCAAAGTCGAATCGGATTTGGCGGCGTTTGAACGTCTGAATGCTTTATCGCCTCGGCTGAGCGACGCAGAAATGCCGACGCAGCAGCCGGAAGAAAAAACCATTATCTGTCGTGAAAGTATCGTCAATCGACAGGAGCGGGTGGTCGGGCATGAATTTATGCTGAAAAAAAACATCACCGAGCGCGTGCATACCGGTCACGCGATGCGGCGTTTATACGATCAAGCTTTGCTGAGCCAATTGCTTAATTTGCCTTTGCTGCAATTATTGGGCCACCGTTTTGCCTTGGTGCATTTTGAGGCATCGCATATTTCGGATGCGCAATTTACCAATTTGCATGGGCAGTATTGTGTATTGGTGCTGCGTTTTGGCGATGAGCCGGTGACAGAGGCGATTTATCAACAGATTGTCGCGCTGCGCAAAACTGGTTTGATGTTTGGGATTTTGGCGCACGAATGCCTGAATCCGAATATGGAGACGCTAATCACGCAGATTGATTTGCTGGTGCTTGATTTGAATGAAGCGTGGGTTTTTTTGCCAGATATTGCCGCCAAAGCCATGGCGCAAACGCACTGGCCATTATTGGCTTGCCATATTGATTCTTATGAAGCCTTCGACTGCGTTTGGGAATCGACCTTATACGCTGAGCGAGTGATGTTTTTTCAAGGGCCTTTTATTAGTGCGCGGGATGCTTGGGGAGTCAATCCCATTGCTGCTTTGCGCGGTCAAGTTCAGTGCCTGCTCGATTTAATTGAACAAGAAGCGGACACCGCAATCTTGGTCGAGGCATTAATTGCCGATCCGGTGTTGTTGTATAAATTACTGCGCATGGCCAAATCCCACGTCGCCGATGAGATTGGCAGCGCAGAACAAGCCTTGCTGCTGATTGGTCGGGGGGCTTTGCATCGGTGGTTGTTGTTTATGCGCAATAGCCAAAGCGACGCTGCCGATTGTGATTTAGCGCTGCGGCAAGGTGCTTTGCGCCGTGGTCGATTCATGCATAATTTGGCGCAAACGCATTTAGATCGTCATCAGCGTCAGCAAGTTTTTTTGACTGGGGTGCTTTCACAAATGGAGGGCGTTTTGCAGCAAACCCTCGCCGAACTGCTCAAAGCGCTGCATGTGCCGCGTTGGGTGAGTGAGGCTTTATTGGCGCGATCTGGGCCTTATTTTGTGTATTTACAATTGGCGTCGGCAGCCGAAGCGCAGCAATTTAATGTGCTTAGCCACTTGTGTCAGGTGCTGGATATATCGCCGCATGCCGTCAAAGCCGCCCAGCACGAGGCGACATTATGGGCTGAGCAGATACAGGCAAGAAACTGATGCAGATCAGTGATCGGCTGATACTCAAGATGCTCACTATCCTTTCATGGTGTGAAGCACTAAGATAAAGCTTCTTTTAAGCTAATAGCCTAATTCATTATGTTGCCTTATTTATCTTCTTTTTTTGGTAGTTTATTGCTGGTTTTCGCCGCTTTAATGCCAATTTTAAATCCGCCCGGCCATGCGCCGATTTTTTTGGTATTAACTGAGGGTTACACCAAAGACGAGCGGATTATTTTAGCCAAGCGAGTGGGTGTATATAGCTTTATTTTGCTGGTGTTTAGTATGTTTATCGGCATTTATGTACTGGAATTTTTCGGGGTTTCTTTGCCGATTGTTCGGGTAGGTGGCGGCTTATTGGTCGCCACTGCGGGTTGGCAATTAATGTCGGCCGATACCCATGCGCCCAATGCGGTTTCCGCACTGGATGGCAATCGACCGAGCTCTGAAGAATTACGCCAAAGGGCTTTTTTCCCGCTGACTTTTCCAATTACGGTGGGGCCGGGCTCAATTACCGTCGCCATTACGCTGGGGGCGAGTTTTAAATCATCAGGGATTGAAACCTTTACCATGCCAATTGCCAGCGTGATTGCTGTGGCGATTACGTCGTATTCGGTATATTGGTGTTATCGCTACGCGGATAAGTTATTGAAATGGGTGGGGGCAACTGGGTCGGTGATTTTTCTACGATTGTCGGCATTTATTTTGTTTTGTCTCGGGATTCAGATTTTTTGGACCGGCGCGACCGACTTAATGGGCGCTTTTGTACAATTACATTGGCCACGATAATTGACGTCAAAATCGACGCCAACAGCACCGCGAGCCAATGATTACCAGTAATCAATTTTCCTTTGATTTAATGCATGCATTAATTTAGTTTTGTAGCTTTCTTCTTCTTGAATTAATTGTTGTTTTTGGATTTGTTGCGGTTGAATTTGCCGGCATAGCACTTCGCCAGAAATCGGATTTAATACGATTTTTCTGGCGCAATTGCCGCCCAAATCGCTGGCCAATAATGGAATTCCTTCGGCATCCAGCCATTGGTGAGTAAACTCAATATTGGTCTCACCAATGGTTTTTTTCCCCGCACTGGGGACTAAATTCCCTCCCCCAAAGGCCTTTGCTTGCAAACGGCCTTTTTTTGCGCCTTGTTTGAGTAAGGCATTCACTAACAACTCCATCGACGCCATGCCGGAATGCAATGACTCCACATCTTGTCCCGCACGCGCGCCAAAATTGGGCAGCATAAAATGATTCATGCCCGCGATTTTGAGCTGCGGATCAAATAAACACACCGAAATACATGAGCCTAATAAAGTCATGATGGGCTTATGGCTTTCTACGGCAATATCGCCAGAATGAATATGCCGCGCATGTCGCTCCAATTGCTTCATTTCATTCATTACAGGCGGTGTATTCGCTTGCTGCAGCGCTAATGTGGTTTTCACGATCAATCACCACTGAAGTTCGGTTGTTCTTGCCTTGTCATTACGGCTTCCCCCTGATTACTGACTAACGTCACCTTGATTAGCATAGCTCAAATTTCATTCTGCTTATTTACGATGCCATCGGTATAAAAATACGCGGGTGGTGTATCTACGTCGGCGCTTTATTGGCCGCTGCCCCGCAATAAATACCCTGTGGATAAATATTTTTTAGCCGGTTTCTTGTGAATTTATTGGGGATAAGTAGGTGAATCAAGCGTGGGTTTGCTGGGCATGATTTGGGTGTAAGCGATTATTTGAGGGAGGGGCTTAAATTCATCACCAAAAACTGAACCCTCATTTTTCGTGTATATACCGAATTCATCATTTGGCTAAGTATTTGTAAGTTATACACAATAAACACTTATCCACAGCTCAATTAAGCTCTTATTTATTACTACTAATTTAAAATAAAAACCAATAAGATAAAGCTTTTTTCAAGAAAAAATCTGTGGATAAGTCGCTAAAATCCTGCTGACTAAACCCAAGAAAGTGTCTAAAAAAGCTAGGCTTTACCGGCAAATTGCGCCAAAATTGAGCCCCAGCTGAAATGCGCTCAACTGCGCAATGGCAATAAGGAGCTGAACGTGGAAGTGAATATTTTTAAAAGCATGAGCAACCCGAGTAAGTGCCTCGTTTTGCCAGTTGATCTCGATGTCGATCAAAGCCAATTACCGATTGATGACAAAGATTATGAAAAAGTCTATTTCCTACGGACCCGCACATTGAGCATTGGCAACGACAATGTCAGTTTTGATCCGGCTACCGCATTGGCGGCATTGCACCACCACGGGTTTTATTTATTTCAGCTGTAATTGAGCGTAAATGCGCTGCGCAAGGATGATTTTTATGCAAACGTCAGTATTGGCGAACGCCCAGCGAATCGTGGTGAAAGTGGGCTCTAGCCTAGTGACCAATGAAGGCAAAGGTTTAGACCATGCGGCATTGGCACGCTGGGCTAAAGAAATTGCTCAATTGACCAAGCTGGGTAAACAAGTGGTTTTGGTTTCATCTGGCGCCATTGCCGAGGGCATTGCTCGACTGGGTTGGACGCAAAAACCCAGCGCAGTGCATGAAAAACAAGCTGCTGCAGCGGTAGGACAATTGGGTTTATGCCACGCCTATGAAAGCGCATTTCGCCAACACGGTTTAATGTGCGCCCAAGTGCTACTGACGCATGAAGACTTATCTGATCGCACGCGTTATCTCAATGCCCGCTCAACGTTGCTGACTTTATTGCAACTGGGTGTGATTCCAATCATTAATGAAAACGACAGCGTAGTGACTGCTGAGATTAAATTTGGCGATAACGATACGCTGGGCGCTTTGGTAACCAATCTGATCGAAGGCGATGCCTTGGTGATTCTGACAGACCAAACTGGGCTGTATACCGCTGACCCACGTAGCAACCCGAGTGCCACCTTGGTGAAAACCGGTGTAGCGGGTGACGCTAGTTTAGAAGCTATGGCCGGTGGCGCTGGTTCTAGCGTAGGTACGGGGGGTATGTATACCAAAATCATCGCCGCCAAGCGTGCCGCCCGTAGCGGGGCCGCAACCATCATTGCTTGTGGTCGTGAAGAACAAGTGCTGACTCGTTTAGCCAGTGGCGAAATGATCGGCACGCAATTGAGCTCAGCAACGTGTGCTTTGGCCGCCAAAAAACAATGGATTGCCGACCATTTGCAACTCAAAGGCAGCGTGACACTCGATGCGGGTGCTGTGCGGGCTTTAACGCAGTCGGGTTCTAGCTTATTACCGATTGGGGTGTTGGCGGTTGAAGGCGATTTTTTACGCGGTGAAGTGGTGCGTTGTTTAAATCCTGACGGGCTCGAAATTGCCCGAGGTTTAATCAATTACAGCTCGCAAGAAACGCAGCGCATTTTACGTCAACCCACCGGGCAGATTGAAGCTGTTTTGGGCTATATCGACGAAGCAGAGCTGATTCATCGCGATAATTTAGTGTTGTGCTAAACCGGTGTTGCTCCTTGCTCCTTGTTCCTCACTCGCTGATTGAGCATCAAACCAATATTGAAGTCTTCGGCAATAAAAATGCCGCTCTATCAGCATAGGGCGGCATGGGTATACGAAGGTAGGCTTTGCTGTATATGGTCTGGGTAGCTATACCTAGATTGCTTTTAGCATAATACTGGTTTCGCGTGGCGCACCCTGCGTGAGTACTGGCGTTTGCGTATCGCTGATTTTAATCAGCTTGCCATCTTGCTCTAAACGCGCACTGATGTTGTAACGATGCTTGGGGTTAATCGCTTCTGGGGCAAATTTCAGCGTCACCGTTGGTGGCGTGCCTTGCGTTAAAGTGATGACTTTTTTCGCAATCAATTCAGATGCCACGTCCATTTTGGACACATCGCGCAATTCAACTGTGAGCACGGCGCCAGGATAAAGCCGACGATCCAGCCACATGACTTTCGCGCTGACGCTTTCAATCGCTTTATTTTTCACAATCCCATACATCGAAAAAGCTTGTTTCACTTCAGCAGGCGTCATTTGCAAAGCGATAAATTCTTTGCCATTTTTGCTGGCCGGATTAAATGGGTTATTACTGGGTAATTGCGCTAAATAAACGCGCTGGCCATCATCGCCAAGTACCAATCCCGGTGGTGGGGTGTTTTCGAGTTGGGTCCATGCTGATTTTGGAAAAACCAGAATATCGAGCAAAGGATAATGCTCTGAATCACTGCCGCCGCGAAAACGATATTCAAACTGCTGCAAGGCCGTTTCACCATAAAATGGAATCTCACTGCCTGATTTCACATCCACTTGTACGTTATTGGCCGTCCAACGTTCTGGCGGAATAAAAATCAAGCCAGACGCGGCGTCCCGAATCGGGTTGAGTGGCTCATCAGCCGATATCAATGTGCAATTATTGGCCACAATCACCTCATCGACTTCCAAAAAGCCACCTTGGCCTTTTAACCAC
>NZ_CAMTIA010000068.1 GCF_947072475.1 uncultured Deefgea sp.
CGATTTGACTATACTCGTACAAAGAGGCAGAATCAATCAAATTTTCCGCATACCCAATTAATACAGGCCAAATTGAACCAACTTGCTCTATCAGTTGAATATTTTTATCAAATGACAACCAACCAAAAAAAGAAGCTATTGTAAGCAATACGGTCATCAATACCATAACTAATATGGTGCCTAACATATATAACATGCCAATTTTTAATAACTCAAAAAATCTATATTTAAATCCAAAAAATAAATCAGTTAATTTTGGCACTTCTCCGGCAGCATGCTTTTTTGCCGACCACATAATACCACCCAAAAAAACGGGACCAAGTAAAGTAGAAATAAATCCACCAACCATAGGCAAAAAAGCAATACCAAAAAATAATATAACAAATACACCACAAATACTGATCCAAACCGTTGGTGCTTGTTTAAATAAATTAAATGCTTTCATAATCCAATACCAACCTTGTATCGGCGGTATTGTTTTTGGCTCAAAACTTACATCAATAACATGATCATGTTCTAACATAATTTTTACCTACTTAAAAAGTCAATCTCTACATCCTAACTGAAACAAGACTTTTTTAAGTCTTCATCTTGCCAGATGAAGATGAAACTCACGTGAAAAAGCCGCTGAAATCAGCGGCTTTTTCATTAAAGCATTATAAATTATGCGATACAAGCCAATGCTTGACGAGCAATCATTAGTTCTTCATTCGTCGGAATCACATACACCGCAATTTTACTATCTGCTAAAGAAATACGACGTGGTTCACTAGAACGTACCGCATTCGCCGCTTCATCTAGATCAACACCTAACCAACGTAATTGATGGCAAACCGCTTTACGCGTATTTGCATCATTTTCTCCAATGCCAGCAGTAAATACTAAAGCATCTATACCACCGATCGCAGCAGCTAAAGAAGCCGCTTCACGCACTACACTGTTTGCAAAATATTCAACCGCTAATTTTGCGCGGGGTAAATCTGAATTTTCTAAATCGCGCATATCGCTGGAGAAACCAGACAAACCAAGTAAACCTGACTCCTTGTACAACAAGGTTTCAATTTGTTTTGCATCCATTTTTAAATGATTCATTAAGTGCAAAACAACACCGGCATCAATACGACCACAACGAGTTCCCATTGGCAAACCATCCAATGCAGTAAAGCCCATGGTTGTTAATTGACAGCGCCCGCCAAGTAAACCCGCCATTGATGAACCATTACCTAAGTGAGCAACAACGGTACGACCTTCTGCTGCACGAGTATCAATTTCTGGTAATACGCTAGCAATATATTCATACGACAGACCATGGAAACCATAACGACGAATGCCTTCTTTTTGCGAGAATTCATACGGTAGTGCAAATAATTGGTTTATTTCCGGTTGAGTCATGTGAAATGCGGTGTCAAAACAAGTCACTTGTGGCACATTTGGCAATAATTCTTCAAGAATACGAATTGGAGTAATATTATGTGGGGCATGCAAAGGGGCTAATGGAATTAATGCTTCAAGGCCAGCAATAACTTCAGGCGTAACTAGTTCAGGTTTTGAATATGTGGTTCCACCATGAACAACACGATGTCCAATTACCGCAATTTTTCGTCCACCAATACGCGATTCCAACCAATTGAGCATATAACGTAAAGCATAATCATGATTTTTTGGCGCATCACTGGCTAATGTTTCGTTTGCTACTTTCTTATCTGCTGCATCTTTTGCACTAAATTTAGGCTCTACATATAAGCCTTCCATTTGTCCTTTAAATAAGACAACAGGATCAGCAGCGCTAGTTTCAAATAATGAAAATTTAATACTTGAAGAACCTGCATTGATAACTAAAACTAATTCACTCATTGTTAACTCCAAATTTTGAATATATATAAAATATTATTTTAGTAAAATTACGCTTACTTCACTTGATTATATCAAAAAATCGTCGTCAAGATAAAACATACATAAATTAAATATGATTTATATTTATTTTTAATAGGGTTAAAACCTATTAAAACAGACTTTTTCCTTACTAAACTAGACACAATAAGCACTTGATAGTATCTAGTTTGGCAAACACGGGCCTATTATGCAAAGTAAATTGTGGCATAGCAATAATTTATAATATTTCCTTATATATCAATGCGCTAGCTATTGATTTTGATCTGTTTTAGAGATGAAAGTCCTTTCGGATTTTGAATTTAATATTATCAATCGTGTAAGGAAACTATTGCAGATTGAAAAATTTGATTTTTATTAAAAAAATAGGCAATTTTTATGCGTTAAATTGATGCTTATCAATGTAATTATTTGGTTAAAATTTTAATTCATGGGGTGAATTTTGTTATTATTTACATTGCACTCCTCGTTGGCGTGTGCTTTTTTTAAATTAAATGATTTTGTTATTAAAAATTTTAAAGGCTTTAAAAAATGGATCCTGTCTATACAACACATTTAATGTGTTCTCCAGAATTATTTAAACCATTTATTTTAAGTAAAATTTATATTCAACCAGGCCAATTAGTAAATAAAGATGACTTATTAGTAACGTTAAGTAATTACACTGATGATATTCATATTAATGCGATTGAAGATGGAAAAATAAGTAATTTATTTGTGAGTATTGGTGATGATATCAACACTGGTGATTTATTATTAATCATGGAAGTAGAAGAATTACCAACTGGATTTTTAAATTTAGACAAATTAGATAATGATAATGATAATGATATTACTAATAATACTTCTAAATCTTTGATGATTATGCCATCTGCTGAAAAATTAGCAATTCGTTTAGGTGTTGATATTAGTTTAATAAAACAAAATAATTTAACTGGATATATTGATGATGAAGATGTTGAAATTTTTGTTAAAAATGAACTTTTAAAGCTTAAACAATTAAGATTTTTACTATCTTAACCAGCAAGTTTGCCAAGTTTAGTTGGCATGTTACTGAGCTAAGTATTTGATTTGTAATGACGTAGAGTCAATCGTATTCAAACTATTTTAGCGTGAGCACTTCTTAAGCTATTGATTTTGTTCACTATTGTAGTTTTTAAGCGTTTTCAACGTGGTTTGCATCAGCGGGTTTGTTTTTTATATATATATTGATAAGTAAAAGATAGTAGTAATAGATAAGGAACAGAAAATCTGTGGATAACTCCGTAAAGCCATATTTATCAACACGTTAAGTTATCCACATAGGGGTGCACAACAGGTGTTTGTACTGTGGGTAATATGTGCTGTTTTTTTTGTTAACCCTGTGAATAACAGTTATCCACATTGCTTGCTGACTTCCCCACATTTTAAGTGATTGATTTGTATAGGGTTGTGTGAATAAGCGTATAATCGCTGCTTTTCTTGGGGGTGTTTGATGGCAATTCAGTGGTTTCCGGGTCATATGCATGTGGCGCAGAAAAAAGTGGCAGAGACAATGGCCAAGGTGGATATGGTGATTGAAATCGTAGATGCACGCATGCCTCTGTCGAGTAGTAACCCAATGATTGAGAAGTTACGTTTGCATCGTCAGCGTCCAGCTTTGAAAATTATCAATAAAACAGACTTAGCCGATCCGAAGTTAAGCCAGTTATGGTTAAATTATTTCCGTCAGCAAGCAGGTACTGAAGCCTTATTGATGGGTGAAGACAACAAGCAAGCGGCAATTAAGCAGATTGCGGTCTTGTGTAAAAAACTAGCCCCGTTCCGTAATGATGCTGAAAAACCATTGCGAGCGATGATTTTGGGGATTCCCAACGTGGGTAAATCTACGTTGTTAAATACACTGGCGAAGCGAAAAGTCGCTCGTGTTGCGGATACGCCAGGTGTGACGAAGTCTCAACAGCGAATTGAAACGCTAGATGGCGTGATTTTGTATGACACGCCTGGTTTGATGTGGCCTAAAGTAGAGCATGAACCTTCAGGGTTTCGTTTGGCTTTGGGTGGGTCAATCGGTCGTAATGCTTACGATGAGATTTTGGTGGCTTATTTTGCGATTGAAACTTTGCGCGAGCGTTACCCTAAAGAACTGATGGCTCGCTATAAGTTGAGTAATTTAGAGGGTAGTGTGGATGAGCTGTTTAATTTGATCGGTCGTAAACGTGGCGCTTTGATGGCCGGTGGTGTGATTGATGAACAAAAAACGGCAGATTTGATTATTACTGACTATCGTAGCAAGGCAATGGGTCGGATGACCTTAGAAGTACCTGATGACTTTATCGGGGTTGATTTAGGCTCGGGGGACGATCTTCCGGAAGAGCTTGAAATTGAAGATGAAGACTGATTTGTAGTGTTTGACATCATGGACGTGGTTTGTTGAATTTATCAATGAGGCGATATGCATTATATTTTTGATGATATTGATATTGAATTTGTAGGTATATCGCTCAAAGTAAACAAATTAATGCTTTTGACGAATATACCCAAGTATTTATTGTGATTTTAGTTCAATGTCATCATTTTATATCTCTGGTTAGTTTTTCATTGGTACTTGCCGATTTACGTTACAGATTGGTATTGATAGGAACTTAGAAATGGATGTAGAACTCGGTAGTTTGGAAGGTAAAGTCATGCAGTTGGTGGCCTTATGTCGTGAATTACGCTCGGAAAATCAAGACCTTAAGCAGAAATTGCACTTAACACAGTTAGACAATGAAAGCTTAAATACTAAGTTAGTTGCTGTAAAAGACAAAGTGAATGCGATTTTGGCTAAATTACCCGAGGATGGTGTATGAGTGATGCCGTGAAGTTGTTGGATATTTCAATCATGGGGCGTGAGTTTCGTGTGGCCTGTCCTGCGCATGAAGAAGAAACCTTGCTTCAGGCTGTGCAACTTCTCGATACACGGATGCATGAAATTCGCACGACTGGTAAAGTAATCGGGATTGAGAAGATTGCGATGATGACGGCTTTAAATATGACGCACGAGTTTTTAACGGCAAAGGTTGAAGGTGGCTTTGACTTTAGTGATTTTCAGCGTAAAATCACCAGTATCAATTCAACGATCGACGCAGTTTTACTTGAATAGAAAATATTTATCATTGCGTCGTGATACAAGTTAGCTTTCCTGCGGTGTTTGCGACGGTTCTTAATCTTTGAACCGATAAGCTGTATAGCACGTTTGCCAGTCATCTAGACGCCTGTTGTGAGCGTTCCTTGTGAATGCACCTGATGGCATCTGACCGGCAACAACTTGAACCATGGGTTCAAGATGCGAACCGAAACGGCACTGTGGGAAGCCCTCATCTTTTGTGATTATTCAAAAAATTCAATTACGTCGTGATCTTCGGCAACGCCGAGCGGCGATATCTAAAATACAGCGCCAAGCTGCGGCTTGGGCTGTAACCCATTATCCGCAAGTATTACAAAAACTTCGTCGCGGCAAAAAAATTGCATTATATGTGCCTGTTGGTAGTGAGTTTTCGGCTTGGCCATTGATTTTTTTAGCATTGCAGCGTGGTTGTTTGGTGTATTTGCCGGTTGTACCTAAAGTGGGTCGACGATTAAATTTTGTTCGGCTAAATCAAGACGCTATTTGGTCTTGTGGTGCATTTAATATTCCAATACCGAGTCATTCTGAGCACTGTTCAAGCCGTGATTTGGACACTGTTTTTGTGCCTTTACTTGGTTTTGATTTGCAATTAGCTCGGTTAGGTCAAGGTGGCGGCTATTACGATACGACGTTTGCATTTCGTCGATTGCGAAAAATTTGGCTTAAACCGGCATTAATTGGCTTAGCGTATTCATGCCAGCAAGTGGCACAATTGCCCTATGAGGCATGGGATTTAAAGTTAGATGCAATTGCCACTGAACAAGCATGGATTCGTCGCAGGTGTATACATTGAGAGTAGTGAAATTACTGACATACTTTTGTATCCCACTTGTTTATGATATCAAGCGATTGCTATGTTATTTGCATCGTGACTCAGGTGGTTAACGTAAAAGCTAAATTTTATGTGTGTGCGGTTAGATTTTTCTAATGCAGAGCTGATTCAAATTAACGTTGATGGACTTGATGCAAATGAAGCAATAATCGCTGTCAGTGCAATGATCACTTCTGGCTGCAGTGACGACTAAATCGGATAAATTGACAAATAGGGTGGCTTAAGCCGCCCTATTTGCATCTAAATCGTAAGCATTCAAAATCAGGCACTGTTTTTTGTAAAAAAATGTAATAAAGTAATATTTAAAATTAAATGAACTCTGGAAGCTGATTAAGCACAAAGCATGCA
The DNA here is from genome assembly GCF_947072475.1 of uncultured Deefgea sp. Taxonomy (GTDB): domain Bacteria; phylum Pseudomonadota; class Gammaproteobacteria; order Burkholderiales; family Chitinibacteraceae; genus Deefgea. The sequence continues at coordinate 6,219 of NZ_CAMTIA010000068.1, forward strand.
CTGGTTAGAAAGTTAAAATGAACGAATATGGTTTATGCCTAGCTGATTTTGATCTGTAAAATTTACATATAAATTGAGCAATATTACGCCACATGCCAATAGCATTGGCGGGTAAACTAAAACACAAGAAAATGTCAACGCAATAAAAATTAATGCGGGTCAATTTAAATGACCAATTTGACTAAGAATTAAACCAACAGAGGTTGTTATGTCGATAAATCCAGTTTCGCAATTTGTATTGCTGGCCCCACTATCGGGTGTGATGGTGCCTTTGGATACAGTACCTGATCCAGTTTTTGCCCAAAAAATGGTCGGAGATGGCGTTTCAATAGATCCAACCAGTAATGTTTTGTTGGCACCGATTGCCGGCAAAGTAACGCAAGTGCATTCAGCAATGCATGCTATTACTTTGGTTGCTGCCAATGGGATTGAAGTGTTGATTCATATTGGCTTAGACACTGTGATGCTCAAAGGCCAAGGTTTCACGGCGAAGGTCAAAGAAGGTGATGTCGTCGATGCAGGTCAACCGTTAATTGAATTTGATATGGATGCCGTAGGTCGTAAAGCCTTGTCTTTATTGACGCAAATGGTCATTACCAGTGGCGAAAAAGTAGCGCGTTATATTCCCAGTACAGGTTTGGTCGTTGCAGGTAAAGACATTGCCCTAACACTCGACTTAGCTGAGGGCGTTGTTCAAACTTCAGCCGCTACCGATTCATCCGTTGAGGTGTATTCAGACCCGATTCGTACGCCTAATCCAACCGGTCTACATGCTCGTCCCGCAGCCGTTTTGGCGAATACTGCGAAAACATTTAAGTCAGAAATTAAATTAGTTCGTGCCGACCAAGAAGCAAATGCTAAATCTGTGGTTGCAATCATGGGCCTTGAAGTGCAAAACGGCGATGAAATTCGAGTGCGTGCTGTTGGTCCTGATGCCTCTGCTGCGATTGAAAAATTAACGGCCTTAATTCTTAGTGGCTGTGGCGAAGATGTCGGTGGTGTAGTGCCAAAAAATAAACCTGCGCCAGTTAATGCGATTAAAACTAGCAAAGCCAAGCCTAAGTCAGAAGATCCAAATGTGTTGACTGGGGTTTCTGCATCGCCAGGTTTGGCTGTGGGACAAATTTTCCAAGTTAAGCAAGTGGATATTGCGGTCGTTGAAGCTGGTGAGTCGCCAGAATTAGAGCGTCGTCGTTTTGACCAAGCGTTGAAAGATGCGCATCAACAACTTGAAAACCTAAAAGCTGAAATTAGCGATGAAAGTAAAGCTGAGATTTTTGCGGCTCACCAAGAGTTGCTTGAAGATCCGGATTTATTAGCCATTGCGATTACGGGTATCAGCAACGGCAAGAGCGCCGGTTTTGCCTGGAAAGAAGCCTACAGCACTTATTCAGCTAAGCTGGCCGCACTAAAAAATGAAGTGTTAGCCGGTCGTGCGAATGATATTCGCGATGTGGGCTTACGCGTATTGCGTTTGATTGCGGGGATTGCAGAAACTGCGATGGTCGTGCCAGAAAATGCGATTTTGATTGCAGAAGACCTGACGCCATCCGATACCGCAAGTTTGGACCGTACTCGGGTACTTGGTTTTTGTACTGTCGGTGGTGGGGCAACCAGCCACGTCGCTATTTTGGCTCGCTCGCTCAATATTCCCGCAATCTGCGGCATTGATGAAGACGCATTGAATTTAGCCAATGGCATGCCAGTCATTTTGGATGGTAGCCGTGGTACTTTGCGCAAAAACCCATCAGAAGCCGAAGTTAACAATATCCGTGAAAAACAAGCCAAGCAAGCCATTCAACGTGAAGCTGAATTAGCCGCAGCATTTGAGCCAGCGGTAACGCAAGATGGTATTCATGTCGAAGTGGTGGCCAATATTGGTGGCATTGACGATGCGATTCAAGGCGTAAAACTGGGTAGTGAAGGGGTGGGTTTGTTACGCAGTGAGTTCTTATACTTAGAACGCACGGATGCGCCGACTGAAGAAGAGCAAAGCCAGATTTATATCGATATTGCCAAAGCACTCGGTAACGATCGTACATTTGTAGTGCGTACTTTGGATGTGGGTGGTGATAAGCCATTGGCCTATTTACCAATGCCAGTCGAAGAAAATCCATTCTTGGGTGTTCGTGGCGTGCGCTTATGCTTAGCAGAACCAGAGCTCTTACATACTCAAATTCGTGCCATTTTACGTTCTGCGCCGTTCTCAAAACTAGCCATCATGTTCCCAATGATTACGAGCTTGGAAGAAGTGCGTGAAGTGAAGCGTATTGTGGCTGAAGAAAAAGCCGCCTTAGGGGTTACTCAAGACGTTCAAGTCGGCATTATGGTTGAAGTTCCCGCCACTGCCGTTATGGCCGAGCAATTTGCGCGTGAAGTTGATTTCTTCTCGATTGGTACCAACGATTTAACCCAATACACTTTGGCGATGGATCGTGGTCATCCAAAATTAGCCAAGCAAGCCGATGTGATGCATCCTGGCGTATTGAATTTAATCAATATGACGGTAAAAGGTGCACATGCTCATGGCAAGTGGGTCGGTGTGTGTGGGGGTATTGCCTCAGACCCTATGGCTATTCCATTGTTGCTGGGTATAGGTGTGGATGAACTATCTGCGAGTGTGCCGACGATTCCTGCAATTAAAGCGTTGGTTCGGACTTTAAACAAAGTGGAATGTGAGAAACTCGCTGCTGAAGTTTTACAAATGGGTACCGCTGCTGAAGTTCGCGCTCGTTTGTCGCAACTGGTCGATTAAAGAGGTTTGATATGGTATTGGTCGTTATTGCACTATTAGTAGGAATTGGGATTGGTTGGGCGTTAAAGGGTCGGCAAGTGCCGGTGGCACCGGCATCGGTTGAAAAGCGGGTTGTTATTGAGGCGTTACCTTCGTCGTCCGCTGAATTACTCAATCCAGAGTGGTATGCCGCTTTAGGTGGTAAAGCGAATGTACGCTTAGCTGAATCCATTGCAACTACACGCATTCGCGTTGAATTGCTCGATGCCGCTTTGTTAAATGAAGCAGTATTAAAAGATTTAGGTGTTGCAGCCATCGCCAAAATTGATGCACATACCGTGCATTTAATTAAGTAAATAGCTTGTAAATAAATACAAAAATCCACCGGCAGATCGGTGGATTTTTTTTATCAAGATTGACCTTAATCGATGAATTTTATTTGCAGTGCTTTACATTAAAAATGACGATGGATTATTGTATTGATAAGGTATATCCCTGTAAGGTCATCGCTGCATAGTCAATGTTTAATTTTTGTAACAGAATCTAAAGTGAGTTCGATAAACCGGCGATTGCATGACAAATAAGAAACAGTAATCGCCTTTGGAGAAAAATAATGTTTAAGAATGCATTTGCAGTCTTACAAAAAATTGGTAAAGCATTAATGCTACCGGTCGCAGTATTACCTGTGGCTGGTTTATTACTTGGGATTGGTGCATCTAATTTTCCATTTATCCCAGAAGTTGTTTCGCAAATTATGGCACAAAGTGGCGGCGCAATTTTTGGTCATTTACCTTTGATTTTTGCGATTGGTGTTGCACTGGGCTTGTCAGACAATGATGGTGTAGCTGGTATTGCTGCGACGGTCGGGTTTGTTGTGATGATTGCAACAATGGGTGTCATGGCGCCAATCATGGGCGTTGAGCCAGCGATGGTGATGGGCATGAAGTCCATGGAAACCGGCGTTTTTGGTGGGATTATTATTGGTGCTGTTGCGGCAACATTGTTTAATAAATACTACCGGATTGAATTACCACCGTATCTTGGGTTTTTCTCGGGTAAGCGTTTTGTTCCGATTGTGACCGGGATCGCGGCTATTTTTGTTGGCGTCGTTCTATCCTTTATTTGGCCTCCAGTACAAGGCGCTATTAATAGCTTCTCGCATTGGGCCGCGGTATCTGATACGCGTACTGCTGCGACGGTATATGGTTTTGTTGAGCGGATGTTGATTCCATTTGGTTTGCATCATATTTGGAATGTGCCATTTTTCTTTGAAATGGGCGAATTCACCGATGCGGCAGGTAAAGTGGTGCATGGTGATATTAATCGTTTCTTTGCCGGTGATCGTACTGCGGGTATTTTGTCGGGCGCATTCTTGTTCAAAATGTTTGGTCTACCAGCCGCAGCCATTGCGATTTGGCATACTGCAAAACCTGAAAATCGAGTGATGGTGGGTGGGATTATGATTTCAGCTGCGCTGACTTCATTCCTGACTGGGATTACCGAGCCGATTGAATTTGCCTTTATGTTTGCGGCTCCCGTGCTGTATGTCATTCATGCGGTATTGGCGGCGTCGACGCAATTTGTTGCCAACACCTTTGGTATGCATTTGGGCTTTACTTTCTCGCAAGGCGGGATTGATTTCTTGATGTTTAATGTGTTTGGTAAGAATGCGCAAAACTGGTGGTATGTCCTGTTCTTTGGGCCAATGTATGCCGCTTTGTATTACTTCACTTTCCGTTACGCCATTCTCAAGTGGAATATGAAAACCCCAGGTCGTGAAGATGTGGCGGTTGATGCGGTTCAACACCAAGCCAGTGGCCAAGGTATGGCGCATGATTTGGTGGTTGCATTTGGTGGTGCTGCGAATATCGAAAGCTTAGATGCATGTATTACACGTTTGCGGATCTCTGTTCGCGATGCGGCCAAAGTCAATCAAGCGGCGCTAAAAGCATTAGGTGCGGCTGGTGTGATGCAAGTTGGCAATAATATGCAGGCTATTTTTGGTACCCGTTCAGAAAATCTGAAAACCGATATGACTGAATATTTGAAAGCGGGCGGAACGGGTGTAGCAGCGCCTGTAGCGGTTGTACCAGCGACTAGCGCAGCAGCAGCTACGATTCGTAATCCAGCATTATTGGCGGCTTTAGGTGGTCAAGCTAATATTAGCGAAACAGCGGCAATTGCAGCTACGCGCATTCGGGTGCAATTAAAGGACGGCAAACAATTTAATGAGGCGGCAGTTTTAGCATCGGGTGTTTCTGCGGTGGCAAAGCTTGATGGCAATGTATTTCATTTGATTGTTGGTGATTCGTCGCAGCTGCTAGCATCGACTGTTTAAGTTAAAAGCAATTTTAAAAAGCCCATCCTATGTTGATGGGCTTTTTTTATAATTAATCGGATGGTATGCATCCATCGCCATTTTTTGCTTTGCGCCCATTTCATGCAATTAAGTAACCACGAATAAGGGATTGGAGCTTGTATGAACTGGCTTGTCAGCGAATGCAATACTGGCTGAGCAAATTCTACCCAGCGTCAAACGTGTTTCTGTTAAGCACTTAGCCATTTGCATAGGGATCATGCGCATATTGATTTGTCCTACTCTGCTTAAGCTTAAAATTAGAAACGAATGTGAGTATTAAATAATGCCAAACACATAGTTTTGGTTTAAAGGCTAAAAAAATAGCAAAATATTGCGTTAATTTGATCTGCGAGTCACAGCGCGCTTGCATGGCTTTAAGCATGTAGATCATGATTGGCAAATACCGAGTTGTCCGCTTCTGCTCCAGCAAATTACATCACCGATTTTTTGTGTACCTCAATGCACTTTTTCAATTTCATCTACCGACTGCATGATTAAAATGACTTCAATACCTAGTAGTTTATTTAAAGCTTATGATATTCGGGGCCAGATTCATTTATTAACCCCTGATTTTGCGTATTGGGTTGGTCGCGCTTGCGGTGCTGTAGCTAGTGAGCAAGGCATTGTAAAAATAGCCCTCGGTTTTGATGGGCGTTTATCCAGCCCTGCCCTCGCAATGGCGTTGGCAAAAGGATTGCTTGAGGCCGGTATTACCGTATTAGATCTCGGTATGTCCTGTACGCCGCTATTGTATTATGCGGCTCGTCATCACGCCGCCGGCTCTGGAATGATGATTACGGGTAGTCATAACCCGCCAGATTACAACGGCATTAAAATTATGCTGGCCGGGGTAACGATTGCCGGTGATGCGCTGCAAGCGTTGCGGCAAAAAATAATTGCGCAGCAATTACCACTTCTAGATGGCGGCTCAATTCAGACGCTCGATGTCGTTGCTGATTATGTGGCGGCGCTGGAACAGCAATTGCCGTTGGTAAAACCATTAAAAATCGTCATTGATTGTGGTAACGGTTCACCGGGAGCATTGGCTCCAACCTTGTATCGACAATTGTCGTGCGAAGTGATTGAGCTGTATTGTGAAGTCGATGGTCGATTCCCCAATCATCACCCCGATCCCCAAGTTGCAGAAAATCTCCGTGAACTCCAAGCGACCGTACTGGCAGAACACGCCGATGTTGGTTTAGCGTTTGATGGCGATGGCGATCGTTTGGGGGTGGTGACGCGCACTGGAACAATAATTCCCGGTGACCAAGTATTGATGCTATTTGCTACTGCCGAGTTAGCTAAGCAAACTGGCCATGTGCTCTTTGATATCAAATCAAGCCGAGCGGTCGCCCAATGGGTTACTCAGTTGGGTGGCACCTCAGAAGCGATACCAACCGGGCATTCGCATATGAAGCGTCGTTTACGCGAAACCGGGGCCGTTGTTGCAGGTGAATTGTCTGGGCACTTCGCTTTTGCGGCATGGCAAGTGGATGATGCTTTATATGCCGGTGCCAAGCTATTGCAACAAATCGCCACCGGTGTTGATTTAGATACTGAGCTGGCACGGTTTCCAATCACGGTGTCATCACCAGAGCTGCAAATTCCAGTGACGAGATCGGGTCATGCCTTGGTAGAAGAAATCCGCCAACAGGCTACTTTTCCCACTGCCCACCAAGTGCTGTGTATTGATGGCTTACGCATTGAATATACCGATGGTTTTGGTTTGATCCGCGCATCAAACACCACGCCAGTCTTAACGTTACGCATTGAAGCCGATACCATGCAGGCCTTGCAGCGGATTCGGCACGAACTTGCCAGCGCGATTGCACCGCTCCCTTTTCCAGAAATTAAAGAATGATGATGAATTTGAAACTACCGCCTAAACATCTGATCGCCGCCAATGTCGCCAACGCCTTAACCGAAGACATCGGTGATTGCGACTGGACCGTTCAACTGATTCCTGCCGCACAACAAGGCAATGCACGCATTGTGCTACGTGAGGCGGCCATTATTTGTGGACAAGCTTGGTTTAATGAAGTCTTTCATCAGGTCGATGCCAGCATTCAAATTGAATGGAAAGTCGCAGAAGGGGAGTGTGTTGCTGCAGAGCAAATTATTTGCGAGCTACAAGGTAATACCCGTTCATTACTGACTGCAGAGCGCTCGGCACTTAATTTTTTACAGACGCTATCAGCAGTGGCCACAGAAACCCATCGCTACGTTGAGGCAGTAGAAGGCTCCGCTGCTAAAGTCCATGACACCCGTAAAACCATCCCAGGGCTACGTCGAGCACAAAAATATGCCGTTACAGTCGGCGGCGGAGAAAATCAACGCATTGGTTTATACGACGGCATCTTAATTAAAGAGAATCACATTTTAGCTGCAGGCAATATCGCCAATGCAATTGAGATGGCCCGCACCATTGCACCTACACACGTCAGCATTCAAATTGAAGTTGAAAATCTCGCCGAACTGCAACAAGCCATTGCTGCTGGTGCTGTTTCAATTCTATTAGACAATATGAGTCTCGAAGAAATGAGCGCCGCAGTACAACTTGCAAAAGGGCGAGCCATACTAGAAGCCTCTGGCGGGGTCGATTTAACTCAAATTCGTGCGATTGCAGAAACCGGCGTTGATCGAATTTCGATAGGAAAGCTCACCAAAGATATAAAAGCGATCGATTTATCAATGCGATTGGCATAATTCAGATAAAAAAAACGCTACCTTAGAAATAAACGAATTAAATAGCATTTCACTTTTAAAGATAATTGTAGATTAATTAAAAATTAGATCTATTTAAATTCAACAACTTAGCGTCTTTATCCTGTTTTGTTTATCACAAGGTGTTGACGGACTTTCGGTGGGTGGGTATAGTTCGGCCTCTCTGCTGCTGACACAGCAAACGAAACACCGGTTTCTAGGTTGTTTTGTGTGTCCTAAGCCACTGATCTTTAACAAAATACAGCCGATGAGTGTGAGTGCTTGGTTTGCCAGTCAAACAAGTGCTTACACTCTCAAAATGATCGCTTAGATGCAAATCTAATCGATCGCAATGAAGTGGAGGGTGGAGTTAAATCCATCCTGTAGGGCGGGTTTAAACCCGCCTTAAAGCCAAGTTGTACAAATTAGCACAGAGATTAAA
>NZ_CAMTIA010000069.1 GCF_947072475.1 uncultured Deefgea sp.
CAGCAGCGCCAGTGGCGTCGGCGGCATGAATGATTCGGCGGTGGCTATGGCCGCCTTCTCTGGTGAGGTGAAAGCCGTGATAGCTGGTTTGGCCTTCATCGTCTTTAGTGAAGGGAACGCCCATTTCGATCAGCCAATCGATGGCTTCTTTTGAGTTTTCGATAATAAATCGAGTGGCGTCAAGATCGCACAAGCCTGCGCCAGCCACTTGGGTGTCGTTAATGTGTAGCTCGCTGCTATCGGAGCCGTCGAGTACGGCGGCGATGCCACCTTGCGCCCATCCGCTGCCGCCATCGCGCAAAGCGCGTTTGGTGATGAGGCCCACTTTTAGTTGGTCGGCGAGTTGAAGTGCGATGGTCATCCCGCCGAGTCCGCTACCCAGAATCAATACATCAAATGTGCGCATGGTGATTTATTTAGAAAAATGGATGGGCAAATATTAACAGAGCGAACGATCTCTGGCGTGGCTTACAGTCATGCTGCTTGTAATTTGCAAGCCGAACCCAATATTAGAAAGTTGACATGTAATAAATGCAATTAACTGTGGGAGTTTTTACCCTTGCTTAAAATCAGTGAGCGCGATTTAGATCATGAATTGGTCTTGCGGGCGCAAAATGGCGACCAGCGTGCTTTTGAACTGTTGGTTGTCAAGTATCAGCGACGCATTGTGCGACTCTTGTCGAGAATGATTCGTGATCAAAATGAAATTGAAGACGTGACCCAAGAGGCTTTTATTAAAGCCTATCGCGCCTTGCCGTCTTTTCGTGGCGAGAGTGCGTTTTACACTTGGCTGTACCGGATTGCGATTAATACCGCGAAAAACTACCTGTCGACCTTAGGTCGGCGGCCGATTTTGTCTGCTGAGTATGAAGATGAGGATGGCGATACGGTCGATGCGGCTGCATTAGTACCAGATTTTCATACGCCAGAGACTGAACTATCCAATAAGCAGATTGTCTCTACAGTCAATGAGGCGGTCGATGCTTTGCCTGATGAATTGCGCGAGGCGATTACTTTGCGCGAGATGGATGGCATGAGTTATGACGAAATCGCCTTGGCGATGGATTGTCCGATAGGAACGGTGCGTTCGCGTATTTTTCGGGCGCGTGAAGCAATTGCCAGTCGCTTGCGTCCTTTGTTGGGCGATGTGGGCAAGGATAAGCGCTGGTAGCCGTATCGGGTGTGGCGTAGCGGTTAGAAATAGGGGTTAGTGGTATGAGTGAAAAAATTTCAGCCTTAATGGATTATGAAGTTGCGCCGCAAGATATTGCCGCCGTCGTTGATCAGTTGCTCGCTTCGGCTGAGCAGCAAGCGCAATGGCATCGTTGGCATTTGGCACGAGATGTAATTGGGCAGCCACATTTGGCGATGTCGCCTGATTTTATGCAAAAATTTGCCGCCAAATTGGCGCAAGAGCCGGTGGTGATTGCGCCACATCGATTGCGGCCTCGGCCGTCACAATGGATGCCATTGGCTGCGTTTGCCTCAGTGGTTTTTGTGGGTTTGCTCGCCTGGCAATTGACTTTGCCGAGCGCATTGCCGGTCGATGTGTTGGCGCAGCAAAAGCCCGTTGAAATAAAGTCGGCTGAAATTAGCCCTTATTTGGCGGCGCATCGAGATGGCTTTTCCAATCCTTTGGCCTCTGAGCAATTTGCGCAGGCCCATTTTGAAGCTGGAGAGCAGCATTGATGGTGGCGAAAGTGTATTGCCGAATGGTGGTTTTGTTAGGGTGCTTGTGTGCCTTTAGCGCGCAAGCTATGCCTTTGGATAAAGGCGAGGCGCAGCGGGTGTTGGCGCGCTCAGCCTCGGCGGCCGAGGCGGTGGTTTATGCTGGAAGTTATATTTATCAATCCGGTGAGAATATTGCCAATTATAAAATCAGTCATGCGATAGAGAATGGCGTGGCCGCAGAACACCGTGAATTATTAGATGGTGAGCCGCGTGAGTATTTGCGAGTCGGTGATAAAGTCAGTATGTATCCGACGCCAGGCTATGCGCTTCAATTGGATCGTCGCTATACCTCGAAGTTATTTCCAAATCATTTGCCTGATAATGTGAGTGAACTACTGCAGTCTTACGGACTTTCTAAAGTGGGGCGTGAGCGGGTGGTTGGTCGAGAGGCGACGATTTATCAGCTTGATCCATTGGATGCTTATCGTTATCCACAGCGTTTTTGGGTGGATGATGAAAGTGGCTTAATATTAAAATGGCTGATGATGGGGATGCGCCAAGAAATGGTGCAGTCGTTTAGCTTTACCCAAATTCAAGTGGGCGGCAAAATTGATCGTAAATTGCTAAAGCCGATCCATCCTTTGCGTAGTGTGCAAGTCAATGACGGTGCCGTGCTTGATGTTGCGGATGATAAAAAATGGCGAATCAAGCCCACTGTGCCTGGCTTTAAGTTGATTAAAAAGAGTACGCGCAGTTTGCCGCATAAGTCCCGAGAAGTTGTGCATTATTTGTATAGCGATGGGGCGGTGACGCTATCGGTGTTTGTAGAGCCAATGAATGCCAATATTCCCCTTGGGTTGGCGCATCAAGGAGCGATTCATTTGTATGCACGGCAAGTTGATCAATATTTATTGAGCTGCTTGGGTGAGGTGCCTGCCGTGACGGTGGAGCGTTTTGCTAAAGCGTATACGCTGCGTTGAACTCATGAATAAGGTTTAAATCTCAGAATGATAATCACAGAGGCGCAAGTTGAGCGCTGTGAAGGTGGGCAGGCATGGGTCAAAATCCGGCCTCGTAGCCCTTGTGGTAATTGCGATCCGAAATATGGCTGCAAGTCGGTGGCGATTACGCGCTTGTTTGGCCAAGGGCAAGAGAGCTATCCGGTGCAAAATCAATTGGGGGCGAAAGCCAGTGATTGGGTCAAAGTGGCGGTGAATGACGGGGTGCTGCTGCAAAGCGCGCTTTGGGGCTATGGTTTGCCGTTATTGCTGTTGCTATTGGGTGCGGCATTGGCTGCCGTGGTCGCGCCAGCGGCTTGGTCTGAGTTGGCCTCTTTGTTGGGCGCCGCACTGGGTTTTATCTTGGCTTTTGGTGTGTTGCGTTGGCGTAATGCCAAAATGCAAGCGTTTCAACCGCGAGTGATCGAGATTATGTCTGCCACATCGGGCTCGACGATGTGTGCGGGACGTCGGTGATGGTTGTTTTTTATGCTTTGAATTTGGCGCAGTGGCGCGCGTAAAGGATTTATGAAATTAAAACTATATGGCCGCGCCTACTGCAGTCTGTGTACGCAGATGCAGGCGCAATTGTTGGCGCAGGCGGCGGGACGATTTGAGCTGGAGTGGATCGATATCGATGACGTCGATGCATTGGAGGCCAAATACGGTGAGTGGGTGCCGGTATTGCTCGATTCAGACGGCGTTGAAATCTGCCATTACCATCTTGATCAGCAGGCTTTGGATGCCAGCCTGGCAAAAATCAGTTAAAATAAGCGGTTATCGCTAGTATGGGCACGCGCAGCGTGCCTTTTTCTATTCGCAAATTGTGTAACAGCTTAGTGGCTGCGGGACTCATGGATCACATTCGTAATTTCTCTATTATCGCGCACATCGACCACGGTAAAAGTACCTTGGCCGATCGTTTTATTCAATTTTGTGGTGGCTTGGAAATGCGTGAGATGAGCGCCCAAGTACTTGATTCCATGGATATTGAAAAAGAGCGTGGCATTACCATTAAAGCGCAAACTGCGGCTTTAAAATACAAGGCACGTGACGGTAAAATCTACAATCTCAATTTGATTGATACCCCAGGTCACGTTGACTTTAGCTATGAAGTGAGCCGCTCTTTGGCCGCTTGTGAAGGTGCTTTATTGGTGGTGGATGCCTCCCAAGGCGTTGAAGCACAAACCGTAGCGAACTGCTACACCGCGCTTGAACTCGGTGTTGAAGTGCGTACGGTGCTCAATAAAATTGACTTGCCTGCCGCCGATCCAGATCGAGTGGCGCAAGAAGTCGAAGACATCATTGGTATTGAAGCGGTGAATGCGGTTCATGCTTCGGCCAAATCAGGTATTGGTATTGAAGACATTCTGGAAGAGGTCGTCAACAAGATACCTTGCCCGAAAGGCGATCCTGATGGCCCGCTGAAAGCCTTGATTATTGACTCATGGTTTGACAACTATGTTGGCGTGATTATGTTGGTTCGCGTGATTGATGGCGAAATCCGACCGAAAGACAAAATTTTATTTATGTCGACTAAGGCGCAGCACTTGTGTGAACAAGTTGGCGTGTTTACACCTAAATCAGTACAGCGCGACGCACTTCGCGCCGGTGAAGTGGGCTTTATCATTGCTGGGATTAAAGAAATTGCCAGCGCCAAAGTGGGTGACACCATCACCACCGTTAAAAATCCAGCGGTCGCAGCATTGCCAGGGTTTAAGGATGTTAAATCACAAGTTTTTGCCGGTCTTTATCCGGTAGAAAGTCATGATTATGAAAAATTGCGTGATAGTTTAGAAAAACTGCAACTCAATGATGCGTCCTTGCGTTATGAGCCCGAAGTTTCGCAAGCCCTGGGTTTTGGTTTTCGTTGTGGCTTCTTGGGCCTCTTGCATTTAGAAATTGTGCAAGAACGCTTAGAGCGCGAATTTGATATGGATTTGATTACGACAGCACCAAGCGTGGTCTTTGAGTTGGTACTCAAAGGCGGCGAAGTGGTACAGATCGAAAATCCATCCAAACTGCCCGATCCATCAAAATACGATGAAGTCCGCGAGCCGATTATTACGGCAACGATTTTAGTGCCACAAGATTATGTCGGCCCGGTGATGACTTTGTGTAATCAAAAACGGGGCTTGCAAATCAATATGCAATACTTGGGGCGCCAAGTCATGCTGACTTATGAAATGCCAATGGCCGAAGTGGTGATGGATTTCTTTGATAAGCTCAAATCAGTGAGTCGTGGTTATGCCTCGCTCGATTATGACTTTAAAGAATTCCGCGTTGGTGATTTAGTGAAGTTGGATGTTCTGGTTAATAGCGAGCGCGTTGATGCCTTGAGTTTGATCGTTCACCGTAGTACTAGCCAATATCGTGGACGTGAATTGGTTTCAAAAATGCGTGAACTCATTCCACGGCAAATGTTTGATATCGCAATTCAAGCGGCAATTGGTAGTCATATTATTGCCCGTGAAACCGTTAAAGCGGTACGAAAAGACGTATTGGCTAAATGTTATGGCGGCGATGTGTCACGAAAACGCAAATTGCTAGATAAACAAAAAGCCGGTAAAAAACGCATGAAGCAAGTGGGGAATGTTGAAATCCCACAAGAAGCCTTCTTAGCCATTTTACAAGTTAGCGACAAATAAACCATCCGCTTCATTAAAAGGAACAGTCAATGAATTGGCTCGTAATTGGTATTCTTTCTTTAGTGTTAGGCCCGATTTTGATTATGGCAGGGGCCAAGCACGAACGAAAAAATAATGAACCACCTCAGCTGGTGCAATACGGCTATTTATTGGCTGTTGTTGGCTTGTTTATTTTGTTAGTGCAGTTTTTTAGTATTAGTGCCGCGATGTTGATTTTTGTTGTGCTGACCGGTGTGGTCTGGGCAATGGATAAATTGGTTTGGGGCAAAACCCGTGGCGAAAAACAAATCGCCGATTGGGTGGAATATGCACGTGGATTTTTCCCGGTTATTTTAGCGGTGTTTGTATTGCGCTCATTTATTGTTGAGCCATTTCAAATTCCATCGTCTTCAATGCGTCCGGGTTTGGTCGTTGGTGATTTTATTTTAGTGAATAAATTTGCTTACGGATTGCGATTACCTATTTTGAATAAAGTGATCGTGCCTGTGGGTGAACCTGAGCGCGGCGATGTCATGGTTTTTGACTATCCGAATAATCCAAAAATTCAATACATTAAACGTGTTATTGGCTTGCCGGGTGATGTTGTTGAATATCAAGGCAAGAAATTAACTGTGAATGGCCAGCCCGTCAAAACGACGGCGGATGGTGAGCATCAATACGTTGAGAATGGCGTTTATTTGGTCAATAACCAACAATTTATTGAGCAGCAAGGCGACAAGCAATATAAAACACTCAATATGGCGGAAGTGCCTGCGCTCAATTTACGTGAAGTGGCTGATTTTCCATTGAGAGAAAATTGTAGCTATGATGAATCAGGATTTAAATGCACCGTGCCTGAAGGGCAATACTTTACAATGGGCGACAATCGAGATCATAGCGCGGATAGCCGTTATTGGGGTTTTGTTCCGAGTGATCACATTGTAGGTAAAGCTTTTTTTGTTTGGATGAATTTTAAACATTTTGATCGTATTGGTACTGCTATTAAATAGGGGTGTGGCAATGAAAAAGCAATTAGGGATGTCTTTTTTTGGTTTTATTATTGTCGCGATGGCGGTGGCCATGGCATTGATTGTTGGTTTTAAAGTCGTTCCAACGTATACCCAGTTTTTTTCGATACAAAATACGGTCCAAAAGTTAGCAAAAAATAGTGCCGGACAAAGTCCAGATGCGATTCGTGAGTCTTTTGATAAAGATGCCACAATCGGTTACATCACCGATGTGACGGGTAAAGATTTGTCGATTACCCAAGTGGGTGGTGTAACGACAATCGCAGCTAATTATGAAAAGGTTGTACCCTTAGTCGCTAATGTGAGTCTTTTGTTTGATTTTCAAATTGAGCAGTCTTCCGGCACGAGTGCTCAATAATTTGAGGGATATTTAATTTGTCAGTCGTCTTACCCGCCGAGCGTTTGCAAAAAACGCTCGGTTATGTTTTTTCTGAACCTAAGCTACTTAAGCAAGCATTAACACATCGTAGTTTCTCATCGAAACACAATGAGCGGCTTGAGTTTGTTGGTGATGGTATTTTGAACTCAATTGTGGCTCGCAGCCTGTATTTTGCCTTCCCACAATTGAGCGAGGGCGATTTGTCGCGCTTGCGTGCGCATTTTGTTCGGCAAGAATCGCTGGCAGTCATTGCCAGTGAATTGCAATTGGGTGATTACCTTTCCCTTGGTGAAGGTGAGCTAAAAAGTGGTGGACATCGTCGGCCAAGTATTTTGGCCGATGCGCTTGAGGCCATCTTGGGGGCGATTTGGCTCGATGGCGGTTTTCAGGCGGTTGAAGCGGTGTTGCATCAGTTGTTTGCTGCGCGTATTGCTGCAGTTAATCCTGAAGAAGCAATGAAAGATCCAAAGACTTCATTGCAAGAGTGGCTGCAAGCTCGCAAAGTGGAATTGCCTAGCTATGTGATTGAGCGGCAACAGGGTGATTCGCCCGACCAGATTTTTGAAGTGAGTTGCACCATTGCTGAATTAAAAGTCAGCGCAAAAGCAGAGGGTACTAGCCGGCGAGCGGCAGAGCAGCTTGCTGCTGGCGAAGTACTTCATCAATTGCGTGAGCAATTTCCAGGCAAAAAGGTTGTACGAAAATGAATATTTTAAAGCACGAAGAGAGTACCGCAGTGGATGGTTTTCGTTGTGGTTTTGTTGCCATTGTGGGGCAACCTAACGTCGGCAAGTCGACGCTAATGAACCATTTGATTGGTCAAAAGTTAAGTATTACCTCACGTAAAGCACAAACGACACGCCATCGAATTACCGGAATTTTAACTTCTGAAACCGCGCAGTTTGTTTTTGTGGACACGCCGGGATTTCAAAAACGATTTAGAAATGCGCTCAATCAAGCGATGAATCGCAGTGTGACGACGACGCTGGCTGATGTTGATGCGATTTTGTTTGTGGTTGAAGCAGGGCGCTTTGGTCCTGAAGATCAAGCTGTGCTTGAATTATTACCGAAAGATCGCCCAGTCATTTTGGTCATTAATAAAGTCGATATGCTGCCGAATAAGTCGGCGTTATTCCCGTTTATTGAAGAAGTTGCTCAGCGCTTTAATTTTGCTGCAATTGTGCCGGTTTCAGCGCAAAAAGGCTTGAAATTGGATGTCTTAGTGTCGGCGATCGAACCATTATTGCCAGAGTCTGTACCGATGTTTGGTGAAGATCAGATTACCGACCGAAACGAGCGGTTTTTAGCTTCGGAAATTATTCGCGAGAAAATTTTCCGTATGATGGGCGAAGAATTGCCATATGTAATGGCGGTCGAAATCGAAAAATTCGAAGAAGAAACACTGGCCGATGGCCGTGAATTACGTCGAATTTATGCGGCGATTTTGGTGGATAGAGAAAACCAAAAACCGATTTTGATTGGTAAAAATGGCGCTAAATTAAAGAAAATCGCCACCGATGCTCGTCTTGATATGGAAAAATTGTTTGATGCCAAAGTGCATTTGGAAGTTTGGGTCAAAGTAAAAAGTGGTTGGGCTGATGACACTCGCTTGGTACGCCAATTTGGCTACGAATAAAGCATGACGCGATCTTCAAGTAAGCTGCGGATCAATTTGCAGCCTGCTTTTGTGCTTCACCAGTATGCGTATCGTGAAACGAGCCGCTTACTGGATGTATTTACTCGCGATCATGGTCGTTTAACGCTCTATGCACGTGGCGTACAACGACCGGGATCGCAAATTCGCAGTGTTTTGCTCGGCTTTCAACCCCTGTTATTGTCGTGGTTTGGGGGCGGGGAGTTAAAAACACTGCATGCCGCGCAGTGGCAGCCGGGTTTGCCCCAGTTGAGTGGCTTGCCACTGTTGTGCGGTTTTTATATGAACGAGCTGTTGCAGCGTTTATGTCCTAAAGAAGAGGCCAATCCCGCCTTATTTACCGCCTATTTTTCTGCGATTCAAGCTTTAGGTCGGCTCGGTACGGACCAGCGTGCGGTCGAGCCTATTTTACGTTTGTTTGAGCGCCAATTGCTCGATAGCTTAGGGTATGGCATTGATTGGCAGCGTATCGCCCGTTCAGATCAACCGCTTAATTTACTTGAACGATATGAGTTTGAATACGGCGTTGGTTTAGTGCCTAGCCAAAGTGCCGCAGCTTGCCCTGCAACGCTGATTTTGGCATTTGCTGCGGGAGATTTTACTGATTTGCAGGTTTTGCCTTGGGCCAAAATGTGGATGCGACAATCGATTGCAGCCGTGCTGGGTGATTCCGTCTTGCACACGCGACAATTGCTGATTGATTTACAGAGGTTATAATAGGGTATGCTTTACTAGCGCATACTATTGCTATGTTGCTGACTTATACCTTGATAATAGGATTAATTTGCACATGTCTCGTTCTATTTTACTCGGCGTTAATATTGACCATGTTGCAACAGTACGCAACGCACGTGGCACGCTTTATCCACAACCTGTTTTGGCCGCACAGCTGGCCGAACAGGCGGGCGCTGATTTAATTACCTTGCATTTACGTGAAGATCGCCGCCACATTCGTGACGAAGACGTGCGTTTAGTGCGTGCGGTATTGCAAACACGCATGAATTTAGAAATGGCATTAACCGAAGAAATGTTGGCGCATGCACTAGACATTCAGCCGCAAGACGTTTGCTTAGTGCCTGAGCATCGGGCGGAGGTGACCACCGAAGGCGGTCTTGATGTGTTAGCCAATCCAGCGCATTGCGGCCGATACATTCAGTCTTTACAAGATGCAGGAATTCGCACTTCAATTTTTATTGACCCGGATCACGCGCAAATTAAGATGGCGCATGAGTTGGGCGCGCCTGTGGTCGAAATCCATACCGGCCGTTATGCCGATGCTAGAAATAGAGTTGAGCAGCAGCATGAATTAGAGCGTGTTACAGAAGCTGCAGCTTATGCTGCCTCTTTAGGTTTAGTGGTCAATGCAGGTCATGGTTTGCATTATCACAATGTACAAGCCATTGCCGCCATTGCCGAAATTGAAGAGCTTAATATTGGCCATGCTTTAATTTCGCATTCAATTTTTGTGGGATTAAAAGCTGCTATTGTTGAAATGAAAGCATTAATGCAGGCAGCGCGCTGCGGTTAATTGTGAGCATGAAGGCACCTAGCTGAAATTTTAGGTGATCAGTTTGATCTTAGTTGTTCATTCTTGAGGGGATAGCCATGATTAGTATTTCACACGAAGCTAAATATACGCATGCAGTGGTATTTGAACAATTTACGCTGCAAGACTATAAAGAGTTCGAAGACAATGTCTTATATGACATTCGTTTTCATGGTGCAGCTCGACTTTTGCTCGATTTGAGATTAATGGATGGCTATACCATCGATATGGCACTTGAAGAAATTCGGTTTTCAAAGAAAAATCGACAAAACTTCGATCGAGTTGCCGTGGTGAGTGATGATCAGTGGGTAGTTTGGTCGGTGTGGTTAAATCAAGCTATTTCTGAATCTGAAATAAAAGTATTTGCAGATATTACGAGTGCACAGCAGTGGCTTGAATATATTAATATTGCCGCTTAAATGTCGTATTGAATATGTACGACGAAACTGTAGTTTGGATATAAATATGCTTGATCGAATTAGCTCTCTTTTTTCTCGTGAGAAATCACCGTTAGCTAACCCAAAAATGGCGCAGCAATGGTGTAAGCAAATTTTGCAATTAGACCCCGCGTCTCGTTGCAATAAAGTGCATGAATTAGTCACAGATTTTATTGCGGCTGCGGATAAGGTGTCGCTTGAGCGTTTGCAAGCTTTGATGTTGATCGATGAGCAAGTCCAAGAAGCATTTGATGCGGTATGTTATCAGTATGTTTCTAATCCGCGCATGTCTAAAGAGATGGAGCAGCAGCTGTGGAAGTCGGTGGTGAGTTTTTCGACGGATATGGTGGATGCATATCAGCGATTTGTTCAGGCTGATGGCAGTGAAAGTCAGCAGCAGTCATTTGATTTGCTGATGCCGGTTGTTTTGGCGCGGAGTTTGCGTTATCTCGCGATTCAAGCCAAATGGCATTATTTCCGCTTTGAAAAAGTACCCTCTAAATTATGGCTGCAAGCCCATCAGATGTATCGCTTATCTGAAATTGGCGGCTTTGATTGTAATTCATTCTCTCTCTATCCAAGTAGTAAGGATGAGGTTTCATCCTGTGCTGATGAGTATATTCAAATGCTCATGCTCAATACCTTGTCGAATAATAATTTATCGGTTCGCCAAATCGATATGATTGATGCTTGGCTTGAGCGATGGTCTAAATTCATTCAAATCGGGAGAAAGTATCAAGATACGCAACATCATTTTTGCGTCAATCTACAAGAGGCGCAAGGCCCACAAAAAATAAATAATGATTTATTGGGTGAGCCTTATCGCTATTGGGGATTGAATGATTTAATTGGACATATTCAAGAAACGCTCGGCAAGCTCATGACGGGCTCTAGTTACGCTTCTTTGGGTTTAAATTCCGATTCGCGTGGATCAACGGTGAGTGATTTACTCAAACACTTGGATGTATTTTGGACCATGTGTATGCGTAATAGTCAGGTGAAACGCAGTGCTAGGCAAAAAGTAACAAAATCGGCTGATGTGATTTATGGTTTGGATCGTATTTGTCGATATGTAAAATTAGATAATGATAAATTTAATCGTCAGGGTGCTGAGTCTAAAGGGACGGTAGATTATGATGAAATCATGGATATGCGTTTATATGGATTTGTTTCGTCAAGAACGAAAGAAAAATTAGCGGCAAATCCGTATAGCTTTACGAGTAATACCAAACAAGAAATCGATTGGCATAGTTGGTCGATTGATAATGAAAGTGCCGATGGTTTTGGCGCTGCTTTACGTTTTTCTGAAAACGAATGGATACGACCTAGCTTATTATTGGCTTCACGAGAAAGTAGCGAATCCAATTGGCGAATTGGTATTTTGCGGCGCATTGCTCGATTGAGTGATGATGAAGTGTCTGTGGGCGTGCAAATTATTAGCGTGACACCGGTGATGGTCGGCATGAAATCAGAACAAAAAGACCGAGTTGAAACCATTACTGTTGCAGATCTAAATTTTACTGCAGGGCTTGAATTGCCCAATGTTCGTACAGCACTGTATGTATCTCATCAAGTGAATGGCAGTAGTGTCAATACTTTGATTATGAATTTGGCCGATTATGGCTTAGATAAAGTGTATCAAGTGAATGCACGAGATAAAAAGTTTTCGGTGAGCCTCGGTGCAGTTTTGGAAAAAGGAGTGGATTGGGCTTGGGTTACGGTGAATGTATTGCGACAAACATAAATTAATTAAGAACAGAATAAAAAATGGCGTGAATTTCACGCCATTTTTTCATTTAAATCGGATTGAGTTAACTGCGAATTGCCGATTTAGGTCGAAATGATTTAACGATTTTTGGGTCGGTTTCTATATACGGTCCATCGAGTAATTGTATGCAATAAGGAATGGCAGAAAAAATACCTGAAACCAATGACTGCCCATTCTCGTCTTTTAAGCCTTCTAATGTTTCTTTGATCGATTTGGGTTGTCCGGGCAAATTTAATATTAAGCTGTTGCCACGAATCACTGCGGTTTGTCGCGACAAAATTGCAGTAGGAACAAATTGCAGGCTGATTTGTCGCATTTGCTCGCCAAATCCGGGCATTTCCTTATCCATCACTGCACGCGTTGCTTCAGGCGTGACATCGCGTTTGGCTGGGCCCGTGCCGCCCGTAGTGAGTACCAGTTGGCATTGGGCTAAATCAACCAGCTCAATTAAGGTCTGCTCGATCTGCGCTTGTTCATCGGCGATGAGTCGTGTTTCTAAAGTAAAAGGCGTGGTGAGTGCTTGCGCCAACCACTCACCCAGTGCTGGAATGCCTTGATCTTCATAGACGCCGCGGCTGGCACGGTCAGAAATGGAAACCAATCCAATTTTTAAGTTGCCGCTCATGCTTGAATACGCACAGTAAGGCCAGACGACATGTGATCTACTTTGATGCGCGTAAAGTCGCAGGTTTGGTATTGCGCTAAACCGGTTGAGTCTGCGCCTGCCGCATGGGTGATCGCAATCACTGTTGCGCCAGCACAATGCGCGGAACGAATCCCTGCTGCGGCATCTTCAAAGGCGATGCAATCTGCTGCGGGCAACTGCAATAAGCTCGCGCCTTGCAAGTAAGGGTCGGGGCTGGGCTTGCCGTTCGTGACGTCTTCGGCGCCAATTAAATACTTTGGCGCAGGCAAACCGACAAAGGCCAGCTTGGCCAGCGCAAGTTGGCGCGGTGCGGACGTCACCACAGCCCATTGCTCAGGGTTTAAAGCGTCTAGAAAAACTTTCGCTCCCGGGATGGCAACGTTACCCTCAAGGCTTTGCAATTCTTCGGCAATGAGTAGCGCTGTTTCAGCTTTAGCGTCTAAATGCGGCGCAACCAGAGCAATGGTTTCTTCGCCACGACGGCCATGCATTACTTTTAGAATGGCCGAAAAATCGATTTGCTGACGATCAGCCCAGTTGCGCCAGATTTTTTCAATACAAAGCGTTGAATCAATCAAGGTGCCATCCATATCAAATAGAAAACCTTGGGCAGAAAACGTTGGGGCTGAATCGACTGACATAAATTAATCCTCGTTGGGTGCTGCTGGTGTTTCTTCTGGATCTTGGTAGCCAGTGGCAGGTTCTTTAATAAATGATTTCATTAATTGAAATAACTCTCGAAATGCTTTGGGTGGTATGTGTTTGCCGGCTTCTTGCTGTTGGCGCTCTTTTTGTG
>NZ_CAMTIA010000070.1 GCF_947072475.1 uncultured Deefgea sp.
CAGCAGCAGAGAGGCCGAAATATACGGCAGCCCTGCGATCACGTCAACACCTTGTTGCAAACAAAACGCTAGTAAAACGCTAAGTTGTTGAATTTAAAAAGATCTAATTTCAACATTAATTCTGATGCATTGTAAAACACAGAGGAGCTGGAAGCATTGATTGCGAAGACAAATCGCGTTCGATGCTTATTTCGCCGTTTTTGCGCCTAAATTCGCTAACATTTTAGCCGCTAGGCTGGAGTGTTCTTTCTTAATATCAGGTGATGGCTCGTATTTGGCGGCTAAACGCCCGCTAAACATCACATCTGCTGCTGGCAACTCATCTAAGAATCGGCTCGGCCTAGTAATTTGCCATTCACCAGCGCGTTTACGCTTTCCGCAATAGGTAATCGTTAAACTGCGCTGCGCTCGGGTGATACCGACATACATTAACCGCCGCTCTTCTTCGACCATGCCCGATTCAATTGAATTTTGATGCGGCAAGATATCTTCTTCACAGCCAATTAAAAACACATGCGGATATTCCAGACCTTTACTCGCATGTAGGGTTGATAAACGTACCGCGTCGATTTCATCTTCTGAGCGGCCTTCGAGCATGATGCGCAGGTCAAAGTTCTGCGTGATTTCATCCAGATTACTACCGGCGCTATCGACTTTCTTTTTAATCATCTCGCCCAAGCTCAGGATATTGTTCCATTTACTTTCGGCAGGCTTTGGGTCTTCTGATTCGTATAGCCAAGTTTCAAAATCAATCGCCCCGACAATTTCATGAAACAGCTGATCGGCCGGTTCAGATTTAACTTTGTCTTGCATCCGCTGAATAAATCGGCAGAAGGTATAAAGCATTTCGCGCTGTGCGGGCTGAATCTGATGCGCAAAACCTTCTTCAAATACCGCAGCAAACAAAGAAACTTGTCGCTCTTTGGCATAACTACCCAGTTTTTCCAACGTCACATTGCCGATACCCCGTTTGGGCGTCGTGACTGCGCGGATAAAAGCCGGCTCATCGTCATCGTTAGCAATCAAATGCAAATACGCCAACACGTCTTTGATTTCAGCGTTGTCAAAAAAGCTTTGCCCGCCCGACATCACATACGGAATATTCTCGGCGCGCATTTGCGCCTCAATAATCCGCGACTGAAAATTACCGCGATACAGCACCGCATAATCGGCAAACCTGGTACCGTTGAGGGCCATATGCATTTTCAAACGCTCGGCGACCAAGCGAGCCTCATCGTCCTCTCCCTTGGTTTCGACCACTTGCACCAAATCGCCGATACCAAGATCAGACCACAATTGTTTCTCGAATAATTTTGGATTATTCGAAATCACCGCATTGGCGCAGCGCAAAATCCGCGCCACCGAGCGATAGTTTTGTTCCAGCTTAATCACGTGCAATTGAGGGAAATCGATGCGCAGCAAATTCAGGTTTTCGACATTCGCACCACGCCAAGCATAAATACTCTGATCGTCATCCCCTACCGCAGTAAATTTCCCCGTTAACTGGGTCAACTGTTTGACCAGTTGGTACTGCGTGGTATTGGTGTCTTGATATTCGTCGATCAATAAATAGCGCAAACGATGCTGCCATTTTTGCAAGACTTCAGGATTCGCCTCAAATAAATCCACCGGCAGGCGAATCAAATCGTCAAAATCAATCGCTTGATAAGCAAAAAGCGTGTCTTGATAAGCGCGATACAACTTAGCCAGCTGCATTTCGCCCTCTGATGCGGCAATGGCCAAAGCGTGATCTGGAGAAATTCGATCACTTTTTAAGTTTGAAATTTGACTGACCGTCGAGCGAATTAATGATTTATCGGTGGTGATCAATTGATCGGCGATAATTTTGGCCGAATCGGCCGAGTCCAAAATCGAAAACTTCGGTTTATAACCCAAGTGCGCGGCCTCTTCGCGCAAGATCTTCATGCCTAAGCTATGAAACGTCGAAACCGTTAAACCTTTCAAGCGATTCGCCGGCAATAAGCTGGCCACCCGCTCCTGCATTTCTCGCGCGGCTTTATTGGTAAAGGTAATCGCGGCGATATGGCGCGCATCCATTTGCGCTTCTTCGATTAAGAAAGCGATTTTTTGCGTGATCACTCGCGTTTTACCCGAGCCCGCGCCAGCCAACACCAAACAAGGGCCAGACAAATATTGCACAGCAGCGCGCTGAGGCGAATTAAGCAAATGCAGCATGGAAAACTCGGTTTAAACAGAAATAAGATGGTATCACGTCGCGACAATGCAACGCCGCCAGCCGGATGCTTGGCGTAAAGGCAAAGTTAGATTACAAGCGTATCTTATATATGGATTATCTTTGGTGAACTGCATGGCCCAATCTGACCTCGTCCCCCTTCGCCCACAAGAACTGGTTGTTGGCGAACCGACACCTTACGCCATCTTTGATGCCGACAATCAATTACTGCTGAGCGCCGGGCAAATCATTCACACTGAAAAACAACTGGAAACGCTCAATAAACTAGGCATGTTTCGTAATCCGGCATGGCGTGGCGTTCGCGTTGCAGGCGCGGTCGGCGGAGCAAAAGTGCGCAGCAACACGCCGCCCACTGAGCGAGCCATCGCCAAACCCGCCCCCAGCAAACGTCATTTAGCGCAATTTAAATTGCCTCCCGGCAGTGCACTGCATATTCAGCTGAGCGTTGATCCGCTCAATCATAGTGAATCGGTCAAACTCATCGGCTGGGTGGATAAAATGGGCGTATTAATTAGCGCACTCAATGCACATGGGGCGGTCTTACCCTATCGGGAAGGACAATCGATTAAAGCCAAAACCATTGCCGGTAAAGATGTGATTTCATTTGATGCGGTGATTGAGAAAGTTTGCTTTTCGCCCTTTCCCTACTTGCACTTAAGCTGGCCTGATACATTACAAATCCGCCAATTGCGCAATAGCCTGCGGGTGAGCACTCATTTGATTGCCAGCATTAGCGGCGATGGCATTCATAGCACGCCCGCCAAAATCACCAATCTATCGGCCAGTGGTGCCATGCTCGAAGGCAATAATCTACAGTTAGAGATCGACCAAGAAATCAGCATGGCGCTACGCCTGCATGCTGCCGGCATCGACCATACGATGAGCATCCGTGCCATCGTTAAAAATCAAAAATCAGTCATGCCCAATAATGAAATTCAATATGGATTAGAGTTTATCCCGCTAGCGACCGCTGAACGCCTAGTGCTTGAGCACTATATCTTTAGCACGATTCTGGAGTGAACAACCATGCCACGGCAATTCATCGCCGAGCAAGATTGACCGTACTCAAGAAAGAACTCGCCGCTGGTTTTTTGAAGCAAACACCATCAATAGGTATATTGATGCAGACAATACTCAACATCAGCTACATCGATATACCCATCAAAAGCCTTTCGGGGGCGTCATGATTTTACTGCGGTAATCGCAGATATCATTTTCAATGCAGCGCCAGCATTCCGGTTTGCGCGCTTTGCAAATATAACGGCCATGCAAAATCAACCAGTGATGCGCATTGAGTAAAAATTCTGGCGGCGTCACCTTGAGTAATTTGTCTTCCACCGCCCGCACGTCTTTGCCCTTGGCCAAACCAGTGCGATTGCCAATTCGGAAGATATGCGTATCCACCGCAATCGTCGGAATACCAAACGCCGTGTTCATCACTACGTTGGCCGTTTTGCGGCCAACACCGGGCAGCGCTTCTAAACTTTCCCGATCTCGCGGCACTTCGCCGCCGTGTAATTCGATCAACATGCGGCAGGTTTCGAGCAGATGCTTGGCCTTGCTGTGATACAGACCTATGGTATTGATGTAGGACTCAAGTCCATCAAGGCCTAGCGCCAAAATCCCCTCGGGGGTATTAGCCACAGCAAATAACACCTTGGTCGCTTTATTCACGCCAACATCAGTCGCCTGCGCCGATAGCAACACCGCCGTGAGTAATTCAAACGGCGTGCTGTAATTCAGCTCAGTTTTGGGATTGGGCTCTAATTCGGCCAAACGCGCATAAAAGGCATAGCGAGTTTGCTTATTCATGCCGCAACAGCCTGCAATGCCAATTTAGCCGCCAACTTGGCCTTGGTTTCTGCGCGCCGATCGAGCGCTTGTTTACCGGCAATCAAAAAACCCAAGCCAATAAACGCACCGGGCGGCAAGATGGCCAGCAAAAATTGATAATTGTATTCAGCAGGAATCACATGAATCACCCATGATTTAGCGCCTGCGCCAAACACCAGATCAATACCCGACAGCAAGGTGCCTTTGCCAACTAACTCGCGCATCGCGCCCAAAATCGCCAGCACCAGCGTGAGCCCTAAACCCATCATCACGCCGTCGAGCGCCGATTGCGCCACGCCGTTTTTAGATGCATACGCTTCAGCCCGCGCTAATACGATGCAGTTAGTGGTAATCAAAGGAATAAAAATCCCCAGCACCACGTACAAATCATGCACATAGGCATTCATCAGTAAATCGACCATCGTCACCAAGGCGGCGATGATTAAAATAAAAATCGGCGCCCGCAATTCATTAGGTACCAAGCTGCGAATGCAGGCAATCGCCGCACTTGAAATCAACATCACCAAGCTCGTCGCCAAACCCAGCGACACACCATTCACAATATTGCTTGAAATCACCAGCACCGGACACAGGCCCAAAAACTGCCCTAAGGCGGCATTTTGCTGCCAAATGCTGTTTTGAATAATCGTTTTGCTTTCGTCTTGTGTTAACAAGGCCATGCTTAGGCTCCAAACAAAGTGGCGTGCTCGGCCGCCACGTAACTCAAGGTGTTTTTCACCGCTTTCACCACCGCACGCGGGCTAATGGTTGCCCCCGCTGCAGCATCAAAAGCGCCACCATCTTTTTTAACCCGCCATAAATCGGCCGTTGGCGACGACAGCGATTTACCATCAAAACCCAAAATCCAGTTTGATTTGGCGACATCAATATAATCGCCCAAGCCCGGCGTTTCTTTGTGCGCCACAACGCGAACGCCCAAAATCTGCCCAGCGCGGCTCACGCCGACCAATAATTTAATCTTGCCCGAATAGCCATCTGGCGCAATCGTTTCCACCACCACCGCCGTGGTTTGGCCATCTTTAATCGCACGATAAATCTGCGCACCAGCTGGATTATTCAACTGCTGTTGTGCCGCCGCAGTTTGCGGTAGCGCGTCCAGCAGCAACTCGTTGTCATAACTGCCCGCAGGCAATACTTGCGCGATCAACGCCGCGCGGGCATCGCGCTCGTTTTTGGCGACACTGTCCTTGGTCAAGGCATAGGTTCCGGCCATCAGGGCGGTGAAAACCAGGGCAAAAACCAATAAAGTCAAAGCACCGCGAACGCCATTTTGAACCATGGTTTTCATGCTTTCATCCCCACAGATTGCCCTAAAAACGCATCACAGCGGCATACAGACACAGAGAAACCCACGAACACTTTGCTTTCCCTCTGCGTCGCTGTGGCTCGATAGTAAAGGGTTTTAATGTCCATGCTTCACTCCCCGCTGAGGCTTACGGCCGAAAACCGCTGGCTGCGTGTATTGGTCAAGAAACGGCGCGGCAATATTCATAATCAACACCGCAAACGCCACCCCGTCGGGATAGCCGCCAAAAGTGCGAATCAGCCAAGTGAGCAAACCAATTAACGCCGCGTAAATCAAACGCCCCCGCAAAGTCGTTGGCGCAGTCACCGGATCGGTAACGATAAAAAATGCGCCCAACACCGCCGCGCCACTGAGTAAGTGAAACGCGGGGCTAGTGTATTGCGCGGGATTAATCAGGTGAAACAATCCCGACATGCCCAATAACACCGTCAAAAACGCCACCGGCAATGGCCACGCAATAATGCGCTGCTGCAGCAAATACAAGCCGCCCAGCAAATAGGCCACGGCGATTAACGCCACTGAACTCGGTAGAAAACTCAAGCAATCGGCTGACTGAAAAATCGCGCCACTAAAAATATCGCTCATGCTGTGCTGCTGTAGCAAAGCGGTTTTAACGCTATCGAGTGGCGTAGCCGATGCAAGGGTATCGAACGACAGCCCTTGTGGCAGATGCCCGCTCAAGATATACCCAATCTGCTGCCAAGACGTTAAATCCACACTCGGCAAAGACAGCGGTGCATTCCAGCGGCTCATTTGCGCCGGAAACGACACCATCATCACCGCAAAACCCACCATCGCCGGATTAAACGGATTTTGCCCCAAACCGCCATATAAATGCTTGGCCAAACCAATCGCAATCACGGTGGCCAACACCACCATCCACCAGCTAGACAGCGGCGGTAAAGACAGCGCCAACAACCATGCAGTAACAATTGCCGATCCATCGGTGATAAAAGGCTTGATGGGATAATTGCGTAATTTTAAGCACGCCGCTTCGGTGGCCAACGCGGTCACGGTAGCGAGCAAGATTTGCAGCAAGATACCGGCGCCAAACACCCAAGCATAGGCTGCGATACCGGGCAGCAAAGCCACAGCGACTTTGAGCATCACCACTTGCAGCGGCGTTGGTTTGATCAAATGCGGAGAAGTTCTCATACCCATTCCAGTGAATACTTAATAAGGAAGATCATCAACCGCCACCCCAATGAAATCGGGGGCGGGATCTTGCACAAACTGCACGGCATCAATGTATTCAGCGCCCTGAATATAGGCTTTGAGTACGCGATGCATGCCATCCATAATGCGACCGTCTTGCGACAAAATAATCGGATAAGCTAAGTTGCTTGCCGTAATCAATTTGACGTGCTCGGCAATCACTCGCCCCGTTGGCTGTTCGCCGCCGACGTCAAACCAGTAGTTCTGATCTAACTCAGCGATCTGACTTAAGGGCACACGTACCAAGGGCAACTGCCCACTTTGCGCAATCAGATGATGCACATCCCATGCTTTCAAGCCTTCGGGCGACGGCCGTAAATGATATTGCTTGCGCATCGACGCTAAATCGCTCATTGCGCATCCTTATCCGACTGCGCAGCCTTCGCGGCTTTTTTGGCTGCTGCGGCAGCCATTGCGGCGCGAATCTTGGCGGCTTTTTCTTCATCCATCGCGGGTTTTTCGACCACTGCCTCGACGGGGTTTTCAACACCAGCGATGACCGGCTCGACGACAGGAGCGGTTTCACCCGCAACCTTCGCGGCTTTTTTGGCCGCTGCTGCGGCCATCGCCGCACGAATCTTGGCTGCTTTTTCTTCGTCGATGGCCGGTTTAGCTACCGTATCTTGCGGCAAGCCAGCACCAGCAACATCTGTAGGGTTATGCGCTGCGGGGGTATTTGCAGCAGCTTTTTTCGCCGCTGCTGCTGCCATTGCAGCTTTAATTTTCGCCGCTTTATCGGCGTCGATTGCTGGCGCAGCCGCGCTGCTTGCAGGCGTTTCACCTTTGGCGGCCGCCGCACGCGCCATTGCCGCGCGAATTTTCGCGGCTTTATCGTCGCCATCAGCAATAGGCGCCACGCTGGCCTCCGTTGCGGCAACTTCACCCACCGGTGGTTTTGGCGCGGCTCTGGCCGAAACAGATTGACCCGCAGCTCGCGCCGCTAAGCGCGCGGCTTTTTCTTCTTTTTCACGCTCTTCACGGAACTGCTTAAATTCGTGGCGTTCGCGCGCGGTATCGGCCGATTTTTTCGCGCGTTCGGCATCCCAGATTTCGGATTTGGCAAAGCGATAATAATCCACCAGCTGAATACTCGATGGGCACACATAAGCGCAAGCGCCGCATTCGATGCAATCAAATAGATTGCGCTCTTGCGCCTTGCCAAAGTTTTTACTGCGCGCAAACCAATACAAATCCATTGGCTGCAATTCTTGCGGACACGCTACCGCGCATTCGCCACAACGAATACACGGCATTTCGCGTGGTTTTTCGGGAAAGTTCGCCGCATCCATCGCAATAATGCAATTACCCGCCTTGGTTAAACCGACTTGCGTTGATGGCAAAGTAAAGCCCATCATCGGCCCGCCATAAATGCAATCACTGGGTGATTTCAGTCCGGCAAACTTTAATAAGTCGTCAATCGGCGTACCAATCAAAGCCTCCACATTGCACGGTTTTTCGACATTGCCGGTGAGCGTCACCACCCGTGAAATTACCGGCTCAGCGTGTTCTAAGGCTGCGTAAATACTGTAAATCGTCGCCACATTAAAGCATTGCACGCCCAAATCGGTGGAACGAACGCCGCTAGGCACTTCGATATTGGTCAGCAGTTTAATCAGCTGTTTTGCGCCACCCGATGGGTAGAGTGTAGGTACCACCACGACTTGAGCGCTAAATCCGCAGCCCATTAGCGCCGTACGCAAGGCTTCAATCGCCTCGGGTTTATTGTCTTCAATACCGATGAGCACTTGTTTGGCATTGAGTAATTGCCGAACAATCGCAATGCCGGCAACGATCTCAATGGCGCGCTCGCGCATTAATCGATCATCGCAAGTGATATACGGCTCACATTCAGCGCCATTAATGATCAAGGTATCGAGCGGCTCGCGGCTGATTAATTTCAGATGCGACGGAAACACCGCGCCGCCCTGCCCAACCACGCCCATGTTTTGCACGTATTCGCGAATCGCTTTGGCGTCACCCCGTTGCATCGCGGCGCGCCAATCAAATTTTTCGCGCGCAATCCATTCATCGAGCCCGTCGCTGGCCAATGTCAGGCAGCTTTGCGTCAAACCCGATGGATGCGCCACCGCTTGCGCGTCGAGCGCAATGACTTGCCCCGACGTTGGCGCGTGCACCGCGGCTGAAATATTGCCATTGGCTGCGGCAAGCATTTGCCCTTTGAGGACGCGCTCCCCCACGCTCACCAAGGGCTGCGCGATATTGCCAATGCTTTGCTGCAAAGGAATCGATAACCGTGCCGGAATCGGCATCGCGACAATCGGCGAGCGATTGGATAAATCTTTCATCTCGGGCGGATGAACGCCACCATGAAATGGGAAAATTTGAGCGTTCATATCAAGCAGCCCTTTTTAAAACCGACCACAGAGACACAAAGGCACAGAGGCGCGCCTAGCAAGCAAAGCAATGATTTTTGTGCATTGCTCTGTGTCTCTGTGCCTCTGTGGTAAAAGCTTTTTTTATTCTCGTTGCGCATCAATGCACCTGCTTGAGTTGAATCACGGGATAACGCCATTTCCACGTATTGACGTTTTCACCGACAACAACCATATCGATGCAATCGACCGGGCACGGCGCAATACACAGCTCGCAACCGGTACATTCTGATTCAATCACCGTATGCAGCTGCTTGGCGGCGCCAACAATCGCGTCAACTGGGCAGGCTTGAATGCACAGCGTACAGCCGATACACACGTCTTCACGAATCACCGCCACCGCACGTGGCTTTTCGGCCGCGCCGCCGCCATCATCAAAAGGAATAAATTCTTTACCCAGCAACTCAGCCAGTTTATGAATGCCATCCGTTCCGCCCGGTGGGCATTGGTTAATCGGCGCTTCATCATTGGCAATCGCCGTCGCATACGGTTTACAACCCGGATAGCCGCACTGGCCGCACTGGGTTTGTGGCAACACTGCATCGATTTTATCCACCAAGGGATCTTCATCGACCTTAAATTTAATCGCCGCCCAACCCAAAACGGCGCCAAGCAACACGGCCAACCCGGCCATTAAAGCCAGTGCGAATAGAAAACTCATTCAAATACCTTACAAACAAGGGAGTGAGGAGTTGGGAGTGGGCTGGGTCTACTACCCCCACTCCCTACTCCCTACTCACAATTATTTAACCAATCCGGCAAAACCCATAAACGCCAAACTCATCAAGCCAGCGGTAATAAACGCCGCTGGCGTGCCTTTAAAGGCTTGCGGAATATCTGCGCCTTCGAGCCGTTCGCGCATCGCGGCGAACAAAATCAAAATCAAGGAAAACCCCAGCGCCGAGCCAAAGCCAAACACCAAGGATTCCAAAAACGTATGCTTGGCAGTTGAATTAATCAGCGGCACGCCGAGCACCGCGCAATTGGTGGTAATCAGCGGTAAATAAATCCCCAAGGCCTGATACAACACTGGGCTGGCTTTATGGATAAACATCTCGGTAAATTGCACAATCGCCGCAATCACCACAATAAACGCCAGCGTGCGCAAGTATTCCAGATGCCAGACAATCAACACTTGGTCGATCATCCACGATGTACCCGACGCCAAGGTCAACACGAATGCGGTCGCCAGACCCATACCAATCGAGGCTTCGAGTTTTTTTGATACGCCCATAAACGGGCAAAGCCCCAAAATCCGCACCAGCACCACGTTGTTCACCAACACCGCACCGACGAGTAATAAAAGGTAATGATTCAAATCCATGATGTTCTCAGCCCTTGAGGGATTGTACTGGGGTATTGACCTAGAAGCTTTAACCAGCAATAGCTACAACTCGATACATCCATTTAATTTTTAATTCTCTTTCAAGCGGCAACGCCGCATGAGCTCGCCCCAGCACAACCGACAGCGCCATATTGATCACAACAAAGCACAACGTGATCGTGATCAAGATAATCGTAGGGCGGGTTAGCCTGCGTAACCCGCCAATTTAATTCAGTTGTAAAGCATTGCGATCAGCGCGGGTTGATAAAACCAAGCCCTAGGTGACTAGGCCGACGTCGCCGCAGCATATACAACAGGCAAGAACCATAGGCCAACAAGATTGCCGATCACAGTCAGCAAATAGGTCCAACGAAACGATCCCTTTTGAGTTTTATGGCGAAAAACACGTTGCGCAATCCATGCACCAGGCCAACCACCAAGTAATGCCCAGCCATGTAAAGTATCTTCAGGGGTACGCCTTTCTTGATTTTGAGCTTGTGTTTTATCTCGTCCGTAAGCGAAAAAAGCACAAATACTGAGCAATAAAACAACCGGAAAAATCAATTGACCCAATCCACTGCGCCAAATTAAGGCTGGCCATAAAATCAGTAAAAGCAAAGTCAAACTATCAATCAAATCCCATCCCGACGACGTCACCTTCTTCTTGATTGGACGAGCGAGTTGACCAACAACAGCTGCCAGAGCCAATAGCCGCCCCTGCCCATCTCTCCCGGCCTCAAACGTCACGAGATCGCCAATTTGAGGGCGGCCTTTTGTCGTTCGTTTAATCGCTTTGATATGCAAAAAATAACGCTCGCCATTTTCTGTAGAAACAAAACCAAACCCTTTATCATCGTTCCACTGAATGAGCTTTCCATTTTTTATCATCTGGCTTCTCTTAATCCGACACAGTTAATCCGACACAGCGAGCTAGTTAGGATGGGTAGCGCAAAGCGAAACCCACCTCAATCGATGGGTATCGCCAACAATCGGCTCAACCCATCCTACTTGGTCTTAAACGGTACACCGCTGGGGGCAGCCTGCTCATCTGCCGCTTCACACCCAAACAACACTTCGCCGCCTTGCTCATGCACCCAGTGCTGGCCGATTTGGCGTTGGTCAGTGGCGAATTTGGTTTTTTTGCGTTTGATTAGCCGCTTGACCATCAATTGCACTGCTTTGGGGGCGCTAGCGATGGTGCTCAGAACCGCCGTTTCATGCTGATTGCCGCCTTCTTGCGCGTCTTTTACCACGGCATTCCATACGGTGAGCACCGTGCGCATAACGCCGGCGAACTGCGCTTTTGAGCAGCCATTAGGTAAACCGACTAACACCGGCTGGGCAAAAGTCAAAATAACTTGGGTAATTTGTTCGTCTTGAGCGTTCAACAGAAATCCTTTTTCAACTAAATGGGCTAACCCGCAACCGCGTTTTTGCTAGCTTATTGAGCGGGTTTTGCTTACTGCGTTTACGTCTAGTCATCAACGACCTACGTTGGCGCTCAACCCCGAGTGTGGCACGAATGGGATTGAGCTTAACGTATCTTTCTCGATGATTTCATGACCTAGATCGTTGAAATATCACGATGCGCGCTGGCTTTACGCACGGGCAATGGCTTGGGCGCAATCGGTAATCAATTGCGGGCCTTCATAAATCAAGCCGCTATAAATCTGCACCACGGCCGCACCCGCACGGATTTTTTCCGCAGCATCCTCGCCGGACACAATGCCGCCAACACCAATAATCGGCAAAGCGCCATCGAGCACGCGCGACAACTCGCGAATCACCGAAGTAGATTTGGCCCGCACCGGCTCACCCGATAGGCCGCCAGCCTCTTGGCCATGCCGCAGATGTTCAACGCCAGTCCGCGACAAGGTGGTATTGGTGGCAATCACGCCGTCGATTTGATTGGCGATGAGTAACTCACCCATTTCTTGGATTTGATTGCCATCCAAATCCGGCGCGATTTTGACGGCGATGGGCACATAGCGACCATATTGATCGGCCAAACGCGCTTGTTCGGTTTTTAATGCCTGCAATAGCGCGCCAAATTCACTGGCTTGCTGCAATTGCCGCAGGTTTTTGGTATTTGGGCTAGAGATATTCACCGTCACATAGCTGGCGTGGTTATACACCTTACGCAAGCCGATAAGATAATCATCAACGGCATTTTCTATCGGGGTATCGGCGTTCTTGCCAATATTGATGCCGAGTACGCCCTTATACTGGCTAGCCTCAACATTTTTGATCAGCTGATCAACGCCGCCATTATTAAACCCCATGCGGTTAATAATCGCCCGCGCTTCTGGCAAACGAAATAAACGTGGCTTGGGATTACCAGCTTGCGGGCGCGGCGTTACCGTACCGATTTCTAAAAAGCCAAACCCTAGTTCCGCCAAGGTATCAATGTAATCGCCATTTTTATCCAAACCCGCAGCCAAGCCAACGGGATTGGGGAACTCAATGCCCATCACCGTGACTGGATTATTTTGCACTGTTGGCGTTAGCGTGCGCAAAAAGCCCGTGCTGTGCAGCAAGCCCAAGCCTTTAAATGCCGCGTGATGCGCACGCTCCGCATCCATCATAAACAGCAGCGGTTTAGCCAGTTGATATGCCATTACAGAACCTTATTAAAATCTTTTAGAGGTAAATGGCGGGTTTAAACCCGGCCAAAATGAACACTTCAAAGTAGCGAGCACCCGTCAGCAAGCTGCGTTAGGAGCGCAAAAACCATGAATGCACTCAAGTACATGAGGCTTCATTAGCAATTGAGCACAGCACAAACCTTGATCACGGGATGCGCAGCCCTTTGTGAATTAGCCGTTACGATTCACGCAAGCGTCATACGTATTTTGCATCAGCGTCGCCACCGTCATCAAACCGACGC
>NZ_CAMTIA010000071.1 GCF_947072475.1 uncultured Deefgea sp.
GGCCCCAGCGCTGCGCCACATAAATACTGCTGTGCCCCGAGAACAAAAAAGCCACTACGCAAGCCAATAAAGCATACGGGCCAATCGCCGCGCCAAACAACTCAATCGCCATCAAAGTACACGTTAACGGCGTATTGGCCGCACCCGCAAACACCGCCACAAAGCCCAGTCCAGCCAATAAAGGAAACGGCATATTCAATAACGGCGCTAAAGCATTGCCCATGGTCGCGCCAATATAAAACAATGGTGTCACTTCGCCGCCTTTAAATCCAGCGCCCAATGACAAGGTGGTAAAGAATAATTTAAGCGGTGCATCCCAAAATGGAATCGGCTGATTAAACGATTCAACAATACTTGGAATCCCCAAGCCAATATACCGCTCAGCACCAAAAATCAGCACCAAGCTGGCCACACAAACCCCACCCACAAAGGGGCGCAGTGGTGGATACTTGATCCGCTTAAAGTGCCTTGCCACCCAGTGCGTTAATTCAGCAAACGATTTGCCCGCCAAACCAAACAAAGCCCCAGCAAACAGCACCGCCAATAAACCCATGATGGTGACCGCAGGGATGCTTGGAATCACATAATGCGTGTGATGCACGCCCAAAGATCGCACCAACCAATCGCTGACCAAACTGGCGATCAAACAAGGAAACAAGGCGTTATTGCGCATTTTGCCCAAGGCTTGCACTTCAAGCCCAAACACCGCGCCCGCCAGCGGTGTGCCAAACACCCCGGCAAAACCGGCACTCATTGCCGCCATTAAGATTACCCGCCGATCTTGCTCCTTTAGCTTGGTGATCAAAGCAATTTGATCGGCCAAGGCCCCCGACATTTGCACTGCAGTACCTTCACGCCCGACTGACGCGCCAAATAAATGTGAGAACACCGTGCCGATAAAAATTAACGGCATCATCCGCAATTGGGTAATCGCGCGCGGTTGATGAATTTCGTCAATGAGTAAATTATTGCCCGATTCAATGGCTCGACCCCATTCGTAATACACCCAGCCGACCAATAAGCCGGCAAAAGGTAAAAATACGATCAAGATAGGATGCGCCACTCGCGTTGCGGTGGCCCAATTTAAGGCCACCAAAAGCCCCGCCGAAGTCAGACCTGCGCACACGCCAATCAAGCCTGCCAGCGGCAACCAGAGCACAATATCGCGCAGCGTTTGCCGATAAAAAGTTTGCCAATTCATTTTTTTTCCTTTGATCGACCGATGCCGATATGCGTTCTTACCCGTACCACGTCGCCAGCAAAACTGGCAAAATTAAAGCGGTGACCACGCCATTAAAGCCCATGGCTAAACCAGCAAAGGCGCCAGCGGTATCAGAAATCTGAAACGCCCTTGCCGTCCCTACGCCATGCGAGGCCAAACCCAGCGCAAACCCTTGCGCCACTTCATGCTGAATGCGAAACAAGCGAAATAAAGGCACGGCCATCGCCGCCCCGGCAATACCAGCGACAATCACCGCATTGGCGGTTAAGGCGGGCAGTCCACCGTGCTCTTGCGACAAAGCCATGGCAATCGGTGTGGTACACGATTTGGGCGCAAAAGATAAAATCGTCATCGGGCTTAAACCAAACCACTGCCCCAAAATAAACACCGAAACAATGCCAACGCTAGCGCCAACCAGTAATGCAATGCTGACCGGAATAAAATACTGCTTCATCTTAGCTAAATTCAGATACAAAGGAATCGCCAATGCCACCGTCGCCGGGCCAAGCAATAAATGAATCGGTTTCGCCCCAGCAAAATAAGTCGCATATGAAACGCCCGTTATTTTTAAGATGGCAATCAATAATAAAACCGAAACCAAAACTGGATTTAATAAAGGAAAATAGCGCGATAGCCGATACAATTTATCGGCCAATAAATAAACCACCCCAGTGACGGCAATCCACGTCGCCGGATATTGGGCTAATTTTAAAAACTCATTCATTTTGCCGCCCGCTGATTTAATTTTTCTTTTCGTCTTAGCAATAAAAATTGCAGCACCACGCCAGTCACCAATAACGTCACCATGGTAGAAATTAAAATCGTAAGCAGCATCGCAATTCCTTGCGATTTTAATTTATCACCCAATTCAATCAGACCCACACCGGCAGGAACAAATAAAATCCCCAAATACCGCAACAAGCCTTCGGATGCATACGCCACTCGTGGCTCGACACCGCGGCGCACGATGCACCATGCAGTGAGTAACAACATACCGATGACGACCGCCGGAATGGGCAACTGAAATAATTGCCGTAAAAACTCACCACTGACTAAGGCTAAAAAAACAACTGATAATCCATACAACATACGCAATCCAATTCAGAATTTGCCAATATCGGCACTTTACTGCGCGCAAACCGCGCTGAATAGACCAATCAATTACCTTGATCGATGGCTTTTATCGCCAAACTTGTATCCACTCAAACACATTGAGTGCCTTTTTCGGCGCTAAATCACTGTTTTTTAAATCTAAAAAATAATCTCAAAGCGATAAAAACCAGACCATTTCGCAAGCCAATCTCGAACGTATTTCGATCCAAAGCGCATCTAGACTGCGCCTTGGCAAAATTGCTTTCCCAAGCGACGACGGTTTTCGTTAAAATGCGCCGATGAATACCGACTCAACGTTATGCTTTCACTGCGCCGAACCTTGCCCCGCCCACAGTGAATTTCAAATCAACTACCGCCAAGTGCTGCATCCGGCCTGTTGCGCTGGTTGTCAAGCCGTGGCAGAAACCATTATCAGTAGTGGCTTAGATCAATATTACGCGCAGCGGCAACAGCCGGCCGATCGCAATACCCCGCTACCTGCCGAGCTGCTCGAACAATTAGCGCTGTATGACGACCCTAGCTTACAGCAAGATTTTGTTCACACCACCAGTGGTAATGAAAAAGAAGCCGCACTGATTCTAGAAGGGATTAGCTGCGCGGCGTGTATTTGGCTCAATGAGCAACACATTGCCAAGCTCAAAGGCGTCACGGCGGTTTCAATCAATTATTCAACCCACCGCGCACGCATTGCTTGGGACGACAGCCAAATTCAACTGTCGGCCATTTTGCAACACATCGCCAGCATTGGGTATCGCGCCCTGCCTTATGATCACGCTCGTGACGAACAGAATTGGCAAAAACAAAGAAAAACCGCACTGTTTCGTCTGTGGGTCGCTGGCCTATCGATGATGCAAGTGATGATGTTTGTGGTGCCGATCTATCTAGCCCCAGCGGGCGAAATTGACGCCAATTGGCTGGCCATGATGCACTGGGGCAGCGCTTTACTCACCTTGCCGGTGGTGTTGTATTCTTGCTGGCCGTTTTACCGCAACAGCTGGCGCGATTTACGCCACGGGCGCGCCAATATGGATTTGCCGGTCAGTATTGGGGTGTTAATCGCTTTTTTTGCCAGCCTATACGCATTGATTACCGATCATGGCGAGATTTATTTCGACGCAGTATCGATGTTTGTTTTCTTATTGTTAAGTGGCCGTTATTTAGAGCTTAAAGCAAGGCGCAGCGCTGGCGCGGCGGCGGAAAAACTCGTCAAACTGGTTCCCACTTTTGCCCATCAGCTCGATGCCGAGCAGGGCTTACACGAAGTTGCAGTCAGCCGACTCAGTGTCAACGATCGTATTGTGGTCAAAGCCGGTGAAGTCATCCCGATTGATGGCGTGGTGCTGAGCGGATCTAGCGACGTGAATGAAGCCATGCTCACCGGCGAATCGCTACCCGTGCCCAAAACCCGTGGCGCACACGTTACGGCCGGCACCGCCAATTTAT
Source organism: uncultured Deefgea sp. (assembly GCF_947072475.1). Taxonomy (GTDB): domain Bacteria; phylum Pseudomonadota; class Gammaproteobacteria; order Burkholderiales; family Chitinibacteraceae; genus Deefgea. The sequence continues at coordinate 3,779 of NZ_CAMTIA010000071.1, forward strand.
TGTCGCCACTCACCATTGAAGTCAAACACACCGGCAGTGAAACGCGCATTGCCGCCATGGTGCGTATTTTGGATCAAGCGCTCAGCCAAAAACCGCGATTGGCCGCCATCGCCGATCAAATTGCCGCTGGGTTTATTTTTGCCCTACTGATCGCCGCCGCCGCAACTTACTGGTACTGGCATTTACATGACCCGCTACATGCGCTCCCCATTACTGTGGCGCTCTTGGTGGTGTCTTGCCCTTGCGCGCTATCGCTAGCCACACCAACGGCGCTCACTGCCTCCACCGGACATTTGGCGCAACTGGGCTTATTGGTCACTCGCGCTAATTTATTAGAAACCTTGGCCAAAGTCACCGACATCGTGCTGGATAAAACTGGCACGCTCACCTATGGCGAACCGAGAATCACCCGAACCATCGCCCTCAACATCAGCAGCGAGACCGCTCTGGCCATTGCACACAGCTTGGAACAGCAATCGGAACACCCGATTGCCAAGGCTTTTTTAATCGAAGCCAATCTAGCGCCCGTGTCGGCGGCGCAGCAAGTACAAAAACACGCGCAAGGCGGGCTTTCGGCGTATATCGACAATCAGTATTACCTCATCGGTTCAATCGCTTTTATTGCCGAACAAATCCAGCAGGCCATACCCAACGAATTTGAACCGTATATTGATGAAGGCAGCATGGTGGCTTTGTCTGATGGCCATACCTGGCTAGCCGCCTTTGTTTTGGCCGATCATTTACGCCATGATGCGCTCAGCACCGTAGCGCAACTCAAAGCGGCAGGATTTGAGCTTCACTTACTGTCTGGTGACCAAACCAGCGCAGTACAAGCGGTGGCTCAACAACTCAATTTGCAACACGCCGTGGCCAATGCCACGCCAGAAAGTAAAGTCAGCTATATGCAGTCTTTGCAGCAACAAGGCAAAACCGTACTCATGATTGGCGACGGCGTGAATGACGCGCCGGTACTGGCGCTGGCCAATGTGTCGATTGCGATGGGCGCGGGCGTTGACATCGCGCATGCCGCGGGTGATATGGTGCTATTAAACAACAATCTGTCTTGCCTGCCGGCCGCTTTTGCGCTGGCAAAGAAAACCCAAACCATTATTAAGCAAAACTTGCTATGGGCCTTACTCTACAACCTCGCGGCCTTACCATTGGCGGCGGCAGGATTGATCACGCCTTGGCTGGCCAGCCTTGGCATGGCACTCAGTTCCTTATTGGTTGTCGTTAACGCCTTACGCCTACTTTCACGCCAAAGGAGGCATTAAATTGGAAAGTCTTTACCTGTTAATCCCGCTGTCAATCTTACTGGCTTTTGTCATTGGTTTTATTTTTTGGTGGACGCTACGCAGCGGCCAGATGGACGACCTTGAAGGCCCAAGCTGGCGAATTTTGCATGACGATGACAAGTCCACACAGAAAACCGACTCAAACGAAGCAGAAAAGCAAAAAAATCCTGACTGAACCCGTTACAAACAGGTAAAATCGGGCCGTTTGTTACTATGCACACTTGATTAATATCAAGTTTGCTCAGCATTGAGTTGCGTATAGTCCATAGAGTCTTTCGCCCCTGATCAGCGGGGAAAAAGGCATCGCTAGACCAACGTGATTGGGCCTTCCCAAAAACACATACCACTCAGCACAAATCAAAAATAAGTTTTTAACTAAATTCCAAGCAGTTGGAGATCAATCGGAGCGCTCTAATGGAAAACCAAGCCACATACAATTACAAAGTGGTTCGGCAGTTTGCCATCATGACGGTCGTTTGGGGGATTGTCGGAATGTTGGTTGGCGTAATTATCGCCGCCCAAATGTTCTGGCCTGAACTTAATTTCGGCCCGTACTTTCATTTTGGTCGTTTACGTCCACTTCACACCAACGCAGTGATTTTTGCGTTCGGTGGCTGTGGTCTATTCGCAACGTCGTACTACGTAGTTCAGCGCACCTGTAATGTGCGCCTTATCAGCGATAAACTCGCCGCCTTCCATTTTTGGGGTTGGCAGCTGGTGATTCTATTGGCAGCGATTACTTTGCCTTTGGGTTACACCCAAGGTAAAGAGTATGCCGAGCTCGCATGGCCGATTGACATCTTAATCACCGTGGTGTGGGTGTGTTATGCCATCGTGTTTTTTGGCACGATTGCCAAGCGCAAAGTGAAGCATATTTATGTCGCCAACTGGTTCTACGGTGCATTTATTATTGCCGTGGCCTTGCTGCACATTGTCAACAGCTTGGTGCTGCCAGTTTGGGGCACCATGGATTCATACCCAATTTACTCTGGCGCGGTCGATGCCATGGTGCAATGGTGGTATGGCCACAATGCCGTAGGTTTCTTCTTGACGGCTGGCTTTTTGGGCATGATGTATTACTTCGTACCAAAACAAGCAGGACGTCCGATTTATTCTTATCGTCTGTCGGTAGTGCATTTTTGGGCGCTGTCTTTCACCTATATGTGGGCCGGTCCTCACCACTTGCATTACACCGCCCTACCTGACTGGACTCAGTCTTTAGGTATGGTGTTCTCTCTGATTCTGCTCGCACCAAGCTGGGGCGGCATGATCAACGGGATCATGACCTTGTCTGGCGCATGGCACAAACTACGCACCGATCCAATCTTGAAATTCTTAGTGACTGCATTGTCGTTCTACGGCATGTCGACCTTTGAAGGCCCAATGATGGCGATCAAGTCAGTCAATGCGTTGAGCCACTACACCGACTGGACCGTCGGCCACGTTCACTCTGGCGCACTCGGTTGGGTAGCGATGATTACCATTGGTTCGATCTATTACTTGATTCCACGTCTATTTGGTCGCGACCAAATGTTCTCGGTTAAATTAATCGAAGTGCATTTCTGGATGGCCACTTTAGGCACCGTACTCTACATCGCTTCGATGTGGATTGCCGGTGTAACTCAAGGCTTGATGTGGAGCGCACTCAATAGCGACGGCACTTTGGCTTACTCGTTTATCGAGGCCGTGAAAGCATCGTATCCGTACTACTTCATCCGTTTCTTGGGTGGCGTGATGTTCTTATCGGGTATGTTGCTGATGTTCTACAACGTGATGCGCACCATCTCTGAAGGCAAAGCGGTGGATGCCCCTATCCCAGCCGTTGCGGCGCACGCCTGATCGCGTAAGGAATATATTGAAATGAATAAAATTCAGAAAATCGTTGAAGAAAACGTGTTTTATCTGATCATCTTGACTTTTTTTACGCTCAGCATCGCAATGTTTGTCGAAATTTTGCCGCTGATGTTTAGCAAAAGTGTGACTCAACCCATCGCTGGCGTTAAGCCCTACAGCTCATTGCAGCTCGCGGGCCGCGACGTTTATGTTCGTGAAGGCTGCTACGCTTGTCACTCACAGATGATCCGACCATTTCGTTCAGAAACCGAGCGTTATGGCCATTACTCCGTTGCGGGTGAATCGGTGTATGACCGTCCATTTCAATGGGGCTCAAAACGCACCGGTCCTGACTTAGCTCGGGTCGGCGCGCGCTACTCGGATGAATGGCATCGTGCTCATTTGATGAACCCACGTGATGTGGTGCCTGAATCGAATATGCCGGCGTTTGCGTTTTTAGCCACCAAGCCAGTTAATGGCGAATTGATGACCAAAAAACTCCAAACACTGCAGGATTTAGGCGAGCCCTATACCGATGCTGAAATTGCGGGTGCTGCCGAAGCGGTGAAAGGCAAAACCGAAATGGATGCACTGATTGCCTATCTACAAGGCCTCGGTCTCGCACTGAAAAACAAGAGGTAAGCACCATGGATCTGCAAACTGAAGCCCGCATTGTGGTCACCGTTCTTGGATTTATCTTGTTCCTTGGGATTTGCTTTTGGGCGTTTAGTCGCCACAACAAATCCAGCTTTGACCAAGAAGCGCAGCGCGTATTTCTTGACGATGACCTACCGTCATCAGACAAGCAGAGCTAATGCGTTCGGAGAATAAAATATGAATGATTTTACGAGCAGTTTTTGGGGTTATTTCATCGCGGCAGTGTCTTTAGGCGGGATTTTTTATTGCGCCTACATTCTTGCTACGCAGATGAAATTCAAACTAAAAAAAGGTGAAAAAGCGCAGGTGACCGGCCACGTGTGGGACGGTGACTTAGAGGAATATAACAACCCACTCCCCGGCTGGTGGGTGGGCATGTTCATCGCGACGATTGTTTTCGCCTTGGTTTATTTATTCCTTTATCCAGGTTTAGTCGCTTTTGGTAATGCCAAAGGTTGGTCGTCTGCCGGGCAATATAAAGCCGAGATTGTTAAAGCAGACCGACAAACCGATGCGCTATACGCCAAATACATGGCCATGCCGATCGCTGAAGTGGCTAAGTTGCCCGAAGCGACGCAAATGGGTAAGCATTTGTTTCAGACTTACTGCGTGCAATGTCACGGCGCAGATGGTCGTGGCGCAAAAGGCTTTCCTAACCTAACGGACAACGATTGGCTGTACGGTGGCACGCCAGCGGACATTGAGCACACGCTCAAAGTCGGCCGTCATGGTCAAATGCCAGCCTTTGGTGCGGTTTTTGGTGAAGAAAAAGTCCGCGACGTGGCCAATTACGTGATGAAGTTGTCGGGCAATCCAGCTTACAACAACGTGCGTGCTGAACGCGGTGCCAACACCTATGCTCAAGTTTGCGTAGCCTGTCACGGCACCGATGGCAAAGGCAATCAAGCACTGGGCGCGCCTAACCTCACCGATAAAGTGTGGTTGTACGGTGGCTCAGAAGCGACCATTGTTGAAACCATCACCAATGGCCGCAATAACGTGATGCCAGCTTGGCAAGACTTTCTTGGCGACGGCAAAATTCACTTACTGTCTGCCTATGTCTATGGTTTAAACCCAGAAAAGAAATAAAGTATTCATACAGCTTTACGGGCGGATCACTCCGCCCGTTTTTCATTCAAGGTTTGGCAGACCGGCATCCAGTTAATTTTTGCAGCAAAAAAAACCATACTAAAGACCAGATTGCGCTTGTTTTTAGTATTGTTTTTCTCGGAGCACATCATGAGCAAAAAACTACACGAAATCCCAATTAACGTGGTGAACGTCAAAGACGATGGTCAGCTCGAAGAAGTCATGCTGTACGCCGCGCACAAAAAAATCTATCCGCGCTGGATCACTGGTTTTTGGAATAACTGGCGGGTGTTTTTTGTTTTTGTTACACAGCTATTTTTCTATGGCATGCCGTGGGTGTTAATCAACGATCGACAAGCTTTGTTGTTTGATTTACTGCATCGCAAATTCTACGTTTTTGGTCTGGTTTTTCTGCCGCAAGATTTTATTTACCTCACCGCACTACTGCTATTGAGTGCCTTTGGTTTATTCGCTTGGACCACCATAGGCGGGCGATTGTGGTGTGGTTACGCCTGTCCACAAACGGTGTATACCGAAATCTTTTTATGGATAGAAAAATGGGTTGAAGGTGACCGCGCCGCCCGGATTAAGCTCGACAATGCGCCATTAAATGGCAAAAAACTGCGATTAAAGTTCATCAAACACAGCCTATGGGTGCTTTTTGCGCTCTGGACGGGGTTTACCTTTGTCGGTTATTTCACGCCCATTCGCGCACTCTGGACTGATCTACTGACGTTTACGCTGTCGGGTTATGCGCTGTTTTGGGTGCTGTTTTATGCTTTTGCCACGTATGGCAATGCCGGTTGGATGCGCGAACAAGTGTGTAAATACATGTGCCCTTATGCGCGCTTTCAAAGCGCGATGTTTGATGCCGACACGCTAATCATCAGCTACGACCAAGAACGAGGTGAAAATCGCGGCAGTCGTAAAAAAGGCAGTGACTATCAAGCCGCAGGCCTTGGCGACTGTATTGATTGCACCATGTGCGTTCAAGTGTGCCCGGTCGGCATTGATATTCGCAACGGCTTGCAATACGAATGCATCGGCTGCGCCGCCTGTATTGATGCTTGCGATGAAATCATGGACAAAATGAACTACCCGCGCGGGCTGGTTCGCTACACCACCGAAAACGCTTTGGAGCATAAATACCCCGAGCGCGACATCATCAAAAAAATCACCCGACCACGGGTCATTATGTATGCGGTGGTCATTAGCATTACGCTTGGCGTCACCGTCGTGTCGTTGATGCTGCGCCAACCGGTGAAAGTTAATATTGAACGTGATCGCGTGGCCTTGGTGCGCGAAGTGGAAGACGGCTTACTGGAAAACAGCTACCGCCTGTTGATTCAAAACGCCAGCGAACAAACGCATACCTACACCATTCAAGCCAAAGGTTTGCCGGAAATGAAACTTGTTGGCGAAAATCAAATCCAACTAGCACCCACGGCAATGAGTGACGTAGCCGTCCGCATTCAAGTGCCGCCGCAATTTGCCAAAATGGGCAGCCACGAAATCGAATTTATCGTCACCGCCAAAGATGACCCGGCACAAACCGTAGTCGAAAAAGCCACTTTTATTGGACGTTAACATGACTGAAGAACAAAAACCTTGGTACAAACATCCGCATGTTTGGCTCTTAATCACCTTCCCCGTGCTGGCCATTATGGGTGGTTTTCACATGCTGTATTTGGTCTCCACCTCGACCGACAGCTTGGTGAGCGATAATTATTATAAAGAAGGCAATCAAGTCAACCAACGCCTAGAACAAGATCAAGCCGCCGTAGCCAAAGGCATTACCGCGCAAATTTTACTCGGCGACAACCAAAAAACCGTGCGCATTATCTTAAACCGCAATGACCTAGGCCCAATCAAGCTCAAAGTGATTCACCCTACGCTGAGCGGGCGCGATCAAGAAGTGCCGCTGAGCTCAAACGACGGCATTATTTATAACGGTGAATTTGCGCAGCCGGTCACCGCCAATCGCTGGTACACCGAGCTATCCGACATGAAAAACACTTGGAGCTTACGCAAAGAATGGGCTTCACAGATTTCGGCGGCATTAACACTGCCGTAGTCTTGGCGCTAATATTGCAGCGTTCTCAGAACTTGAGATCGCTGCAAATCGCTTAAGAAAACAAATCCATTCCACACGTTGCTCGGCCAATAAACTCAAACAAAACATCTGAAGTCGGCCCCATAATAGCGGCGGTTCTAGAGTCCCTAAAGTACCGCTCAACACCGACATCTTTACGAAACGCCGCGCCACCACACACCCGCATCGCCATATCACCCACTTCAAGCGCAGTTTCGGCGCACCCCACTCTTACTTCTAAAACTCGCAATAGGGTGTCCGCTCGGCCACAAGCCATTGCTGCTAACGTATCGTCGCGCAAAGCTCTGGCCATATCAGCGCGAATTTTTGCCTTGCCGATATACGCCCGAATCGTCGGCAAGTCAGCCAAAGCACTATCGGTATGCTGATAACGCATGCCAGTAACATGGCCCACTGTTCTTTGCATCAATGCCTCGATAATACCTACTGAGCACGAAGCCGTTAGCACCGCAAATACAGGCAAAACCGTACCCATCATAATGTCAAAACCAGCGCCATCTTGACCCATTTGATCGCTCGGATTCACCATCACCGCCTTGGCATAAATCGGCGATGAGGCATTACCACGCAAGCCCATGCCATCAAAGGGCTTGGGCATGGTTAAACCAGCCGTATTGCTCGGCACATACCAGAGCGTACTCAAACCCTCTGCCGCCAATGGCTTTGAAGTCCAAACATAGGAATCGGCCTCACACGCTGAGGTAACCCATGATTTTTCAGCATCCAATGCTATTTTGTCGGCAACTAAATGCGCAGTACTCACTGGCGCCCAAAAATGACTACGAGAGCCATTCTCAGACCAAGCCAAGGTCGTTAAATGCCGCCCTGCGGCAATTTCACGACGAATCTCGATACGGCCAAAAGCCTCTATCGCCACCGAGCCACAATAATGCATACACAGCACCATGGCCGTGGTTGGACAAGCTTCAGCAATTTTTTCGATCACTTTTGCCGCTTCATTCAAGCTTAAACCCAAACCACCTACCTCAGCAGACGACAGTAAGCCGAGCCAACCGGCCTCACCCAATCGGGTCATGGCTGCACGCGGAAACACCGCATTTTTATCGGTTTCTATCGCCGCAGGCGCAATCGTATCGCTAATAATACTGTCCAACGTTGCCCAATTAACCATAAATCACCTCATAAAGACTGAAAGAAAACAAGCCAACTCAAATGCGTTAACGCATTTCACTTTTTAAAAGGGCCGCAAATTTTCTGCGAAACCGCAGCATCTTCGGTACCACCGTGGTTACGCAATAAGGATTAAGTGGGTTTTTCTCAAAAAAAGAATCGTGCTCGGAGCCTGCCAGCCAAAATGGCTGCGCGGGCACGACCTCGGTCACAATCGGATTGGGGAAACGTTTTTCCGCCTCTATCTGTTGGATTACTTTTTTGGCAATACTTTTTTGTTGCTCAGTCTGATAAAAAATCATCGAGCGATATAAGCGCCCAACCTCATCACCTTGCCGATCAATAGAAGTTGGATCATGAGAGTCAAAATAAACGTCTAACAAAATCTCAAAACTAATCACCTTGGGATCAAACTCAATGCGCACGACCTCCACATGCTCGGTTTGTTGTGCGCACACAGACTCATAAGTTGGATTTTTAGTTTTGCCACCGCAAAACCCCGACTCCACTTTTAGCACGCCATTTAATCGAACAAACAAGGCCTCCATACACCAAAAACACCCTCCCCCTAAGACGACGACCTCGTTAGAAGTAAACATATCAGACCCCTATTGCACTGGTGAGTTGTAACCGCGAAGGTGCACTATGCGTGCACTGCCTACAAAATTTAGCATGCACCCAATAAAAATCCATCCTCATCGTCAGCTAGAAAACAAATATATTTATATACAACCTACTCAAAGATTTCATACATCACAAGATTAAACATAAAAACCCATTTACAAATGACACTACAAGACAGTAAAACATAAGCTATAAAAATTTATAGCTACACTGTGCGCTATATCATTCAGACATTGTTGGCAGCAGCACCCGTAAAATACGTAAGCAAAACACAAGACTATCGTCAGAATAAGGAGTGGCCATGCTGAGTTTGAAATCTATCGGGGGCGGATTCAACTAGTAAGTGCAACGGCGATGCAGGTCACTAAATGGGTGAAATG
>NZ_CAMTIA010000072.1 GCF_947072475.1 uncultured Deefgea sp.
CAATCGGTGGCTTCACCCCCATTGGCAATTCTGGCATCACACCCGTTACTGGCGGCTTAGCGGGCAGCGTGCCAATCGGTGGCTTCACCCCCATTGGCAATTCTGGCATCACACCCGTTACTGGCGGTTTTGCTGGCAGCGTGCCAATCGGTGGCTTCACCCCCATTGGCAATTCTGGCATCACACCCGTTACTGGCGGCTTAGCGGGCAGCGTGCCAATCGGTGGCTTCACCCCCATTGGCAATTCTGGCGTAATGCCTTCCACTGGTGGCCGAGTGGGGGGCTTAATCACTGGCGGCTTAAAGTTTGGCGGGAACACAATCCCACCTGGATTTTGATTGGCTGAGGCGACAAATTGGCGTGAATGGAGCTGAGAATTTTCGCCCGGATACGCATACAAGATATGCGTTCCACCCCAATCCTCAGGGTAATTGGAGACAGTCAAACGCAAGCCAGGTCGGCTCTTGCTCCAGGTATCAACCGGCAAATCGCCGCCACCATGAGGATCAAAAGCGGCGGTAGTGCTCACATCGTATTTACCCGGCGTTTTGGTGGCCGACAAAAATACCGCCTGTTTCGAGTCGACCGTTTTACCTAAATAAATAATCCGGCCACAAAAGCCACTATTGGAGCACCCTGCATAAGCCCAACTCGGCAGCACTACAAATGCTAAAGAAATCAGGCTTGTGAGTGAATTTATTTTAAACGTCATATCTACTCCAGTCGTCATCTTTGCCAGCCGCGGCAATACAAGTCGTGGCTCAGCAATTCAATTTCATTGGTTTAATCTTCGCCAGCAACTCACACATCGGAGTGCTTGTAATGCAAATACATTTTTCACATCAAAATCCTTAAACAAAGCTTAAACCAAGTGAAAAGATAAAAAAACAAACTCCGCATTTGTGGCCTTTTTTAGGCAAAATTAGAACAGTATTTAAATGAGTCCATAAAAAAAGCGGCCAAGGCCGCTTTTTACTTTGTATGGATCACAATGCTTTATTTACGATTAATCGCTCGCCAAGCAATATCATTACGATATTGCGCGCCATCAAAATGAATATCGGCCAAAATTTCATACGCGCGTTTTTGCGCCATTTTGTAGTTTTCACCAAATGCGGTAACACACAACACACGGCCGCCACTGGTGATTGGCTCACCCGCTGCATTGAGCGTAGTACCGGCATGGAACACATGACCGTCTTCTAAATCACTCGGTAAACCGGTAATCACATCGCCTTTGCGCGGGGTTTCTGGGTAATTGGCCGCAGCCATCACCACGCCCAAAGCCACCCGACGATCCCATTCGCATTCCACTTGATCCAGCGTGCCATTCACACCGTGCTCGCATAAAGTCACAAAGTCTGACTTCAAGCGCAGCATAATCGGCTGCGTTTCTGGATCACCAAAGCGGCAGTTAAATTCCAGCGTTTTGAGTGAACCATCTGGGCTCACCATCAAACCGGCGTACAAAAACCCAGTGTATTCGATGCCGTCTTTGGCCATGCCTTGCACCGTTGGCAAGATGACTTCACGCATTGCACGCGCGTTGATTTCTGGCGTGACCACTGGGGCTGGGCTATACGCGCCCATGCCGCCCGTATTCGGGCCTAAATCGCCGTCAAGCAAACGTTTATGATCTTGGCTGGAGGCCATCGCCAATACGTTTTTACCATCGACCATCACGATAAAGCTGGCTTCTTCGCCGGTGAGGAATTCTTCAATCACCACGCGAGCACCAGCGTCGCCAAATTGATTGTCTGACAACATCGCATCCACCGCCGCGTGAGCCTCAAGCAAATCCATCGCAACCACGACGCCTTTACCTGCAGCTAAGCCATCAGCCTTAATGACAATCGGCGCGCCTTTGGCGTCGATATAGGCGTGCGCTGCGGCGGCATCGGCAAAGGTTTGGTAATCGGCAGTTGGAATGCCATGACGCTGCATAAAGGCTTTGGCAAAATCTTTAGATGATTCGAGCTGAGCGCCCGCTTGCGTTGGGCCAAAAATCTTCAGCCCAGCCAAACGAAACGCATCCACAATCCCTTGCGACAACGGCGCTTCTGGGCCGACGACGGTTAGCTGGATGTTTTCCGCTTTGGCAAATTCAATCAATTCTGAAATAGCGGTGATTGCGACATTGGTGAGATTTTTTTCGAGTGCAGTCCCTGCATTACCTGGCGCGACAAAAACTTTAGTCGAGCGCTCAGATTGGGCTAATTTCCAAGCTAATGCATGTTCACGGCCACCTGAGCCAATGACGAGGATATTCATTTCTTTCTTACTCCAAGCGCTGATTAGTAATCAAAGCGGGAAAATATAAACAACACATTGCCATTATTACTACCACCTGGAATATAAGTCGCATACAGATTGACCTTGTCATATTTCAGAGCAACTAAAGGCAAAGCAAAAGGCAACGGGACATAACTGCCGATATCACTGCGCGAGAACAAACCCGCAGTCAAACCCGCACCCGCTTTAAGTGGTCCTAAGACATTCCAGTACCACATATAGGCATAGCCGATATGGGTCTCAGGCTTGCTATGCGAATCAGAAAACATCATCGCATAAATCATTTCTTCATTATTATTGGGTAAGCTGCGATACAAGCTAAGGCCGCCGCCATACGCCAATTCGTTATAGTTATCGATTTTATCTCGATCATAGGTGCTGCGATTATGCCAAGCGTAGCCAGAGAGCAATAATCCGGTTTCGCCTTCATTCCAAATACCACTAATATTGCTGCAGGCCTTATCAAACAGCCACCAATCGGCACAGTCTGCTGCTGATACATTGGCCGCCAACAATAGCCCGATACACATTGCCCATATTTTTTTTAATGTCATTGTTTTAATAATTCGTATAGTTAGAAATGTATTCATCTTCCCGTGAAATACGAACTCTATTGGTTCGTTAATTGGTTTTTATTATTAGTATTTTTTTATGTCTATCACCTCGGTAGCGCCTGAGCACCACCGAGGTCGCACTCAATTAATGACGGAAATGACGAATGCCAGTCATCACCATTGCGATGCCATGTTCATCAGCCGCCGCAATCACTTCTTCATCGCGCAAACTGCCACCCGGTTGAATAATCGCTGCCACGCCGTTTTCGGCAATCACATCCACCCCATCACGGAATGGGAAGAACGCATCTGACGCTGCGACCGAACCGCGTAATTCAAGACCGGCATTACGCGCTTTAATCGCGGCAATTTTAGTTGAATCCACACGGCTCATTTGGCCAGCGCCAACGCCCAGAGTTTGGCCGCCTTTGCAGAACACAATCGCGTTTGATTTAACAAACTTGGCCACATTCCACGCGAACAACAAATCTTTCAATTGTTCTGGCGTCGGTTGCAACTTGGTCACGACTTTCAGATCGGCCAACATCAAGGCATGCACATCGGGTGTTTGCACCAACAAACCACCGCCAACACGCTTCAAATCAAAACGGTTTTCACCGCTTTCAATGGCGATTTCCAAAACGCGAACGTTTTGTTTTTTGGCGATCAAGACCAATGCTTCCGCTGTGTACGACGGTGCAATCAATACTTCCAAGAATTGCGTCGAAACTGCTTCAATCGTATCGGCATCCACGGTTTTATTGAAGGCAATAATGCCACCGAAGGCACTGGTGGTATCGGTCGCTAAGGCTAGGCGGTAGGCGCTATAGCTGTCTTTACCTATGGCAACGCCGCAAGGGTTGGCGTGTTTAACAATCACACATGCAGGTTCAGCAAATTGCTTGACGCATTCCCACGCAGCATCCGAATCAGCGATATTGTTGTACGACAATTCTTTACCTTGGTATTGCTTGTAATTGGCCAAGCTGCCTGCGGCTGGATCCAAATCACGGTAAAACGCCGCTGATTGATGTGGATTTTCGCCGTAACGCATGTCTTGCACTTTTTCAAACTGCAAGTTTAAGCGCGTTGGGTAAAGCGCTTTTTCACCGTCGGTAGTCAATGCCGTCAGGTAATTTGAAATCGCGCCGTCATACGCTGCGGTATGGCTAAAGGCTTTTTTCGCCAAGTTTTTGCGCGTTGCCAACGTCAGTGCGCCAGTGTTAGCTTGCATTTCTTCGATCAATAAATCGTAGTCAGCCGCATCAGTGACAATCGCCACGTGCGCGTGGTTTTTGGCGGCTGAACGCACCATGGCTGGGCCGCCGATGTCGATGTTTTCGATGGCGTCTTCATAGCTGCAATCGGGTTTGGCAATCGTCGCTTCAAACGGATACAGATTCACACAAACTAAATCAATATTACCAATGCCATGCTCGCCCATGGTGGCCACATGTGCGTCTAAATCACGACGGCCTAAAATGCCACCGTGGATTTTTGGATGCAAGGTCTTCACGCGGCCATCGAGCATTTCAGGAAAGCCGGTGTAATCGGCCACCTCAATCACGGGTAGACCGTGATCGGCGAATAATTTAGCGGTGCCACCGGTCGAAAGAATCTCGACGCCTTGCTGATGCAAGGCTTGGGCAAATGCTAATACACCAGTTTTATCCGATACGCTGATCAAGGCACGGGTAATTTTGCTCATCATGCTTCCTCTGTTTGAATTGAAACTAGACCCCACGGGGTCGATTTATAACAAATCGTAGGCTTGTAATTTTTTACGCAAGGTATTGCGATTAATGCCAAGCATTTCTGAAGCGCGCGATTGATTACCTTCAACGCGCTGTAGCACGTTCACCAACAGCGGTTTTTCCATGCGAGCCAAAACCATTTCATACAATGCACTCGGCGGCTCACCATCTAGGTCATTAAAATACTGCGCGAGCGATTCATTAATTGCCGTTGCAATCAAGTCGGTGGGGGTGGTCATTCAATCTCCCGATTTTTCGGTATTCGTTATTGTCTTCATCACACAGCTGTTACGCTATTCTGATTCGTTCGCTGTGTTGCGGTATTGCAGTCGCTCGCCAAAATTGAGCAAGCTTTTTAAATAGGTATCGACCGCTAGCGCTTGTCCAGCGGTTGTTTCCTCGGCATACATCGTTTGCCTAAATTCATTACTGCCATGCAAACCCTTGGTATACCAAGCAATGTGCTTACGCGCGATTCGGCAACCGGAATATTCGCCATAAAACGCATACAAATCATCCAAATGCCCGAGCAATACGCCATGAATTTCTAGCACTTCGGGCGGCGGCAAGGTTTCACCGGTCGCCAAAAAATGCGCAATTTCACGAAATAACCAAGGTCGGCCTTGTGCCGCACGGCCAATCATAATCGCATCGGCCCCGGTTTCTTTCAGTACCAAGGCCGCTTTGGCCGGAGTATCAATATCGCCATTGGCAATCACCGGAATCGAGATTGATTCTTTGACTGCGCGAATCAATCCATATCTGGCCTGCCCTTGATACATATCTTCGCGCGTGCGGCCATGAATCGCCAATGCGGCAATCCCGGCGTTCTCGGCCAACTGAGCAACGCGCAAAATGTTTTCGGCGCCATTGGCAAAACCCAAGCGCGTTTTGAGTGTCACAGGAACATCAACGGCATTGACCACGGCATCTAAAATATCGCCAACCAATTGCTCGTTTTGCAATAAAGCCGAACCCGCCAACTTATTGCAGACCTTCTTGACGGGGCAGCCCATATTGATATCCACAATCTGCGCGCCATTGGCGACTTGAAATCGCGCTGCTTCGGCCAGCATTTTGGGATCTGATCCGGCGATCTGCGCCGAAATCGGCGCCAGTTCACCTTCAAAATTAGCGCGCAGCAAAGACTTTTGACTTGAACGCAAAGCCACATCGCTGGTCATCATTTCTGAGACCGCATGCCCGGCGCCAAACTGTTTACACAATTGACGAAAAGGACGATCAGTCACTCCCGCCATGGGCGCAACGATCAGATTATTTTTTAACTGATACGGGCCAATCTGCATGGCATTCAAATCATTCAAGGGGAAGGCGCGGATTCTACATCGTGCCTAAAAAATAGGCAACAAAAAGCGGCAAAAAGCCGCTGTTTTTAGCGCCAATTGCCGATCAAATCCAGCTATGCCGCAAGACGTAATTCTGCTCGTGCCTCAATCCGCCATTCTTGCATTGGCGGCAAGGCTAGCACTGCATTCATGTATAAATCTAACGGTGCAGGCACTGAAATTCCGTAAGTTACAAAGCGCGTCACCACCGGTGCAAAAAAAGCATCCACCCAAGAAAAATGCCCAAACAAAAATTCGCCATGCCCAGCAAAGCGCGCGCGGCAATCATGCCAAATCGCCAATACCCGATCAATATCCGCCTGCAGCGCATCACTCATCACCACCGAGTGCCTTTGAGTCACATCCATAGGACACATTGTGCGTAAGGCCGAAAATCCAGCATGCATCTCAGCACAAACCGAGCGCGCATACGCGCGCGCTACAATGTCTTGTGGCCATAATTTGGCCGCTGGATAACGTTCCGCCAAATATTCCGCAATCGCTAAGGTATCCCAAATATGCAGATCACCATCGATTAAAACCGGCACTTTGCCGCTAGGCGAGAACTGCAAGCGCGCCACCAAGGCATTGGGCGCATACAAATCATGCGCCACTTCGTCAAATTTAATCCCTGCGACTTTCATCCCCAGCCACGGCCGCAAAGACCATGAAGAGTAGTTTTTATTCCCAATCACCAATTGCATACCTAACTCCATCCGCCATAAATAAAGCCCAAATGAAGTCAATCATTCAGGCTCTGCCCTCAATCACACCTGCCACAAGCAACGCTCACTAAAGTCCTTAAGCGCTCGTCTTCTAGTACCGCTTTGCCCAGCTGTACTCAGCACGGTTGCGGCTAGGACGCCTGGTGATAACACCTTGTGATAACACCTTGCTACCCGCACTTAAGTAAGATCGACCGATTTTCCCTCAACTGGAATTTTTATTTGAAAACACGTGCCCTGCCCAAGCACCGAAGTACAACGAATCGAGCCGCCTAATTTTTGCGTTACCAAATTAAATACAATCGGCAAACCTAAACCAATCCCGCCTTGATTGCGCTTGGTGGTATAAAACGGATCAAAAATTTTGAGCTGCTCTAGCTCATGCATGCCTTTGCCATTATCTTGCACGCTAATTTGATAGCAATTCTCTATTTTGGCCACCACCACATCAACCTGCCCATTATCGCCAGTATCAAAAGCATGAATTAAGGCATTTTTAAGTAACTGTCTTAAAACCTTGATTAAAACCCCGGGATAACACAGGCAAATCCATTGTTCATCGCAATGCACATCAATTGTAATTTTATTTTGATTGTACTGATTACTCAACACCACTTCATCAACCATGTATTGAATATCTTCTTTTAAATCGACCGAAGAAAAAACATCCACATCTTGATCCACCGCAACCTCTTTAAAATTATTAATAATCGTAGCAATCCGATGTAGATTTTTTAATGATAATTTAATACTTTGGTCAAATTTATCGAGATAATTTTCTAACGATTTTTTCTTTAAGGATTGATCCGACACCATTTTACTTAATTCATTATTCTCATCTTCCATATAGCTAGTGGCCGTGATGCAAATACCAACTGGGGTATTAATTTCATGCGCCACGCCAACGACTAAAGCGCCCAAGGAAGCCATTTTTTCTGTTTCAATCAGATTTTTTTGCGCCTTGGCCATTAAATCAAAAGCATGCGTTAGCTCTTGGTTTTTTTCGATCACAATATTCGTTTGCTCGGTCACTTCGTTTTGTAGATCGCCAATAAATTGCTCGGAAAATCGAGCCCTTACCCTAAAATTAAATAGTGAGCTAACAATCAAGCCAATAAAACTCAACACAGCCAAACTAATCATGACATTATTTTTAGTCGCCGCACGAGCAACACTGGTCGCATTTCTTACCTCTTGCAAATAATAAAACTCATTAATACGCGACATAATCTGACTTTTAGCTTTAAAATAATCCTCACCATAAAGCTGACTCACTGCCGCTGGCGTAATATAATTGCCCTCCGTTTTGGGTTTATTTTGCGCCACTAATTTAAATACATTTCTTTCTAACTCAGCCAATTGATCTGAGCTGGCTTGCGCGGCGCGCAATTGAAGTAATTCTTGCTCAGTAAATCCATTTTGATCTAATAACTGCCGCAAACTCACCGTTTGGCCATCCGGAAAAGGCGGTACGCCTTGATGGGGCATTAATAAATCCCAATACACCCGATGATAGTTTTCTGGTCTGGGGCGAATCCCATTTCTAATCTCAAGAATTTGATTATAAAACTGCAAAAACTTGGTATTTCCCGTTGCCGCATAAGCACGGGCCATTAACGTTAATTGATCAGAACTTAAACGCGTTTGCTCAGCCAATAAATAAGATTGATAGCGACGATCAGTCGCCGCTTGCCGTTCAGCCAAAGTGACATAGCTAAGATAAACAAAAATAGCCGCCAACACCGCACACAGCAGCGCCAAAACCGCCGACCACTCTAGTCTTTTAAACTGTTGCTTTGTCTCTTGCCTCATCCTCTGACTCCAGCCAAACCATTATTTTGCCCGCACTGTGCTGCCCAACAGCCACTTGGCCCAAAGTCGCACAATCATCACGTCTGGCGAGCCATCACCATCAGTATCATGCATTTGCCGGTCATTTGCTGACTCATTTAAAAAGCAAATGCAATATAAACAAAAGAAAACAGCAAGAAAAAACACCGATCCGCCGTTTCTGCGCCTCACTGCGCCACAAGATGAGCGCATGCCCCCATCATCCATCGAGATATTCATATCCAGTACTGATTGCACATGGATTGGCGAAGCAGACCCATTGATCGCTAACAACAGCCTTTCGCTCTTGCTTGGCCGCTGACTGCACTGCGCCAAATCAACCCGTCCGCGAGCATGAGGTATGGTGCATCGGCCAATGCAGGCGTAAAAAAACCGCCGATAATTTGGCGGTTTTTTTGCGATCTAATCCGGCATCAATTCAGTTGCACGGTATAGCCGGCTTGATTGCTTGGATGATCTTTATTTACAAACACAGCGCGGTCGTTTTTCACCATTAATACTTGGAAAAACGGTTTAAAACGCTCATCGCTCACACCAAATGCCGCCTGAATCTTGGCAAACAAGGCTTGTTCTTCTGGCTCAGCTTCGCCATCAGAGAATGCTGAATCGAGCAGATTCATCAAAATGCACATTTTTTGCGCGTCGGTTAATACCGGCGTCGCTTCGGCCAAGAACGTATCAATCGAATTTTTTTGGCGATACGCCAAAGCGCGGTCAAGCAACTGTTTATTTTGCGCACCAACACCAATCGCGCCACTGCTTGATTTTTGGCCGCCCAATACTGACAACAAATGGCCGACTTCTTCGTTATCCATCTCGCCATCAGCCGACATCATGTATAAAAGGCCAGTCGCAAAAGCGAAATGTGGACTCATCGTCGTGCTAGTGTCGCTCTTGAACATATCAAACAAACCCATCTCAATTCCCCTTTTTATAAATCAATCAAATGAGTACTACGATCTAGTCAATTCAGACCTTGCGCTCTGCAATGAGTTCCACATCTGCCGCAATCTATTTAACAAATTTATTAGGTATTAGGATGCCGCTTTTAAAATCCTTAGTCCTCAGACCAATACATCCGAAATTTTGGCCTGCAACTTGAAACTGTGCGAAAAAAAACCGCCTGAATCAATCGGGCGGTTTTGTGTGATATCGAGGGCGTGCTTAGCTGAAAGCGCGACGAGCTAACTCGCCAAGCCGATAGCGACAGTGGGACGCGAGCCACCCAACCGGGCTGCTTAAGCTTCTGGTGGCTCTTGTTGAATATGTATCGTGCTCGTCGGGAAGGCAATTTGCGCGTGGTGCTGCTCAATAATGGCCGCAATTTGCAATAACACATCTTGCTTCACCGCATGAAAACGCACCCAGTCGGTGGTTTTGGTGAAGGTGTACAACATAATATCCAGCGATGACGCGGCAAATTGATTGAAATTAACGATGGTGGTTTGCGTCGAATCAATTTCGGGATGAGCGTGTAGCATTTCTTTAACCTGGCTGACAATGCTATGCACTTGGGCAATATCGTCATACCGCAGACCGATGGTTTCGCGAATGCGGCGATGCGTCATACGCGAAGGGTTTTCGACCACGATGGTGGTAAAAATCGCATTCGGCACGTAAATCGGGTTTTTATTAAAGCCGCGAATCCGCGTATGCCGCCAAGAAATTTTTTCTACCGTGCCTTCAATCTGTTTATCGGGCGAACGGATCCATTCACCCACGCTAAACGGTCGATCCAAATAAATCGTCAAGCCACCAAAAAAATTGGCCAGCAAATCTTTGGCGGCAAAACCCACCGCCAAACCACCAATCCCACCCGCCGCAAGCACCCCTGAGACACTAAAACCGAGCGTCTGCAAAATGCTCAGCGCGGTGGCAATCACGACGATTAACCGCCCCAGTTTAGATAAGGCATCCACCGTCGTCGAATCAACACTTTCGCCGCGCTCATAGCGATCACTCAAAAAGCTTTGGCTGGTCAAAGCAATCAAGCGAAATAAGAACCAAGCCAAGCACAGCGTCACCCCGACACTGCGTAATGGCGACGTTAAACCGACGAGATTGACATGCAAATACTGTGGAATCAGCGTCAAAATATAGCTAATCCCCAACACCCAAACCAAACTACGCAAAGCCGGACGGGCAGCATGCACTAGCACATCGTCCCAGCGGGTATTGGATTTTTGCGCCAACCGCGTCACTTGACGCAGCGCATACGCCAGCAAGGCATTCACCGTAACAATCACCAAAATGGCCAATAGCACGCGATAGACTTCGGGCGTGTCAAACAACAGCGTTTTAAGTTGCGTAAACCAAGTGTCCACCGGCGGGTTCCTTATATAGTCAATTTAAATCAAGCGCCGCGACATGCTCAGCGACAAAGGAGCGTACTTTGGCATTACACACCAGCCATGTCTGCGCCAAATTACCACCCTCTCGCCGCATCAATATAAATGATGATTGCCCAACGCCCACGGATTTCCACCCAAAACCACGGCCAACACCGCCCGAATCAATCGGGTGGTTTTTGTATCACAGCGTAGGGCGCCAATGAGCAAAGCGAATTGCGCCGAGCACCCGTCGAGCCACCACAACACACAATTCAATTCACCCATTGTGCAATTTGCATGCAGATCGGTGCAATTGACGCAAAGCCGGTGCAATTCGCTAACGCTCATTGCCCCCTACGATGGCATCGGATTCGGATAGATTGCGACTTACGAGTGACTCGATTGCGTCACCAAGGCGTGAAAGGTCGAATATGGCCAGTCTTGCACATTGGCAACCAAGCCATGTTTAACCGGATTGAAATGAATGTAATCCATGTGATTCTGAAAATCCCGCTCATCTCGGATCAAATGCTCCCAGAAGCGCCGCTGCCAAATGCCACGCTCACCACGACGCACGCGAGCGGGATTTCGCCATTCATCGGTGGGTAGGTTGCGAGAGAAATAGGCTTTAATCAATCGCCAACGCAATGAGAAATCTGTATCTCCGGCGGGTAATTCAAGAATGCAGTGCAGATGATCAGGCAACACCACCCACGCATGAATTTGAAATGGATGTCTCTGCCGCGTATAGGCCACCGCCTCACGCAGCAGATCGATGTGTTGCACCAATAAAAAATTGTTGTGGCGTTCCAGCAAGGTCACAGTAAAAAACCACGTCCCACCCGGTAGCCATGTGCGGCGATAATTAGGCATGCACGCAGTATCGCCACCCCATCCGTAAAAGCAATCGCAAACGTAGGGCGACAATGAGCAAAGCGAATTGCGCCGAGCAATCGTGGAGCAACCACAGCACACGATTCAATTCACCCATTTTGCAATTTGCATACAGATCGATGCAATTGACGCAAAAGCCGGTGCAATTCGCTAACGCTCATTGCCCCCTACGATTACATCGATTCGGATCGATTGCGGCTTACGAGTTAAAGCTCATTGCGACTTACGAACCATCCGTAAAAGTAACGCCAAACGTAGGGCGTCAATGAGCAAAGCGAATTGCGCCGAGCAATCGTGGAGCAACCACAGCACACGATTCAATTCACCCATTTTGCAATTTGCATACAGATCGATGCAATTGACGCAAAAGCCGGTGCAATTCGCTAACGCTCATTGCCCCCTACGATTACATCGATTCGGATCGATTGCGGCTTACGAGTTAAAGATCATTGCGACTTACGAAC
>NZ_CAMTIA010000073.1 GCF_947072475.1 uncultured Deefgea sp.
AGTGATGATGACCGTGCGCGCCATGAACGTGGCCGTGTGACAATTCTTCGCTAGTTGCATCACGAACATCAATCACCGAAGCGACAAAGCGAATGCTCATGCCAGCAAATGGATGGTTACCATCGACCGTCACGGTGCCTTCGTTGATTTCAGTTACGCGGAACAAAATCACATCACCAGAGATAGGATCATCCGCTTCAAACATCATGCCCACTTCAACTTCTGGTGGGAACACATCTTTTTCTTCTTCACGCACCAATTCTGGCTCGAATTCGCCAAAGGCGTCTTCAGCCGACATGGTCACTTCAACAGTGTCGCCAACGGCTTTACCGTGCAGTGCTTCTTCAACCAAAGGCAAGATATTGTCGTAGCCACCGTGCAAGTAAGCGATTGGCTCTTCGGTTTTGTCGATTTGTACGCCTTCTGCGTTGTACATTTCATAGTTAATGGTCACTGCGGAATTTTTTGCAATTTGCATTGTATTTAGTCCTGATAGTTAATGAATCTCGATTTGTTTAACGAGTTCGAGTATTTCAGCCGCATGACCCTTGGGAGTCACGTGGTAGAAAGCATGCCGAATGATGCCCGTTGGATCAATCACAAACGTCGAGCGATCGATGCCGTATCTTACCATGCCCTTCGCTTCCCATCGGTGTTGCGCATGATACAAGGCAATGACTTCGCTTTCGGCGTCCGAGAGCAGCTCAAATTCTAGCCCATGCTCATCAATAAATAGCTCGTGCGCCATGCAATCATCACGGCTCACCCCCAGAATAACAGCACCATATTTCGCAAATGCGGCAACCCGATCAGAAAACTCAATGGCCTCTAAAATACCACCCGGCGTTTTGTCGCCATTAAAAAAATACAGGATCACGGTTTTTTTACCCAAAAAATCAGCCAGTTGCACTGCATTCATTTGTGCATCCGGCAAAGAAAACAGTGGTGCAACATCTCCAGAATTCAGCATAAATACTCCAGTCAGTGCGATAATTAGCTTCTTATTTTCTCGTTATAGTCATCAGCCATGCGTAAAACACTATTAGGCGCCATCTCACCCGAAGAATTTTTACGTGAATATTGGCAAAAAAAACCTTTGCTCATTCGCCAAGCGTGGACTGACTTCCCCGAAATCATCGACTACGCCCGTTTGGCCCAGTTGGCCGAACGCGACGACGTGCAATCTCGTTTAATCGAATACAAAAATGAGCAATGGAAACTCGAAAGCGGGCCATTTACTCCGTCTCGCCTAAAGCGACTTGGCGAAACCGATTGGACTATTTTGGTCCAAAGCGTGAATCATTTAGTGCCACATATTTCTGAATTATTATATCGCTTTAATTTTCTACCTTACACGCGCCTTGACGACCTAATGATTTCTTATGCCCCGCCCGGCGGCACGGTCGGCCCACATTACGACTCTTACGATGTGTTTTTACTGCAAGTGGGCGGTAAAAAACGCTGGCAAATTTCCAGCGATGACGCCAGTGGCTTTATCGAAGACGCACCGATTCGCGTGCTAAAAGACTTTAATCCCGAGCAAGAATGGATTTTAGAGCATGGCGATATGCTGTACCTGCCGCCGCAATACGCGCATTACGGTGTGGCACTTGAGCCGGGGATGACTTATTCGATTGGTTTTCGCGCGCCAAAAACCCAAGAAATCGCCGTCAAATTTTTAGAGTATCTGCAAGACGAAATCTGCCTGGAAGGCATGTATGCCGACCCAGACGCAACGGTAACCAGTGTACCGGCAAGAATTGACGAGCAATTTACCGATCGCATCAGCCAAATGCTGCAAAACATTCAATGGAATGATGAGCGCGTTAAAGACTTTATCGGTCGCTACTTTACCGAGCCGCCACCGCATGTGTTTTTTGATCAAACCGAAGAATTACTCGACTTTGATGATTTTGCTGCCGCAGTGGCGACATCGGGCGTGATGCTCGATCTAAAAAGCCAAATGCTCTACAGCGACGATGCTCTGTTTATTAATGGTGAAGTCTTGGAATGTCACGCCGACTCGCTCGATGCATTACACGAGTTAGCAAACAATAGACAGCTTGGTGCGGAGGTTTATACTGAAGAACTTTTAGAAACCTTGTTCACTTATTATGAATATGGCTACATCACCCTTAAGCCCATCCAATGAAGTCTTAATGCCGTTTGATCGCAAGCTTAGTTATCAAGCGGCATTTTTGGCCACTTTACGCTTGGCGCGACACGAACTCATCCTCTGCGAGCGCGACTATTGCGAAAGCGATATCGATAGTCGCGCTTGCCATGATGCGCTGTGGGATTTTTTTACCGCCACGCCATCGGGTCGACTCAAAATATGGGTGCAACATGCTGATTTTCTGGCCACGCGCTGTCCACGCTTATTGCAATTACGCGATCGATTTTCGCATTTGATCGAAATCCGACAAGGCCACGATTTTTCGCTGGGTAAAGAAAAAGGATTTATCGTTGCGGATCGGCAATTTTTTTTACAAAGGCATCATTTCTCTAGCTTTCGTGGCGAGACTGGGGAAAACCCTAGCATCGTCGCGAATTTGCAACACGATTTTGCCCTACTCTGGGAGCAAGCCAGCCCTGCAGATAGCCTGCAACGCCTTTATTTATAAGGCTGTACACGCGGTTACACGAAGTAGCGAGATTCAATCTAAATACCCCCTGTTTTTGCCGCTTGGGTACTAGCCATTTTGTTCTGCAGTGCTTAGAATTCGTCCTGTCGGTTGTGTGAACAACTTAAGAAATTTATTTGAATCAAGTCAGCAAAATATTTTGCTGCTTTGTTTTGAAATTACCCTCACTTTTTAGCTAAAAGGTCTTAAAAATGAAACAAACTCTACTCGTTGCTGCTTTGTTGGCTGTTGCTTTGTCTGCTTGCGGTAAAAAAGAAGATGTAGCTGCTGATGCAGCTTCTGCTGTTGTTGAAGCAGCTTCTGCTGTTGAAGCAACTGCAGCTTCTGCTGTTGACGCTGTAGCTTCTGATGTTGCTCAAGCAGCTTCTGATGTTGCTTCTGCTGTTGAAGCTAAGTAATTAGCTCTTCGCAGTATAGAAAAACCGACCTTAGGTCGGTTTTTTTACGTCTGTAAGAAATACCGCAATGCCTCCCCTGCACCATACTGCACGCGCGCGCTTAGGCATGCTACGATTCGCTATCTATTTGTTTTCACCAATCGCTTTGAATTTGCCGGCCAGTATTTAATCAATGCAATTGCCGACAATTTGATATCGCCTTGGTATGTATTGCCATCCAAGCCTCATAAGGAATACCGTTGTGACCGATACCCATATTAATGTCGATCAAGCTGAGATCGAGAAATTTTCTGCTCTTGCGCATAAATGGTGGGACAAAAGCAGCGAATTCAAACCCTTACACGAAATTAACCCGCTTCGAATCGGCTTTATCGAGCAATACGCCGGAATCAAAGGCCTCACGATGCTGGATGTGGGTTGTGGCGGCGGCATTTTATCTGAAGGTTTAGCCGAACGCGGCGCCATCGTTACCGGCATTGATTTAGCCGAAAAATCACTTAAAGTCGCAAAATTGCATTTATTTGAGTCGGGCTTAAGCGTTAACTATCAAAACATCCCGGTTGAGCAACTCGCCGCCGAGCAAGCCGAAACCTATGATGTGGTCACTTGTATGGAAATGCTGGAGCATGTGCCATCACCGGCCAGCATTATCGAAGCTTGCGCTCGCTTGGTGAAGCCGGGTGGCTGGGTGTTTTTTTCAACGCTCAATCGCAATCCAAAGTCCTATTTGCTGGCCGTGCTTGGCGCTGAATACGTACTCAATATGTTGCCGCGCGGCACACACGAATATAAAAAATTTATTAAGCCGTCCGAATTGGCGCGCATGACCCGCGCAGTGGGCTTAAATACCGTCGCAATTACCGGTATGACGTATAACCCAATCACCGACACTTACAAACTAAGCGATGACACCGATGTCAATTACATCGTCGCCACGCAGAAAAACGCATGATCCGCGCCGTTTTATTTGACCTTGATGGCACGATTGCCGATACCGCGCCCGATTTGGCTGGGGCGCTCAATCGACTACTACTGGAAGAAGGCCGTGAGCCGCAACCTTATGCGGCGATTCGCCCCTTAGCCAGCCACGGTGCGCGCGGTATTTTGGAGTTGGGATTTGGCTTAACGCCGGATGACGCTGAATATGCGCCCTTGCTCGCGCGTTTTTTCGATCATTACCAGAACTATGTATGCCAAGACACGGTGTTATTTGATGGCATCAGCGAGCTCATCACGCAGATTAACGCGCGAGGGCTAGCGTGGGGAATTATCACCAATAAGCCGATGCGTTTTACCGACCCGCTGGTTCAATTACTCCCCTTCCCTATTGCGCCAGAGACCTGTGTTTCTGGGGATACGGTGGGTATACCCAAGCCAGCACCTGAGCCCATGCGGCATGCTGCGGCCGAACTGGGCATTGATCCGGCCCATTGCCTGTATGTTGGCGATGCTGAACGTGATATTGAAGCAGGACGCAATGTGGGCATGACAACGGTGCTGGCTAATTATGGCTACATCCGCGAAACGGATCAGCCGCAAAGCTGGGGGGCGGATATTCAGATTGAACATCCGCTTGAATTACTCAAGTACTTACCGCCGCGACGATAAGCGCGATGGCGCTCGACTCAGCGGTGAATCAACGGCACCGCTGAGCGCAAGCCATTTAGCGAATCAACTCACTCTCTGGCTGCGTCGCCTGCAATTGCCGCAGGCCGACCAGCACCGGTTGCAATGCAGCCACCACGATGGCTAACTGCTTAGCAATCTGCTCATTGGATTGCTGTTCAATACACGCTTGCTCTAACTCACCCGCCACCTGCTGAATCTGGCTAGCGCCCAAATTAACCGCCATGCCTTTTAAAGAGTGCGCACAGCGCATCGCGGCATTCGGATCGCTCGCCATTTGTGCGGCGGCGAAGTCAGTTTCAAATTGACTAATGCTATTAGAAAACAGCAGCAATAGTTTCATATACAAGCCTTCATCTGACATACAACACGCCAAACCACGGGCCGCATCAATTCCGGGCAAATCATAAATAGTACGTTGCGACTCAATTGCAGCGGGGCGAGCGGCATCGTCCACCCCTGCGGGGTCGGCCAGTAAACGATTTTTTTGCGGGCTAATCCAACGCGCAATAGTGGCGAACATTTCGCCGACATTGAGTGGCTTGGCAATATGGTCATTCATTCCCACGGCCAAAACCTTATCGCGATCCCCCGCCATGGCATTGGCGGTCATGGCAATGATTGGCAAATGCGCCCATGCCGGCTGATTGCGAATGATTTTAGTGGCGGCATAGCCATCCAGTATCGGCATTTGGCAATCCATTAAAATGCCGTCAAAATCATGCTGTTCGGCCAAAATATCCAAAGCAATCTGGCCATTTTCGGCCAAGCGCACCTCAATACCCGCTTTTTCTAGCAACGCAATTGCTAGCTCTTGATTCAGTACATTGTCTTCAACCAACAAAATCCGTGCACCATGCAGTTTTAGCATGGCCTCACTTTGCGTTTCAGCCCTTTGCTCAAAACGAGTTTCGGCCAACTGGCCTTTATCTAAAGCCAAACCAATCGCCTCTAATAAAGACGATCGGGATACCGGCTTACTCATCACACCGCGCACTCGTGCGCCAGATTGCTCTGCCAATGCCGCCACATCTTGACCATAGGCCGAGATTAAAATCATCGGCGGTAAGCCGCTGGCAAACGCAGCTTGTAATTGCAAAATGCACTGCAAGCCATCGAGCATTGGCATTTTGTAATCCATCAAGATCAAATGATAGGGCTGGCCACCACTCATCGAATTGGCAATCATACCGATCGCCAAATGCCCATTACTCACCTGATCAATCTGCATGCCAAAACTGCCCACCATCCGCGCCAAAATTTCTCTGGCCGTCGGATTATCATCGGCAATCAGCACGCGTAAACCGGATAATTCCTCAGCAAGAAACATCCGTTTGGGCGCTTTTTGGCTCGCCTGCAGGCCAAAGAAGGCATGAAAATGAAACGTTGTCCCGACGCCTTCTTGGCTTTCTACCCAAATTCGGCCATTCATTAATTCAACTAATTTTTTAGAAATCACCAAACCCAAACCGGTGCCGCCATATTTGCGACTGGTTGAGCTATCGGCCTGACTAAACGATTGAAATAATTTGTCACACTGGGCGACATTCATCCCGATACCCGAATCACGCACCCAAAAATGCAATTCAATCAATTCACTGTCGGCACTGATTTTTTCTACCCCAACGACAACCTGTCCTTTTTCGGTAAATTTAACCGCGTTATTCCCCAAATTAACTAAAATCTGCCCTAAGCGTAATGAATCCCCCACTAAAGACATCGGCAAATCCATCGGTACTTCAAATAATAATTCAAGCCCTTTGTCTGATGCCTTATCGGCGACCAGATTAGCCAAATGATCGAGCACATCCTCTAAGCCAAAATCAGCTAATTCCATATCCAGTTTGCCGGCTTCGATTTTGGAAAAATCTAAAATATCATTAATAATGCCCAGTAGATTTTCAGCAGCTTTATTCACTTTACTCACGTAATTACGTGCCTTGGCTTCGAGTGGCAACTCTAAAGCCAATTGTGACATCCCAATAATGGCATTCATGGGGGTGCGAATTTCGTGGCTCATATTGGCCAAAAAATCACTTTTAGCGCGAGTTGCCTCTTCGGCGGTGTCTTTGGCGATTTCGAGCTCACCGGTACGCTCTTCAACCAAGGCCTCTAGATGGTTTTTATACGCATCGAGTTCGGCATACGCGGTTAAATTTTCAATCGAGATCGCCGCTTGCGCCGCCAACCAGCTAATGGCTTGGCAACGCTTCACGGAAAAAACCCCCTCAACCGAACCATGCTCTAAATACAGTACACGCTGCGTTTTACCTTGTCGGCCAATCGGCATACAAAGCAAAGATTTTATTTTTCGGGAATGAATCTGCGGATCATCAGCAAACTCAAGCGCTTGGCTGGCGTCTTCTAAAACAACAGCCTCACGAGTATTGTTAACCAAGCGAATCACCGATTCGGCCAACCCCGTATCCGCCTGCATTGATCCGGCAGATTCTTCAATAGACAACCGGTTGTCTAAATCCAAGACAATACAACCTTGCTGAGCACCCGATGATTCCAAAATGATTTTTAACAGTCGAGACAACAAACCATCGAGTTTGCTTTCACTGGAGATGGTCTGCACCGCGCGTAAAATCGCCAAAACATCAATGGCATCTAAACCAAATTCATTCGATACCGTGCTGGCCGTTCTGGCCAATTCAATCTTCGGCAAGATACGCGATTTCACTCTTTGCGCCAAAGCCAGTGCTTGGCATTCAACATAGGCCAGAGCGGCCTGCTCAAGCGCCAAAGTACTTGCTGCAGCATTGCGCCGGCGCTGATGCATTTGCGCCAATGTTTCATTAAAAAACCCCAGATTCAGCAAAAAGCAATGATGCCGCGCACTGTGGATCGCTTGCTGGCAGAGCGATACGGCTTGTTCTTCTTCGCCGTCTAAATCGGCTAATAATGCTCGTAAGAAAAACAATTTGTCTTCAACATTTTCAGCGCAACCGGCCACATAAACCGACTGATAGAACGATTCGATGTCTCTTAATTCCAGCAATAACTCCGTGCGACAACTCGACTCGGCCGCTCTGGCTTTTCCTGCCAAAGCCACGCCATGCCAAAATGGATGATGCAAACTTAATAAATACGTCGCTGGCCACGCCGCTTTCACGCTGGCATACAAACGAATCGCATCATCAAAGCGCCCCTCAAGGGTGTACAGCATCATTCGGCAAATATTCAAGCCTGCAATGGTAATCGGGACCGACTGCCAAGCCTCAAGAAACTCGGCCTCCGAAAACTCGCTATGATCCAACACCCCTAAACCCGCGGTATCACCATGTAATGCAGCCGCAGTGGCGGCAAATGGCAAGCTCAAGCTACTGACAAAAGGCAGTTCATTGCTGGCACAAAAATTAAGTGTTCGCTGCGCGGTGGACTGCAAATCGGTCACATCACGGCATAAAAACAAACTCACCCAAGGAATACCGACCAGCATATAGCCGCCATACAAAGGATCATGTGCGCGCAATGCGACGCTATAGCCTTCATTGAGTAGCGGAACTGCGCGTTGAGCCGGTTCGGCCCAATGGGTAATATTCCAACCGTGATAGGCTAAACAGCGCTCATAGCCGTATAAATCATAGGTTTTGCTATTGCTATTGAGTAAGCGAATACCCACTTCGGCAATTTTGCAGGCGTCTTGGTATCGGCGATGATGCGCAATTAATGCAATACCCAGCAAAGTAAAAAACATCGGCGAAACCCGCGTATAGCCATAGCGTATTGATCGATTAACACCAATAATCGCAATCACCGAAAAAAACGGGAAATTCACAAAAATAGCGGGTTCAGAAACCTGCGATAACACCTTAAGTATCGCATCATGCGCAGCAGCATCACTGACCGGCACATCATCAAGTGATGAATAAGACTGCGTACGCATCGTAGCTTCAAATTGCTCAAGCTCTTGCTGATACCTTTTCATTAACGCTGCGGCATCATCGAGCGGCGGAATATCAATACCAAATAAAGCCAAGGCTTCTCGGCCAAGCTCATTGATTTCTGCTAAACGGCTATCGTGATTTAAATGGGCAATGCGTAAAAAATACAGCTCAACTTGCTGTAGTGGCGTTTGAGCATGCTGCTCAAGCAAATGAATATAATCTGCAAAACGTTCATATGAGCCAGCGAGCTCAAACACTTGGGCCGCATTTAAATAAAGACTAAATGAAAGATCAAAATTACTCGGCGAAAACGCATCGTTCAACAGCGCAATTCCAGCCTCTAAATAACTGAGCGCCGCCTGATAAGCCATGGCCTGCCTTGCCTTAACCCCAGCCTGAAAATTAAGCTCCGCCAATTGCAAGCGCTCATTTGGCGCACCAATTAAATGCTGCGCCGCATTAAGGTGATCGACGATTTCAAATAATTTAGGTTCGACATCACTCGCCAACATTCGCTCGAGCAGCAAACGGCCAATCCGCAAATGCAACTGATTGGTATATTCATCCGACTCTAAAACATAAGCGCCTTGCTGTACTCGATCGTGCAAGAACTTAAATTCATGCCTATCTTTGCCATCGGTAATGGGCAATACAATTTCTTCTTGCAACGCCGGCGCTAACATCGTCAAAATCGTCGCTTGATCAAGCTCGCCGACCATAGACAAGGTTGCCAAATCAAATCGATTACCAATGCTGGCGGCCATATTCAAGATATTGCGGGTATCTGGCGGCAGGCGCCGAATGCGGCGAACCATTAAATCAATGACATTTTCAGTATGTGTGAGTGCTAAGGCGCGCGCCTTAGACCAAACCCACCAACGGCGCTGCGGATGAAATGATAAGATTTTTTCATCATACAATTCCTGCAAGAACTGCCGTAAAAAGAACGGATTGCCTTGCGTTTTACGCATTAACATATCGTAAAACAATGGCAAATCATCTAGACCCGGAAAACTATCGCACACCAATTCAGCCAAATGCAATGTAGCAAGTGGCCCAACGCTCACGGCTTGAATCGCTACACCCTTCTTTTTAAGCTCGGCAAACATCAAAGCCAGTGGATGCTGCTCATCAACCTCATTATCTCGATAAGCACACAAGACCAATAAATAACCCACATTTCCTTCAGAAAGGCAGCTTTGAATTAAAGCCAAGGAGGCAAAATCAGCCCATTGCACATCGTCTAAGAACAAAACTAATGGGTGATTTGAATTCGCAAATGCCTTTAATAACGCGGTAAATGCCATATTAAAACGATGTTGGCCAGCCGGCCCTTCCAACACGCAGGGTTTGGCTTGCGGGCCAATAATTCGCGTAATATCGGGGATTAACTCAGCAATCACGGCACTATTTTCACCCAGCGCATCACGTAACACCACACTCCAGCGCGCTAAATGCGCCCGATCTCCAGACAAAATCCGTCGCAATAAAGCAGTAAACGTCTCAATTAACGCCGAGTAAGGCACCTGCCGACGAAATTGGTCATGTTTACCCTCGGCCATAGCACCGCACGATGCGGCAACCGCCGCGCGCAAACTACGAACCAAACTGGTTTTGCCAATGCCTGAATAGCCGCCAATGGTGCACAGCACGCCCTCGCCTTGGCAGGCGCGTTCAAAAAGTTGCTGCAATTGTGCGACATCTGCATCGCGACCATACAACTTGTTAGAGATGACAAAACGCCCAGATTCATCATGCGTACCCAGCAAAAAATCTTCGACCAAGCCAGACTGCATCCGCTGCAAACACTCACGTAAATCAGCGCTTAAGCCAGCAACAGAGGCATAGCGCCCCATCGTTGGTTTTTCCAGCAGCTTAAATACAATGCGGCGCAATACCGGGGGGATTAACTGCGTGTTTGGCATGGCTGCAGGGGGCAGCGCCAAGTGGGCATGCACCAAAGCCAACAAATCATTCGCCACAAAGGGCGGCGAATCATTCAGCCAGGTATACAGCAAGCAGCCCACCGAATATAAATCGCTGCGCGGACTGACCTTATCCCACATTCGTCCTGCCTGCTCAGGCGATGCAAAGCATAAATCCTCAACACTAATTAGCTCTGATCGCATCGCCGGCGGCGCAATCAAACCGATTAAACGGCCCTCATTAAACCGCAAACTGGCCAAAGTGATCGCGCCATGATGATTACCATCGGCATGATAAACACTCAGATGCTCGAGTAACTCAAGCGCATTTTCAAGCGCCAAAATAATCTGCTTCATAAGCCACCTATGGCAGGTCAAATATCAAATCACACGGCCAAACAAATAGCACTACAGCCACTACTTAAGTAGTGTAGTCAGAATTTACGACTTTAAAAGGCAGCAATCTAACCAGGAAACGTCAACAAAAAGAAACCCACAGAAAGAATGCGATAAAGTTCGTCGTTAAAAACCCAACAATTTGGCTGCATTGACGATAAAATGCACACCAGCAAATAACTAAGTCTTTGATATCAATCCACTAGGTCTAGCGGCCGGAAGTTAAGGCGTGATCTACTAGCCCAAAGCAAGCATAAGCAGGTATAATCGCCCTTCTTCTTGTCCAACTTGAAGACTACCGATCGGGGGCGCCATGGTTTCGACGGGGGTTGCAAAGCGGGTGAGGGCATGTCGGGATCGCAGATTCCCGTTAAACACTGTATTTTTATAGTCGCAAACGACGAAACTTACGCTCTAGCCGCTTAATCGCGCTAGACTCTACACCACAGGGTCCATCGGGTGGGCTGGGTCAAACCAGCAGTAGAGTCATTTAGATGGAATCGCCTTAACTCGGGTTACTTGGGTTAGGGTTAAATTTAGGTAACTCGCTCTCCTCAAGCCTGCCCATCGGCGTGAAAGGGGGTTAAAACCCAAAAGATAAGGCTAAACATGTAGAACTCTTCGTAGAGTGCTTCCGGACGGGGGTTCGACTCCCCCCACCTCCACACCACATTGAATAAGCCCCTGATTTTAGGGGCTTTTTCTTTGAATTGGCGTTCGGTATTGCTGCATTTTTGCGTTTTGCTACACGAAAAATCCTGTTTTGCTACACACGTTGCTATACAGGAGCAATACCGTGACCTACCTCATAAAACGCGCAAGCACTTACTATTTGCGAATCCGCGTACCTCATCAACTTCAAGCCAAAGTTGGTAAAAAGATACTGTGGAAAAGCCTGAAAACCTCTAACTCTCGCATTGCTCAGCAGTTGTGCATTAAGATTGTCGCAAAATTACAACTCGAATTCCAAATCATGGCAAATCAGCACAAGACACTAGCCGACTTTAAACGCGAATTGGAAGTGGCTGACGATCTGAAACAAGCTCAACACGACGATGAATGGAATCGTTGGGTCGTGAGTCAACTGCATACAGC
>NZ_CAMTIA010000074.1 GCF_947072475.1 uncultured Deefgea sp.
ACGAAGTAACGGAGATAAAAAATGCCGTTCACTTGGCTTAAGTGAACGGCATTACGCAATGATCTGGCGTTTTTTTAATTTCACAACGTAGAACGCCAACGAGCACCGCGAATTGCGCCGTATGCGGTGCGCTTAGACGGAATCTCAAGCCCCAGACCAACGATCAAGATGATAGTTAGATGTATTGCCTTGAAGATAATAAAAATAAAATGCTACAGAGCAATACCCCGTAGGGTGTGAAAATCCCACAGGGATTTGCGCACCAAAACCGCGATTCAAATTAACCGTGGTTTGAATTAACGCGCAGCCCGGATGCGCAAATAAAACCTTGCGCACCCTACGGCGAGCAGCGTAGCTCCGATAGAGCAAAGCGAAATCGGAGGAATGGGTACATACGTACGATTACGCTTCGCTAATCGTACCTACAGTGCTTCGATTAAGCAGCGATGTAATAAACGCCGCGTCCGCGTGCGCAAATCAAAGATTTGCACACCCTACGGCGAGCCCAGCACCAGCACGAAACCAAGCACATCCATGGTGGAATCATGATTTTCTATCCCCTGTATCCAGCCGAGTGAGGAACAAGCGGGACGGGGTTTTTGCGCTCATTGTTTGAGGCCGCAGGCCGAGTTTTGAGCGCAACCGCCTCGATTGTCCGCAGCGAGGGCACCGACGCAGTCGGCGCAGATACCGGGGGCTGCTTTGGGGTGAAGGGGGGTTTGCAGAAGCAAATCCCCCTTCCTGCCAGCGCGGCGGAACGCGCACCAAAAAACACGCGGCGCAGCCGCATAAAACAAACCGCCAGAATAAATCGGCGGTTTGTTTTTAATTTAACGTTTTTCATGCGGAGCAATACGATTAGCTTATTGTCGCCCACGAGATCACTCCTCAGTAAGCGATCGATTTAAAATCCAACAATAAACGAAGGAATTGAAAAAGGCTGATAACCCCTCAGCGTGCAAAGAATTAATACAAACCAAATCAATGCAAGACCAATAGAAACATAAATTGGAACTCGACTCACAGAATATCTTTTCATAATTAGTCGGTTGGTAAAACTATGGCCATGTGAGTTCAGTCGTTCTCGAACATACTTTTCATAGATTGATGTATCGTCATGAAAAAGATGAAGTGCTATTTCACGTTCACATTTCTCAAGGCTTTTCAATAACCGATTTTCAACCTCAAAAAGAGCCTGCTCCCAATACTCCTGCCAAAATTTTGCCCCAGCAGCCATTTGCACTTGGAATACAGAAACTAACATACCAGCAAAACAAACCATGAAACTCACGACGGGCTTTGCATGTGAAGATTGAATGAGCCCAGCTAGTAAGACCCCTTGAAAGATCATAAAGAAATTATTTCTCTGCACCAACATAGCGATTTCAAAGTTTCGTGTTTCAAGCGTTACTTTGAAGAGTGCTTTTAATGCAGAAATATCTGGATGCTCTTCATTTGAATCAGACTGATTATTAACAACAACACCAACATAAGTAGCACTACCCGATGCTTCTTTACCATCATTTTCTAAATCAGCCACTATTTTCTCCAAAGTAATTCTTGGTAGCTTATAAAACCAGCCGTAAGTTAATGTATTGCTCTTAAGGCTTTAAAAATAAATGCCTACAAAGCAATACATAGAACATCACCCCACATACTTCCCCATCAACCGCACATAATGCGCTGCCGAATAGGCAAAATGCTTAATTTCATCTTCGGATAATGCCCGCACTTCTTTCACTGGCCGGCCCATATATAAATAACCCGAGCGTAATACTTTATTCGGCGGCACTAAGGATCCGGCGCCGATCATCACGTGGTCTTCGATGATGGCGCGGTCGAGCACGATGGTGCCCATGCCGATCAGGCATTCATTGCCGATGGTGCAGCCGTGCAGCATCACGCCGTGGCCGATGGTGACGCGCTCGCCGATCACCAGCGGCGCGCCAAGCGGATCATCTGGGCGTTTGTGGGTGGTGTGCAGTACGCTGTTGTCTTGCACATTGCTGTCTTTGCCAACGTGGATATGGTTCACATCGCCGCGCAGTACGGCGCCCGGCCAGATCGAGACGTTGTCACCGAGTTTCACTTCGCCAATCACACTGGCTTGCGCGTGCACCCATGCACCGGCGCCGATTTCAGGGTGGATACCGTCAAATTGTTCAATCGACATTATTACTCCTTGAATTAAGGCGACTCACGCCCATTTAATAATGATCAAACTTGCGATCTGCAAGCACATTTAAAACCCACCACAGAGACACAGAGACACAGAGGAAAAACGTAAGCTGCAGGTTTAGCGCCTGGGGGAAAATAACTTTCCGAAATAAAACTCGTCATCCCCGAGTGTTTTTATCGGGGATCCAGCTGCGCAGCTGGATTCCCGCCTTCGCGGGAATGACGAGTTTGGGATTTATTTTGCACCAAACGCCCCACCCTTAAATTGGTTTTCTCCGTGTCTTTGTGCCTCTGTGGTAAAAAGCTTTTTACAAACTTTCAACTCAAGCCATTCTACCCGAGACCGACCATGACCCAAGCTAATCCCCTTCTCGATTTTGCCGATTTACCGCGCTATAGCGAAGTCAAACCTGAACACGTGAATCCGGCGTTGGATATTTTGCTCGCAACGGCGGCGGAGGCGATTGCCCAAGCCGAGCAAATTAGCGATGCCAGTTGGGATAGTTTGAGTGTTTTAGAGGCGCCGCTGGAAAACCTAGGCCGCGCTTGGGGCGTGGTGGCGCATTTGGAATCGGTAGT
Source organism: uncultured Deefgea sp. (assembly GCF_947072475.1). Classification (GTDB taxonomy): domain Bacteria; phylum Pseudomonadota; class Gammaproteobacteria; order Burkholderiales; family Chitinibacteraceae; genus Deefgea. The sequence goes on from NZ_CAMTIA010000074.1 coordinate 2,758, forward strand.
CAATTCACCCGAATTGCGCGAAGTGTATAACGCCAATATTCCACGGATTTCAAACTTTTTTACCGAAATCGGCCAAAACGAAAAACTATTCGCTTTATATAAAGCGGTAAAAGAGCGCGAATACGACGGCTTGAATCCAACGCGCAAAACGGTAATTGATGATGCGATTCGCGGCTTTGTGTTGTCGGGCGCGGAATTGCCAACTGCGCAAAAAGATCGCTTTAAAGATATCGAAGAAAAACTCTCTGAGTTGACGACTAAATTCTCGCAAAACGTACTCGATGCCACCGATGATTTTGCGCTGTATGTCACTGCGGAAGAACTCGCGGGTTTGCCAGCCGATAACCTATCGGCTGCGGCGGCTGCAGCCAAGGCGGATGAAAAAGACGGCTACAAAATCACGCTAAAAATGCCTTCGTATATGCCGGTAATGCAATACGTGCAAAATCGTGAATTACGTGAGCAACTCTATAAAGCGTATTCCACCCGCGCTTCGGAATTTGGCAAAGCCGAGTGGGATAACGGCAAGTTAATCCCAGAAATCTTGGCGCTACGCCAAGAAGCGGCGACATTATTGGGCTTTAAGAATTTTGGCGAAGAATCACTCGTTACCAAAATGGCCGATAGCCCACAGCAAGTCATCGACTTTTTGAGCGATTTGGCGCAACGCGCCAAGCCATTTATGCTGGCTGATCGCGCCGAGCTCGAAAGCTTTGCCAAGTCTGAATTTGGCATTGAAAAGCTGCAAGCTTGGGATGTGGCCTTGGTATCTGAGCGCCTACGCGAAGAAAAATACTCGTTTAGCGAGCAAGAAGTAAAACAATACTTCACCGAGCCAACAGTGCTGACTGGCTTATTTAAATTGATTTCTGAGTTGTATGGCCTGCAGTTCGTTGCTAGCCAAGCCCCTGTGTGGCATACCGATGTACGGTATTTTGATCTCAAAAACAACGACGGTAGTTTGGTCGGTGGCCTGTATATGGATTTGCATGCCCGCGAAGGCAAGCAAGGCGGCGCGTGGATGAATGATGTACGCGGCCGTAAATTGCAGGCCGACGGTACCGTGCAAACGCCAGTGGCGCTGATTGTGTGTAATTTCGCCAGCGGCGTGGATGGCAAAGACGCGATGTTGCCGCACGATGATGTGATTACCTTGTTCCACGAAATGGGCCATGCGCTGCATCATTTGCTAACTGAAGTCGATGAATTGGAAGTATCGGGCATTAGCGGCGTGGAATGGGATGCGGTGGAATTACCAAGCCAGTTTATGGAAAACTTCTGCTGGGAATGGCAGGTATTGCCGGCGCTGACGCATCACACAGATACGGGCGAAGCGATACCTCGTCCACTGTTTGATAAAATGTTGGCGGCGAAAAACTTCCACAGCGGCTCTGGTTTGCAACGCCAATTGTATTTCTCGATTTTTGATATGGCTTTGCACCAAAAATCGGAAGCCGTTTCTGCCGGTGATTTAAGCGCCTTTGCGCAAGCCGTGCAGCAAGAATTGGCGCTGCCTTTGCCGCCGGAATACAACCGCTTCCCGCAAGCATTTAGCCATATTTTTGCTGGCGGTTATGCCGCAGGGTATTACAGCTATAAATGGGCCGAAGTGTTAAGCGCCGATGCCTACGCGGCATTTGAAGAAGCCGCAGCTCAAACCAGCAGCAGCGTGGTCAACGCCGAAGTCGGCGCACGTTTCCGTAAAGAAATTTTAGCCGTCGGCGGCTCACGCCCAGCAGCCGAATCGTTCGCCGCCTTCCGTGGCCGCGCACCAGCGATTGACGCGCTGCTACGCCACAATGGTTTGACTGAATAAATCGATCAAGCGGCCTCGCGCTTGCTGCTGCGAGGTGGCCTGATACTCGGAGGAAAGATGATGCAAACAAAAAAAGCGAAACTGAGGTTTCGCTTTTTTGTTGGGTATTGCGCTATAAGCATTACTATAAAAGAGCTACAGAGCAACACCAAATCCTTAAGGCTTTTTTTGTTTAAGTGCCTGCGGCACATTATTTTACAGTCGCAGTCCGCGACGGGGACTCACTTTTCTTGCTTCGCCAAGAAAAGTAAGCAAAAGAAGGCGACCCGAGCGCGCCCAGCTCCGCTGTACTCTCGATCGATCGTGAGCCAAACGATAAAACTGTTTGTCTCTCTCCTCACTCGGTGCGCTTAGACGGGATTTTTAAGCCCCAGCTCGACGAGCGCGGCACAGCATCAACACCAAATCTTAACATTACCTTTTTTAAGACATGTCCAGATTACATATTGAAGTACCACGCCTATCAGACATAAAACATCTTCCCCCCGCGCCGAATGCCGCAAAAACCCGAGTTAAATCGTTTGACGCGACCATCGATGCAATGCAATGAATTTGATGCGCATCATAAAACCAGAGCTTATTCAAATAGCATGGGCATGACTCACCTATACTGCCGATTATGCGTGGCATTCTCTATCTTCTTTTCTTTATCTCCATTGCGTTTCAAGGCTGGGCCAATGCTCGGCCGCAAGATTCGCACTGCATGATGAAAACGATGAGTTCGCCCGTTCAAGCGCAGCAAATGCAGCATATGCAAGACTGCGATGAAGCAATGCCCGCATGTTGCGATGAGCAAGCCGCGGCGAAAACATCCCCATCGAGCTGTCAACACAATGTCGACTGCCAATCGAGCCAATTTGGCGTACTCGATTTAGCACTGGCCAAGCCGCAGCTCTTTTTTACTGCAATCTACACCCCTACACTGCACGCCGTTCCGGCGTCGTTTGATCCATCCAATGTTTGGCGTCCGCCACAGCACAGCTAATTCCATCTAAATAAGGTCCTCTTGCTCGCTGATATTCCTATCGGGCATGAGGGTTTGTGCTCGCTGCTTGATTGCAGCCAGCAAATTGATTTGGAGTTAGACCATGAGACATTTCTCGTGCCAGCACCTTGCAAGCAAAATGTGCTTAGCAGGTCTGATCAGCTGCATCCCTGTTAGCGCTATTGCCGTAACCTTTGAATCCGCCCAACAACTGGCGCTTGCCAATGCGCCGCAACTTCGCGCCAGCCATGCGCAAATCACTGCGGCGCAGCAATTGGCGATTCCAGCCGGCGAATTGCCCGACCCAAAAATCAAACTAGCGATTGATAATCTACCCGTCTCGGGCCCCGATCGGTTTAACCCCAGCTTTAATGGCATGACAATGCAAACTGTCGCGCTGATGCAGGAGTTTCCCAATCGCGATAAACGCAATGCCCGTGTTCAAGCGGCCAATGCGCGCATCGCCATTAGCGAAATGGACAATAAAATCACCCAGCAAAATGTGGCGCGAGACACCGCCCAAGCTTGGATTGCGCAATACAGCGTTGAGCAACAGCTGAGTTTGATTGATTCTCTCGAAGCCGAAAACCAACTTTTTAGCCAAGTGATTCAAGCGCAATTGGCGTCTGGCAAAGGCAGCATTAGCGACACAATTTTGCCCAAACAAGAGCGAGCCCGGCTCGGCGAAATGCGCGATGAACTCAGCGCACGCCGCGCACAAGCCATGGCGCAACTCAAACGTTGGGTGGGTGCCGCCGCAGATGAAGGCGTAAGCGGACTGATGCCAACGTTTCAGATTGATGCGCCAGCTTTGCAAAATCACCTCGCCAATCGCCCGGAGCTGGCCGCGTTTGACCCCAAAGGCAATGTGCTCAACGCCGAAATTGCTGAAGCGCGCGCCGGCAAAACGCCCGATTGGGGCGTTGAGCTCAAATATCAGCGCAATCCGCATGATGACGACTCAGTGATGTTGGAATTTTCCTTTGATTTACCGATTTTTTCGGGCCAACGACAAGACCCAATGATTGCCGCCAAAGTGGCAGAAAAAACCGCGCTCGACGCCGAACGCGAAGCGTCACTGCGAGAGCGCAGCGCTGAATTAGCCAACGACATCGCCGATTTACAGCGCTTGCAACAAGCCAATCAACGCTATCAAAGCACGCTGATTCCCTTGGCAGCAGAAAAAATCAGCCTGACTTTAAGCGCGTGGAAAAGTGGCAAAGCCGCACTGAGTGAAGTGATTACTGCGCGGCGTGATCGGCTCGACACCCAGCTCAAAGCCATCGCGGTAAAGGGCGAGCTGCAGCAACTGCAAGCGCGTTTGCACTTTACCTACACCAATCGCATCGCCAATGCGGCAGGAGCAGCACAATGAATACCAAAAAAACCATCATCGCCCTCGCCATCGGCGCGGCCTTGCTCGGCCTTGGGGTCGTTGGCGGCAGAATGAGCGCCTCGTCCCATCAGATCGAGCCCGTATCAGCCCAGCCAGAAAAAAAAGTACTGTATTGGTACGACCCAATGAAGCCCGATATGCAGTTTGATAAACCGGGTAAATCGCCATTTATGGATATGGATTTGGTGCCTAAATACGCTGGCGACAGTAGCGACACCGCTGGCGTAAAAATCGACGCGCAAACGCTACAAAACACCGGCATGCGCGCCGCCGTGGTTGAGCGCGTATCGGTTGCTCAGCACATCGATACCAGCGGGATACTGGCGTTTAATGAGCGCGACATCGCCATTGAGCAAGCGCGCAGCGCGGGGTTTGTTGAACGCGTTTGGCCCTTGGCGCCGGGCGATATTATTGCCATTGGCCAACCACTGGCCGAAGTGCTCATGCCCGAATGGACTGCCGCACAGCATGAGTTTCTGGCCATTCGCAGCAGCAATGACGCCAGCTTAATCAGTGCCGCTCGCGAGCGTTTGCGCTTAACCGGCATGCCCGCGAGTTTGATTGCGAACGTTGAAAAAACCGGCAAAATCAGCGCCCGCCAAACGCTACGCAGCAGCCAAGCTGGTGTGATTCAAGAGCTCGCAGTCCGCAGCGGCATGACGCTGGCAGCAGGGCAAACACTGGCCACGATCAACGGCATTAGCTCGGTGTGGTTGGATGTTGCCGTTCCCGAAGCGCAATCGACTTGGGTTCAAGTCGGCGGACAAGCCGACATTGCCTTGGCCGCTTTTCCCGGCGTAGCACTCACCGGCAAAATCACCGCGATTTTGCCGAGCTTAAATGACGCCAGCCGCAGCATCAAAGTGCGCGTTGAGCTAGCCAATCGGGATGGCCGTTTACGCCCCGGCATGTCGGCGCAAGTCAAACTTGCCGCTCATTCAGCCGACTCAGCGCTGGTGGTGCCAACAGAAGCCGTGATTCGCACTGGTAAACGCGCGCTGGTGATGCGGCTTAATGCGGACAATCACTTTGAGCCAGTTGAAGTCATCCTCGGTGCTGAAGTCGGTGACAAAACCATCATCGCTAGCGGCTTAACTGAAGGGCAAAAAATCGTTGCTAGCGGGCAATTCTTGATTGAATCCGAAGCCAATTTAGCTGGCATCAAAACCAAGCTAATCAGCGAGCCAGCCGCGACCAGCACGCCTGCCGCCGTTATCGATGAAGCTAACGCCAGCATTAAAGCCATGGATGACACGCAAGTCACGCTGGCGCACGAGGCATTCAAAATCATCGGCATGTCGGCCATGACGATGCCGTATCCGGTGAGCAACCCCGAGGTACTCAAAGGTTTTAAAGTCGGCGACAAAGTGCGCGCCACAGTGCAGCAAACCGATGATGGCTTGGCGCTTAAACGTCTACAGATCATCCCCAAATCAGGAGGCCACTGATGATTGCTCACCTTATACGTTGGTCGGTTGCGAACCGATTTTTAGTGCTACTGGCGATGGCCTTTCTGACTGCTTGGGGCGTTTGGGCGGTGAAAACCACGCCGATTGACGCCCTGCCCGATTTATCCGATGTGCAAGTGATTATCCGCACCAGTTATCCGGGGCAAGCGCCGCAGATTGTCGAAAACCAAGTCACCTATCCGCTGACCACCACCATGCTATCGGTGCCCGGCGTCAAAACCGTGCGCGGTTTTTCTTTCTTTGGCGATAGTTTTGTTTATGTGCTGTTTGACGACAGCACTGATTTGTACTGGGCGCGCTCGCGCGTTTTGGAATATCTCAATCAAATCCAAAGCCGCTTACCCGCGTCAGCCAAATCATCCTTAGGCCCCGATGCCACCGGTGTCGGCTGGATTTATCAATATTCATTGGTGGATAAAACCGGCCAACATGATCTGTCGCAACTGCGCGCTTTACAAGATTGGTATCTAAAGTTCGAGCTTAAAACGCTACCCAATGTGGCCGAAGTGTCCACTGTCGGTGGCATGGTCAAGCAATATCAAATCGTGCTGGATCCGGTGAAGTTAATCAACTTTGGCATTAGCCAAAACGAAGTGCGTGAAGCGGTGGAAAAAGCCAATCAAGAAACCGGCGGCGGGGTTTTAGAAGCCGGTGAAACCGAATTGATGGTACGTACCGACGGCTACCTTAAGTCCATCAACGACTTCAAGGCTATACCCATCAAACTGGCGAATAATGTGCCAGTTTTACTGGGCGACGTGGCCCATATCCAGCTTGGCCCTGAGATGCGTCGCGGGATTAGCGAGCTCGATGGCGAAGGTGAAGTGGTCGGTGGCGTGGTGCTTTTGCGCTCAGGTAAAAACGCCCGCGATACCCTCACGGCAGTGCATAACAAGCTAGAGCAACTTAAACCCAGCCTGCCCGCTGGCGTTGAAATCGTCACCACCTATGATCGCAGTCATTTAATTGATAGCGCCATTGAAAACCTCAGCTTTAAATTACTCGAGGAATTTCTAGTGGTGGCGCTGGTTTGCGTGATTTTTCTTGGGCATTTTCGCTCCAGCATGGTGGCGATTGTCTCCTTGCCGATCGGCGTGCTGATCGCGTTTTTGGTGATGCGCTATCAAGGGGTGAACGCCAATATCATGTCGCTCGGGGGGATCGCGATTGCCGTTGGCGCGATGGTCGATGCTGCGGTGGTGATGATTGAAAACGCGCATAAAAAAGTCGAAGCTTGGCAACACGCCCATCCGGGCGAGGAGCTAAAAGGCGATGCGCATTGGCAAGTGATGACCGATGCGGCGGTTGAAGTCGGCCCCGCGCTGTTTTTCTCTTTGCTGATTATCACGTTGTCGTTTATTCCGGTGTTTACGCTCGAAGCGCAAGAAGGCCGATTATTCTCACCACTGGCGTTTACCAAAACCTACGCCATGGCCGCCGCTGCCGCGCTATCGGTGACGCTGATTCCGATTTTGATGGGCTATTGGATCCGCGGCAAACTACCTGAAGAGAATAAAAATCCGCTCAATCGCTGGCTAATTCGGATTTATCGCCCACTGCTCGATGCTGTTTTGGCCAAACCCAAAACCACGCTCGTGGTGTCGGTACTGGTCTTTTTGACTGCGCTGTGGCCGATTCAGCATTTGGGTGGCGAGTTTTTACCGCCGCTCGATGAAGGTGATTTGCTGTATATGCCATCGGCCTTGCCGGGACTATCGGCGCAAAAAGCCAGCGAGTTGTTGCAGCAAACCAACCGGATGATTAAAACCGTCCCCGAGGTGGCGCATGTTTCGGGCAAAGCCGGTCGCGCGGAAACGGCCACCGATCCAGCACCGCTAGAAATGTTTGAAACGACGATTCAGTTCAAGCCGCGCGATCAATGGCGAGCCGGCATGACGCCGAAAAAACTGATTGAAGAGCTCGACAATGCGGTGAAAGTACCGGGCATGGCCAATATCTGGGTGCCACCGATTCGTAACCGCATCGACATGCTGGCCACGGGGATTAAAAGCCCGATTGGCGTCAAAATTGCCGGCAGCAATCTGGATGATTTAGACCAAATCGCGCTACAAATTGAAGCCATCGCCAAAACCGTACCGGGCGTGAGCTCAGCGCTGGCCGAGCGGCTCACCGGTGGGCGCTATGTCGATGTCAAAATTGATCGCGCGGCAGCGGCACGCTATGGGCTCAATATCAGCGATGTGCAGGCGGTGGTTGCCAGCGCCATTGGCGGCGACAATATCGGTGAAACCGTTGAAGGTTTGGCGCGTTTTCCGATCAATATGCGCTATCCGCGTGAATGGCGCGATACCGTCGACAAAGTCACTAGCTTGCCAATGTTAACCCCGCAAGGCGCGCAAATTACGCTGGGCATGGTGGCAAAAGTGTTGGTGACCGACGGCCCGCCAATGCTCAAAAGCGAAAATGCTCGCCCGACCGGCTGGGTATATGTCGATGTACGAGATCGTGATTTGGCATCCGTAGCGCAAGATTTACGCCGCGCCGTCAGCGAGCAAGTCAAACTCGAGCCCGGGATTAGTATTAGTTATTCAGGGCAGTTTGAGTTTTTGGAACGCGCCAATGAACGGCTCAAACTGGTTGTTCCTGCGACGTTGCTCATCATCTTTGTACTGCTTTATCTCACCTTTAAACGCTTTGATGAAGCCTTGCTGATTATGGCAACGCTGCCCTTGGCACTCACCGGCGGCGTGTGGTTCCTGTATTTAATGGGCTACAACCTATCGATTGCCACGGGGGTGGGGTTTA
>NZ_CAMTIA010000075.1 GCF_947072475.1 uncultured Deefgea sp.
TTACTTTCTTTGCGTCGCCAAAGAAAGTAAGCAAAGAAAGGCGACCCGAGCGCGCCTCGGTCCCCGATGCCCTCGATTGTCGTGAGCCAAACGATAAAACTGTTTGTCTCCCTTCCGCACTCGGTGCGCTTGGACGGGTTTTTAAGCCCCAACTCAACGAGCGCGGCACAGCATCAATACCAAACCTGAACATCGCACTTCTCTAGCTAGTATTTAGCTGCAGGCCATTTAAATCCATGCTCAGCGTAATATACCCCAAGTAAAATCATGGCTGCACCGGCGGCACCAACGGCGGTGATGCGTTCGCCCAAAATCACAATCGCTGTGAGCATGGTGACCATCGGGATTAAATAAATGTAATTACTGGCTTTCACCGCGCCGATAATACCGAGTGCTTTATTCCACGCCACAAAGCACAGCGCCGAGGCGATGACGCCTAAAAACAGCATATTGCCGCCTTGTAATGGATTGAGCCACAAGGCCAAATCTAAGCGATAACCCATGATCCACGCGGCCGGTAATAAGGTAACGATGCCGTAAAAAAACACTTGCCGCGTTAAAAATAAATAACCATAACGCTGCCCTGCCCGCTTGAGCAATAAGCAATAAATCGCCCACGCCGCCCCCGCAGATAAAGCCAAAATATCGCCCAAGGGATTGAGTTTTAAAATCACGCTGCCATTAAACATCACCAAGGCCACGCCAGCTAATGCAATCAAAGAGCCAATAATTAAGCGCAGACTGAGTTTTTCATCGTGGGTGGTGAAATGCGCAAAAAATGCAGTGAGTAATGGCGCGGATGAGACGAGTAAACCGACGCTAGACGCTTGCGTATATTGCAGCGCGATATTTTCGGTTAAAAAATACAACGTCACGCCAAATAAACCTAGGCCACAGAAATACAATTCTTCGCGCCATTGCGGTTTTTTAAGCACTGGATGCATTAAAAACAATAAGGCGTAGGCTAATACAAAGCGATCAAGGGCAATTTCGACTGGGCTGCGAAAGTCTAATAAGATTTTGGTTGAAACAAAGGTGACTCCCCAGACCAAAACACAAAACAACACCATTAAATGGCCTTTTAATACCGAATTCATTGTCACCTCGATTCAACTGCATTTAGTAGACCCGAACAATTTGCCGTATTAATTGACTAGATACTGAATTAACCGCATCTGGCCAATAAAACAGCGTAGACAATACATTAAATACGGAAAAAATATCTATTAAAGGCCAAAAAATGCACGCCTAGCGATTTAGATAACGCCGCACCGCCGCATTGTGTTGCTCCAAGGACTCAGAAAACGCCGAATAGCCATCGCCTTTGGCGACAAAATAAAATGCTTTGGTCTGACTCGGTTGCGTCGCGGCAATCAGTGCCGCTTCTCCAACCATGGCAATCGGCGTCGGTGGCAAACCGGCGCGGGTATAGGTGTTGTAAGCAGTATCCGTGCGCAAATGCGCCTTGGTGATATCGCCTTTAAACGCTTCGCCAACGCCATAAATCACCGTTGGATCGGTCTGTAAGCGCATGCCCTTGCGTAAGCGATTGACAAATACGCCTGATACCATCGGCCGATCGGCGGCTTTGCCGGTTTCTTTCTCAACGATGGACGCCAAAATCAGCGCGTCATACGCCGATTTAAGTGGCAAATCAGGCTGGCGATTGGCCCATGCAGCATCGAGTTTTGTTTGCATTAATTGATGCGCGCGCGCTAATAGCTTGAGGTCTGAGCTGCCTTGATCGATGTGATAGCTATCAGGGAAAAATAAGCCCTCTGGCGAGGTGGCGCTAATACCCAGCGCGGATAGAATTTCGCTATCGCTCATTGCCGCCGTATCGTGTTTTAACGATGGATGGCTATTGAGTGCGCGGCGTAGATCGCGCCAATTCCAGCCCTCAATCATGCTAAACATCTGTAAATCCACCTCACCTTTGGCTAATTTTTTAAGGATTTGCCAAGGCGACATCGGCGCTTTAAGCGCGTAGCTACCAGCTTTAATACTGGCGTCTTGCCCTGAAATACGCGCCAGCAAAATAAACAACGGCGCGGAATCGATTGCGCCTTGCTGGACCAATTGCGCCGCAACCGAATTGACGCCACCGGGCGCAATCAATACCGAATGCGACGGTGGATTGGGCTGCTCAGATTGGGTCCAGCCATAAAACCACGCGCCACCGGCCATCAGCGCGGCAAAAAAACCAAAAATCAATAAGCCAAACAACCGCCCCCAAAACGAGACGGGTTTATTCACGGCTTGCTTGTGGTAGAGATTGGGCTTTTTTTTATAGGGTGTTGGTGCCGCCACTGCGTTTTACCTTTGGATTAGTTAGCTTGATTTTCGGCGGCGCTCGCTTCGCCATCGATGTCGTTAGTGCGCGCTTTTTGTTTTTGCACGGCATAAAATTTTTGCACATTGGCCAAGTCGCGCGAGCGATACATTGGCGGCAGGCTTTTCCAAATCATTTTGCCGTATTGTTTTTCAACCAAGCGCGAATCGGCAATCATTAAAATGCCAATGTCGCTTTCATCACGAATTAATCGCCCAGCGCCTTGCTTGAGCGTAATGGTGGCATTGGGCAGCTGATAATCCATAAACGGGCTGCGCCCGGCTTTAGTCAGCTGCTCCATTCTGGCTGAAAGCACCGGATCATCGGGCGGCGAAAACGGTAATTTATCAATCACCACCAAAGACAATTGCTCGCCACGCACGTCAATGCCCTCCCAGAAGGTTTGGCTGGCGACCAAAATCGCATTCGGCTCTTTACGAAATTGATCGAGCAATTCAGTTCTCGAACCCGTGCCTTGCAAAAATACTGGCCAATCTAAGCCGGCGTCTTTGAGTTTTTCGAGCAAGATTTCATGCGCTTCCCGCATGGCGCGTAATGAGGTAAACAGTAAAAAAGCATGGCCTTGGGTGGTTTGCAATAAAGGCCAAGCTTTCTCAACTACCGCACGGGTATATTCGGCAGTATTAGGCTGGGGCATGTCTTGCGGCACATACAGTACGGCCTGCTGCTTGTAATCAAATGGGCTATCCCAAGTGGCCGTTTCGGCCGACCACAAGCCTAATTCATGCTGAAAATGAGTAAAGTGATGATTCACCGCCAACGTTGCCGAGGCAAAAATCCAAGCGCGCGGATTAAGATTGACTTGTTTTTGGAATAAATCAGCGATATTGAGCGGCGTAATATGCAGCAAAAAACCATGCTGCGTAACGTCTAGCCAATGCACGGTTTCGGCTGAATCTGATTTTTGCCATTTTTCGAGCAAGGCTAACATTTCAGCCGCGCGTTTATAGCATTTTTCTAGACCTTCACCGCGCTCGGCCTGTTTGGCGAGTAGTTCGGTTAAATGCTGAATATGTCCAGTCATTTCAACCAGCTGGCTAAAAAAGCTCGGGAATTTTTCTTTGAGCTCATGCTGCGGTAAGCGCACCGTGTCTTTAAAAATTAAGCGCACATCTTTGACTGATTTTTCCAGCGCTTCGGCAGCATTGGGCAGCATGACAAAATCTTTGGCCACCACTAAAGCTTCGGCGCGCGCGTCGCGTGCTAACTCAATGATTTGCCCATTGGTCAGCGTATCGCCAAAAAACAGGCTGGCGACCTCAGGCAGCTGATGTGCTTCGTCAAAAATCACCGTATTACACGCCGGCAGTAATTCACCCGCACCTTCGTCTTTTAGCCACACATCGGCAAAAAACAAATGATGGTTCACCACCACAATATCGGCCTCTTGGGCGTCTTTGCGCGCTTTGAGCACAAAGCATTCTTTGTGATTGGGGCAATCTTGCCCTAGGCAATTATCACGCGTGCTAGTCACTTGCGCCCAAATCGGTGCGTCTTCAGCCACCCCGGGGCAAGCGGCTTTATCGCCAGAAGCGGTGGTATTGGCGTAGCGTTTTACTTTTTGTAGATCAGCAAGGTCTTCACGACGCATAAAGCGCCCTTCATGCTCGGCGCGCGCCAAATGGTAATGACACACATAATTGGAGCGCCCTTTGAGCAGCGCAATAATCGCCGGTACTTTGAGCACATCGCGAACGCGCGGCACGTCGCGATTAAACAGCTGATCTTGCAAGGTTTTGGTGCCGGTTGAAACAATCACTTTGCCGCCCGACAACAGTGCGGGCACTAAATAGGCAAAGGTTTTACCCGTGCCGGTGCCGGCCTCGGCAATCAATTGGCCACGCGCTTCAATGGTGCGTTCAACCGCTTGCGCCATTTCTAGCTGCGGTTGACGCAATTTATAGCCGGGAAAAGCCGCACCAAACGGGCCGTTATCGGCAAAAACTTCTTCAAGAGTCATGGAAAGCTCAAAACATCGGATGATCGATTGTACCGTAGCTAGCGCCTAGGGTCTGTTGACGTTTGGTTTGCCAACCGCGTTTGCGCGGATTTTGGCCTAAGGCAAGACACGAAGCGCGCAACTTAGTCATTCTAAGTCAGCGCTTTGTAACGCAGCATCAGGCCAAGTGCGTGATTTAAATTAGCGCAGCCAAAAAAAAGCCCCGCACACGGCGGGGCCAATCAATACAGGGAGAGATGAAAAACACAATACACATCGCATTAGCAAAGATCTGTTGACCCTAAACCAACACCATCTATCGCATTACTCACTACCCTCATTCAGAGTGCCGCTGTTGGCAAAAGTTCAGCGCAAGTTCTAATTTATTTTACGCTTGAAAAAAAACCACTTTACCTGACTGCCCAGTGCTGTCGCCACCCAGCAAATAGGCAATAGCAGGGAATAAATCGCTGGCAAGGGGTAGATTCTCAGCCGATTCAGCAGGATGCGTTGCCAAACGAAATGGCGATTGAATCGGGCCGGGCACCAGTAAATTAATCCGCACATTCGGCAGGTTTTCCCATTCGGCAGCGGCAATTTCGACCCAGTTTTTTTGCCCGGCTTTAGTCACGCTAAAACCGCCCCAGTACGCATTGGGCTCAAAGGCATGGGTTTCACCCAAAACCAATACGGCGGCATCAGGCGATTGCTGCAATAGCGGAAACAAGGCCCGCGTCAGCGCAAAAGGCGCTGCCACATTCACGCGGAACATATCCACCCATTCGTCCAATTTTTGATTGGCCAGCGGCGACAAATGATTAAAGCCATTGGCGCAATGCAAAATACCGTCTAAACGACCAAATTCTTTTTGAATCAGCACGCCCAATTGGTTGAGCTCAGCTTCGCCCATTTTGGCTAAATCCAGCGGTACAGCCGCTGGCTGCGGCCCGCCAGCCGCTTCGATGGCGTCATAAGTGCGGCTGAGTTTTTTTTCGTTACGGCCCAATAAAATAATCGTCGCGCCAAGTTTGGCCAACTCTAAAGCGGCCATTGCCCCCAAACCCTGACCCGCGCCAGTGACCAGAATCACTCGATCTTTAAATGCATCTGCTGCAATGCTTGCTGATTTCCAATCTGCCATTTTTTTATTCCTAATCATCAGCCAAACGGCTTGAAGTGTGATTACTTAAAGTGCTACTGCATTCGCCTGCGGCGCACTGCAAAAATATACTGAGAACTCGCCACATCGCTACAATCAATCGATCCGAAAGGGGGCGAGGCCCAGCGACAAATTCATCATGGGTTGTTCGCGCGGGATTAGCGCTCGCTTTGCCAGTGCGACAATCAACGACGCAAATACTGCAAGCATTGCTGCGCCGCTTTTACGCCACTGCGCACTGCGCCTTCTAGCGTCGCAGGGTATTCACCGCGCCCCTGCCCGGCTAAATCTGCAGTAAAGTCTCCGGCCAAAAATAAACCCGCCACATCAGTGTTATTGTCAGGCCGAAGCAAGTCGGGCGTACAGGCAAACGTCGCGCGTTTTTCACTAATGACCTGTTGGCGCAACACTAAATCAGGCAAGCCCAAACGCTGATGCAATTCAGCTTGCACTGCCGTGGCTAATTCATCATGACTTAAGCCGCTATGCAGGCCTTCGCTGGAAATCACCACCGCAATCAAACCCTGCTGGCCGTGACTCACACCACGATCAAACACCCATTGCGAATACGCATCGGCCAAACCAAGCATCGGCGTAGCCAGCTTAATCTCGGCGGCAAATTGCAAATACACCGTCACAATCGGCTGATATTGCCAAGCGGCCAACTGCGCGCTTAAAGCATTGAGCGCCGGGATCGCAGGCAAAATATTTGCCGCTTGATGCGGTGGCGTGGCGCAAATCACCGCGTCAAATCGCTCAGCATCATCCAGTAAAAAACCTTGGGTATCTATCGATACCGCTTTTACTCTATGGCCTAGCTTTAAATACCCAGCATGCTGCTCAATATACTGCGCCGCAGGCTCAGGAAATAACTGACTAAAATCACAACGCGGCAACAGTACATCAGAAGCAGCGCGCGCGCCGCCCAAACTATCGCGCAACACATTGAGCAGCACTTGGGCGCTCGCCAGTTCCAGCGGTGTATTGAGCGCCGCCAAGGTCAACGGCGACCAAAACTTAGCGATTAAACTCGCTGGTTGCCGCTCATTGCTTAGCCACTCAGCCACGCTAATGTCTTGCGCTAAGCGCCACCGCCGCCATTTAGTCAACTGAATGCTGCGAATTAAGGCCCAACGCTCAGCCCACGATAAGCCCTTGGCCAACAATAAACCCACTGCCAAATGCAAGGGCGCTGGCAGACGTGGGCAAGCCAGTACAAAACCGGGATCAACTTGCAAACGCATCGGCAAGCGCAAAAAAACTTGCGATAAATCCACGCCGCATTGCGTCATTAACCGCAATAATTCGCTATATCCGCCAATTAATAAATGTTGGCCATTATCCACGGCGCTAGCCCCAGCCTGATGACTGCGCGCCACACGGCGCGCCCGGCCACCGAGCACTTTGCCAGCCTCAAACACCGTAACCGACACGCCCGCCGCCGCCAACTCAACCGCCGCCGCCATGCCCGCATAACCCCCCCCAATAATGGCGACGGTTTTCACCGGATGCACAGCACGACTCACGCTCAAGCAAACCACCATGTTTTCCAAGCCAGCCAGAGCTTGCGAATGGGGGTGAGTTTGATGCGTTGATTGAGGACTTTTTGCGCGCCATCGGCGCGAATTTCGGCCAAGGTGGCACGATAAATCGCCGCCATCACCAAGCCAGTGCGCTGACTTTTTTTATCGCATGCGGGTAATAAAGCGATGGCTTGATCGTAATATTGCTCGGCACGATCAATTTGGAAATTCATTAAGGCTTTAAATTCAGCCGTTTCCCGATAATTCATAATGTCGGCGGCGGGCACATTAAAGCGTTGCAATTCATCCACCGGCAAATAAATTCGGCCGCGTCGGGCGTCTTCACCGACGTCGCGAATGATATTGGTCAGCTGAAAAGCAATGCCTAAATCATGCGCATATTTTAAGGTTTTACGATCAGTAAAACCAAAAATCATCGCCGCCAATTGCCCCACTACGCTGGCAACACGGTAGCAATACAGATGCAAATCTTTAAAGCTGTTATAACGCGCCTGATTTAAATCCATTTCCATGCCGTCGATAATCTCGAGCAGCAATTCACGCGGTAAATCATAGGCTTGAGCCGCTGGCCACAACGATTGAGTTACTGGATGCTGCGGCGAACCGGCGTACATTTGGTCGACTTCATTGCGCCACCAGGCCAAGGTCGTTCGGGCGACGCCTTCATCACTGATTTCGTCGACCACGTCGTCCACTTCACGACAAAATGCGTACAAAGCAGTAATGGCAATGCGCTTTTCTGGGCTTAAAAAACGAAAGCTGTAATAAAAACTCGAGCCGCTTTTGGCGGCTTTATCTTCACAATATTGATCTGGTGTCACAAGAAAATCCAATTCAAAAATAACTAAGTCACTGAGCAAAAGTTTTCGCGCAAAGCAGCAGACAGTACACACGTACGACAAGGCGAAGCAACGCTGCACGGAAACTTTTGCCTGCCTACTTCATCTGTTGGGGCCAGCGATTGATGCGCTGGCCGCACAGTTTATTTGGTTTCAGGCAAAACTTGCCGCACTTCTCGCGTCACGCCCGAAGGGCCCGGAAAAGGTAAAAATAAGCTGCGGATCAACCAAGGCACGGCCGGATCGAGCACATCATTGAGGCTACGATTTCTGGCTCGACCTTCATACAACTTGGCAAAATCGCCAGCAGCCAAGGCCTTACGATCCAAAATATCGACAAACACTTCGCGAGTGAATAGCGTTTCATTGATGGTTTGCGAGCCAATAATTCCTGTTTCTGGGTAATAACGCGGAATAAAGGCAATGCCGCCGCCGGTGTTGATGCGCTGATAACTCACCGAATAACCAATCGTGCCCCAAATCGGCTGCTGGTAAGACGCATTTTTACCATCGTCGATTTGATAATCGAGCTGCACCAACCAATCGGCCAGCTTGGGATCGGCTTGCTGCACCAAGCCTTGGCGGCGTAATTCAGTCGCCAAGAGGTTTTCAAAGTCATAGCGCGCCAGGCTTTGGTCATCGTCTTTGGGTCGATCAATGGCAAACACTTTACCGGCCATGGATGCGGGTAAATCATGGCGAACAGAGACTTGTGAAACAAAAGTATTGGCACAACCGGCCAGTAACATCAGGCCAACCACAGCACTCCATCCGCGTAATTTCATGTTTTGATACTCCCAGCAATTTGCGGTGTATTCACCACTACATCACCACACTGCGCCCGGTGGCGTAAGGCATGGTCAATCAGCACCAAGGCCATCATCGCCTCGGCAATTGGCGTGGCACGAATGCCGACACAAGGGTCATGCCGGCCAGTGGTGGCCATCATCACTGGATTGCCGTCTTTATCAATCGAGCGTCGCTCTTGTGCAATACTCGAGGTGGGTTTTACCGCCAAGTTCACTGTAATCGCCTGCCCTGTTGATATACCCCCCAAGATACCGCCAGCATGATTGCTAGCAAAACCTTGTGGCGTCAACTCATCGCAATGCTCAGAACCGCGCTGGGCAATGCTGGCAAAACCCGCGCCAATTTCAACGCCTTTAACGGCATTGATATTCATCATCGCAAAAGCAATATCGGCATCCAGACGATCATAGACCGGCTCACCCCAACCCACTGGGACGTTTTCGGCGACCACCGAAATTTGTGCGCCGACCGAATCGCGCTCTTTGCGAATCGCATCCATATAGTCTTCAAGTTCGGGAACAATGGCATTATTGGGCGCAAAAAAAGCATTTTCAGCCACCTGATCCCAGCTCATAAACGGGATATCAATTTCACCGAGCTTACTCATATAGCCACGAATTTCAACACCGTAGCGCTCTTTGAGCCATTTTTTGGCAATGGCGCCGGCAGCAACTCGTACCGCAGTTTCGCGCGCCGAAGAGCGGCCACCCCCACGTGGATCACGAATGCCATATTTATGCCAATAGGTGTAATCGGCGTGCCCCGGGCGGAAAGTCTCAACAATTTTGCCGTAATCTTGGCTGCGTTGATCTTGGTTGCGAATCAATAAAGCAATCGGCGTACCGGTGGTTTTACCCTCATACACCCCGGATAAAATCTCCACCGTATCAGGCTCTTTGCGCTGGGTGACGTGGCGGCTAGTGCCGGGTTTACGGCGATCGAGCTCCATCTGAATATCCGCCTCAGACAGCGCCATTCCCGGTGGGCAACCATCGACAATGCAGCCAATCCCTGCGCCGTGGCTTTCACCAAACGACGTTACGGTAAACAATAAACCAATAGAATTGCCTGACATGACCCGCCCCTAACTCAAAATGAATTCATTACCACAATTTTACCACGCGCTTGCCCGATTACTGCTGACTCTGCGGGTGGAAGTTTTATTCAGACCAAAAAAAACCGCCCAAACACTGTTTGAGCGGCTCAAGTTCAAGCGGTAAAACTTTAAATCCAATTAAAAGTCAGTACGCACGCCCACTGAGAACAAATCAGCGCTTTGGCCATTGTTTAATACATAGCCTGATTCAGTGGTGAAATTAGCGTTTTTATCGTTATTCACTTTAGTATATGTTGCAATTACTTTGCTGCGTTTGGATAAATTATATGATGCGGCAACCGAAACTTGATCCGCGCCAGAATCATTTAATGTTTCTACATCAGCTGCTTGTACATAAGACAACAAGAAATTTAATTTCTCATATTTATACGAACCCGCAATGGCGTAACTATCTTGGGTACGTGATTGTTTACCATCATCACGATCAACTTGTTCCCAAGTTAAACCTAGACCGAAGTCCATATATTTAACATTACCACCGACCATAAAGCCGCTAATGCTTGCTCCATCTTTTACTGATGGTGATATTTTTGATGAATTAATATCAGAGTTCTGATTTTTTCCCATCGAATAAGCTGCACCAACATTAAACATATCATTTTTATAGAAGCCACCAATTTGATACACATCGGTGTTAACAGTTCCTGTTGAGGCTACTGCTGGAGTGCAAACAATTGCACCTTTTGAGTTAAGAGCGCAACTAGCAGGTTTTGAATTTTCTACTTGCGGTGAAAGTGTATATGAGGCGTGCGCATTAAAGCCGCTGAAATTAGGTGTTTCGTAATAAATAACCGAGCCTGAACGAGAGCCTAAACGACGCAATAATTGGCCATCACCTAAATAACCTGATGTATCATTCATTTCGCCTTCAATTGTAGGCGCAATGTTTTTGTATAGGTTTTTGTAGGCATTATCCATTTTACCAAAGCGGGCAAAACCATAATCACCTTTATAACCGATATAAGTATCGCGCGAGCCCCATACTGAACCTGCTTCTTTATTGTATGGATCGCCAACGCGGAAGCGGCTTTCTAAAACCCAAACCAAATCACCACCGATATCTAATTTATCCACACCCGAAACACGGATGCGTGAACTTTGATCGGCCAATTGGGTTTTATTTCCGCCATCATTTTTAGAGCCGACTTTAACGCCGATTTGATCAGGGCTAAGATATTCCATCGCAGTACGCACACTACCGCTAATGGTGACTTCAGCAGAAGCGAATGGTGTTAGTAAAGCTGCTGCAATAGAAAGGGCAATAATTTTGCTCATATCGATTTAACTCTGGCGGATTCAACTAGTAAGTGCAACGGCGATGCAGGTCACTAAATGGGTGAAAT
>NZ_CAMTIA010000076.1 GCF_947072475.1 uncultured Deefgea sp.
CGACAGGGCGTTGGGCTTGCAGTGCTGCTGGCTATCAGCGCGGGCGTACTGGCTGCAGGCTGTGGTGGGTTGCCAACGTAGCCCAGCCAATGAGCGATGCCGACGCCCGAGGCTAAAATGACAGACGCCGCTGCCGCTAAAATCAGAGGATGGGTGGTTGAAGCTGTCGTGCTCATCATGAATGCTCCTGCTTGGAATCAATTGATTTTGCGCTGTTTTTATAAACCAAGCTATGACGCGGTGCACAGATATAAAAAAAGCCCGCCGTGAATAACGACGAGCTTTGGTCTTATGTGGCGGGTGTTACAGCCGGAATTTATGCACTAAAGTCGCGAGTTGTTCTGATACGACTTTAATCGATTGTGCTGCGCCGACCGTACCTTGGGCTGCCGACATGGTGCCGTTGGAAGATTGGGCTACTTCATCCACATCATTACGGATCGCCATACTGGCATGCACTTGTTCAGCCAGCGCATTGCCGATCGCCCCTACCACCAAAGCGGTGGCTTCGGTTTCTTGGCGAATGGCTTTGACTGCTTCGCCGCCTTCTTTGGCTTGGCGTATGCCTTCTTTGAGTTGGATAAACATCTCATCCATCCGCGTTTTGGCATTTTGACCACTACCCTGAACGGCAGTAATGGTGAGGCCAATTTCTTGCGTTGCTGAGCTGGTTCGCTCGGCCAGTTTACGTACTTCGTCGGCCACCACCGCAAATCCACGGCCCATATCGCCGGCGCGTGCCGCCTCAATGGCGGCATTGAGTGCCAGTAGATTGGTTTGGTCGGCAACGTCGCGAATCACGGCAATAACGGCGGAAATGCTGCCAACGCGCTGCGCTAAATCATCAATACTGCTCTGGGTGTCGCCAACCGCTTGTTCAATATCGGCAAAACGGGTGACGGCCGATGAAATTACCGTGAGGCCTTGCGCAGAAATGGCCGTGGCCGATTCGCTTTGTTGACGAGCAGTATTGGCTTGTTGTTCAGCTGAGCGAGTTTGTGCCGCAAATTGTTCTGCGGTATGCGCAATGCGGCTGGCCGCATGGCCTTGTGCTTCAATTAATCGATTACTGTCTTGGGCGCGAGCCACGATGTCTTCACTGGTGTGGTGTAGGGTGGATACCGCTTGCGATAGCTGCGACATCACGGTGCGTAATGATTCGCGCATGCGGATAACTGAGGCATAAATACTATGCGGTGCGGCGTCGTCCGCTTCATGGTGATTTTGTAAATTACCGTCGGCCACGCTTTGCACCAGTCTTAATACCTCGGCGGGTTCGCCACCTAAGTCATTTAAAATCCGGCGCACGGTGGTGAGCATCAGAAAACCCACAATCCCAGCAACCACTAGGCAGATCCAAACTTGCCAGCGTGCATTGCTCCAAAAGCGATCGTGCGCTTCGGCTGAGCTAACACCATTGCCGACAATCCAGCCCCAGCGTGGTGTTTTTTGTGCCACAGACAGTAGCTCGATCACTTCGCCGTCGCGCTCTGAGGTCCACGGATACGCGGTGAGTCCGCCGCCCGATTGATTGAGTGCGGCCAGCGCAATAGCACCAACACTGCCGCCTTTGGCATCTTTAAATTCATTAAAACTCGTGCCATGCAGTTGTGGGTCGAGCGGCGTCGCAATGAAATTGAGTTTTTCGTCGGTAACGTAAACGTATTCCGATTTGTGATATTTGTTTTCGCGCAAAATTTGCGTTGCAATGGCTTTGGCTTGTGTTTCAGTCAGTTGACCGCTGGCGGCTAAGTTTTCTAGCTGAGTAATCGTCAGGTAGGTGCTTTTAAGGAGTTGTTCAATGCGTGCTTGATTGTCGCTTGCGCTCATATCACGCATGGTGATTAAGCCAACTAACATGACGCCGATTAAGGCGACGAGAACGGCAATGGATAAGGCCCATGCTTTAAATTTAAGTGTCATCGTGAGGTCCCATACCATTTGTAACAAAGACGGTGTATGGGCGCTATTATGCCTTGGATATTAGAGATTAATAATACCGTTTCCTAAATAGTTCACTTTACCTGAGCAGTAAATCTGTAGTAGTGGATTGATCTTGATGTTGATCACACACAGTCGGCTAATCAGTTTTTGGATGGTATGGCCTTGTTCAATTCGAAATTGCAACGGCGCTTTGGCTCCGGTAGCCAGTAAGTAACTGCCCAAATTGGCCGCGGCGGTGCCCGAGGCAAAATCTTCTTCGACCCCAAAAGCGTCCGAGCTAAAGCAGCGCACGGTGAATAGTTCAGCATCACGCCGCCAGATGGTGACTTGTGCCATGGCGTTGGCGCTATTGAGAACTTGCGCTAACAAAGCGGGGTGGGGCTTGGCCTGCAAAACACTTTGCCGTGAATGCGTTTGAATCATCAGCTGCTCGACGCCGTTATCGACCCATAAAATGGGCAAAACTAAATCATGCACGCTGATATTGAGCGCTTGGGCTAAGGCGAGTGGGCTTTGATCATAAGGACGGGTACTGCTTGGCGAGCTAATAAAATTGTATTCTTCATGGCTATACCCCACCTTGTATTGTCGTGCATTGTGCGTGAGTAATAGCGACTTAATCTCAGGATCTAAATGCCGAGCAACAGCTGCGGCACCAATTAATGCTCTGCCAGAAAAAGGCAGGGCATACTGCGGTGTATAGCATTGCAGCTGCTGAGTATGAGGGCTAAAAAAAGCCACTTCAGTGCCGCCCATTTGGTAAGCGAGGGCTTGGCAAATTTCAGTATTTGGGAAATCATTGACCACAAAAACCACTAATGGATCGCCCGCTAAGGGCTTTTCGGCAAAAACATTCAACATGTGAAAGGTATATTGTGGCATGCGGCGATGACCTTGAAAGAAAAGCTTGCTGACACTTAGTGACGCAAAAAATGGTATTTTTTGGTAAGATAGAAAAAATATTGTCTTGAATTTCCAAAAAGTTGGACTGCCATGCCTGTGAACTTACCTATTGCTGAGAAAGACCAACCCTTAAAGCGAGATCTTGATCTGCTTGCTGCCTTGTTGTCTGACACGATTCGTGAACAGGCTGGTGCTGCAACTGCTGAACAAATTGAAGCCATTCGTCAACTAGCGTTCCGCTACGTGCAAGGCCATGAACCTGATGCGGGTAAAGCATTGGCGCGTTCCTTGTCGATATTGGATATGCCAACCACCATGGCCTTGGTACGTGCATTTAGCTATTTCTCGCATTTATCTAATATAGCCGAGGATTTGCACCATAATCGCCGCCGCCGCGCGCATAAAATTGCCGGTTCAAAACCACAGCGTGGCAGTATTGCAGCGGTAATTGACGATCTGCTCGGGCGTAACGTTAAGCCATCTGAAATGTTAGCGTTATTGGCGGATACACTGATAGCGCCGGTGATGACAGCACATCCGACAGAAGTGAAGCGTAAAACCATCCTCAATTGTCATAATGCACTCGCTGCCTTACTGACAGAGCGTGACCGTAGCCAGATGACGCCGGAAGAAATCCGCGACAATCAAGAAGCCATGGAGCGCGTCATGCTGACTTTGTGGCAAACCCGCGAAGTGCGTACGGTAAAACTGACCGTGCAAGATGAAATTGAAAATGGCTCGACCTTTTTCCGTAATACCTTCTTGCATGAAATCCCACGCCTTTATCAAGACTTAGAAGACAAGTTTTCTGATATGACGGGTGAAGCCATTCAGTTGCCTAACTTTATTCAAGTGGGTAGCTGGATTGGTGGTGATCGCGATGGCAACCCCAATGTGACGGCCGATGTGATGCGCTATGCCGTCTCGCGCCAAGCTGGTGTGGCATTAGATCATTACTATCAGCAATGCTTGAAGCTGGAAGGCGAATTGTCGATGTCGACGCGCTTGGTGGCAGTGGATCAAGCGTTGTCTGAATTGGCTGAAAGCGCAGTGGATGATAAAGATCGCAAAATTGGCGAGCCTTATCGACTGGCTGTGTCGGCGATTGCATCGCGCATTTTTGCTACCGCGCTTGAAATCGGTACGTTTCACCATGAATTACACGATGTGGCACGGGCGGCACCTTATAAAAATGTTGCAGAATTATCGGCTGATTTAGCCACGATTGAGCGCTCATTAAAAGCACATGGCGCGGTGAAATTAGCCAATGGTCGTTTGCGTCGTTTGCAGCGTGCAGTATCGGTATTTGGCTTTTTCTTAGCGCCAGTCGATATGCGTCAGAATTCGGCGATTCATGAAAAAATGATTGCTGAGCTATTTCAGCAAGCGGGTTTAGAAGAATACAGCAAGCTCAATGAGCAATCTCGCCGCACGGTACTGCTGCGTGAGCTTTCAAGCCCACGGCCATTGATCTGCCCATACGATGTGACCTATAGCCCAGAAGTGCAGCAAGAATTAGATATCTTGCACGCTGCCGCTGAATTACAAGCGCGCTATGGTGAGGCTGTTCTACCGAATTATATTATTTCTAACTGTGAATCCGTTTCGGATATGTTGGAAGTGGCGGTGTTGCTCAATGACGTGGGCTTGGTGTCATTGGCACCGCAAGTTCGCAGCAAAGTCAATATCATCCCATTGTTTGAAACCACCCCTGATTTGCGCGATAGCGGCAAAATCATGGGTGAGTTATTTGCCTTGCCGCAATGGCGTTTGCTGCTCAATTGCCGCAATCAAGTGCAAGAAGTCATGTTGGGGTATTCCGACTCGAATAAAGAAGGCGGCTACCTTACTTCTAATTGGGAGCTGTATAAAGCTGAGCTTAACTTGGTCGATGTCTTTACTGCCGCCAGTGTTACGCTGCGTTTATTTCATGGCCGTGGTGGTACGGTGGGCCGTGGTGGTGGACCGGCTTACGATGCGATTTTGGCGCAGCCAGCCGGTTCAGTGAATGGGCAAATTCGCATCACCGAGCAAGGTGAAGTCATCACCGCCAAATATGCCGACCGTGAAGTGGGTCGACGTAATTTGGAGATTTTAGTTGCCGCAACTTTGGACGCCAGCTTTCAGCCTTTGATCGAGCAAACCGATGATGTCTTAGCACGCCGTGTGCTGATGGAGCGTTTGTCGAGCCGCGCGTATCAGTTCTATCGTGATTTAGTCTACGCAACGCCGGACTTTATTACTTACTTCCTAGAAGCCACGCCGATTACCGAAATTCCGAATTTGAATATTGGTTCGCGTCCAGCGGCGCGTCGCAATACCACCAGCATTGGTGATTTGCGTGCGATTCCGTGGGTGTTTTCTTGGTCACAATGCCGCTTAATGTTGCCGGGTTGGTATGGTTTTGGTACCGCAGTGGCTGAGTATCTGGATGAAACCGGGGAAGAAGGCTTAGCGTTATTGCGTGAGCTGTATAAAACTTGGCCGTTCTTGCAAGTGACGATTTCGAATATGGAAATGGTCTTGGCTAAATCGGATATTGCCATTGCCGAGCGCTATTCTGAATTAGTGCAGGATCAAGCGATTGCCAAACGTATTTTTGGCCGGATTAAAGCTGAATGGCAACGCTCGGTGGATGCGGTGTTGGTGATTACTGAGCATGAGCAATTATTGGGTGACAATCCAATGTTGGCGCGTAGCCTGGACAATCGCTTGCCGTATTTGGATCCACTCAATCATCTGCAAGTTGAATTACTGAAACGTATCCGTAGTGGTGATGATTCGGAAGAATTACGTCATGCGGTGCATTTGACCATCAACGGGGTGTCAGCCGGTTTACGTAATAGCGGCTAATTACTCGTAATAACAAGGAAACGCCATCATGCGCCCAGTAAAACGATTGTTTGCTTGCGGCTGTATGGTGGCGTTTTTGCATTCTGCGCCCACTTGGGCCTTACCCAGTCACTTTAGCGATAAAGTCGAAGCGGCTTTAGCGTGTCGTAGTGAATGGTCAACTCAGTGGTGGCATAGCTACTTTCAATTGCATTTAGATGCACCGATTCGGGTTTGGGGTGAGGCGCAGTGGTATGCCGGTAAAAATGCGCAGTTAGCGGGTAATACAGCCCAAGAAGTCTTTGTAAATACCCCTGAGTCTGGCGCATTAATGGTTGGCGTATTGATTAATTCGCCGGTGGCCACGGTTAGAAAAAATATCGAGGAACGACTCGGGATGCGTTTTGTCGAGCTAGCCGGGCCTTATCCACGGTTTTTATCGCAATTGGGTAGTGTCTTGGTGCCAACGTCGGCAGAGCAAACCAAATGGTATTGCGCGCGCTGGAATTTGGGTAACCGACCATAGAAATACCACTTTTCAGGCACTTAAAAGTTCAATTTAATTCGGGAGTTAATTACTTGTTTGTTATTTTATTGTAATAAAATATCAACATCAAGGCGGCTTACTTCAGTGGTCGTTCTGGCTATTTTTAAAAGTGTCGGAAATACGCCCTCTCTTTTTGAGATTAAACCATTCATTTTTCTCGGGTTAAACTACATCATTATTCGATAATGTTGCGGCGCAACATTTAATTTAAGCCTGATTTGCAATCAATCAATGCCAATTATTTTATTTATGCTGCGCCGCACCAATGGCAATTTTGCGTTGTTTGGTAGTGCTGCACGCGCAGGGTTGAGTGCATTTTCCGATTGCTTTATTTGATGAACGAGGCGCTTGACAGAAAAAATACTTTGTTACTAAATAGACTTTATCGGGATCAAAAATATAATTTTGGCGCGATGCAATCATTAAAAATGAATTGATATTACATTAATCTTTCATTTTTAAGATTGCGGCAAGACCAGTTCGATTGCGCGGGTAATGCCAAAAATAAAGAGGATGGAGATTCACATTGTTAAGAGTAAAAGCGTGAGCGGTGTTGATGACTCAAGCTACACAGATGAAGTCATGCTAATAAGGCGAAACTGAGCACGATTGGGTTGGTGTGACCCATTTAGTGCATGATTGCCTATCAACCCTTCCACTTGTGGAGGGGTTTTTTATTTATCCCACCCGCAAAGTGGTGGATAATCGCCTTTTGCTTTGTTGTGATGATTATGTCTGCTTCATTAAGCCCGCGTGCCAATTTAAGCGCAATGAATACCCTGGGTTTGACAGCTTTTGCGGCCCGAATTTTAGCTCTACAGTCGATCGAACAACTCGAACCATGGCGGCTAGATCCTGAATTAAATACGCGGCCATGGCTGATTTTAGGTGGCGGTAGTAATTTGGTGTTGTCCGAGTCGCTCGATAACGTGGTGCTGCATGTTGAGCTCAAAGGCAAGCGTTTATTGCGCGAGGATAATGAGGCGTGGTACGTCGCAGCGGCGGCCGGAGAGCTGTGGCATCCATTTGTGCAATGGACCTTGGCGCAAGGCTGGGGTGGGCTGGAAAACCTGTCTTTAATTCCGGGGACGGTTGGCGCAGCACCGGTACAGAATATTGGCGCTTACGGCGTTGAGCTTAAAGATACCTTGGATCATTTGACCGCGATTGATTTAAGCAGCGGCCAGATGCAACAATTTAGCGCCGCCGATTGCCAGTTTGCCTACCGCGATAGCTTTTTTAAGCAATCAACAACGCCTTGGCTGATTTGTGAAGTGGTGTTTCGCTTACCCAAAAATCATCAAACCAAAACCAATTATGGCGACATTGTTCATGCTTTACAGGCGATGCAATTGCCGACAACGCCAAGCGCCATTTCACAAGCGGTATGCCAAGTTCGACAAGCCAAATTGCCCGATCCGGCGGTGATTGGCAATGCCGGCAGTTATTTTAAAAATCCCATCGTTAGTGCCGAGCATTACCAAAAATTACAGGCGCGCTTCCCGCAAATGGTGGCTTATGCCTTGGCCGATGGTCAGTATAAATTGGCTGCTGGTTGGTTGATTGAACAAGCCGGTTGGAAAGGGCGGAGCTTGGGGCCGGTTGGCATGTATGAAAAACAAGCTTTAGTCTTGGTTAATCACGGTGGCGCAACCGCCGCTGATGTGCTGGCTTTAGAGCAAGCAGTGCAGGCCGATATCGCCGCACTCTTTGAATTGGCTTTAGAGTCTGAACCGGTTAAGTGGTAGGTATATCCCGCTAGATATTATTTAATATGGATTAGAGAGCGATACCTCGGTATCGCTCTTTTTTTATCCTAGGGTCTGTTGGCGTGTGGTTTGCTAGCCGTGCTTGCGACTATTTTGCGGCTTATGCCAAGGCCTTGAGTAAAGCGTCATGGATGCCAGCAAAGCCGCCATTACTCATCACTAAAATATGGTCGCCTGCTTGCGCGGATGCTGTGATCGCTTGGACTAATGCTGATATGTCATTAAAGCTTTGCGCTTTATCGCCCAATTGAGCCAATGCTTCGCTGGGCTCCCAGCCTAAATTGGCACCATAACAAAAGACTTGATCGGCAGCGGCTAAACTGGCTGGCAGTGCCGCTTTCATCGTACCGAGCTTCATGGTGTTGGAGCGCGGCTCAAGCACGGCCAAAATCCGCGCATTGCCGACTTTGGCGCGTAGCCCAGCAATGGTGGTGGCGATGGCCGTTGGGTGATGGGCAAAATCATCGTAAACGGTGATTTGATTGACGCAGCCTTTGACTTCCATACGCCGTTTGACATTGGCAAATTGCCCCAAAGCCTCAATGGCGACACTTGGCGTAACGCCTACATGGCGTGCTGCAGCAATCGCCGCTAAGGCGTTGTGGGCGTTGTGTTCGCCCATCAGTGACCATGTTAAACGGCCTTGTGCTTGGCCATCGAGTAAGACTTCAAAGCCATCTGGGTACACGGTACCCACTTGCCAGCCGTGATCGCTCCCAGCAAAAAACTCAATTTCACTCCAGCAACCGCGATCAAGTACGCGTTGCAAGCTGGCTTCTTTGCCATTCACAATCACGCGGCCTTGGCTAGGAACGGTGCGAACGAGGTGATGAAATTGGGTTTCAATCGCCGTTAAATCAGCAAAAATATCGGCGTGATCAAACTCTAAATTATTTAAAACGGCAGTGCGTGGGCGGTAATGCACGAATTTACTGCGTTTATCAAAGAATGCCGTATCGTATTCATCGGCCTCAATCACAAAAAATGGCGAGGTACTGTGCAGATCTTGACGTGGTGTTTGCGGCAAGCGCGCCGAAATACCGAAGTTCTCTGGGATGCCACCGATCAAAAATCCGGGGGCCAATCCGGCGTATTCTAAAACCCATGCCAACATGCCGGTGGTGGTGGTTTTACCATGCGTACCGGCGATGGCCAGTACCCATTTGTCTTGTAAAATTTGCTCGCCCAGCCATTGCGGGCCCGAGGTATAGGGGAGGCCGGCGTCTAAAATCGCCTCCATCAGCGGCATACCCCGTTTAACCACATTACCAACGACATATAAATCAGGTTGTAGCGCCAATTGTTCAACGCCGAATCCTTCGATGAGCTCAATGCCGAGTGCTTCAAGCTGGGTTGACATCGGCGGATACACATTGCTATCGCAACCGGTCACGGTATGACCTGCCGCACGCGCGAGTGCGGCAATGCCGCCCATAAAAGTGCCGCAAATACCAAGAATATGAATATGCATAATGGAGATAACCGTAGTGCCCGTGGCGAAATTAAATCAAATGAAATGAAAATGACTGTTTTTGAATAATGAACTTGGCGAAGTATGCGCATGTCCTTACAATCGAGACCATAGTATAAACCAACGCTAGGCTTTAACTCCATGACTCTGTCCACCCCAGTTAATCCGGTGGAAATTGCCCGCATTGCACTTAAGCGGCTTTCTGAACGCGCTTTGCCGCCAACGCCTGAAAATTACACCCAATTTTATAACGCCATTTTGACCATCAAGGCACCAGAAAGCAAAACCGCCAGCGAGATGCAGGTGGCTTGGCAAGTTTTGTATAAGCTGGATGATGCCACAGAAGGGGCGAGCTTACTGACTGAATGCTTATTAGAAAATCTGGCCGATTCAAGTCAGGTTTTTGAGCAAAAACTCGGTGACTTAAAGCAAGTACGCCAAGCGCATGTGGCGCAGCAAGTGAGTATTGAAGAAACGCAAGCGTCTTTAGAAGACATGCTCAATGTGGTGATTAGCACCACGCATAATGTGCACTCCACGGTGAGAACATCCCATGGTGACTTACAGACGATTCGCGATTCAATTCGACATATTGAAGAAGACTTAGCTTTTAATCGCAAAGTGCTTGAGCAAGACGCCTTAACCGGCGCTTTAAATCGGCAAGGGCTGGATCATTTATTGCTGCGTGAAGTTAAAAGGGCGCAGCGCATTGATGGCCGCTTAACCGCCGCGATTATTGATTTGGATGACTTTAAGTTAATAAATGATCGCTTTACCCATTTAGTCGGTGATCAGGTATTAATTCATGTGACTAATCTGACTAAAGCGGTGCTGCGCGAATCGGATGTTTTAGTGCGCTATGGTGGCGAAGAGTTTTTATTGTTACTCGTCGATACCGATATTCGCGGGGCCAGTTATGTGATTGATCGACTGAAGTTAGTGGCCGCTCGCACGCCCTATATTCACCATAATCAAAGAATTGAAGTGCGTTTTTCTGCCGGTATTGCGCAGTTAAAAGACGACGAAAATGGCCGCGCTTTATTGCTGCGTGCGGATGAAGCTTTATACCGCGCCAAGCAATCAGGCCGGGGCAAGACCGAAATTGCCGATTAAGCGCGACCTTGCCGTGTTTGGCGGCTTTGGGTCGGATGCTGCGTTACCCAGCGCTGGCGTAGAAAGGACGACGCTAGCGCTTAGTGCCTTGCCTCAGGTCCAAATCCGCACCAACGCGGTTGGCAAACCCAATGTCAACAGACCCTAGTTCAGCCAAAGGGCAAGATAACCATTACGCAGTACCAGCACGGCAAAATACACATACAGCAGTGCCGAAACTGCATGGCACGCTTGTTTAAAGCGATTGCCCATCACTTGGCCGCCGTGGTGGCTGGCGATCACAATCCCCGCACTCCACGCAACGCCACCGATAAAAAAGCCCAATAAAAATTCCGCGCTACTCAACCAAGTGCCATCGGTGGCTTGCGCGATCAGTGCGCCGCCGACCGCAGCAAACCATAAAATCGACGTCGGTGAGGCCAAGGCCAACATGAGTCCACGGCCAAATAAATGATGCTTGGGCGGTAAGGGCGGGTG
>NZ_CAMTIA010000077.1 GCF_947072475.1 uncultured Deefgea sp.
AGTCACTGAATTGACGAACCTACCTAGCGTTGCACTTACTATTTGAACCTGTGGGCGATAAAAAACTCTATACTCAGCTATTTAAACAGTTTTTACATGAATATAAAAATGGCAGTGCCATTTTAGCCAAATTACTCAAAGAAGACTTAACCGCAGCGGGCATTTTTATTCACTCGATGAAGGGCGTAGCAGGTACTTTAGGGATGCATCAAATCACTGAGGCCGCGATTGCTTTAGAAGCAAACTTAAAACAAGATCCTCAGTCTATCGCCAAAAATTCAGCCGCATTTTATGTCGCGCTCGATGCAATGCTGGACGTTATTTCTGCCGCATATTCAGAGCCGGTGGTGAATCAGACCAATACATTATCAAATTCAGCTGAGGCTGAATTATTGATCGCGCAACTTTTTGAATTGCTAGAGGATTGCGATGGTGAGGCGGTCGAGATTTATTATAAATTACGTGATGATTTGGAGCCGATTGTTGATGTGAGTTTATTAGATCGATTGGGCTGTGCGATTGCGAATGATTTTGATTTTTTAGCGGCCACACGGTGGTTAAAAGAAATTCAATTGGCGAGGGGTTTGTCATGAATGAAGGACTGCTCGCTGATCGACGGATTATTTTATTAGTTGATGATACCCCGAATAATTTAACTGTACTCAATGCGATTTTGAAAGATCAGTATAAAGTGAGAATCGCCAATAATGGCGAACAAGCGCTACGTTTGGCTGAGCGTTTACCCTTGCCAGATCTGATTTTGCTCGATGTGATGATGCCGGGTATGGATGGGTTTGAAGTTTGCCGAAATTTAAAAAACAATACGCTCACCACCGATATTCCCGTTATTTTTTTAACCGCCAAAACTCAAGAAATTGATGAAATCAATGGTTTTAATGTTGGGGCTGCCGATTATTTACATAAACCTTTAAGTCCGGCGATTGTTTTAATTCGAGTTAGAAATATTTTATTGATGCAAGATTTAAAAAATTCAATCCGCGAGCATAATTTATTATTAGAAGATAGGGTAGCTCAGCGAACTCAAGAGCTATATAAAATGCAAGATGCCATTATTATGGCGATGGGGGTGATGGCTGAATTGCGGGATGAAGAAACCGGTTTGCATTTAAAACGCACGCAAGAATATGTGCGATTATTGGCCAATACCGTCATGAATTATCCGCGCTTTATTGATGAGCTCGATAGTACGAGTATTGAATGGATGGTGAAATCAGCGCCTTTGCATGACATTGGCAAAGTCGGGATTCCGGATGCGATTTTGCATAAACCGGCGCGATTAACACCAGAAGAATTTACCATTATGAAAAATCACCCTGCGTATGGGCGAAATATTATTTTGGAAGTGGAAAGAATGCTGGGTGGCGAGAGTTTATTTTTGCGCTATGCTCGTGAAATTGCCTATGGTCATCAAGAAAAATGGGATGGCTCAGGTTATCCACTTGGCGCAAAAGGCGATGAAATTCCGGTGAGCGCCCGATTAATGGCCATTGCCGATGTGTATGATGCTTTGCGCAGTCGTCGGGTGTATAAACCCCCGTTTTCTCATGAAATGGCGATGAATATTATTATTGAAGGCCGTGGTAAACATTTTGATCCTGATTTAGTCGATGCGTTTCAAGTTTGTGCCGATCGATTTGCACAAATCGCCGAAGAATATGCCGATCCAAATGATGAAGACATTAACGATATGGCTTGCTCGGCGAATCATTAATGCGCCAGTAAATGCTCAATGAATCTGCGATTATTTGATAATAATTCATCACAAAAAAGCGGCCTCATGATGAGGCCGCTTTAGTTTATGGCGACACTTTATTTTTTAAAGTAAGCGCTATGGCTTTTGGCAAATTGGTAGGCTTGTTTGCTATCCCAATTGATTGACCAAGTCATAATGCCGCGTAAATCGGGCTGCGCTTTCTGTGGTTTGTAAGTGCCACAATTTTGCAATTTCATCAAACAATCCAATGCTTTTTGCGTTTCGGCAATCGAGAGGTAACCGCCACCCGCCGCACTGGTCGTTGCTGGTAAACCAAAACCAACTTGGTCAGCGCGTAATGCTGGGAAGGGTTTATTCACGTCGCCACCCAAATTAAAGCCAGTGAGCAACATATCGGTCATCGCCACTTGGAAATCCATCGTGCCTTGTGAGTATTGACGGCCGTCCGTGCCACCAATGCTGCCGGTGTTGTAATGCTGTACGTGTAGCATGTTCAGATCATCACGTAGGCCGTGGATGATCGGCAAGTAGCCGCCCCATGTGCCGCCGTAAAAGCCATGGCCACCTTGAACGTAATTCACCTCTGGTGCCATCGTCAGGATAAATTTGTCACCAAAGCGGGCTTTGATGGCTTTTACGCCGGCGATCACATTCACAATTTGTGGCGTTACGGGTTTGCGGTAGTCGTCTTGGGCGGTAATCGTTAGATTGTTTTCCATATCCAGATCGAGACCATCAAAACCATATTTGGCAATGATGTCGCCCAGTGTTTTGATGAACCGTTCACGCGCTTCGAGTGAGTCGATCACAATCACTCCATTGGCTCCGCCTAGGGACACCAATACTTTCACGCCTTGCGATTGCTTGAGTTTAATGTCGGCGATAAATTCAGCTTCGTTAAACAATTTATCCAGAACAAAAGCAGCAGTGCCTTTGGCTGCGCTTTGATCGCCTTCAACAAAAGAGACATTGATGATGTTGTATTCGGCCGGCACGTCTTTTAAGCGCATTACGCCAGAGCCATTGTCAAAATTGTGCCAGTAACCCACTACCACGTGTTTAGGCAGCAAGTCAGTACTTGGTGTGGTGCTTGGGGTTGGGCTCGCTGTTGGTGTGGTTGATGGTGTCGCAGTGGGCGTAGCTGTTGGCGTGGTCGTAGGGGTAACAGTCGGCGTCGCTGATGGTGTTGTGCTTGGTGTCGCTGTTGGTGTTGGGCTTGCTGTTGTCGTAGGGGATGCAGTTGGTGTACCTGAAATTAATTTCCACGGCCCCCATTGGTCGCTCCCTGGCACATTGCCTTGGGTCCACCATTTGGCTTCATAAATGGCCGTGCCGACGCTCACGCGTGCGCCGCCGTTATACACTTTGCTCGCATCCCAAGCGGCAACGCCAGTGCTCGGTGGTGGGGTGGTGGCGGGAGAATTACTTGGCACTGGACTATTTGTTGGCACAGCAGTTGGGCTGGTCGTTGGATTAGCGCTTGGGCTGGCAGTCGGTCCGGTCGATGGTGCAGGGCTGGCGCTGTTACCGATTTCTTTCCATAGTGTCGGCGTTGCCGCTGGATTCCAGCCGGCACCAACATAAGCAGTGTGCGTCACCAAAGCGCTATAGGTTTTTCCGTTGTAATCCACGACGGCATTAGTTGAATACGTTGTCCCTTCTTGCCATGTTGCGGCCTGAACGCCAGCGGCCAATAGCAATGCGCCGAGCAGACTGGCTAAGCGAATTTTATTTCGTATCATGATCGTCTCTTCCTGTTTGTGTATTGGTATGAATGACCAAGCCTGAGTCGAATGCTCAAGTTCACAGGGATATTAAGCGCTTTTCTTACAGATATAAACGTATGGCTGAATAGTGTTGCGGCTTTATAGTCAATGATAAAAAGTTTAATCTGACTATGAATTACCTTCATGATGAGGGCGGCAACTCAGTGATAAGATTCATGCTTTGCGATTGTAAAAAAGCAGCTTTGCCATGACGAATCCTTTGCGCCCGATTAGTTTTGAGTTCTTCCCGCCGAAAACCGACGAAGGTGCGGCTAAATTGGCCACGACTCGTCGGCAATTGGCGCAATTTAATCCCGAATTTTTCTCAGTGACCTTCGGTGCTGGCGGCACGACGCAAGCAGGCACGCTGCGCGCCGTGGTCGACATTCAAGCCGCCGGCCACGCCGCCGCGCCGCATTTATCGTGCATTGGCTCGACTAAAGACAATATTCGTGAAGTGGTTCAGCAATACAAAAATCACGGCATTAAACATATCGTCGCTTTGCGCGGCGATATTCCATCGGGCATGGGTGAATTTGGTGAGTTTCGTTATGCCAATGAATTGGTGAGTTTTTTGCGCAGCGAATTTGGTGATTGGTTCCACATCGAAGTCGCAGCTTACCCCGAGTTTCATCCACAATCGCCCAATGCCGAAGCCGATTTGCGTAATTTTATTAATAAAGTCAATGCCGGGGCTGATTCAGCGATTACGCAGTATTTCTTTAATGCTGACGCATATTTTCGATTTGTTGACGAGGTTCAAGCGCGTGGCGTGCATATCCCGATTGTGCCGGGGATTATGCCGATTCAAAATTACAGTCAATTACAGCGCTTTTCGGATATGTGTGGGGCGGAGATTCCGCGTTGGTTACGCCTGCGTTTGCAGGCTTACTCAGATGACACTGCGTCGATTCGCGCTTTTGGTTTGGACTTTGTGACCGAGCTATCGGACCGCCTCTTGGCGGGTGGTGCACCGGGCTTGCATTTTTACACGCTCAACGCCGCAGGTGCGGTGTCGACAGTGTGTCAGCGTTTGGGCTATTAATTGGTAACGAACGACGTCTGATTCGGTATTGCGCATCGGACGTTCCCCTTGCTAGGGTTGGTTGACGTTTGGTTGGCGAGCGAAAACCAAACGTCAATAGATCCTAGGGCTGGGCAGGCACCACTCGGGCGTTGTTGGCGTTGGCAATCACATCCACCTTTTGGCCCACGCGCAATGCTTGGTCGCCGTCTTGCACAATCACTAGTCGCTCGCCATTGTCGTGCATGCGCACGGTAATTTCTTTGGCCATTTTGCTGCGCATATTGTCTTCGAGCTGATTGCCGACAAAACCACCTAATAAAGCGCCAAACACGCTGCTAATCACGCTGCCTGTGCCTTGGCCGATGTGATTGCCCGCTAATACGCCACCGACCACGCCGCCAGCCACACCTCCGATGCCCAACTGCTTGCCCGGTTTAACTTCAACATCACGAATTTGCTCGATTTGACCACTGCGCGCGCGCGCCACTTGCATGGTCTCATTTTGCGTATAGATTTTGGCCGAATCATTGCTGGCGCAACCCGTGAGTAAGGCGGCGCTGAGCAAGCCTATTTTAATCCAATGCGTATTCATCTATGGCTCCTTGGGCTGCGCTGAGGGTGCTCAACGCGTGACTGCGTAAAAAAACCATACCGATTTTACTCGGCATGGTTGGTTTTGGCTGTGGTGAGGTTCACGGACGGCGGCGGTACCAGCCGGTGAGTGAGCGCCGTTCTCGTCTAGCGGGCAATACCTCGTGCTCAAATCGATTGGATAAAAACACCACCAAAGTGCCACCATACGGCGTGACATCCAGAGTTTGCTCGTCGTCTAAATAAATCCGCAATTGGCCGCCATCGTCCTCGTGCCAATTTTGGTTGAGGTATTGCACCACGGTGACCACGCGGCTGTCTTGATGCCGATGCTGGTCAAGATGGCGCTGGTAAAAACTACCCGCTGGGTAGCAAGCAAAATGCCATTCCAATTCGTCCAGCCCCAAATACAGCTCGCGATTGAGGGTTTGCTGTAAATCGCGCATTCTTTGATTGGCTTGCAGCATCGCCGGATCATCGTTTTCGACCCAAAGTACCGCGTCGCCACGAATATCTTGCCGTACTTGTTGGGCTGCAGCGCGGCCCACGCCAGCGGCGACAAAGTCGCTTTCTCTGCTGCTAAATAATTCATTTAACTGCGCTAAATGGTTGGCGTCTAAAAAATTGGGCACAACCAAATAGCCCGGGCCAGTTAAGGCGGCCACGATGTCTAGATCGACACTCATTTTGCTTTCTCCTCGGTGCTGGCTGTTTTTGCCGCGTCGGTCACCAGTTTTGTACTTTCGCTGGCTGATTTGGGCGCAATAAATAAATCAATCGGTCGGCTCATCGCCCGACGCCAGAATTTGCCCCATAACGGTTTGAGCTCGCTCATGCGGCGTTTACGTGAGCGCATCGCCACCCACAGCGCCAAGGTAAAGCTGACAAATAAATTGGTGATACCAATCACCGCCACCCCCATCGCACCCCAAGCCACAATCGGCCAAGCTAGCGTAAAGTTATACGCCGATACCGCATAAGCGAGGTTGGCCGCAGAGAAGGTAATGTGACGTATATCGAGCGGCAGCCCGAGTAGAAAGCCCAGCGTGGCCATACTGCCCAGCATAATCCCGAAATAAAAATTACCCGCCAGCGCGCCCAGATTGTGCTCGATGTATTGGCCAAGGCGGCGGCTGCGATATTCGCCCAAGATTTTATTCAGTAGCGGCATCGCGGCAATTCGTTGTGGGATTTGGTTGTACAGCGATTTATTGTCGTAATAACCCGAAATCAAACCGGCCAAGAATAAGCAGCAACCAGCAATCGCCGCATAAAAAATCCCCAGACCCGCAATTGGCATCAGCTCTTGCAGCATTTTGTCAGCCTTGGTGGTGTCGACCACATGCTGACCAAATTCATACCACCACAGCCAAGCAATCCCCAGCGCCACCGGAATGGCGAGTAAAACGTTACCAATAATGGCAATAAATTGAGTACGGATCACTTTAATAATCAGCTCGATCAGCTCGGTATACGCTTCATTTTTTTTGTTTTCTATCGTTGGCAACGCCGCCGCAATCCGAGCTGCGGTCATCGCTGGCTGCTTGGTGGCCACGGTAAAGTGCAGGATATGAATCAGCATAAAGCCCAGCGCGTAATTCATGCTAAAAGCAAACGCTTCGAGCAAAGGCGGTAAATGCGCTTTGGCAAACAAGATTTTAATCAAGGCCATACAGCCAATAATGGCCCCGGCACCAGCCGCCGAGCGAAACATTTGCAGCCACTCGCTACGGGTTTCACTGATGTAATGCTCGCCAGTATGGCTGGCATGCTCGGTGATTTGCAGCGCGAGTAATTCGGTGTTTTCTTGCAATACATCGCGAACGCTGTATTTGCGGTTTTCAGCTTTCACCAGCTCAAGAAACAAGCCGAGTAAGGCTGGGCCGTGTTTTGCTGGTGCCATCGAATCGACCAAATCAAACAGCACTTTTAAGCGATCAATATGCTGCTTGAGGCGCAGCAAATGGTAGGTCAGACTCACCGACGCGCCATTTTTGGCTGCCATTTTCCACACTTTGGCGATGATTTGCTCGCATTGCTGTAGCAAAACCAAAATATGCGAATGATCTTCATCGGGAGGGCGGCGCGCCGTGAGGTCTTCGCGATAGCGCTCGATATAGCTTAAAACCTCGGCATTTAAGCGCACAAATGGCGACTCAAACCGCTCAACATCGGGATGGTGCAAAACGATTTCTGGCTCTAAACCAATCGCCGACAGTCGGCACGACAACACTTGAATCGCTTCGAGCTGCTGCAAGCGAATATGCGTTGGAATCTCGG
Organism: uncultured Deefgea sp.; assembly: GCF_947072475.1. Lineage (GTDB taxonomy): Bacteria > Pseudomonadota > Gammaproteobacteria > Burkholderiales > Chitinibacteraceae > Deefgea. Next base: position 7,400 of record NZ_CAMTIA010000077.1, read on the forward strand.
CTAAGCTCAGTTCTTCTAAATGCGCGGCGGCACCGACTTCAAACCAAACTTCGGTGGGTATCTCGTTGAGCCACACATAATCATTGGTGTTGGGGAACAATACCCCAAATAAATCTTTCAGATATTCAGGCTTCACCGGTGGCGGCAATAGCTTGGAGCCTACACGGCGCACAATCGCGGTAAAGACGCTCTCATTGGATAAAATACCGGTATCGGTATACAGCTGAACTTGGCGCGTGCTGCCCAGTAGCGTAAACAACTGCTTACGCAGCGCTGCCCGATATTCAGGATGTTGCTCCAGCAAATAACACAGCGCGCGCGCGTTATTAATCGCCGTAACGCCATCAATCACCTTGCCCGGGCGCAGGGCGTCAATGAGTTCTTTCAGGCTCGTTAGTGGATCGCTTTTGGCGTCCATCATTCGAATCAGGGTTTGTTCCATGTCTGATTTTCCATCGTGAAGTTGGGGGCTAACGCACCGCAGTTCATTGGGTTGAACTGCACGATGAGGCGTTCGGTTGGCGCTTACTGTGTGCCACCGCCCGTGTAAAACGTTTGATTGTACCTTGTTTTTTTCAAGGCTCTAAATGGACGCATTAATTGCGGAAGGCTTGGCTGGGCTGATGATTGCTGGATTTTTCACGCCGCCGCGATGCGATGTTCAACTTAAAACTGACATAAGTTCAACTGTAATAAAGGACCAACAGGGGTATAGTACGACAGCATAATTTCTTGAGGCTGTCATGAAAAAAACAAATCTACTCTTTTTAGCCCTGCTTAGCATGGCATCGTTGGCTAGCGCCGTCGAAAAACTACCGCCGATTCCGCATCTACACCCTAGTGTCATCCAAGGGCAATTGCCCAATGGCCTGCGCTATTTAATCAAACCGATTGCGCCACAAGCCGGGCAAGCCAGCGAAGTTGAGCTGCGTTTGCTGGTTAATAGCGGCTCGCTCAGTGAAGCCAAAGACGAGCGCGGCATAGCGCATTTGATCGAGCATATGGCGTTTCGGCAAACTAAAAACTTTGGCAAAGATGAAATCAAAGCGCTGTATTCCAGCAATGGGATGCGCATGGGCAATGACAGTAATGCATTTACTGGCTTCGAAAATACCACGTATTTTTTCAAACTCAAGCGTGAGTCTTTAGATCGTGGCCTGTTGCTGATGGCGGATTGGGCCAATGGCAAAATTGTATTTGACCCCGAAGAGCTAAAAACCGAGCGACAAGTGGTGCTCGATGAAATTAATTTACGCAAAGGCGATTCAAGCGCTTGGCAGCAGTTTTATTCGGTGCTGATTCCGGATGCGCCACACCTTGAAAATATGCCGATCGGTTTTGAGGAAAATGTACGCGATTTGTCGCCTGAACGCATTGAAGCCTTGTACCGCAAGTTGTATCAGCCGCAAAAAATGACCTTGGTGCTCGCTGGCGATGTACCAAAAAATATCGAGCAAACCATCAAAACGCTATTTGCTAAAGCGCCGATGGGCGATCAAGCCAGCCAATATCCGGCCTTGCCACTCACGCCCAAAGTGCGTAGCTACCGTGGCAATCCTCCTCCTTGGCCGCAGAATGCATTTGCCTTATCGTGGAATTTCATTCAGCAACCAGCTACAGATGCTGCACAAGTGCAGTTGCAAAGTATTGCGATGCAAGCCATGCAGCAGCGCTTGCAAAAAATGGCGACGCAAGAAAATCAACACTTTTCTTCCGTGGAATGGGTCGATTGGAGTGGTAGCTTTGTCAGTCGTGAACGCTATCTGACTTTGTATGCTGTTTTAAATGCTGAAGCGTTGGGTGATGGATTAACGCAGTTGTATCGCGAAGTGCGCCGTGCGCGAGAGACAGGCTTTAGCGATGCTGAAGTGGCCGATGCCATCGCTAGCTTTGCTTTGGTGGTGAAAAATATACCGGTGTCGAATGAGATATGGGCAGGCTCATTATTAGGCTCTGCCAAACTAGGCATTCCTGCATTTTATGCTGCCGATCAAAAAGCCATTTTTGATCCCGCAACGATAACACCGCAGGCGGTGAATGCCGCATGGCAAAGCGTCGTCACGACGCCCGATCAAATCGCAATGATCTTGCGCCCCAAAGATTCGAGCAGTAGGAAGGACGGCGATACTTGGCACGATGAAAAACTAGCCGCGATGATGGCCGCTGTCGATGCTGAGACATTGCCGGCGCAAGTGGCTCAAGCCGATAAGCCGTTGATGAGCCAGCAGCCAGCGCGTGGGCAAATTGTTCAGGCTCAGACTGAGCATGGAGTAACGGTGTGGACGCTGAGTAATGGTGCGCAGGTGTTGGTTCGTAAGCAGCGCCAAGCGGATGAGCGCATCGGCGTGAATGGTCGATTTGCCGGTGGTGCTTTGGCTTTGCCTAAAGAATGGCGTTTTGTTGCTCAAATTTTGCCGAACTATATGACGCAAGCAGGGGTGGGGGATTTAAATACCGCGCAATTGATGCAAGCGATTCGCAATGAAGAATTGCAATTGCAACCGATGTTTGAAACCGCTCGGCATGGTTTTGGTGGTAGCGCAGCAACGCGCTCTTTTGAACCCTTGATGCAGCTGATTTATCTCAGCCTTGCTCAGCCGCGAAGTGATAACACCGCCAGAGAAAAAGCAATCACGCAAGCGTATCAAAGCTATTGGCCTAATGGCCCGGGGTTTAACCAAAATCTATTTGGTGCAGCATGGCCGTATCGTGCTTGGGGTAGTGTGAGTGATTTTGCGATTAGTACCGAAAAACTCGATCAATTACGCGAGCAGTTGTTCGGCAATCCAGCGCAATTGCGGATGGTGTTAACCGGCGTTGCCGATTTGGCGCAGGCCAAAGATTTGGTTGAGCGTTATATCGCCAGCATTCCGCCAGCCAAGCCCGATGCCATGCCTTTGTTACCAAGTAAGATTGAAGCCAAGCAACACGCTTTATCGAATACGGTACTGAGCGAGCGTTTAAAAGAATCACTCAAAACGTTCTCGTTTCATAATCAGGCGTATACCGTCTGGAGCGTTGCGCTAGATGGCGTAGCGGCCAATACCCAAAATGCATTTTTGCAAGAAGGCTTAAACGATGTGATTAAACAACGCTTGTGGACCTCATTGCGCGAGCAGGCTGGTGATTCTTATACCGTAAATGCTTGGGGTGAAATGTCGCAATACTTTGGCCCAACACTGGGTTTGGAGTACAGCGTATCGCGTGAAAAATGCGGTGAGGCTTTAGTGCTGGCCGCGCAGGAATTGCGAAAACTCAGTCAAAACTCGGTGACCGATGCCGAGCTGAAAGCGATGCATGAATTCATGCAAAAAGGTCTTGATAACGGACCTAAATATCCTTACTGGTATGCGTATTCGCAAATGTTCCACTGGGTTTATAACCATGATTTGAGCTGGGTGAATCCAAAACCAGAGCAGATTTTGACCCGTGCCAACGTTGATGCTGCAGCCAAAAGCTGGTTTGTTCCAGAAAAATGGATTGTGGCTGCTGATGCCTGCAAGACCTTGCCCGATCTAACGGTGCTTGATCAAACGGTGACTGCGGCAAGTTATTAATCAGCCGCCAAGAACTGTAGGTGCGATGGGCGCCGCGTTATCGTAAGCATGAAATGCTGCAGGGGTACGCGGCG
>NZ_CAMTIA010000078.1 GCF_947072475.1 uncultured Deefgea sp.
CTTCCAAAGCGTTACCGTGAATAATCACAACCGGTGGATTACTACCACCTTGGTGGGCATAACGCATTTTCGGGCGAATTTTGCCTGCCAATGGCGGCTGCTGACGCTCCATCGCTAACTGCAATGCTCGCGTGAGTTTTGGCGTAGGAATCTTAATCATCGCGGCATCATAAGCTTGATTAATTGAACCAAACAAATCGCCAACGCCACTGCCTTGTAACGCCGAAATATAGTGATACTTAGCAAAATCAAGGAAGGCCAATTTACGCGCCATATCGCGCTTAATAATTTCTCTTTGCTCTAAATTAGCTGAATCCCACTTATTTATCGCCACAACCAAAGCGCGGCCAGACTCTAAAACAAAACCAGCAATCTTACCGTCTTGATCGGACACATCTTGTGTTGCATCCAAAACTAAAATCACCACATTGCAATCTTCAATTGCTTGCATGGTTTTAATGACCGAAAACTTCTCAATCATATCGGTCACCTTACCGCGGCGACGTACACCCGCAGTATCGATTACCGTATAGTTGGCGCCATTTCGTTCAAAATCAATAGCCACAGAATCACGCGTTGTACCTGGCGCATCAAAAGCAATCACGCGCTCTTCACCAAGAATGGCGTTCACCAAAGTGGACTTGCCCACGTTTGGACGACCCACGATGGCAAATTTAGGGTGTGTTTGTTCTTCTTCTGGCTCAGGATCAGGGAAACCTTCCAAGATTTCATTAATCAGGTGACGAACGCCCTCGCCATGCGAAGCTGAAATCGCAACTGGGTCACCTAAACCAAACTCATGAAACTCGGCAGTCATCACCGCGCTATTCATGCCTTCAATTTTATTGACCGCCACCCAAACCGGACGATCACCTTGACGCAAACGATTGGCAATCATTTTGTCTTGCGGTGTTAAGCCATTACGCCCATCAACAATAAAAATAATGGCATCAGCTTCATCAATGGCTTGCAAAGTCTGCTTGGCCATTTCAAACATAATACCTTCATCAATCACCGGCTCAAATCCACCGGTATCGATCACCAAGTACGGCTTTTCACCGACTTTACCATGCCCGTAGTGACGGTCACGCGTTAGGCCAGGCTGATCGGCCACCAAAGCATCACGGGTTTTGGTTAAACGATTAAATAGTGTTGATTTGCCCACATTGGGGCGCCCGACGAGGGCAATAGTTGGTTTCAATTCAATTCCTTATTCCATCCATATGACGGCGCAACAGCGCAGCCTTAATGTCGATGGGTATTACTGAGTGCCGAGCAGATAAATACTGCCTTTTCCGGTCTGAACAATCGCTTGCGAACTATCAGATTGCGGTGCTAAATAAATGCGGCCACCATCGGTAGGCAATTGCCCAACAAAGCGACCATCTTCTGGGTTTAAAACATGAATATAACCATCTAAATCACCGACCAATATATTGCCAGCCAACATCGCCGGCGCAGAAATCAATCGGTTCGCTAATAAATCTTGACGCCAAATACTGCGGCCAGTCGTGCGTTCAAAGGCATTAATTTGCCCTTTGGCGTCGGTAACATACACGTTTTGACCATCAATCGCTAAGCCCGTCCAGCTGGAAATCTCACGAGTCCAGAGTAAATTGCCTTGCTTGGCACCAAGGCAAGCAACGCGTCCTTGGAAAGCCACGGCACAAACCATATCGCCACGCACCACAGGAGGGGCAACAATATCAGTCACGCGCTCAAGTTCACTCGCACCACGCGGCAAAGCCACTGGTGCCTCCCAGAGCACACGACCATCAGCGATTGAAATCGCAGTCAAACGCCCTGCAGCCTGCCCGACATACACTACGCCATCCGCTACAACAGGCGGGGCATAATTTCGCAACAATAAAGCCGGCTGAGGACGCTGATAAATCCACTTGAGCTCGCCCTTATCTGCAGAAAAAGCACTGACTTTGCCATCGCCAGAACGAACAATCACCAAGTCATCACTGACAACGGGCGCAGAAATCACCTCACTACTGACTTTTTCCGACCAAATGGCCTGCCCTGTTAAGTCATAAGTCAGCACATCACCATTGGTACTACCAACCGCAATTACACCACCAGAAATGCCAACACCACCTGCGATTGGCTGAGCAATTTTAATTTGCCAGCGCTTATTGCCACTAGCTCGCTCAAACAGCGCCAATTCATTATTGCCGCCTACCGCAGCAATCAAATCACCATTAAATGCAGGTTGAAAACGATATTCAGTTTTCCCACCCAATGAGGCTTTCCAATCAACCTTGGTATTACCCTTAGCAGTAACAACAGGCAAAGTAGCGGGTTCAGGCGCATTACTGATGGTACTGCAAGCACTAATTCCAAAGACACTGAGTAGCAATAATGGACGAAGGCATTTCATGCTTACTTATCTCCCAATACATCCAGCTTAATTTCTACCAATTTCAAATTCGGTGCGTCTTTTGGCAGCTTGGCAATGGCTTGACGATAGGCATCAGCGGCAGCCGCAGTTTGGCCTTGTGCGTGGAAAATATCACCGCGTAGCTCGGCGTAAAGCGGAGAAAAACCCTCTTCTTCTGGCGTTTTCAATAGTGCCAACGCTTCAGGATATTTTTTCTCTTCGGCCAAAATACTGGCTAATCGCAAGCGCGCTGTATCGCGTAATGCAGCTTCTTTACTGTGATCAACAACCCAAGTCAATTCCGTGCGTGAAGCAGCGGCGTCCCCCTTGAGATAATCTAATTTAGCGGCAATTAAAGCGGCACGGGGCGCATAAGGCGTTTTGCTATAGTCGCTTTTCAATAAGGCAACACCGGCCTTAAATTTGCCATCATCAGTCAGGTTATTTTCAATCTGGGCATAGACCTCAGCCGCTTTGGCAATCTGCTGTTTCTCCCAACCTTGCCAGCCTTTCCAAGCCGCAAACGAAATTAAAAATACTGCAAACCCGAGCGCCAACCATTTACCCCAGTTTTGCCACCAGTCTTTCATGGTGGCGATTTGTTCTTGTTCTTGTAAATCAAATGCGGCCATGGTTATCCCCTGAATAAATTAAATACTGCGAATCACTTGTGCCAACTGATCTTGCGACACGATTTCTTGTTTGCCTTGTTGCTCGCCAGTCAGTGTTTTTAAATTAACCGTCTGAGACGCCACTTCACCTTCACCAATCACCACGGCAAAACGTGCCCCCGATTGATCGGCTTTTTTAAATTGCGATTTAAAACTACCACTGCCGCCATGATAAATGACATTCAAGCCGGCTGCGCGCAATTGACGCGCCACGGTAAATGCATTTCGAGCGGCGGCTTCGCCTTGATGAACCACATAAACATCGGGCAACTGGGCTGGAATCGCAACTTCGTTGATTTCCAATAACAGCATTAAGCGCTCAATCCCAATCGCAAAGCCAACCGCCGGGCAAGGTTTACCGCCCAATTGCTCAACCAAACCATCGTAACGACCACCGGCAGCCACGGTACTTTGCGCGCCCAATTGCGTTGTCGTCCATTCAAAAACGGTACGATTGTAATAATCAAGGCCACGCACTAAGCGTGGATTTAAGGTATAGGCAATCCCTGCGTCGTCGAGCAAAGCTTTAACCGTTTCAAAGTGTGATTTTGATGCTTCACCCAAAAAGTCGATCAGTTGCGGCGCATTTTCAGCCATTTCTTGCAAAGCTGGATTTTTGGTATCCAACACACGCAATGGGTTGGTATACAGCCGGCGCTGGCTATCTTCATCGAGTATATCGATATACCCTTCCAAATATTGAATCAACTTGGCACGATGTGCCGCGCGTTCTTCAATATCGCCCAAAGAATTGAGCTCTAAACTCATACCACTCAAACCAAGGCGCGGCCATAAATCGGCCAGCATCACAATCACTTCAGCGTCGACATCTGGCGTAGCAAAACCAAACGCTTCAATACCCATTTGGTGGAACTGGCGATAGCGGCCCTTTTGCGGACGCTCATGACGGAACATGGGGCCGGTATACCAAAGGCGCTGAGTTTGATTGTAAAGTAAGCCGTGCTCAATACAGGCGCGCACGCAACCGGCGGTCCCTTCTGGGCGCAGCGTCAGTTTTTCACCGTTAAGGCTGTCTTCAAAGGCGTACATTTCTTTTTCAACGATATCGGTATGCTCACCAACACCACGAATAAACAAATGCGTTGATTCAACAATCGGCATCCGAATCTGGCTATAGCCATAAGCGGCCAGCCATTCTCGTGTTACTTGTTCAAAAAACTGCCAGCGACTTGATTCTTGCGGCAGCACATCATTCATGCCGCGAATACCTTGGATGGTTTGAGCCATATTTTTATATGCTTTAAATTAAATCAAGAAAGGGTATTTGATTGCAGCCCATTACACAAAAAGGCTACAGAGCAATACCCAATCAAATTGAAGTTAATGGAATAATTTTTGCTGCCTGTTCACGCCGTTTTGAGCCGCCCACCGCGTAATGCGTCATCACATAGCGCTCAACAATGGCCTGAAACTCAACGGCCACATTCTCACCCTTGAGCGTGACGTCTTTTTCGCCATCGACATACACTGGACACACTGGCACTTCACCGGTACCCGGCAAACTAATCCCAATATCAGCCAGCTTAGATTCACCCGGACCATTGACCACACAGCCCATGACCGCGACTTTCATCTCTTCAACACCCGGATAGTCTTTACGCCACAGCGGCATTTTTTCACGCAAAAAGCTTTGAATGTCTTGTGCCAACTCTTGAAATACCGTCGACGTAGTACGACCACATCCAGGGCACGCCGTGACCAAGGGCGTAAAACTACGCAAACCCATGGTTTGCAATAATTCTTGCGCCACAATCACTTCTTTGGTGCGATCGCCATTGGGTTCTGGCGTTAACGAAATCCGAATCGTGTCGCCAATCCCTTCTTGCATCAAAATCGCCAAAGCGGCACTCGATGCCACAATCCCTTTGCTACCCATGCCCGCTTCAGTCAACCCCAAATGCAATGGGTAATCACAGCGCGCACCCAAATCGCGGTATACCGCGATCAAATCTTGCACGTGAGACACTTTGCACGACAGCAAAATTTTATCGGGAGATAAGCCCCACTTTACCGCTTGTTCAGCCGATTCGAGCGCCGACACTATTAAGGCTTCGCGCATCACCGCATCGGCACCCAATGGCTGTGAACGTTTGCTATTTTCGTCCATCATCCGCGCAGCAATGCTTTGATCGAGCGATCCCCAGTTCACGCCGATGCGCACGGCTTTATTGTATTCAATGGCTTTTTCAATCATCGACGCAAATTTTTCGTCGCGTTTACTGCCTTTACCCACATTACCCGGATTAATCCGGTACTTCGCCAAGGCCTGCGCGCAGTCAGGGTAATCACGCAATAAGCGATCGCCATTGTAATGAAAGTCGCCCACCAACGGCACTTTACAACCCCAGTTCTCTAACTTGGTTTTAATATTACCCACTTGTGCTGCGGCTTCTGGGCTATTCACGGTGATACGAACCACCTCAGAACCGGCGCGCCACAATTCAAAAATCTGTCTTGCCGTGCCTTCAGCATCGGCCGTATCGGTATTGGTCATCGACTGCACGACTACGGGGTGATCACTACCGACCCAAACATGGCCGACTTGAACTTGACGGGTTTTACGACGTGTAATCAGGCTCGACATACGATTATTTCAATTCCATATTAACCACATCAGAACCGGGCTTGAGATAAGCACTCAAATCCACATTTTGACCATTAAAATACAATTGGGTTTTTGGGGCGTTACCGATCTTCACACGATAGGGCGGTACACCTGCCACAACGCGCTCGTAACCCGGACGAATAATCTCGGACAACACTTTATTGCCATTGGCATCCACAATTTGCACCCAGCTATCGGTCTGCGAGGTGATTTTAATTGCATGTGTGTCAGCCACTGCCGATGCTGTACTCGCAAGCACCGCAGCCGCTTTTTTAGTCTGTGGTGCGCTGGCAACGGGCAAGGTGGCAGCAAGCTGAGGCGAACTGGCCACAGGCGCAACCGCACTCGCGGCACTGGCTAAGACCACAAGCTCTTCTTGCACTGCAGAAGCAGCAATGACATCCACAATCGGTTGATTTTCCATCTCTGGCAAAGCCAGCTCAGGATGCGCCGGTTGCTGTAAATACCAAAACACGCACCCCACGCCCAAAGCCAAGCCCAAGACACTCATCAAGACAATGGCCGATGACGGGCGCCGACGCTTACTTTTAAATGGAATCGTGCCTGTGGTTTCCAAAGGCGCATCGAGTAAGGTGGTCGATACTTGCTCTGCAGGTAAAACCTGCGCCAAATACTCAAGCAAAGGCTCAGCATCCAAATGCACCAGTCGCGCATAATTACGCACAAACCCTCGGATAAATAAATTGCTTGGCAATTCATCAAAGGCTTCTTGCTCAATTGCAATCACTTGGCGCACTGCGAGTTTTAATTGGTTAGCAACCTGCTCTGGACTTAATTCTAAAGCTTCTCGTGCATTGCGTAATTGTCGACCTGCAGGTAACAAGCCTGCGGTCGATGAAGATTCAAACTGATCAGTCATATTTTCCAATCTGTAACTTAGTGGCTTCTACTGAATCGGGGAAAGCGCTGAGTAAATCTTTGGCATAGCGTTGCTCGGCGGTTTTATTGCCAATCGCACGCTCGACTCTCACTCCCAGCCATAGCAATTCAACCGGTGTTGGCTTACTCGATCGATATAGATCGACAAACAAACGCTTCGCCTCAGGCAAGTCCCCCGACTTTAACATTAAATTACTCAGCTGAAATTTAGCTTGTAAATAATTTGGTCTTTGTAACAGGATTTTCTTATACCACTGCGCAGCCAAAGCGTTATCTTGATTACTTAAAGCGCAATTGGCTGCGGCCATCATGGTGTTTTCTGGCGTGGGATACAAAGGATCGCTGAGCGCGGTATTAAAATGACTTTCAGCTTGCTGAACCTGGCCATTAGCGCAAAGAAAATTGGCGTAATTGTGGTTCACATCTGAGTTACTCGGCTCGATCTTTAAAGCCTGCTTAAAGATATCCGCCGCAGTGGTTTTATCGCCCAAGGCCCAATACGATAAAGCCATTACATTGTAAGCCAAGACATATTTGGCATCGGCGGCAATGGCTTTTTTGGCCTCATCCACAGCAATAGGATACTGCCCAACTTTATAATATTCGGACGCGAGCCGCGTTCTAACGCTGGCGCGAGAATCTTCATTGCCCAGTGCAAAATGACTTAGGCCAAGCCACAAGGCCACTAGCAATAAAGTATTTTTCACGCATCGCCTCCAGTTTTAAATAAAATAGGTCGAGTTTCGAGCATTTTTTCCGTGCGGCGAGTTTTGTCTAAAACCTGCCCTGCCAATTGCCCACAAGCGGCGTCAATATCTTCACCACGCGTTTTACGCACGGTAACGATGTAACCGGCTTGCAATAGAATATCCCGGAAACGATGAATCGCCTCACGGCTTGAACGCTGATAACCGGCATTCGGAAACGGATTAAACGGAATCAAATTAAACTTACACGAAGTCGATCGCGCCAACGCCGCCAATTGATGCGCATGCTCAGGCTTATCATTAATGCCATCAAGCATCACATATTCAAAGGTAATAAAATCACGTGGTGCTTTTTCTAAATAACGATTGCACGCATCCATCAATTGTTTGAGCGGATATTTTTTATTAATCGGCACAATCTCATCGCGAATCGCATCATTCGGTGCGTGCAAACTCACCGCCAGCGCTACCGGACAATCTTCGCGCAGCTTATCCATTTGCGGCACCATGCCTGAGGTCGATAAGGTAACGCGGCGACGTGACAAGCCATATGCATTGTCATCCAACATCAAACGCATCGCAGCAACCACATTGTCATAATTGGCTAGGGGTTCACCCATGCCCATCATCACCACATTCGATACAATCCGAGTATCGTCATTGGTTGCAGTACCGACGCGCGCCGCATCAAAAGAGAGGCGACGATTAGCCCACCATAATTGGCCAATAATCTCTGCAGTCGATAAATTACGATTAAATCCTTGCCGTGCCGTCGAGCAAAAAGTGCAATCGAGCGCACAACCAACCTGACTGGAAACACATAAAGTACCGCGGTCATCTTCGGGAATAAACACCGCCTCAACCCCGTTACCCGTACCGACATCCAGCAACCATTTGCGGGTGCCATCTTTGGCAATTTGTTCGGCCATCATCGCCGGTGGTGCAATACAGGCATCGACAGCTAATTTTTGCCGAAACGATTTGGCGATATCACTCATCGCATCGAAATCCGCTACGCCGCGCTGATGAATCCACTTCATCAGTTGCTTGGCACGAAACGGTTTTTCACCGAGTTGTACCATCAATTGGCCTAGACGCTCCGCATCGTAATCCAACAAATTTATTGTCATGTCTTTATCCACCAAGGCTTACGCCATTTATTTCATCAGTGACGCTCGCTGAGATCGCCAAGCGAGCGTCTTTACCACCACTACTTACAAGCTAAAACTTAACGTGCGTACACTTCAGCTGCATCGAAAAAATAAGCGATTTCAATCGCGGCATTTTCCAAACTATCAGAGCCATGCACCGCATTGGCATCAATACTATCGGCAAAGTCAGCACGAATCGTACCGGCAGCGGCATCTTTTGGATTGGTTGCGCCCATCAAATCGCGATTCAATTTCATCGCATTTTCGCCTTCTAGCACTTGAATCATGACTGGACCTGAAATCATGAACTCAACCAAAGCGCCAAAGAAAGGACGCTCTTTATGCACCGCGTAAAAGCCTTCTGCTTCGGCACGGGTGAGGTGCTTTAGTTTCGCCGCAGCGATTTTTAAACCTGCAGTTTCAAAACGATCATAAATTTTACCGATGACATTTTTTGCAACAGCATCCGGTTTAATCATCGATAGGGTACGTTCAACAGCCATTTTTATCTCCAGTGTGAGTCGTTATTTTCAATTTAACGAAAGAAACTTTGCAGCGTAATGTAATTTAAGCTAGCCTCGTGCGAATTATATTTATTTCACGTCGACCAAATTCAAGCCTGGACCAAATCCCCATAACTCAGCGACAACACCAAAGATGGATCACCATCGTCTCCACCGAGTCGCAACATAGGGAATTTAAGTAAGCGACTTGAAGCTCTTAAACCTGAGGCAAATAGCCCAGCAGTATAACACCATAGCGAGCACCTGACCGATGAGTGATGGACTTGACCCCATCTTGCAGCAGAAAGAACAGCAGCAATTAAAAACCCAACTCTTGTGGCGACTCGGCATTGCTGCCGCATTGATCGGCATTGTACTGAGTGCCATTGCATGGTTTGATCAAGAACGAAAAAATGCCGTACCTGAAGTTAAAATTGCCAGTGATGTGGGAACAGCAAAAATCCTCACGCCACTGACTGTGGCATCCGAGATCGAATCGACAGCGCCCAGCCCGAGCATCAGCAGTGAAGTGGCCAGCATGCCAACCCTCGCCCCGAGTCCAAGTCCAAGTCCAAGTCCAAGTCACAATCAAACACCGATTCAAGCCATTAGCAATCCGGCACCCAAGCCAAGCGCAACGGCACAGCGTACCGTGGTGGCAGAGCAAACTCGCAGTGAGCCTAAGTCGGATTCGTTGCCAATACCGATAATGAATGTACCAACACCCAATGTAGCAACGCCAACGGCCACTCGCCAGCCCGTCAAACCGAGCAATAACTACCCTGCAGCAAGCACTGGGCAGCAAGGGTATAGCGTGCAAGCTGGCGTCTTTTTGCACGCCAACAATGCCGAAAAACTACTGGTGCAACTACAAACTGCCGGCATTCCGGCCTACCTAGAAACCCGCGTGCAAATTGGTCCATTTAAGAGCAAATCACAAGCCGATATCGCCGTTAAAAAACTGCGGCAGCTGGGAATTGAGCCGGTATTAAGAACGCAATAAAGTATCAAAAATCGGCTAGCGTGGATTTCAATTAGTCACAGACTATGAATTGATCGGCGCATTCGGTAAACGATGAATCGGCTCTAAATCCGATTGCAGCAAAGCTTGCCGCACCGCTTCGATCGCCGCCTGCCGTGGGAAATTACGTCGCCAAGCCAAAATAACGCGTCGAGAAGGCACGGGCTCAGTGAACGGGCGTAAGGTTAGCAACGCTTCATCGGCCACACTCACCGACGTTGCTGGCAACACGGTCACCCCAATACCGCCCGCCACCATATGCCGAATCGTCGTTAATGACGAACCTTGCAATGTCCGCTGCAAACTCCCCACCGACATACTTTCACGATTTAAATCGGAGCAGGTTTGCAAAACCTGATCGCGAAAACAATTACCCGGCGACAATAACAATACATTTTCATCTGACAATTGTTCCGATGAGATCGAATCGAGCAACTCCCACTCGTGCCCTTTCGGTGTTGCAACCACAAATTCCTCATCATACAAAGCCTGGGTCGAAATACCCCCTTCATGAAAAGGTTCCGCCAAAATCGCCAGATCAATCTCACCTTGCTTGAGCATTTCGGCCAAACGCACGGTGTAATCTTCTTCGAGCAATAACTGCATTTGCGGCGCGATACGGCGTAATTGCGGAATCAAATGCGGTAATAAATACGGCCCAATGGTGTAAATCACCCCCAAGCGCAGAGCCCCAGCCAGCGGATCTTTACCTTGTTCGGCCAGCTGCTTGACCATCGACACCTCCTCGAGCACGCGCTGCGCCTGCTCAACGATGCGCTCGCCACTTGGCGTGACCGTCACCTCTCCGGCTGCGCGCTCAAACAGCACCACACCCAGCTCTTCTTCCAGTTTTTTAACGGCCACCGACAACGTCGGCTGCGATACAAAACAGCTATTGGC
>NZ_CAMTIA010000079.1 GCF_947072475.1 uncultured Deefgea sp.
CAATTGCAGCGTGGGCTTTAGTGCCGGATACCATCAGCGAAGAAGAATCACAGGTAAAGCCTTACGGGGCGTTTGTTGCGACAACCATTGCGTTCTTTTTTGCTGAAATTGGTGATAAAACGCAAATCGCGACAGTGGCCTTGGCTTTAAAGTACACCCCATTGTGGCAGGTGGTTATGGGAACAACGATCGGCATGATGCTCGCCAATGTACCTGCAGTGTATTTAGGACGTTGGATCGCAGAACGAATGCATTTATTGCAAATGATTCGCTTTGTTGCGGCGGGTATTTTTGCCATTTTAGGTGTTCTGGCCCTGATGGGTGTTGCGGGTTAAAAAGGTAGTTGAAAGAGAAGGCGAGCCTTGTGCTCGCTTTTGTTATTCGTTAATTAAAAAAACATCTCAGGGAGTAGGTATGCTGGACTCGTTCTTTAAGCTAAAAGAAAACGGTACCGATGTAAGAACCGAAGTTATTGCAGGTTTCACTACATTTTTAACGATGGCTTACATCGTCTTTGTTAATCCGTCGATCTTAGCTAAAACTGGGATGGATTTTAACTCGGTGTTTGTGGCGACTTGTTTAGCTGCGGCATTGGGTACTGCAATTATGGCTTTAGTGGCCAATTATCCTATCGCTCTTGCACCAGGCATGGGCTTAAATGCCTATTTCACCTACACCGTGGTTTTGGGTATGGGGGTGTCTTGGCAGGTTGCGCTGGGTGCCGTATTTATCTCTGGGGTGATTTTTCTTTGCGTCTCGCTATTTAAAGTCCGTGAGGCGATCGTGAATGCGATTCCGCACTCACTAAAATTAGCCATTTCTGCCGGTGTTGGGATGTTTTTGGCGATTGTTGCGCTTAAAAATGCCGGCGTGGTAACGGGATCTCCTGCGACTTTAGTGACTTTGGGTGATATCCACGCACCACAAACATTACTGGCGATTTTTGGCTTCTTTTTGATTGTCGCTTTGGAATACCGCAAGGTACATGGCTCAATTATTATTTCAATTTTGGCTGTGACTTTAATGTCAATTGGCATGGGTCTGTCTGAATTTAAAGGCGTATTTTCTGCGCCGCCGTCCATGGCACCAACCTTCATGCAAATGGATTTAATGGGTGCATTGGATGTGGCCTTGTTGGGCGTGGTTTTTGTTTTATTCTTTGTTGATTTATTTGATACCACTGGCACTTTGGTCGGTGTTTCGCACCGCGCAGGTTTGTTAGATAAAGACGGTAAATTGCCACGTTTGAAAAAAGCCTTGCTGGCCGATTCAGTTGCCATTACTGCCGGTGCTGTTATGGGTACTTCATCAAGTACCGCTTATGTTGAGTCAGCAGCAGGTACTGCAGTCGGTGGCCGAACTGGTTTAACGTCTTTAGTGGTTGCGATTCTATTTTTATTGGCGCTTTGGTTTTCGCCATTGGCCGCGACGGTACCCGCCTACGCAACAGCGCCAGCGCTATGTTACGTCGCGGTTTTAATGACGCGCGGTTTGGCTGAGATTGAATGGGATGATTTGACTGAGTCTGCGCCAGCCGTAATGACTGCACTGGCCATGCCATTTACCTTCTCAATTGCCGATGGTATTGCATTTGGCTTTATCAGCTATGCTGTGATTAAGCTTTTAGCTGGCCGCTTTAAAGACCTCAGTGCTGCCGTTTTGATTATTGCGGCGTTGTGGATTGTTAAATTTGCCTTTTTCCATTAAGCGAGCGTTCGGATGACTGAATCCATTAGCAATGACGCATTACCTAATGCGAACTATATTCGTGATCGAATTCGAACTGTGGCCGATTGGCCGCAAGCTGGGGTTATGTTTCGCGATATCACGCCCTTATTGCAAGACAAAAAAACCTTTCGCCTATTGGTCGATATTTTTGTTCATCGCTACATGGATCAAAAGTTGGATGTCGTCGCCGGAATAGATGCACGTGGATTTATTTTGGGCGCGGTCGTCGCTTATGAACTCAACCTCGGTTTTGTTCCTATTCGTAAAAAAGGCAAGTTGCCATTTAATACGATTGCTGAAGAGTACGAGCTGGAATACGGTTCTGCCACAGTAGAGCTGCATGCAGATGCTTGTAAAGCAGGTGATCGTGTGTTGTTGATTGATGATTTAGTGGCCACCGGTGGCACCATGATTGCGGCAGCAAATCTGCTAAAACGCTTAGGTGCTGAGGTGGTCGAGGCGGCGGCCATTGTTGATCTGCCGGAGTTAGGCGGCTCAAAATTGGTGAGAGATCAGCAGATTGAATTATTTACAGTCTGTAACTTTGCCGGACATTAATAAAGGCATTCACATCATTCAACCGCAATGGTGCTGAGCAATTCATTTTAATCGCTGGTTGAAAATGAGTTGACCGCACCGCTTCGAATGTTTTGGTTTGCTGCTGTAAGTGAAATGAAATAAATAAAGGATTTATCGTGACGATGCAATTACCTGAAGCTAGAACTATTCTTGATAATGCAGACTGCCTGCATAGTGAAGCTGAGGTTCAAGCTGCGTTAGACCAAATGGGTGAGGCAATGTGTGCCTCATTGGCTCATACCAACCCCATTGTCTATACCGTACTCAATGGCGGCTTAATTGTGTCGGGACATTTACTGCCTCGTCTACGTTTTCCGCTTGAAATTTCATATATGCATGCCACGCGTTATCGCAATGAAACCAGCGGTGGCGAGCTCGATTGGAAAGTAAAACCTCGCGAAGATTTACGTGGGCGTACGGTGATTATTGTTGATGACATTCTCGATGAAGGCCATACCTTGGCCGCCATCGTTGATTATTGTAAGCAACAAGGTGCCAGTGCGGTGCACGTTGCCGTGTTGATTGATAAAAAACACGATCGCAAAGCACCAGGAATTAAGGCTGACTTTGTCGGTCTTGAAGTAGAAGATCGGTTCTTGTTTGGTTGTGGTATGGATTATCAGGGTTACTGGCGTAATACATTGGCGATTTATGCGGTAAAAGGGCTGTAATCACACTTTGGTGCGGGTTGCAGCCATGGAGAGATCATGGGCAACAGCACCGATATCGTTGTGAAGCATTATCGACAGATTCTGATTTGGCCCTTGCAATTAATGCCTTTGCCCGAAGTGAGCGGTCGAAGTCGAGCGATGGGGCGTCACTGGGAGGTGATGTCGGCGTTGTCGGTCGCTGGCTCGCCTTGGCAGCCTAGGCCGACTGAGTTTGATGGCGATCCCGCTGAATTTAAAGAGCGACACTACCGAGAATTTGTCACTTTTTTGCCGTATGTGCAGCGTTTTTTATACGGTGAAGGGCGTAGTGAAGCTGGTGATGCCGCAAATTATGGCCACTCACCCATGCACGTCTTTCGTCGTAAAGACATTCAACAGGTCTTAATGGTCTTTAAAGATGGTAAAACACACCATTTTAAAGTGATCCATTTAGACCTGTATTTTTTTTACGATCTGGATGTCGTTATTTTGGCGCTGGAATTGGGTGGTGACAATTTATCACTCAGACGCGTGCAAGACGCCATGTTTCGTTTTGGTCGTACCTTTCCTGCGCAGTGGGATGAAAACGAAACGGCAACCAGTTGCCTGCGTAAAGTCGCTTGGCTTGATGCGGCGGGTGACGTGATTGCCTCGAGCGATTACGAAGATCGAGCGGGCTATTTGCAGCATATGGGGCAATTTTGTGCGCCCAAGATGGCGTCCCATTAGGAGTATTTACTCAGTCCTTTGGTGATGCATCATTCTAATGCGGTGGGGGATTTGCGCTACCGGCAAATCGAATACCATCGCATGCCCATGCTGGCCTACTTGTCATTTGAAAATCCCTTTGTATTGTCGGACGAAGATTTTTACCGTTTAGGCACGGTGAGCCGCCCCAGTGATATGGATGCGCTGCCTTTTTCTAGTAAGGTATTTGCGGCGTTTGAAGCCAATTGTTGCTACGATCGGTTTTGGATTCCTGAAAATAACAGTCCCATGGCCTCAACACGGTTGATGTGTAATGGCCATGCGTTTGTCATGGTCGGTATGGCGGGCAACCCCTTCTTTGTTGATCCTTATACCGGTTCTTTAGGGCAATTTCGGCATCAATATTTTTTGCTGACACTGATCGCCCATTTTCACAAAGCTTCGTTATTGATGTTCTCTGATCGTCTGGCTGTGGCGTTGGCCAAACTCAATGTGCAAGATGAAAACTCAATTCGCAATTTTAAGCGTGAAACGCGGCTGCTTCAGGCCGCTTTTTTACGCTTTACGCAGCGTTATTGGTTTCGCGAAGTTTCAAATCAAGCCATTAGTAGTCAATTGTTTTTGATGTTGAAACGCCATTTAGATACCGAGACCTTGTATTCCGACGTGCGAGAATCGGTACAGGCAATGAGCCAGTACCTAGAAAATGAAGACTTACGTCGACAGGCCGATACGGTGGTTCGATTGACGGTGGTGACGATTTTGGGCTTGGTCGGAACGACAATTACTGGTTTTTTGGGGATGAATTTATTTGCTTTGGCCGAAGAAACCGGCTGGAATAAGTTGTGGTATTTTATTGGTGCCAGTATTCCAATTACGATTTTGATTCTATTTACAGTCGCTAAATCAAAAAGTTTATCTGAGTTTTTGGATGTGTTATCTGATGATCGAGTGCTCTGGTTGAGTAAAATCAAGCAGTTTTTGCATATAAAAACCTGATCATGAAAGTAATGCATGCTGATGTGAGCAGATGTTTTGTCGATCGGACCGCTGTAAGTTGCTCAGGTCGTGGTAGAATTGCGCATCTTTTAACGATGAATACGGATGCGTTAACTCATGTTCTCTAAGTCTCAAACCATTGCCCAGTATGATCCTGATCTCGCCGCTGCCATGGCAGCAGAAGTTGTTCGTCAGCACGAACACATCGAGCTGATTGCTTCGGAAAACTACACTAGCCCAGCAGTGATGGAGGCTCAAGGCTCGCAACTGACGAATAAATACGCCGAAGGTTATCCTGGCAAGCGTTTTTATGGTGGCTGTGAATACGTTGACGTCATCGAGCAACTCGCTATTGATCGTGTAAAAGCATTGTTTGGCGCGGAATACGCCAATGTGCAGCCGCACTCGGGTTCACAAGCCAATCAAGCGGTGTATTTTTCTATCTTGAAGCCGGGCGATACCATTATGGGTATGAATCTGGGTCATGGTGGGCATTTAACGCATGGTTCTCCAGCCAATCTATCGGGTAAATTATTCAATATCGTGGCTTACGGTTTGAATGAAAACGAAGAAATCGATTACGACGATATGGAGCGTGTTGCGCTAGAAACAAAACCAAAGCTTTTGATTGGTGGTGCTTCAGCTTATGCCTTGCGTTTTGACTGGGCACGCATGCGCGAAATCGCCGACAAAGTGGGCGCTTACTTCATGGTTGATATGGCGCATTACGCTGGCTTAATCGCTGCAGGCGTTTATCCTAATCCAGTGCCACACGCTCATTTTGTGACCTCAACCACGCATAAAACACTGCGTGGCCCACGTGGCGGGATTATCTTGGCGAAAGCTGAGTTTGAAAAATCAATCAATTCTAATGTGTTCCCAACACTGCAAGGTGGCCCGCTAATGCACGTGATCGCCGGTAAAGCGATTGCGTTTAAAGAAGCGGCAACAGAAGAATTTAAAACCTATCAAAAACAAGTGTTGCTCAATGCGCAAGCTATGGCGTCAACCTTGACTGAGCGTGGTCTGCGGATTATCTCTGGTCGTACCGAATCGCACGTATTCTTGGTTGACTTGCGTCCTAAAGGCTTAACCGGTAAAGCGGCGGATGCGGTTTTAGGTAAAGCACACATTACCGTCAATAAAAATGCGATCCCAAATGATCCAGAAAGCCCATTTGTAACCTCAGGGATTCGTATTGGTGCACCTGCTATTACCACTCGCGGCTTTAAAGAAGCAGAAGCCATTCAAGTCGCGCATTTAATTGCTGACGTATTAGACAACCCGAATGATGAAGCTAATTTGGCAGCAGTTGCCGAAAAAGTAAAAGCATTAACGGCGCGTTTCCCAGTTTACGAAGTATAATTTCACGTAATTAAAAAAGGTGGTGCACGCGCACCACCTTTTTGCATTTTGTCGTAACTGTCTGAGGTATATTAATCCAAGGCAATTGTCAGTTGACTTGGATTAATATACCAAGCGTATTACTACCAATGTACCTTGGCTTAGCTGTTCAATATGAAATGAACAGCTTAAGATGCTCTTTATTCGTTCTTTTTAGGTTTTCGTGCTATGAAATGCCCATTTTGCGGTTCACCCGACACTCAAGTCGTGGATTCTCGCGTTTCTGACGAAGGGGATACGGTACGTCGTCGTCGTCGTTGTGCGATTTGCGATAAGCGTTTCACCACCTTTGAAACGGCTGAAGTGCGTATGCCGCAAGTGGTAAAGCAGACCGGGCAGCGTGTTGAATTTGAAAGAGAAAAAATTCGCACCAGTTTTATGCGCGCCTTACACAAGCGCCCAGTGCCGACCCCTTTGGTTGATGAAGCCATATCTCGCATTATTCAAAAAGTACTGACTGTTGGTGAGCGTGAGATTATGTCGCGACAGATTGGTGAAATGGTCATTGCCGAGCTCGCCAAACTTGATAAAGTCGCCTACATCCGCTTTGCCTCAGTGTATCGCTCATTTCAAGACGTTGAAGATTTTCGCGACGTGATCCGTGAAGTCAGCAAGGAATAGGCATGACTTGGCGTTCGATCGACTACCTCATGATGGCTCAGGCACTAGCACAGGCAAAATTGGGCCAAAATAACACCTCGCCCAATCCCAGCGTTGGCTGTGTGCTGACTAAAAACGATCAAATAATAAGCATGGGTCATACCCAAACAGCGGGTGGCGCGCACGCCGAAGTGATGGCGTTGCGTGCTGCTGGTTTGGCCGCGCAAGGTGCTACCGCGTATGTCACTTTGGAGCCATGTAGCCATTTTGGCAAAACGCCGCCCTGCGCCAACGCGCTGATTGCAGCTGGGGTGACTCGGGTGGTGGCCGCATTATTGGACCCGAATCCTCTGGTATCGGGGCAAGGCTTACACCGACTGGCCCAGCATGGCATTGTCGTTGAGCATGGTTTAATGGCCACCGAGGCATTAGCGCACCATCAAGGTTTTTTTAGCCGGATGATTCGCCAGCGACCTTGGCTGCGTTGCAAAGTTGCGGCCAGTCTGGATGGACAGATTGCACTGAGTAATGGCCAGTCAAAATGGATTACGGGGCCTGCGGCCCGTGCCGATGTGCAGCGAATTCGTGCGCGCTCATGCGCGATGATCACCGGTATTTCAACGATTTTGCACGATGATCCACAACTGAATGTGCGTGATTTCTCGGTTGAACGTCAGCCGATGAAAGTCATTTTAGATAGTCAAATGCGCACGCCCGTCTCGGCCAAAATTTTACAGCAGGGCTCTGTTTTGATTGTCGCGGCGCAAGACACTGATCGCCGATTGGCTTTGGAAGCGGCAGGTGCTGAAGTAATTTTGTGTCCTGATCTATCCGGTGGTCGTATTGATTTGGCTGCATTATGTGGCGTATTGGCAGCACGCGGTTGCAATGAAGTCACGCTTGAGGCCGGTGGCACTTTAGTCGGCGCTTTTTTTGCGGCAGGCTTAATTGACGAATTGTGGCTGTATCAAGCGCCGATATTGCTGGGGCAGGGACAAACGATGGCACAGTTTTGCTTGAGTGATTTAAGTCAAAAACAAGTCCCAACGCATATTACTCGACGTATGGTGGGTGATGATCAGCGCACTATTCTGCGTTTTACTGATCCAGTAACCGATTGGCTAGGGAAATGAAACATGAAAACAAATCCGATCATTGTTTGCCCTGATTGCGGCAAGGAAATTGAAGTGTTAAAAGCGTGTGGCGCGAGTAACTTTTTTTGCAATCATTGCAATGAATTGAAATCGTCACAGCGCGTCAAGGCAGCCAACCCGCTGGTCTTTCCCGCTCAACCGGAAAAATAAGGACGTTTATGTTTACAGGCATTATTCAAGCGATCGGCCAGATTGAAGCCGTTACGCCTTTTGATGGCGGGGTCCGCTTAACCATCGATGCAGGTGATTTAGATTTATCTAATGTTGGTTTAGGCGACAGTATTGCCCACAATGGCGCATGTATGACCGTTGTCGAGCAAATACCCAGTGGAAAATATTTAATCGACGTGTCCAATGAATCTTTGCGTTGCACAGCAGGATTAGATGCAATCGGCACAGTGAATTTAGAAAAAGCCATGCGCTTGGGCGATATGCTGGGTGGCCATTTGGTTTCAGGGCATGTCGATGGCGTTGGGCTGGTTCGCAGCTTTGATTCAGTCGGGGATAATCGCGAATTAATTATTCTGGCACCAGCGAGTTTAGCTAAATATTTAGCCGTTAAGGGCTCGGTGGTGGTTAATGGGGTTTCTTTAACCACCAATTGGATTCGTGATGTGAGCGATGGCTGTGAGTTTTCGATCAACTTAATTCCCCATACGCTGTCAGTCACGACGCTAGGGGCGATTGAGCCAGGTCAGCGGGTTAATTTAGAAATTGATTTAATCGCTCGCTATGTTGAACGTATGGTTTCTTTGGAGTCAAAATAATGAGCCAGATCGCACCTGTTAATGAAATTATTGCCGAATTAAAAGCTGGTCGCATGGTGGTTTTGGTGGATGAAGAAGACCGCGAAAACGAAGGTGATTTGGTGTTGGCCGCCGATTTTGTGACGCCTGAAGCCATTAATTTTATGGCTAAATTTGGTCGTGGCTTAATTTGCTTAACGCTGGATCAAACGCGTTGCCAGCAACTTAATTTACCGACGATGGTAAAAAACAATGGCTCGTCGTTTGGCACTAACTTTACCGCCTCAATTGAAGCGGCCGAAGGCGTCACCACCGGTATTTCAGCGCATGACCGCGCGCTGACGATCCAAAAAGCGGTTGCTTTTGGTGCTAAAGCCACTGATTTAGTCTCACCTGGCCATGTATTTCCGATTATGGCGCAACCGGGCGGCGTTCTGGTTCGTGCCGGACATACTGAGGCCGGTTGTGATTTGGCGATGATGGCGGGTTTAACCCCAGCATCGGTGATTTGCGAAATTATGAACGAAGACGGCACTATGGCTCGTTTGCCAGAATTGCTTGAGTTTGCGAAAACGCATCAACTGAAGATTGGTACTATTGCCGACCTAATTCATTATCGCAGCCAAACAGAATCACTGGTCGAATGTGTGGGTCGGCGTATGATTCGCACCTTGGCCGGCGAGTTTGAATTGGCGGTTTATCGCGATAAATTAACCGCAGCAACGCACTTAGCGTTAATCAAAGGTCAGCCTGTAGTCGATCGTGAGGTTCTGGTTCGGGTGCATGAACCTTTGTCGGTGGTGGACTGGATTGATCTAGACTCATCTGCGCATTCTTGGTCGATTGAAGCGACGTTGAATGCCATCGCAACGGCAGGAGAAGGCGTGGTGATTTTATTGCATCGCACCGAATTGGGTTCCGATCTATTGGGCCGTGCGCTACCTGAATTGAAGTTAAATCCGCCGCAAAAATGGGATTTACGCACCTATGGGATTGGCGCGCAGATGTTAAAAGACTTGGGCGTTGGCCGGATGCGCCTGATGTCACCCGAGCGTAAAATTCCGAGCATGATGGGATTTGGATTAGAAATTACGGGCTTTATTGCCCCAGAAGGAAAATGAAAATGTCAAAAAATATTCCAACAATTGCACCGGTATTGTCTGGCGCGGGTTTACGGATTGGCGTAGTAATGAGCCGATTTAATACGCCAGTTTGTGAAGGCTTACGTGATGTTTGCCTGGCTGAACTATTGGCGCTTGGCGTGGCCGAGCAAGATATTGTGCTGTGCTCGGTGGCTGGTGCATTAGAAATCCCCGTGGTATTGCAAACCATGGCTGAAAGCGATCGGTTTGATGGTCTCATTGCCCTTGGCGCGGTGATTCGAGGCGATACTTATCATTTTGAACTGGTGGCCAATGAGTCGGGCGCTGGCGTCACGCGCGTCGGCTTGGACTTTGGTATTGCCATCGCCAATGCCATCTTAACCACCGACACCGATGAACAAGCAGAAATTCGTATCAAAGAAAAGGGCCGTGATGCGGCTCGCACTGTCGTGGAAACGGCTAATTTAATTAAGGCATTACAAGTATGACTGAAGCCATCGTAGCACCTCGTCCAAAACCAAAATCGGCTCGTCGCCGTGCGCGTGAATTTGCCGTTCAAGGGACTTACCAATGGCTAATGACGCGGGATACGGTCAATAATATTGATCTTTTTATTCACAATAGCACCGCTTATTTTAGTAAGTGCGATGAAGCCTTATACCGTGGCATTTTGTTTGGCGTGATTAAAGACGCCGGTGCTTTAACCAAAGCGCTTGAGCCACACGTTGAGCGTCCACTCAATGAAGTCAGCATCGTTGAAATGGCGATTTTATATACCGGCGCGTTCGAAATTATTTCAATGCCAGAAACACCATATCCCGTCATTATCAATGAGTCGATTGAATTGGCTAAAACATTTGGTGGTTCAGACGGCCATCGTTTTGTGAATGGTGTACTCGACAAGTTGGCGGCTCTAGTGCGTGCCGATGAGTTTGCGGCTGCCGCAGCGAAACGCCGTCAATTTTAAATTCCCCTTAACTGCCCAGTTGCTTGGGCAGGGTTAAATTTTGTGAATGAATTCGATTTAATCGCTAAATATTTTACCCGCCCAGCGCTCAACGCCGATTTAGGTATTGGGGATGATGCCGCATTAATGTCGATCACCGCGCAGCATCAACTGG
>NZ_CAMTIA010000080.1 GCF_947072475.1 uncultured Deefgea sp.
AAACGGAAACGGAAACGGAAACGGAAACGGAAACGGAAACGGAAACGGAAACCGCAACCGAAGTCGAAACCGAAACCGAAACCGAAACCGAAACCGAAACCGAAACCGAAGCCGCAACCGAAGTCGCAGCCGAAGCCGAAGCGCTCAGCCCTGCGCCAACGGATGAGGTGATTGAGCCTGAGTTGGATGTATTAACGCAATTAATGAGCGTGCCCGAGGCCTTTGTGGCCACGGATTTATTGGATAATTTGGCGCAAGCCATTGACGCCGATGTGCCGAATACCCCGCTAGCGCAGTTGATGTCGGCCGATGATGCGCTTAATGCGGCGCGCGCTGAACTGGATGCGATCTTAGTCGATGAAATCGACGAGCAATTGCTGCCGATTTTCATCGAAGAAGGCGAAGAGCTGCTACCGCAATTAAGTCATGCGCTGCGCTTACTCAGTAGCGCTGAAAATACGCCAGCCACCTTGCAGCAATTAAAACGTACTTTGCACACGATTAAGGGCAGCGCCCGGATGAGTGGCGCAATGCGGATGGGTGAGGCTGCGCATCGGATGGAGTCGCGTCTGGTTGAAGCGGCCACCGTGAATCCCGAGTTGCTGGCGCGATTAGACAGCGATTACGACTTGATTCAAGCGCTATTTGCTGAGCTTTCACAACCGGCTAAGCGCGAAGAAGAAGGTGTCGTTGTCTCAACTGGCGCGGTCGCGATTGTTCCGAAATTGTTGGCTGCGGCCGAAACCGATAATAAAACGGTAATTCGCGTTAAATCCGAATTGATTGATCAATTGGTCAATCAAGCCGGTGAAGTGGCGATTTCGCGTACGCGGATTGAAGCTGAAATGTTGATGTTCAAGAGCTCCTTGCTCGATTTAACTGAAAACGTGATGCGCTTACGCACTCAGTTGCGCGAGCTTGAAATTCAAGCTGAAACGCAAATGCAAGCGCGGGAAAAAGAAGTGCAAGAAATGCACGCCAGCTTTGATCCGCTAGAGTTTGACCGCTTTAGTCGCTTGCAAGAACTGACGCGTTTTATGGCCGAAAGCGTCAATGACGTGGGAACGGTGCAACAAAGTTTATTAAAAAATCTTGACGAATCATCCGCTGCCTTGCTAGCGCAATCGCGAATGACTAAAGAGCTGCAGCAAAGCTTGATGCGGGTGCGCATGGTGCCATTTGCCAGCGTATCCGATCGTTTGTATCGCTTAACCCGGCAAGCCGGTAAAGACGTCGCTAAAAAGGTCAATTTGGAATTAAGCGGTGGTCGGGTTGAAATCGACCGCGGCGTACTGGATAAAATGATTTCGCCATTTGAGCACATGCTGCGCAATGCGATTGGTCATGGTTTGGAGTCGACTGAAGCGCGTTTGGCGCAAGGCAAGAGTGAGTTTGGCGAGATTAGTATTGAGGTTCGCCAAGAAGGCAATGAGTTGGTTCTGGTGCTCAAAGACGATGGTCGTGGTTTGGACTTAGTGAGTATCCAGCAAAAAGCCATTGCTTTAGGCTTGATTGGTGCTGAGCAAGTGGTCTCTGAAAACGATCTCTGCCAACTGATTTTTGAGCCCGGATTCTCCACTGCGGCCACGGTGACGGCGATTTCAGGCCGAGGCATTGGCATGGACGTGGTTAAAAATGAAGTCAGTAATTTGGGCGGCAAGATTGATGTATCAACCCAAGCCGGCCAAGGCACGACGTTTGTGATTCACTTGCCATTGACTTTGGCAGTGGCGCAAGTGCTATTGGTGAAAGCGGGTGAGCGTTTGATTGCGATTCCATCGGTGATGGTTGAGCAAGTGCAAGAACTGAAAGCGCCAGCCTTGGCGCTGATTTACGAGAATCGTGAGCAAGAATGGATGGGGCAGCGCTATCGCTTTGCCTATTTGCCGCGCTTATTGGGCGACAGCAAGTCCATCCCAGAGCAAAAACGTTATTCGACCGTGGTGTTATTGCGCTCTGGCGCCGAGCGCATTGCCATCCATGTGGATCAATTAGTCAAAAACCAAGAGGTGGTGGTCAAACCGATCGGGCCGCAATTGGCGCGGATTCCGGGTGTGGTGGGCGCGACGGTACTCGGTACTGGTGAGATTGTGATGATTATGAATCCGCTGGCCTTGCAAGCTCAGGCGGCGCATATTCAGGCGCAACAAGTGACTGAGAGCTTGCAGCATCAAGCGCAGCCAACGATGCCCGAGCAGTTGTCGACTGCGCCGGTAGTGATGGTGGTCGATGATTCGCTCACGGTGCGTAAAATCACTGGGCGCTTATTGTCGCGTGAAGGCTTCCAAGTGGTGACGGCCAAAGATGGTGTGGATGCCTTGCAGCAACTACATGATGTGAAGCCGGCGGTGATGTTGGTGGATATTGAAATGCCAAGAATGGATGGCTTTGAGTTAACGCGAAATGTGCGGGTGGCAGACGATACCAAGCATATTCCAATCATCATGATTACCTCGCGGACCGCTGAAAAGCATAAAAAATATGCGTTTGAGCTAGGGGTGAATGCCTATCTTGGTAAGCCGTATCAAGAAGATGAATTGCTGGGTTTGATTCGCAATTTTGTGGCTGCGGCCAAGTAAACCAAGTTGTCGTAGAGCATAAAAAAAAGCCCTTCTGGGCTTTTTTTTATGCTGCAAAGATTCGCATCCATTTGCGTGCTTTGCTACGCTTACATCGTGCTACGTAAATCAATTAATACTTGATCAGCAGGGTTAATGCGGATTAAGCCAAGTCGTGGATATTCCAAATCAATGATGACGTAAACCGTAAGCGACATCACGGCGGCAAACGACACAATATGCAGCCAGCGGCGATGTTTATTGCTCGACATATCAAAGCCCACCAGCAATGCGCTCACCAGCGCTAATAGCGGCAGCAGCAGAAAAACAATGAACGGGGGATGATTGTCGAGGGCCACCGCTCGAGTGGTGGTGATGTCAAACATGGCATTGAGGGCATCGGGCAAAATTAAATCTAAATTAGGGCGCGCATCGGCTAAGGCGTAGCTGGCATTGGCGCTTTGCCAGATTTGTTGTTGTAATGCCGCCGTTTGGGCATGGTCTTGCTGCGTAGCAATGCGGTCTTCATTGCGGCTATAGCTGGAAATTCTTACGTCGACATAGTGTTTAAATAGCGATTTGAGCTCAATTTGGGCGCGACTAGGCAGTAAATCAAGGCGTAAATAAGCCGTGCCAATGGCATTGGCTTCGGCGGCGATCAGCTGGCGATGGGCTTCAAAGCGCGTGGCAGCCCCCGAAAATGAAAACGCTAAGATCAAACCCAATAAGGCAAAAATGGCGCTTTCAGAGGCGCCAAATCCCTTGGGCATGCCCGGTTCTTTGCGTAATTGCGCGACCCCCATTCGCCGGCCGATCTCAACACAGAGCAGCATTCCCAAAAATAAGCCCAAGGCCAAAGCACTGGCGATCCATTGTAGGTACATGCTGAGTCTCCATGAATCTAATAGGGTATATGGCTACATGCTTTTTTGAGTATGATTCAGCGCAATATACCCTTACTGATAATCGGGTAGGCCATAAGCGGTGAGGATAAAATCAAAGCGGCTGCTGTCCATGGCTTCGCTCACAAAGGCTTGGATTTTCTCGATTCTGGGTGCGTCCAGCAGATAGGATAATTTCATTTCTGGATCGGGCTGATCTTGCTCGGCGGCAAATAGCTCAAATAAAAATGCAACAGGTACGGTTTCGGCGAGGGCCAAATGGCCAATAAAAGCGCCTTCCATGCCTTTTTCCCAAACTTCGATGGCACGAACTAATTTCATAATGCGGTCTCTTAAGGGGCTGATTAGTGGCCGATTATACCTGCGCCCAGTACGGCGATGAGGAGTAATCCGCTTTCACAAATTTCAATGCCTGCGCCCAAACAATCCCCCGTCACGCCGCCTAATTTGGCTTTCAGCCATTGCCGGTAGGCGAGCAACACCAAGGGCGCAATCAGCAGTGCTGGGCTAAATACCGCAGCACCAATCAGTAGCGCTAGCCACCAAAATAGCGCGAGTAAACGCTGGTTTTGCCAAGCAAATTGTTCCGCCATACCGGGGGCTAAAGCGGGGAGCGTTTGCCAGCAAAATACGCCGCTGCGCGCCCATGCGGGAATCAAGATCAGCGCCGCCCATTGTTGTTGGCGAATCAGTAACATCAGCAAGATGAGTTTCAGCAAGCATTGCATGATCAGCGAGAGCACGCCAAAGCTACCCAGATGCGGATCTTTCAGCACCGCTAAAAATCGCGCCGGATCACGATGCGCTGCGCCTAAACCATCGGCCATATCGGCTAGACCATCCAGATGCAAGCCACCGGTAATCCAAACCCAGATCAGCAAACCGCAGATGGCCGCCAACCAAGGATCAACCAGTGCGGTGAAATACACCGCAGCCAATAAAAACGCGCCAATCAGCGCCCCCACCGCTGGAAACCAAGCGACGGCTTGCGCCAATAGTCTGGGGTCAAAATTGGGGATGGTTGGCGTTGGAATTCGGCTTAAAAATTGCACCGCTAATGCCGGAATTCGCCAGTCAAAGCGCCCCATTAGCGTGCATCCGGTAAATTATTTTGAAGGCCTAAAATCATTGGCGGCCAGTCTTGATCCCACCACAGCGTGATGCAGCCGGCTGGTGCCAGCCAAAATTGGCTATGCCGTGCGGCGGGTAGTCCCAGCGCGTTGAGTAAAATCGCTTTGATCGTGCCTTGATGGGCAATCAAAACGCGGTGCTCAGCGTCACCGCTGGCAATCCACGCATTGAGCGCCGTTTGCACCCGCTGGCTAAACGCACCCCACGTTTCGC
Organism: uncultured Deefgea sp.; assembly: GCF_947072475.1. Lineage (GTDB taxonomy): Bacteria > Pseudomonadota > Gammaproteobacteria > Burkholderiales > Chitinibacteraceae > Deefgea. The sequence goes on from NZ_CAMTIA010000080.1 coordinate 4,805, forward strand.
CATCGGGCAAAGGATGGGCGGCGGGATCGTTTTGCCATGCATCCCAAGCGGCGTGTTCTGCAGCGCTCCAATCGGCTTTGGCCTTGCCGTCGATGCTGCCCAAATTCATTTCGTCAAACCCACGCTCTAAATGCAGCGCGATGCCGAGTGACATCGCGGCGTCGAGGGCAAAATCCGCTGCGCGGGCCAAGGTTGAGCTGGCAATCGCATCGACCGGATGGGCGGATAGCTCAGCCCAACGCGCCGCTAATTGCTCACGCCCTAAGATGGAGAGCGCAGGATTGCTATGGCCAAAGATCGCCTGCTCGGCGCCTTGGGCCACGCCATGACGAATCAGCGTGAGGCGAAAAGCCATTACATTGCTCCAGCGGCGACACCGGCCTCAGCAAAGGTGGCCATTTCGCGGTGTAGAGTGAGTGCCGATTGCAAAATCGGTAAGGCTAAAGCCGCACCACTGCCTTCGCCTAAACGCAGACCGAGATCGAGTAGCGGTGTTAAGTTCAGCGCCGCCAGCGCTGCGCGGTGGCCTTGTTCTTGCGAAACATGGCTGGCTAACAGCCAATCGGCAACTTCGGGCTTGGCCTTGACGGCGACTAAAGCGGCCGCAGTGGTGATAAAACCATCGAGTAAAATCGGTACCCCAGCTTCAGCAGCGGCGGTGTAATAACCGGCGAGAGCGGCGATTTCTAAACCACCAACTTCACGCAGCCAATCGAGAGGGGTTTGCGCGCCTGCCGCTGTGGCGCGTGCCAATGCGTCGTTCACGACTTGAATTTTATGCTGGCGAGCCGATAGCTCAATGCCGGTACCCAGGCCAACGATTTCATCGGCGGTATGCTCAGTGAGTGCGCAAATCAAGGCGGCGGCGGCGGTGGTATTGGCAATGCCCATTTCGCCACCGATTAATAAATTTTTGCCATTTTCAATCGCATGAATGGCACTGCCAGCGCCGATTTGCCAGGCTTTTTGGCACTGAGCTTGGCTCATCGCTGCCGTGACACGTAAATTGGCCGTGCCAGCACACACTGGGCTACGAAACAACTTGCCTTGGCTATTGATCGGATTGGGGTAATCATTTTTAACGCCGACATCAATTACATTCAGCGTGGCTTGGTTTTCTCGCGCCAACACACTGATGGCGGCGCCGCCATTCATAAAATTGACCACCATTTGCGCTGTGACTTCGGATGGAAACGCCGATACACCTTCAACCGCCACACCGTGATCGGCAGCAAAAATACAAATCGCTGCTTGTAGGCGTTTTGGCGTGATTTGCCCGGTGCGGCCAGCAAACCAGATGGCAATGTCTTCTAAGCGGCCTAGACTGCCGAGCGGTTTGGTCAATTGGGATTGTCTGGCTTGGGCGCTAAGGGCGATGTCATTGGCGATGGCTTTCATTGCTTTGTTCCAATACGTAAGATTGCTCGACTTTAACGGCTGGCTCAAGACTGAGCAAGCCTGTTAATGTGGCTTACGTTGATTCGCGGCGCATATCGATCCAGCTCGCTGGGAAACCAAAGGTTAAAAGGCTTTAAGGGGATGGTGCTGGGTTGAGCGACGAGCTCACCACAGGAATCGAGGCTGGGAAGGCTTCGATGCGATCGACGCCCATTTTTTTGGCCGATTGTAGCGCTGAGTCGGCCGCAACTAAAATGTCTTCGAAGGTTTCGGTTTCCATATCAAAGGCGGCTAAACCAATGGTAATCGAAATATAGAATTCGCTTTGATTGGGCAGGGTGATTGGGATTTGTTTGACGTTATTGCGTAAGCGTTCGGCGACAACCATTGCGCCTTTGTAATCGGTATCGGGTAGCACTAAGGCGATTTCTTCGCCAGAATAACGCCCGACTAAATCAAAATCACGCACCGATTTGAGCGCGGATTCGGCAAGCCGCTTGAGCGCCAAGTCTCCCGCGTGTAAGCCATGTTGGGCGTTGATTTCGGCGCAATGGTCCATATCGGCAATCAGTACCGCCATTTTGCTTTGGCTGCGTTGGGCGCGATTGACCTCTCTGGCCGATAAAGTAAATAAATGCGGACGTTGATACAAACCGGTGAGCGCGTCGCGTAATTGCTGTTCGGCGAGTTGTTGGCGCAGTAGGCGAATTTTATTGGCCTGAAGTAACAGACCGACCGCCAATCCTATACATAAGGCAATAATAATAGACATAGAATTAAACCTTAAGTCGGTAAGCAAAACAGGGGAAAATTGCGGAGTCGCAGCGTTTTAATTGCGTGCTCGCGGTTTTGCTTGATCAATGAACGGTCAAAGATTGAATGAATCCTTATGACACGCTGACGTTTTATGATATTAGACCTTTTTAGATGAAGGGCTAGTGCTGCTTTGTTTTCAAAGCTGGATTTGTCCCTGTTAGAATAGGCCAATGCAAAAAATACTCATTGTTCGCCTCTCGTCGATGGGCGACGTAATTCATCAATTGCCAGCGATCACTGACTTGCTGCGTGCCTACCCCGATGCGGTCATCGATTGGGTGGTCGAAGAAGGCTTTGCCGAGCTGCCACGGTTACATCCGGCAATTCGGCGAGTGATTCCGGTGGCGCTACGGCGTTGGCGTAAATCACCAATGTCGGCAGCAACGCGGGCTGAATGGGCGCAATTTAAAAGCGAAATCCATGCTTGTCGCTATGACTTGGTTTTGGATGCTCAAGGTTTAATCAAAAGCGCAGCGATTGCGCGTTTGGCTTGCGGGCCGGTGGCGGGTTTTGATCGACATTCTTGCCGCGAGCCTTGGGCCAGCTTGGCATATCAGCGCCGGTACTCGGTGCCTAAAAACCTACATGCGATTGAACGCAATCGGCGCTTAACCGCTGCAGCTAATGGCTATGCCTTGCAAGGTGAGCTCGATTACGGCTTAAAAGTGCCGTTGCAAGATTTGCCATGGCTAGGGCGCTCGCCGTATGCCGTGCTGTTGACGGCTACCAGCCGCGAAGACAAAGAATGGCCAGAAAGCCATTGGATTGCGCTGGCGCAGCGCTGTATTGCTGCGGGCTTGCGGCCGGTCTTTCCTTGGGGCAATGCCCGAGAAAAACAGCGGGCCGAGCGTTTAGCTGCGGCGTTGCCGCTGGCGGTGGTGCCGCCTAAGCTCAGTTTAACCGATGCAGCGGTCATGCTAGCGGGTAGCCGGGTGGTAGTGGGGGTTGATACCGGTTTAGCGCATCTGGCGGCGGCGGTGGCGGTGCCGGTGGTGGCGATCTTTTGTGCTTCGGAGCCGGCGTTAACCGGCGTGAAAGCGGCGACGTTTGCGCTCAATTTAGGCGGCAATGGCACGCCACCGACGGTGGATCAAGTGTGGGAAGCCACGTCGGCCGGTGGGCGTTTGCCGTGATCGTGCGCTGGGCGTATCGCCTCTTGTTGTGGCTGGGTTTTCCGCTGATTTGGTTGTATTTGCTTAAACGCAGCAAAAAGCAGCCTGCTTACCGGCAGTTTTGGGGCGAGCGTTTAGGGTATTACGCTGCAGGTATTGATAAAAAAGACCTGCAAGACAATACCCAAAGACCGATTTGGTTGCACGCGGTGTCGGTGGGGGAAATGCGCGCTTGTGTGCCGATTATTCAGGCGATTCGTATTGCCGCACCGCATCGCCCCGTATTGTTGACGTGTATGACGCCAACCGGCCGCGAAACCGCGCAGGCCTTATTTGGCGGTTTTGCCAGCATTGTGTATTTACCTTACGATTATCCAGCAGCGATTCGGCGGTTTTTACAGCACTTTCGGCCGCAATGCGGCGTGGTGATGGAAACTGAAATCTGGCCCAATTTGCTGCATGAATCAGCCGCCGCCCAAGTACCGCTGGTGCTGGCCAATGCGCGGCTTTCTGAGTCCTCTTTTCGGGGGTATCAGCGGATTTCGGCATTGATTGCGCCAGCCATGGCCAAATGGTCGTTGGTATTGGCGCAAGCGCCAGCGGATGCCGAACGACTCGCCGCTTTGGGTGCGCGCGCGCCCAAGGTGATGGGCTCAGTTAAATTTGATCATAGCAACGACGCGGCCATTGTCGCGCGCGGGCAGGCGTGGCGCGCGGCCTTACTTCAGCAATCGAACCGTCCGCTGGTGCTATTGGCGTCGAGTCGAGAAGGCGAAGAGGCGGCGTTTTTAGCGCAATGGCAGGCGGAGTATGCTCAAACGGCGGCGCCGTTGTTGATCATTGTCCCGCGTCATCCACAGCGCTTTGATGCCGTCGCTGATTTAATTCGCAGTCATGGCTTGGCGCTACAGCGGCGCAGTCAATGGCAAGACGCTGTTGCCGCCGACGTCATCTTGGGCGACAGCATGGGCGAAATGGCAGCTTGGTTTGCCGCGAGTGATGTTTGTATTATGGGCGGCTCGCTTTTGCCTTTTGGTAGCCAAAATTTTATTGAAGCGTGTGCGCTGGGCTGCCCGGTACTGCTTGGGCCGCACACCTTTAATTTTGCTGCGGCAACGGCAGCGGCTTTAGCTGAAGGCGCGGCTTGGCAAGGGCAAACGCTGGGCGAGATTCTGGATAAAACGCAGCAATTGCTGCTGGATGATGCCGAGCGACAAGCAATGAGCGCGGCAGGCGTTGAGTTTGCCAATGCGCATCGCGGCGCAACGGCGCGCTTGGTGCATGAGCTGACTACCTATCTTTAGGAAATAAATCAGTATTGGTAAATAAATCATAGATTTATTCGCCGTAGTTTTTGTATCATGCCATCCGATTACTTACTTTTACTGAGTCACGCCAATCGGCGAAGGGATTATTTTGTCGCAAAGCACCGATGTATCGTCAGATTCGGCCAATAACGGCGCGTGGTATTGCTTATTTATTTGTTGGTTAATTGCCGCGACCTCAACGTTTGGTAGCTTGTTTTTTAGTGAAGTGATGCATATTCCGCCGTGTGTTTTGTGTTGGTATCAGCGGATTCCGATGTACGCGATGTTGGTGATTTTTAGCGTGGCGCTGTTTCCCTTAGACCGGAAGGTGACGCGTTATGCCTTACCGCTGGCGGTGATCGGGTGGTTATTCGCTTTTTATCATTTATTGATTTACAGCGGCGTGATTCCAGAAGGGCTGCAGCCGTGTACGGCCGAAGTGTCATGCGCCAAGATTGATTTGGAACTGATTGGCTTTATCACCATCCCACTGATGTCGGTGGTGGCGTTTTCGTTGATGATCGGCTTGCTATTAATGATTTCTAAAGGGTTTAAAAAATGAAACGTTCACTGATTGTGATCACCAGCGTGGTCGCGATGGCGGCTTTGTTTATTATTGGTGCTGTGGTTTATTCCAATAAAAGCGCCGATCAATCGCAAAATTTGGCGGTAGAAAACAGCGCGGCGTTAAATCGCTTTTCATCAATTACTTATGGTCCAGCAGATGCCAAAGTGCATATTGTTGAATTTATGGACCCAGCTTGCGAAGCGTGCAGCCAGTTTTATCCTTTTGTAAAAAACATCATCAATAGCAATCCGGGCAAAATTAAGCTCACCGTTCGCTACGCTAATTTTCACCCAGGCTCGGATTATGTCGCGCAAGTTTTGGAAGCCGCGCGCGCGCAAGGTAAATTTTGGCCAGCGTTAGAAGCTTTGTTCGCCACGCAAGATCAGTGGGCTAGCCATCATGCGCCGGCACCAGAAACGGTTTGGCAATATTTGGGCCATTTAGGCCTCGATTTTGATCAAATGCGTAAAGACATGAATGAGCCGAAAGTGATGGCGGTGATCGAGCAAGATCGCGCTGATGTGAAGGCATTGCAAATTACTAAGACGCCAAGTTTTTACGTTAACAATAAGCCGTTGATGAAATTTGGTCATGAGCAATTAAACCAATTAATCAATAGTGAACTCGCTATCGCCTACCCAGGGCAATAAATAGCGAACGAAAAAAAAACGGCTTCGGCCGAAATACAGTTCACTTAACGACAAACCCTGAAAACCTGACGCAGAGGCGCAGAGGC
>NZ_CAMTIA010000081.1 GCF_947072475.1 uncultured Deefgea sp.
GGGCTTGGGCTTGGGCTTGGGCTTGGGCTTGGGCTTGGGCTTGGGCTTGGGCTTGACAGGGTACTGCCGTTGGCTCCCAAGTCAAGCCAAAGCGTCGCTGAAACCGCCGGATTCCAACCCGCACCGACATAGGCCGTATGCGCAGTAATGGCCTGATAAGTATGATTTTGATAACTTACCCGTTGGCCCAGCGAGTAAGTTTTTCCTTCTTGCCAGACTGGATCTGCAGCATATGCAACACTTGCTACGCTCAAAATCGTGGCGGCCAAGATGGCCCTGTTAAACTCATTCATTCTGTCTCCATCCTGTTCATTTTTATAATAATGAATCAAAGTCATTGCTCACCCTAAAGCCGCAGTGAGCCAACCACACTAAACGATGAGGAAGAATGACGAAATAGCAGAATGACACTTGCATTTTGTCCGAATCGAACATGTCGATGATCTATCAAGAGTTATTTGAGATTGGCCCAGAAACGCAGCAAATGAGCGTTGGCGTGCGCCCGTTTCATCACCCGCAACTAACCAGCCTTGCCGAGCATCATATTCACTTTATGGGCGTGTCCGAGGCGCGTGGGCAGTTTCATATTGAGCGAATGGGCGCGCCATTTCATATCTTATTGATTGGCGTCGAAGGACAAGGCGACATTATTGATGGCGAGCGCAGACTGACTTTAGGGCCCAATCAACTCGCAGTATTACCGGCGTATGGCCATCGTGGCTTTCAGCGGCGCAGTGAACATTGGCGCTTTGCTTGGTTTTTGCTCGATGACGTGCCCTACTGGAATAAACTCGCAGGCAGCGATGCGAGCGTTGTTTCGGTGCAATATGCGCACAATCTATTTTATGCCCTACATACATTGTGCTTTGAAGCGCGAATCAAACAACAATCTCAAGCCGGCAGTGCGCTGCAATTGGTGATGACTTTATTACAGCGTATGCTCAACGGCGCGGTGCAAAGCGTGGCATTGCCGGATCGATTACAGCAATTATTTTCCGGCATTGCTTATGCGCCCGCTCAAAGCTGGCGTGTCGATGTTCTAGCGCAGCAATATGGCGTGAGTGCAGCGCATTTCCAAAGATTGTGCTTAAAACATTTGGGCGCTACGCCGCAGCAATTGATTATTCAGCAACGCATGCAAAGAGCCCATCAATTGCTATCGAGTGGCAATCATAGCGTCAGCGATGTCGCAATCATGGTCGGTTATGAAGAAATCGCCAGTTTTTCACGGCGCTTTCGCAGTCATTTTGGCTTACCGCCGGGTGAAATTAGTCGCGCGCAACAGCGCAAACAGCACGATACCCACCCCAGCGTAACGCCAAACTGACAGCGAACTTGGTAGTCTCAATCGCTCACCATTCAAATCCCGTCCGGCCTCGTGGCGAAGGCTTTTCACGGTATAAATACCGCAGCACTATGGCGTTTTTACGCAGAGAATCAATGACTTAAACGTTAAAATTAGCAATTAATTATATTGATATTGTGCAATGCCTAGCTTATTTTCTAAATTACTCAATCTTGAGCCCAATACTGCGGCCAATCCAACGGCTGTAAGTGCCCTAGCACCGAGCAATCCCCACATTGAAGTGCATGAACTTGATGTCGAAAGTTATATCAGCGAGCTATGCCAATTGATCGCCAAGAATCAACTCGACACCGATTTACGCCAAGATTATGAAGCGCAATTGGCGCAAATTGCGCGCCACACGCCTTTGCGTGCGAGGACTCAATAAGCCGCAGCGCAGCCACATGATATTTAATCAGCGGATAAAACTGATTATTTACTGTCGATTTACGACAGAACTCGTTATGCTACAGTGCTTATCATTGTTGGATTTAGCCAATGAATTTACTCAGTAGCACGCTGCTGATTGCCTTATTGATTGCAATTAGTGCCTTTTTATCAATTTCAGAAATTTCACTCGCCGCCAGCCGTAAGCTTAAACTAGAGCAAATGCGCGATGAAGGCGACGCCCGCGCCGGTCTGGTTTTGGGCCTACAGTTGCAACCTGGGCACTTTTTTACTGCCGTGCAAATTGGCGTCAATGTCGTCGCTATTTTGGCCGGTGTACTCGGCGAAAGTGTTTACGCCCAAGCCTTTACCCAATTTTTTAGCCAATACATCCATCCTACGCAGGCGCAAAGTCTGGGTTCGATTGGCTCATTTCTGATGGTCACCACCGCGTTTATTTTAATTGCCGATCTGATTCCCAAACGAATTGGTATGGCGGCGTCTGAAGCCGTTGCAGTGCGGATTGTGCGGCCGATTTTATTTTGCGTCTCTTGCTTACGGCCTTTGGTTTGGTTTTTTAATGGTTTAGCCAACTGGGTGATTCAACGCCTTGGCTTGCCTGCCGCACGGTTAAATGACATTACCACCGAAGATATTTTGGCCTTAGCCAATGCTGGCGCTTTAGCTGGCGTAGTCGCCAAACAAGAGCATCAACTGATTGAAAACGTTTTTGAGCTCGAAGAGCGTACCGCACCATCGAGCATGACTGCGCGCGAAAACATTATCTGGATTGATCGTTTAGAAAGCGATGAGCTGATCAAAAATAAAATCTTGGCCCACCCGCATGCCAAGTTTCCGGTATGTATGGGTAATATTGATCAAGTGATTGGTTATGTCGATTCACAAGATATTTTAAGTAATGTGCTACGCGGAGAAAGTATTTCATTACGCGGCGATGGCCTATTGCGCAATGCGCTGATTTTGCCTGAATCGCTGACGCTGGCTGAAATCATGGCGCACTTTAAAGCGGCGCGCGAAGACTTTGCCATCATCATCAATGAATATGCTTTAGTCGTTGGTCTGATTACGATGAATGACATTACCGGCATGCTAATGGGCGATCAATATATTGCGCCTGACGAAGAACAAATCGTCCAGCGCGATGAAAACTCGTGGCTGGTCGATGGCATCACGGCGATTGGCGATTTAGAGCGCGTCTTGCAAATCGAAGCCTTCCCCGATGATGATCAATACGAAACCATTGCCGGTTTTATGATGTATATCTTACGCAAAGTGCCCAAGCGCACCGATTGCGTGATTCATGCTGGGTTTAAATTTGAAGTGGTCGATATTGATCATTATAAAATTGACCAATTATTAGTCACCCGCGTGCAAAGCGAGAGTTCCAGCCCATCCGTTTAACTCGGCCAGCAGCGCTAATCATCCTCGGCGCTGCTGCGCGTCTACCTGCCAAATCCAACTTAACTGTGGCTAAATTTACGTAAAACATTATTTTCATGTAATTTACATGACAAATTAACGAATAATAATATACCATTTACGTAACAATATATTGAGCTACTGTGACAGCATGTATCACAGGCAGGCTGCGGCTTATGGCTTCAAAAAAGGATAAAGCATGAATTTTCTGATTGTGCCGGGCTTGAATGGTTCTAATGAAGCGCACTGGCAAAGTCGCTGGGAAAAAACCAATAGCAACTTCAGTCGCGTTGAGCAAGCGAACTGGGATTGTCCGCAACATGATGCTTGGCTGGCCAATTTAGACGCCGCAGTACAACGCTCAGGCCCAGACACGATCTTAATCGCCCATAGTTTAGGCTGTTTACTCGTTGCCAATTGGGCGGCACAAACCACCAAATCGATCCGCGGTGCTTTTCTAGTCGCGCCACCTGATCCACGCCATCCGCATTTTCCAGATGCTGCGATCGGTTTTGATGCACTTTCAAAAGCGCCACTGCCCTTTCCCAGCATGGTCGTCACCAGCAGTAATGACCCTTATGCTTCACTCGAATTTGCCATCCACACGGCAACGGCATGGGGCAGTAGCTGGAAAAACCTTGGCGCTTATGGCCATATTAATGTGGCGAGTGGTTTTGGCGATTGGCCTGCTGGCTTGGCATTACTGAATCAATTACTTAGCCAATGTCAGCAACTGGAATTAAGCGCTAATTTGGCTTAGGGTCAGTGCGGGTTTGATGGGCAAAAATAAAGCGAGTGCCATTGGCCTCGCTTTATTCATGGTTAACTCAAAATCACAGCAATTAGAATTTCAAACCAACACCAGCGTACAAGCCGTCTGCAACGGTACGGGTGTAGCGATCATGGAACTCGGCTTGGCTAAAGCGGTAACCGAAATCAATGGCAATCGGTTTGCTGATATTGAAACGAACGCCGACAGAAGAATCAACATAGCTGGTCAAGCTACCTGAAGACGCAAAGCTTGGCGCCCAATAGGCGCTGCCATAAAGCGAAAACTGCTGAGTCAATGGGATGGTCAAATCGCCACCAAAAGACAGCGCATATTCAGTATCGCTGTAATTAAAGTCGAGCAAATTGGCCTTAGCGCCCAGCGTCAAGGTATTGTCACCGAGCGGAATATTCTTACCCAAGCCGATATTGGCAATCGTATTTTCGCGGTCGTAGTTGTATAACAAGTCGGCCGAAAGCTTGAGTTGATTGATGTTATTGCTGTAATGCGCACCGACGTATTCATGACCGATTGAAGCTGAAAAATCGCTTGCATGTGCGCCAACAGAAAGTGCTAACGCACAGGCAGTGATATAAATACGCATGAAAATAGTATCCGGCAGATAAATTGGCCGCAAAGCTTACAGTTTTTATGCGCATCGCCGCTATGTACAAATATACAGATCGGCATGCCTTACTGAATTTAGCGTCAAAACCACGGTAAACGCTGGCAATAATGATCCAATAACAAAGCGGCAAACAGCCACGCCAAATAATGAATCGAATAGCGAAACAGCGCTTTGGCCAAGGCATCACTGGGCTGACGATACAATTGCCACGCTCGGCGCAAAAAACCGACATTAAGCCAAATCGCTGCCAAAGCATAAACTCCGGCAGAAAAACCCAAAGCCAATGGCAGTAAAGTCGTTGCCGCCAAAATCCATGAATACAGCCAAATCGCCAATTGCGTAAATGCGCGGCCATGCGTCACCGGCAACATCGGCAAGCCCGCTCGGCGATAATCATCCAGCCGATATAAAGCTAAGGCCCAAAAATGCGGTGGGGTCCAAGCATAAATAATCAAAAACAACACCGCCGCCTCGGGCGGAACTGAATTAGTCATTGCCGCCCAACCCAGCACTGGCGGCATTGCACCCGCAGCGCCACCAATCACAATATTCTGCGGGGTTAGCGGCTTTAACCAATGGGTATACACCACTGAATAAGCAAAAAAGGTAGCTAGCGTCAGATACATGGTGAGTGTATTAACAAACAGCCCCAACATCATTAAACCCAAGCAGGTGCAAAACAGCGCATACACCGCCGCCCACTGCCAAGATAAATGCCCTTGCGGCAAAGGGCGCAAATGCGTTCTCACCATTAAGGCATCGCGCTGACGCTCCAAAATACAGTTGGCGGCGGCAGCCCCAGTCGCCACCAAAGCAATGCCAATACACGCAGCCAACAACACCGACCATTGCATACTGCTGGGCATGGCCAAGAGCATCCCAATCAAGGCGCAAAACACAATCAGCACCACCACCCGTGGCTTACCTAAACGCAATAAATCACTGCCGCGATGCGAAACAACGATGGCCAAGCTATTCATATCGAGCTCCTGACCCACGCCGCTTCAAGGCGCGCAGTCGCAGTGTATTGAGCCGCCGGCACGCGCGCGGCGATAAAAACGATCATCGCTAACAACAGCGCAGCACCGCCGTTATGCGCGACCGCCAATGGCAAGGGTAATGAATACAGCACATTGCTGATCCCCAGACCAATCTGTAGCAATAATGCTGCCGCCAACGGCAATGCCAAACGGCTTGAGCGCTGATGCAATACATAAATTAAGCGCCCAATCACCAGCAGCACCAGCATGGCACCCAAGCGATGCAAGCTTTGGATCGCCGCTAAATGCGCCAAGCTTAAAGACACACCATCGGCCGTTTGCCCCAATAAGCGATCAGGGCGAAACGCCTCCCAAACGCCGCTATGCCCTGCGAGCTCGTTTTGGCAAAAAACTGAAGTTGAACACGCCAAGCCAGCGTAATTAGTTGAGACCCAACCGCCCAAAATAATTTGTCCGGTGAGCAGTAAAAGCGCCAGATAACAAGCCGATCGCACCTCAGCAAAAGCCGCCGGCAGCGGGGTGGCGATTCGGCCTGCCATCGCCACCAATAAAGCCAGCAAACTCATGCCCCCCAATAAATGCGCCGTGACCACCGCTGGCATGAGTTTTAAAGTTACCGTCCACATGCCAAGCAGCGCTTGAAAAACAATCAGCAGCACAGGTAAAACAATCAGCCACCTTGGCAAGCGCTCTGGCCGTTGTCGCCACGATAAAATCGCCAAAGCCAACACCAGCACGCCTAAACCGGCGGCCACATAACGGTGCAGCATTTCTTTACTGCCTTTGCCGGCATGCACTTCCCCACCAAAGGTTTGCTCGGCCCGAGTCATCTCGTGCGGCTCATCGGGTGCGGTGAGTTGCCCATAACAACCGGGCCAATCTGGACAACCCAAACCCGCATCCGATAACCGCACATACGCGCCCAGCATGATGAGGGTGAACGTCCAAAGGATGGTTAGTAGCAATAGCGCTCGAATCATCATTCACCTCAAGTTAAGTCGATAGGCCAACGTTTTTTGCCTCGTTGTCTCGTCTGGTCGTACTCAAGTCCTGCCGGTAGCTTCACCGCCTTGCCAGCCAACTTTTGTACTGACACTTAAACCTCGATTGTTTTTTAAAATGGTCGCAATCTCTTGAATGGTTTTTTGCCGCCCAGCGACGTCTTGCAACAACGCTGGCGGATAAAAAATCACCGCATTGCCATGCGGATCAATCAGATATAAACCCGAGGAAAAATGCGCTGGCAATGGCATTGAACACGCCGCAACACTGCGAATCCGCCCACGCTCGCGCCCTTGGGCCATTTGCAATTGCTGGGCGCTCATCATCAATTGAGTGGCCAAGGCGCTGCAGCCCGCAGGGTCATGCGCCACCAAGCGCCATTGCTGATCGGCCGCTACAAGCGGTTGCGCCAATAATTGGCCATAGCTATGGCCCCCTTTAACGTCGCCGCTGACCCAAAACCATTGCGCCAATAACACCGGCGAGATACATAGGGCCAGTATTGATATCAAAACAAATCTAGATCTAGCCTTTACTGACATACCCCCTCCTTGCTGCCAAGTAGAACTGCCACCATAAATACGCCCCCAAAGCACTCATCAGCCACCAACTAAGGGCATACGCCAAATGCCGCGCCACCCCCATCGGTCTATCCACCGTTAAAGGATAAATACCCGCCGGGGCATCTAGCGCCACGCCATAAGCCATCGGCATGGGTAAATGCGCCCAAGCAGCAAAACGGCCAAGATCTAAATTTTGAAATACCCGCCCCTGAATCGGCGTCGCGCCCAATTCAATAAAGCGCGGCCACGGCTGAATCGTCACTCGCGGCATCTCTTGAGCGATTGGCGGCAGCACCCGCTCGCCAGGCGACCACCAACCGCGGTTAACCATCACAATCGAGCCGTCTTTTAAACGAAAAGGCGTAATCAAGTGATAACCCAACTTGCCATCTAAAATCCGCTGATCGAGCAGCATCTCGGCTTGATTTAACCACTCACCATCAAGCAATAACACCCGCCAAGCCGGTGGCACGCCTTGCGACCAGGTGAGCGTGGGTAAAGCTTGCTGGACCTCGATTTGATCGATCAAACTTTGCTTTTGATTGGCCCGCCACATCTGCCAAGCACCTAACAACAAAGTCAGTAACACCAAACCCGCCAAAAAAATCAGCGCAGCGTACTGCCGTTTGCGCAAAATCTGTTGATTTGGCTTAAGCTGATGAGCTGGAGGATCGGGAATGAAAATCGTACTCATAGCACTACTCCTAACCATCATGGCACTGCTTGTGCTCGCTTTAACTCGCCTAATCCGTGGGGAATCACAACGCTTACTCACCCTACTCGCATGGCGAGTGGCATTGTCGATGGGCTTATTTTTACTTCTGATTCTCAGTGGCCTAATGGGCTGGATTACGCCTAATTTTTAAGCCATGACACCAAGCTGTCGGCAAAAAGGCCAAGCCTTGATCAAGCCGCTTTGGGTTTACGCTGGCGAGCCTGTCTGCTTATAGCCAATACACCAAAATAAACAGCAATAACCACACCACATCGACAAAATGCCAATACCAAATCGCCGCCTCAAAACCAAAATGGGCTTGCGGGGTAAAGTGGCCTTTTTGCACCCGAAACCACATCACCGCCAAAATAATCGTGCCGACCAACACATGCATGCCATGAAAACCGGTCAGCATATAAAACGTCGCGCCATAAGCGCCTGAAGCCAAGGTTAAATGCAGCTCATTCCACGCATGCCGATACTCATACGCCTGCAAACATAAAAACAAGGTGCCCAGCACAACGGTAATGCCTAAGCCCAGGCTGAGTTGCTGCCGTTTATTCTGCATTAATGCCCAATGCGCCCAAGTTAACGTCAGGCCCGACGTCAATAAAATGCCGGTATTGAGCGCAGGTAAGCCCATCGCACCCATCACATGATAAGCCGCAATTTTGGGGCCGGTTGCCATCGGCCAATCGGCCTTAAAAGCCGGCCATAGCAAGCTTTGCGTATCGCTAAAAAAGCCCAATTCGGGAACAGAAATCACCCGGGTATAAAATAAAGCGCCAAAAAATGCGGCAAAAAACATCACTTCAGAAAAAATAAACCAGCTCATTCCCCAACGAAATGAATAATCCACCTGCAGACCATATTGCTGCGCCGTTGACTCTTTCACCACGTCGCCAAACCAGCCAAATAGCATCCAAATCAAAATCGCCGCGCCCAGCAATAAGCTCCAAGTACCCAGCGAAACTTGATTCAGACTCAGTGCCGCACCCAAGCCAATAAAAAACAAGGCCACCGCCCCGACCACCGGCCAGCGCGAGGGGGGCGGCACAAAGTAATGCGCATCGTGAACGCCGTTCTCTACATTCATGCTCCACCTCTCACTAAATATCGCGCCAAAGCCAGCAATAGCGCCGCTAAAAGTAGCGCGCACAGCACCGCAGCGGCGATTAAATACGGCAATTTAAGCGGCGCTCGCTCGGCGTTTTTGCGACTTCTCACGCCAAAAAACCCCGCCAGCACTGCCAATATCGTCGCCCATAAGGTCTTCATGGCTGGGCCATTTTTTGCAAACTATACGACAAAGTCGCCGCGCCCATTTCGGCGGGCAATTGGTCGGCAACCAATAACACCACCGTCACTTCACGCCGCTCTTTGGCCGCTATTTGCAATTGATCAAAACAAAAGCATTCTAATTTTTGTAATAAGCCTGCCGCCCGCACCGGCGCAAAACTTGGCACGGCGCGCACTTGTAATACTTGGTCGGATTCGTTTTGCAACACAAAGCGCGCTTTGACAACCCCGCCCGCTTTGGCCATCACCACCGGATCTAAAGCCTGCATCGTCATCGGCAAGTCGGCGGCCACATTGCTATCAAACTCCAAGCGCAGCGCAGCGCCCGGTTGAGTAATGGCCGCCTGTGCCCGATCTAGGCCAATGGCTTTACAAAATGCGCTATACAGCGGCGATAAGGCATAGCCAAAACCAAACATCAACAGCGCCACCACCATTAAACGCAACGCCAAACGCTGATTTTTTTGCGTTAAATCCATCGTTGATCCTTGCTGATGCGAGGTCAAACCGTGAAATAAACTTGTCTGAGCATCACGGCGATAAAAAACAGTACCGCCAGCAACACCAGTTTTAGCGCGGTTTTATGATTGCGTGTCATCAATCGTTCTCCAAACCTTGCGCGCGTAAACCGCGCTGCACGGTGGCTAAATCCGGCGGCGTTTCCCAAGTATGATGTGGCGCAGGCGAAGGCACTTCCCATTCCAAGGTATTGCCGCCTTCCCATGGCCGACTCGGCGCCGGGCCAACACCGCCGCGAATGGTGTGAATCACATTGAATAAAAAGAACACCTGACCGAGACCAAAACACAGCGCGCCGACGCTAGCGATGACATTAAAGTCGGTAAATTGCAGCGCATAATCCGGAATCCGCCGAGGCATGCCAGCGAGCCCCAAAAAATGCATCGGGAAAAACGTCACGTTAAACCACAGCATCGACCACCAAAAATGAAACTTGCCGCGCCCCTCGTGGTACATAAAGCCGGTCCATTTTGGTAACCAGTAGTATGTGGCTGCAAACAAGCTAAATAGCGCGCCAGCGACCAATACATAATGAAAATGCGCGACC
>NZ_CAMTIA010000082.1 GCF_947072475.1 uncultured Deefgea sp.
GCTATTGGCTGCGCGCCCAAAGTGACGCTCACGCGCCACGGCAACGATATAACGTAATTCAGTCAATGTCATATCAAAGGCCTCGACGACGAATTTCAAGCAAACGAATTTTAGCCAAATACGACAAAGGCACTAAAAATCCGACAAAGGCCACCAGCAACCAAAATGGCATCGACATCCCAAACAAAGAAAAATCCACCACCGAGCAATCACCAACAGGGCGAATCACCGCCGAAATCCACGCAGGCAAAGCATTTAAATCAATCGGAAACGGCAAACTAGACGCGCAATTTACACCAGACTCAGCGGGCGCATACTGCACCAGTAAATGCCACACGGTGATCCCCGCGCCCCACAATGCCACTGCGGCATACACGCCAGAAAACCACACCACACCGCGCCTTGTGGCTGGCTGCCAGATTGCCGCAAGCAAACTCAGCAAACCCAAAGCAATGACCAGTAGCCGCTCGTAAACACAAAGTAAACATGGCATAAGCCACTGATAAAACTGATGATAAAGTGCAAACCCCATCATGCCGACACAGAGCAAAAACAGAGCAAAAAACCCCACACGCCAACGCAATAAAGCCATGCCCAGACTCCGGCAAGATAGAAAATAACTATTCTACGCTGCTTACCTCGGAATTTGCAGCCAAAAAAACACTCAACTCTGCTTCTTTCTCCATGGCATCTCGATAGCCCAATCGAATCAACTGCCGCAAATATGCCTGACTAAATAACAAATAACTCGCCACCACTGAACCCTGTCGCCGAAAAGCCCCCAAGCCGCCCAGTAAAAAACGCATTCCCAATGGGAAATCGCCACTCAAGCTTAAAGTTAATTTTTCTAAAGGCTGCGAAGGGGAAATCGTCAGCACCTCAATCGGGTGCAACTGAAGCTGACCCGAGATCCGTGCGGCCTGCGGAATATACGATAAAGTTCGATTAATCCGCTGCATGCGCTCTAGATCGGTATCCAAACTATCCAGAAACACACTATTAAACAGCTGCCCTGTTACCTGCGCCAAGGTGGGATAAGACGGGCTATGCAACCGCGTAGGACCATCAGCAGACTGTGGCGCGACCCCGATGACTAACACGCGTCGAGCGCCCAAATGTATCGCCGGACTCAAAGGGGCAATTTGCCGAACCGAGCCATCACCAAAATACTCACGATGAATATGCTCTGCCGGAAAAATCAGCGGTATAGCGCTAGACGCCATTAAATGCGAGACATTGAGCTCAGTACGTACCCCTACACGCTTCGCTCTTGACCAAACAGACAAATCCGCCGCGCCTTGAAAAAAAGACACCGACTGCCCGCTGCTATAACCCAGTGCCGAAATCGCCACGGCGCGCAAAGCCCCACTTTGGATATGCCGTTCAATTTGAGCAAAATCCATCTCGCGGCTCAGCAAAGCGCGTAAAGGCGCATTATCTAAAAACGCCCGCGGATTTCGCTGGCCCAAACCACCACACAATAAAGCCAACAACCAATGCGCCGCTGTTTTACTCAAATACGGCAAATCGGCCATATAAATCGCTTCACCCCGCAAGCCTTGCCACATCCGCGCCAATTGCAGCACTGCACGATGAAAATCCCCCGCTCCTACCGCCATCGCTGCGGCATTAATCGCCCCGGCCGAAGTACCGCAAATAATCGGAAACGGGTTGGGGCTGCCACGTGG
Organism: uncultured Deefgea sp.; assembly: GCF_947072475.1. Taxonomy (GTDB): domain Bacteria; phylum Pseudomonadota; class Gammaproteobacteria; order Burkholderiales; family Chitinibacteraceae; genus Deefgea. Next base: position 1,689 of record NZ_CAMTIA010000082.1, read on the forward strand.
CAATATTTTAGCTATCGCCAGCAACACCCCGACCTGATAAGCCGCCCGAGCCCCGCCGCCAGACAAGATCAGCGCCGTATTAGGCGTATTTGAGCGTACTGGTTTCATGATTGATTTCTCCAGACACGGCGATAGAACAACGAATCAGCACTAAGCCAACCCAGCATGCATTACGCACTACATCTAAAGCGTCAATGCCAAGCCAGCTGCGGATTGACTGATATAAATATGATGCACACAAGCAGCAAATAAACAGTAATTCCCGCGTAACTTTGGATAAACCATCCAAAATTGCCGCTAAACTCAAGCTAATTTCACCCCGCAACCCCCTATTTCACGATTAATGCAATAGGCGTGACATCATGGTTTCGGTATAATGCTTTTTTGGCGAAAAGGATTCTACTCATGCGCATCGTGCAAAAAGCCCTTACGTTCGACGACGTTTTGCTTGTACCCGCTCATTCCAATGTTATGCCGCGCGATGTTTCGCTGGCGACGCAATTCACCCGCAATATCCGCCTGAATTTGCCGCTGGTTTCCGCTGCGATGGATACCGTTACCGAAGCCCCATTGGCCATTGCAATGGCACAAGAAGGCGGCATCGGTATCTTGCATAAAAACATGACCCCAGCGCGTCAGGCACAAGAAGTCGCCAAGGTAAAACGCTATGAATCAGGGATTGTAAAAGACCCGATCACCGTTTCTCCTGACATGCTAGTTCGTGATGTATTGCAACTCACACAACAACACAAAATCTCAGGCTTGCCAGTTATCGACCAAGGCTTGCTCGTGGGTATCGTCACCAACCGCGACATTCGTTTTGAAACGCGGCTTGACGTACCTGTTTCATCGATCATGACGCCAAAAGCGCGCTTGATTACTGTTCGCGAAGGCACCAGCATCGACGACGCTCGCGCCTTAATGCACGAACACCGTCTAGAACGCGTTCTGGTGATCGACGACGCATTCCGCCTTAAAGGTCTCATCACCGTAAAAGACATCATCAAAACCAGCGAGCACCCACTGGCTGCCAAAGATGAACAAGGTCGTTTACGCGTTGGTGCCGCCGTTGGCGTTGGCGCTGGCACGGACGAGCGCGTTAAATTACTGGTTGAAGCTGGCGTTGACGTGATCGTGGTCGACACCGCACACGGCCACAGCCAAGGCGTTCTTGATCGCGTGCGTTGGGTTAAAACCAACTTCCCACACGTTCAAGTCATCGGTGGCAATATTGCCACTGCCGCTGCGGCTTTAGCCTTGGTTGAAGCGGGCGCAGATGCCGTTAAAGTCGGTATCGGCCCAGGCTCAATTTGCACCACCCGTATCGTGGCTGGCGTTGGCGTACCGCAAATTACAGCGGTGGCCAATGTGGCGGATGCCCTTGCTGGCACTGGCGTACCATTGATCGCCGACGGCGGCATTCGCTTCTCGGGCGACATCGCCAAAGCCATCGCCGCTGGCGCGCACATGGTGATGTTGGGTGGTTTGTTCGGTGGTACCGAAGAAGCGCCGGGTGAAGTTGAACTCTACCAAGGCCGCTCATATAAGAGCTATCGTGGTATGGGCTCACTTGGTGCAATGTCTGGTGCGAACGGCTCGTCCGATCGTTACTTCCAAGACAAAACCGCTGATGCCGATAAATTGGTACCCGAAGGGATCGAAGGCCGCGTTCCGTACAAAGGTCCATTGTCTGCCGTGATCCACCAATTGGTTGGCGGCCTACGCTCATCAATGGGCTATCTAGGCTGCGCAACGATTGACGATGTTCACGCCAAAGCTGAATTTGTACAAATCACTTCCGCCGGTATCCGTGAATCACACGTGCATGACGTGCAAATCACCAAAGAAGCCCCGAACTACCATCAAGATTAATCTTGTTGCATGTTTGGATAAAAACCGCTGCGAGTCAGCGGTTTTTTTGCGCTTAAATATTGAGCGCCATCAGTATATAGATACAGCCATTATGCAATAATAACTACAAAGCAATACCTAATATTGCCATAAACAAAACCCAGCCACTGAGTACAGAGAGATACAAGGTAATGCTCCGACAATTGCTCATGAATATAAGATTGGAACTGGTAAGCGCTGGCTGAGCAACAACTGCAATGCTTCGCTGGCTAAGCAAATTCTACAAAGAGTCAAAAGTATTTCTCTTAACCCCTGACCAACCCAATAACTAAATCGAAACCAATAAAAAAGCGCCAGACAATGGCTGGCGCTGTTTGCTTCGAGTGGCTTAAGCCGGCATCAACATGCCGCGCAACATAAAGAACAACATCGCCGACAGCAATGCCGAAATCGGTAGCGTTACAATCCATGCAGCCGCGATCTTCATGATTTGCGAACGCTTAACGAGTTCTTGGCGATAGACTTTTTTCAAGCCTTTGCGTTCCATTTTAGAAAAATGCGCCGGATCAAGTTGCGATTTGGCTTGCTGCTTCAGCTCTTGCAACATGAGCGCTTTTTCTTTTAAGCCGGCTTTATTAAAGCGCAGCAAGAAAGTATCCACCGCAGTCTCATCGCCTTCTGGATGATGCGCCTTAATTTCATCCAGCGTACGCGCATGGTTGGCCTTTAGGTATTCACGCAAGAAACCAACGCCAAACACACCACCAACCGCAATATGCGTCGAGCTCACGGGTAAACCCAATTGGCTGGCAAAAATCACCGTGATCGTTGCCGCCATCGCAATACAAAAAGCCCGCATTTGATCGAGTTCAGTAATTTCCGAGCCAACAGTACGAATCACCTTAGGCCCATACAGCGCCAAACCGAGTGCAATACCAATCGCACCAATCACCATAATCCACAGTGGAATGCTGGCACTGTCTTGCAAGCTAGTGCCGCTACTAATTAGCGCATCATTAATTGCGGCTAAAGGGCCAATTGCATTAGCCACATCATTAGCGCCATGGGCAAAGCTCAACAAAGCGGCAGCAAAAATCAAAGGAATGGTAAAGAAACGATTCACGCTTTGCTTATTATTGGCCACACTCTTAATTCGCGACCGAATCACCGGCGCCAAAATGGCACAAACAACAGCACCGATCGCAAAGCCAACGCCAACAGCAAACCAAAAATCGACTTTCCAAATTTTATTCAAGCCTTTGAGCATTAAATAAGTGCTAAAAGTCCACGCCATTAACCCCACCAACACTGGAATCATTTTCGCCGCAGCGGCGATCATATTGGTTTGGTAAGTAATCGTTCGTTTAATCAGATACAAAAATATTGCCGCAAAAATACCCCCGAGCAAAGGCGAAATCACCCAACTGATGGCAATCGTTCCCACTTGACCCCAATCGGCAATGCCCATGCCGCCAGCCGCTACGCCTGCGCCCAAAACGGCACCCACGATGGAATGCGTCGTTGAAACCGGCGCCCCCACCACCGTGGCAACATTGAGCCACAATGCCCCCGCTAACAAAGCCGCCAACATAATCCAGATAAAGGTTTGTTTATCCGGAATCAAACTCGGGTCAATAATGCCGCTACGGATGGTCGACACCACATCGCCCCCCGCCACAATCGCCCCTGTCGCCTCAAAAATCCCGGCAATAATTAACGCCCCACCCATCGTCAGCGCTTTAGAGCCGACCGCAGGACCCACATTATTTGCCACATCGTTAGCCCCAATATTGATGGCCATATAAGCGCCGACAACCGAAGCCACAATCAGCATGATGCTCGGCGTGGTGCCACGTGAAGCGGTATACAGCACAATGCCGACAATAAAGAGTAAGGCAATGCCCAGTCGAACGAGCTCGACATGCCCAGATTTGGCGGCATTGTGAATAGTATCAATTTGTTGGTGGTTCATAGCTTCACTGTGATTGCTAGGTTGGTAGAAATAGCGGTTGCAACCCGCTTTCATAAACGCGCTATTGTGCGCTTTGCAATACAGAAGGGCGACGCAAAAACTCACACAATACAAAATCAATAACGCCAAGCTTTAAAACCAGCCAAGTTCACTCCGATACGCAGTAAAAAATCAGTCTACGCCTTGATTCACAGCTTAAAACCCATCAACACTCGCACAGCAGAAAATCATAGCAACACCATAGGTATCTGGCTACAAGCCTTACAAATAAAGGACTACAATAAAATACCCACAGTAATATGATATTTTTCATCATGCGGTATATAACAAAATCTAACTCACCCTCAAGATAGGCAATTGAAATGCGCCCAATATACAGCCGCTGCACATTGAACACCCCATGGCTAAATTGAGCACCCTCACCCACGGTTAACGCTGATTTTAAACCTTGACATAACCGCCAACACCCCAGCGAAGACTCGGTCACGTCAAAAGCTTATTTGAGCATGACCCAAGACAATAATCCAATGTCAGATACCCGCAGAAAGTATACGTAGGGTGGAATAAACGAAGTGCATTCCAGCTTGATGCATCACGGACAGGTGGAATGCGCGATGCTTATTCCACCCTACTTGCTCATAAAAATCTTACCCCATTCACCCGTACAAGCGAAGATCAAAAAACAAAACACAGTAAGCTAGATTACATAATGTTGACATATTCTTACGTATCGGATATTATCTATCCTGTGATGAATTCTCATCCAACTCCAACCCTACCTGCCACTAAAATTCCTATGGTCTATTTCTGACAGAGAGTTTGCACATCTTATTTTCACTTGAAGTGAGCTATATGCACAATTTATTTAACATGGTTTTAAATAAATTATAGTAGTAGAAAGAAGCAATTTTTTGATTCTGCACTTAAGTCTTTAAATAAAATCGAAGACATTTAATAAAGACGACAAACCGCCAAGCAATATTAACAACCAATTAAATCAAATTCATACAGCAGCAACAACAAAACAGAAAAACAGAAAAACAGAAAAACAGAAAAACAGAAAAACAGAAAATAAAATATTTCAATCTAAACATAGATAAATAAACCAAACTCAGTCTCAAACCTTTAAAAAACCATACCGTGTTTGACAACAAAAATAGAGAATTCTCGCCAGACAAGCTTTAACCCCCCCCTAGCCAATTAATAATATACTTTCGAAAACATCGATTAGTTAAAAAGGAAAATAGAAACTATGCTTCATGGATACACAACTTCACGCGATATGCTTTTAAAACTTTTTCGCGAAGCTTCTAGAACTTGGTATGCAGAAACCATTGAAGAAAAAATCGGATAATTTATTTAATTTTTGTATAACCCATAATGCTGTACGCGACTGGGTATTCAAAGAAAAACAATTAACCGCGGGAGATTCTAACGCTAACAAAAGCTGGCGAAAACGAGCGAACGAATACTTTGGTGAATGTGCTGATTTAGCAAATTCTGGCAAACACTGTAGCATTAAAAAGTCGGCAACGGTTTTACCTACTCATGAAAAAATGGTGATGATTACGCCATTTGGCATTTTTCCTGAAAATATTCAAGATCTACCATCATTTGAAATCCAATTTGAAAATGGAATGAACGTAAATTTACACACATTTCTACATTTGATTTGCTACGACTGGCAATGTCAATTCAATGCAGACGAAAGTCTTGGTGATGTTGGTGAATGGGGGTGTTACCTCGTGCAATTAAGCCCTGTACTGCGTACGGAGCAATAAAGAAGGGTACTGATGAGCAAAGCAACGCACACCGTTGCGATGCTTGTTTTCGGCTCATTCGGCGCAATTCTCCGCGCTCATTGACACCTTAAAAAATCGATGTATTTGCTTGGAAGCTTTTATCTAAAAATTCTATAGAGCAATACCTCTATTTAAAATCAAATCTCGTTGAGCTGCGCGAGATCCCGTGTAGCAAGCTGAGCGAGGAACAAGCGGGGCGGGGTTTTTGCGATCATTGTTTGAGGCCGCAGGCCGAGTTTTGATCGCAACCGCCTCGATTGTCCGCAGCGAAGGTACGGGCGTAGCCCGCGCAGATACCCGGGTCGCCTTTCTTTGGCCCACACTTTCTTTGGCGAAGCAAAGAAAGGTGGGTGCCGCGCGGCATTAGCGCGACTTTGATTGAAACAGCGCATTAAATTGTGCGCTGCCGGAACCTGATTGGCGGGTTACGCCTAAAGGCTAACCCGCCCTACGTACCAATCCGCCCGACCAAACTAATGGGTATATCAATACAGCCGATGACCACCAATACCTTCCAGCCAATACCCAACAAAAAAGGCGACCGAAGTCGCCTTTTTTAATCCAAGCTAATTAGCAATTACGCTAAATTCGCTTGCTGAGTGTTACGCAAACGAATGTGCAATTCGCGGAGTTGTTTCTCGTCCACTTCGTTCGGTGCATTGGTTAACAAGCACTGCGCACGTTGGGTTTTCGGGAAGGCGATCACGTCGCGGATGGATTCGGCGCCGGTCATCAAAGTCACCAAACGATCCAAACCAAATGCTAAGCCGCCATGCGGAGGTGCACCAAATTGCAGGTTGTCGAGCAAGAAGCCGAATTTGTTTTGTGCTTCTTCTTCGCCGATACCGAGTGCTTCAAACACCGTCGATTGCATATCAGCGCGGTGGATACGCACTGAACCGCCGCCCATTTCCCAACCGTTGAGGACCATATCGTAGGCGCGGGCTTTGCATTTGCCCGGATCGGTTTTCAAAAACTCGATGTGCTCAACTTTCGGGCTCGTGAACGGATGGTGGCAAGCATTCCAGCGGCCTGCATCGTCGTCGCGTTCAAACATTGGGAAGTCAACCACCCACAATGGTTTCCAGCCGCGAGTGAAGTAACCCGCTGCTTCGCCTTTTTCGTGACCGACTTTCAAGCGCAATGCGCCGATGGCTTCGTTAACAACTTTTTCTTTGTCTGCGCCAAAGAAAATCAAATCGCCGGTGGTTGCACCAGTACGAGTAATGATTTCTTGCAAGCACGCTTCGCTCAAGTTTTTAACGATGGGCGATTGCAGCCCCGAGCCTTCACCGTTGCTCAGGTTCGTTACGTCGTTGACTTTGATGTACGCCAAGCCTTTCGCGCCATAGATCGCCACGAACTTGGTGTAGTCGTCGATTTCTTTACGACTGATGCTTGCGCCACCTGGAATTCGTAAGCCGACTACGCGGCCGTTTTCCATATCGGCTGCGCCACGGAAGACTTTGAATTCTTCGGTTTTCATCAAATCGGTCAGTTCAGTGAACTGCAAAGACACGCGCAAATCAGGCTTGTCTGAGCCGTACAAACGCATTGCGTCGTCATACGCCATACGTGGGAACTCGCCCAAATCGACGTTGATGGCTTCTTTGAAGACGTGGATCGCCATCGCTTCAGTAATGCTCATGATTTCGTCTTCGTTCAAGAACGAAGTTTCGATATCAATCTGGGTGAATTCAGGTTGACGATCGGCACGCAAATCTTCATCGCGGAAGCATTTAACGATTTGGTAGTAGCGATCAAAACCGGCCACCATCAAGAGCTGTTTAAATAGCTGTGGCGATTGCGGCAAGGCAAAAAATTGACCATCGTGCACGCGGCTTGGTACCAAGTAATCGCGCGCGCCTTCTGGCGTTGAGCGAGTCAACATTGGCGTTTCGATATCGATAAAGCCCAAACCATCAAGGTAGTTACGGATTAACATCGCCACGCGGTAACGCAAGCGCATGTTTTTTTGCATCACTGGACGACGCAAATCGATCACGCGATTGGTTAAACGCACGTTTTCAGAGAGATTTTCATCGTCGATCTGGAACGGCGGCGTTGCCGCTTGATTCAATACGGTAATGCTGCTTGCCAAGACTTCAATTTGACCCGTGAACATTTTGCTATTGGTGGTCCCTTCTGGGCGAGCACGCACCAAGCCGGTGATTTCCAATACATATTCATTGCGGGTGGCATCAGCAATGGCAAACGCTTCTGGCGTTTCTGGCGCAAACACCACTTGCACCAAACCTTCACGGTCGCGCAAATCGATAAAAATCACGCCGCCATGGTCACGACGACGATGGGCCCAGCCCTTAATCGTGACAGTTTGGCCCAGATAACGACCATCAATCAAACCGCAATAATCGGTACGCATCAAAGAACTTCCTCAAAAATAAATAACACAAACAATCAATAAAAC
>NZ_CAMTIA010000083.1 GCF_947072475.1 uncultured Deefgea sp.
ACGAGCTGCCAACTGCTCCATCCCGCGACAGAGGCCGAACTATATATTGGATATATCGTTGCGTCAATGCTTTTTTATCGAGCAGGGCGATTAACGTTAGAAAAATAGATTAAATCACAATGACTTAGGCGCGAGCTGGCAGTGCGCTGAACAAAAGTCGCCTCGCAAGCTTAGGCCCATTTCGCAGCGCAAGCTCGCAGCTGTTGGTGTGATGTTTATTTTTTGGCTAAACGTTTATTCCAATCGGCGACGGCTTCATCGAGGGCTTTTTGCACTGGAATTCGGCCTTGAATCGCGGCGTCGATTTTATCGTTCATCAATTTATGCATGATGGCTTCATCGGGTACATCGCGAAGCATAAAATGCCGTGATTTATCGATCACTTGCGTTCCCATTTTAAACGCCACTTTACCAAGGTCTTTTGGATCATTCATCGCTGGGTCATTGGCGAGCTGGGCATTGGCTTTTTTGGTTGAGGCAAAGGTGTTGGATGATTTTGCAAATGCCATTTGCACGGCATCGCTCGTCAGGTATTGCGCCGCTTTAGCAACGGCAGCCATGTTTTTTTGCCCTTTGGGAACGACATACATCGTGCTCCAGCCGCCAAACGCTGCGGTTTTTGCGTCGTTCAGTGGGAAGCTGGTTACGCCTGCTGCTGCGTAGGCGCGTGGATTGGCGTCGTTAATTTTTTTAACTGCGTGGCCACCTTCGGCAAACATGCCAATGCTATTGTTGGCAAATGCGGCGATTTGTTTATCAAAAGTCAGATCAACGTCTTTGACGATAATGCCGGCTTTATACGCATCGGCAAATTTTTGTACTAATGCGGCGTGCGCTGGGCTATTAAATACGGCTTTATTGTCTTTAACTAAAGGCAGGCCTTGGAATAAAAACCAAGTTTGAAAACCATCTTGTAATTTAGGGGCCCAGCCGGGTTTGCCGGTGTGCTCTTTAATTTTTTTGGCGGCAGCAAATACATCGTCCATGGTATTAAATACCGGTTTTACCCCCGATTTGGCCAACATATCTTTGTTGTAAACCATAACCGCAGTCACTTGATACGAAGGGAAACCATAAATCTGGCCATGGGCGGTGGCATTTTGTAATGCCGCATCGGTGTATTGCGATTTAAATGGTGCAATTTCTTTCGTCACCGGCATTAATAATTTAGATGACATTTCATTCATCCATTCGGTTGGCACCATCGCTAGACCAGGCACTTTGCCTTCGGCGACTGACGCTACAATTGCGGGCTTCATACCGCCCCAGTTCATATCTTTATGAACTAAGATAATTTCTTTTTGTGATTGATTAAATTGATCAACAATTTGTTTATGATAAGCATCATACGTTCCGCCTAATGCATGCGACCAAAATTCAACGGTAACGCTGGCATTGGCGCTCAATGCGCTAGATAAAAATACACTGGCGCATAATAAAGTACTGGTTTTTATTTTCATGATATCGACACCCTGAATAAATTGATGAATTATTTTTCGTTCTGGCAAAATAATGCGCTAATTATTTTTATTTGTTAAGTTGAATTGCTGTGCAATTTTCACACTTTGGGTTTGCTGTTTTTTGTGGCAAATGGGGCTGCGATTTATTTTAAAATTCGCATTTTTATTGAGTGAATTGGCTTGACTTATTTTTTAATGGTGGTTTCTTTAAAAACAAAGACGGTACTGCATGCTGATTTAATTGAATTCAATAAGCTTTATAAAGTAGTGCGGCATAAAATTGGCACGGGCAGTTATTTTATTTAAATCTGTTGGGCCAATTGAATTAAAGCCCTGGCCTCGGGTGGATTGGCCCCAGCTTGGGTGCATGCCAAACTACCTGCGGCGACGGCGTGGCGTAAATGCGTGTCGCCATTGGCTGCGGGATATTGCAATAAACTCCAGATTAGGCCGCCCATACTGGCGTCGCCCGCGCCGACGGTATCGACGATTTGCAGTTGCGGCGGGGTTTGTTGCCAATGTGCTTCTTGGTGATACAGGCTGGCTCCCGCTGCGCCTCGGGTGTAGAGCACCATTGCTTCGGGTTGCCAGCGGCGCAAAGTGGCTAGTGCATTGGCTTCGTCATCGGTGCGAAACAGACCGCGTAAATCTTCGTCAGAAACTTTAATCACATCGGCCAATTGCGCCATTGCTTGCAAGGTGGGGTCGTACGCCGCATCCATCAGCACTCTAAAGTTGGGATCAAAGCTGATTTTTGCGCCTGCTTGTTTTGCCGCACGCGCGATGTGTAATAGCTTTTTGGCTAGCTGCGGGCGAGCCAGACTAATGCCGCCAAAATGCAGCCACACGCTATCGCTGAGCCAACCGTCGGGTAGGCGCGCTGGGTCAAAATGCAGATCGGCGCTATTGTCGCCAACAAAAAAATACGCTGGTGGCGTGGTTTGATGCACGATGGCCAAGAGCGGCGAAAACGGCAGTTGCTGCATAAAGCGCAAATCTAAATCGGCCTCAACGCTGGCCGCAATCAGTGCATCGCCAAAGCAATCTTGGCTGACTGCACCCGCAAAGGCGCTACGGATGCCGAGCTGACTCATTACGCGCGCGACATTCCACGTCGCGCCGCCGACTTTTTCTTGCCAGAGCCCATCGCTGCTGCGAATCATGTCGGTGAGTGCTTCACCGGCGGAAATAAATTGCGGAAAAGTCATGCTGTTACCCCTGGGGTCTGGTGACGTTTGGATTTTCGCCGCGCTAGAACGCTTTTCGCGGCGAAGCAATGCGCGTTGCGAGCCTAACTATGGCGCTAATACATTGAGCACTTCATAACACGCGCCCATGGTGTGGTAGTCGACTTTGCCGGCGGGGCTTTTTTCATTGCTGTATTTTTGATTGTCCGCCCGCAAAATTCGCCACCAGCCGCCGTATTGATGATCAACGAAATGCTGCCATGCGTAAGCCCATAAGCGTTGGTAGTCATCCCAATAATTGGCATTGCCGGTACGCGTCGCCAAGAGTGCGGCGGTGGCGATGCTTTCGGCTTGTACCCAAAAATATTTATCGCTATCGCAAATCTCGTTTTCTGGCCCAAAACCATAATACAGACCGCCGTGTTCGTGATCCCAAGCGCGTTCCATCGCGGTATTAAATAGCTGCTCGGCGCGTGGTTTGAGCCAGGGTAGTGGGCGGTGGCGCTCTAAAATCAGCAGCAATTTGGCCCATTCAGTCAGATGGCCGGGTTGAAAACCCCAAGGACGGAAAATATTGCTTTTGTCATCGCGGTTGTAATCCCAATCAATAGTCCAATCGGCGTGGTAATGCTCCCAGATCAGGCCATTAGCCAGAGCCGCTTGTCTTTGCGTGATATGGCGGGCGAGCAGCTCGGCGCGATCCAGAAACTTCGTGTCCCCCGTCGCTTCAAACGCAGCGAGCAGCGCTTCGCAAGCGTGCATATTGGCGTTTTGGCCGCGGTAGGGTTTTAGCGCCCAATCCGCGCTGGCTTCGTCAGCATAAAGACCATATTCGCTATCCCAGAAACGTTGCTCCATCAGTTGCCAAGTTTCTTCTAACCAAGCGCGTGCTTCATCAATTCCGGCCATTACGCCGTGGGCGTAAGCGAGCAAAACAAAAGCTAAACCGTAGCAATGGTTGCTGTCGTCATCCAGCGTTTTTTGCCCTTGCTGCCATTGCAATTGCCAGGCATAGCCGCCGCTGATCGGGTCGCGATGCACGTCGCGCAAAAAGGCTAAGCCATGCTGCGCAGCGCTGAGGTATTCGGCGTTGCCAAACTGCCGATAGGCCATGGCATAGTTAAAAACAAAGCGCGTGCTGCTGACCAAATGCCGCGTGTGCGCGTCGTAAATTGTGCCGTCATCGAGGAAAAAATGATAAAAGCCACCGCTGGCATCGATGGCGCGTGGGTGATAAAAGCGCATTGTTTGGGCGATGTGCGCCAGTAAAGTGTCGCGGTGTTGAAAGTTCGGCAATTTCATTGGCTGACTCCTGTTGAAGGTAACAAGGCCCAAGTGCTTCGGCTTTGTTGCTGCGCCGCGTTTTATAACGGCTACGGTGTTCACTGGGTACTGATTGCGCCGCTGCTGGCGCGCAAAATGAGTGTTACGGGTTGCAAAGTGTCGGCAATCGCTTGATGCTCGGTAAGCGCTAAGAGTTGCTCGATGCCGGCTGCGCCGAGTGCGGCTTTATCGACGGCGATGGTACTGAGTTGCGCGGCTTTGGCGGCAGTAATATCGTCAAAGCCGCCAATCCAAAGATCGTCTGGCAGTGTCATGCCGCGCTCAAGGCAGGCGGCTTGTACGATGAGCGCGCAGGCGTCGTTAAACGCAATGATCGCGTCAGGCGGCTGCGCTAAGTTGAGTAATTCATCGAGCGCTAAACGCGTACCACTGGCTAAATCGAGGCCCGGCGCAATCAGTGCTTCTAAGGCAGGATCGGCGAGGCGACCGGCGTTAAATAAGGCTTGGCGATAGCCGCGCTCACGCAGGCGGATTGAATGATGCGCCAGCGAGCCGGATAAAAAAGCAATTCGTTGCCGACCTTGCGCAATGAATTGCTCGGTCATTAAGCGCGTTCCGGCTTGGTTGTCAGGGTTGACGCTGGCGAGCTGCTGCGCGCTGGCATCGATCAAGGTCGTCGGTTTGCCCAATGCTTGAACGACGGCGAGCGTTTCTGGCTCGATAAAGCCCACACACAAAATCGCATCGGCTTCTTGCTGCAGGAGTTGCCGACGTATTGAGCTATTGGCATTGACACTAAATGGCTGCAGCTCAATACCCTTGTTTAAACATGCAAGGCGTGCGCCGCGTTCGACTTCGGCATAAAACGGGCTGGCGCTGGCGGTGGTGTGCTGCGCGTGCAGTAAAAACAAAATGCGGCGAATCGGCTGGCGCTGTAAACGCGAGATGTCGTAGCCGAGTTCTGCTGCGAGCTGTTGCACATGCTGGCGTTGTTGCTCGGAAACACCGGCTTGGTGTTTGAGCGCCCGCGATGCAGTGCCAACCGACACCCCAGCAGCTTGGGCGAGTTCTCTGAGGCTGATACTCATTTTGCCTCGCGTGCGGTGCGAGATTGCAGCAATGCCGGGAAGTCTTGCGCTACGCGCAAAATCAGCTCGCCAAACAGCGTATTGGCCCAAGCAAACCAGCTGCGCGTGAAGTCGCTGGGATCGTCGGGCAAGAAGGATTCGTGCATCAGCGCAGAGCCGCCATCGCTGAGTTTGAGCATCGTCAGGCAGCGCGCAATTTCATCGGCGTCGTTGCTGGTCAGTGCTTGCATAATCAGACTCATTGGCCAAATTCGTGGTGCGAGCGTATGCGGACTGCCAACGCCACTGAGCTGCCCGTCGCTGCTGCTGAAATACCAAGGATTGTCGTCGGACAATATAAAACGGCGGGTATTGCGGTACAGCGGATCATCAGCGCTGCATACACCCAGATACGGTAGCGATAAGAGGCTGGGCACATTGGCGTCATCCATCATCAGCGCATTGCCAAAACCATCGACTTCATACGCCCAGATCGTGCCATATTTAGGGTGCTGCACACGAGCGTAGGCCAGTAGCGCAGCTTCTACTTCATCGGCGAGCTGACGACACGTTTTTGCCAAACTCACGTGTGGATAATGTATGTCCAGCAAGCTGGCTAACTGGCGCAGGCTAACGACGGCAAAATGATTGCTCGGCACCAAAAACGGCAAAATGCACGCGTCGTCTGATGGGCGAAACATCGATGCAATCAGCCCGACGGGTTTTAGCGGATTGCCCATACCATTACACGGCAAGGTGTCTGACTGCCAATGCGTTTGGCGCGTAAAGCGATAAGGGCCAGCATCGGTTTTGCGCTGCTGCTCTTGCATCGTGGCAACGGTTAATGCCATTGCCGCCAGCCAATCAGCGTCGAAAACACTGGCATCTTGCGTCGTTTGCCAATAACTATTCGCGAGGCGGATGGCGTAGCACAGCGAATCGAGTTCCCATTTACGCTCATGAATTTCGGGACGCATCGTGGTGCGATCGTTTTGCCATTCGCTGTCCCCAGGGCCATCGTTAAACGCGTTGGCGTAAGGGTCGAGCAAAATGCATTGCGTTTGGCGGTGAATCAGACCCGCAATCATGCGTGCCAAAGTCGGGTCTTGCTGCGCGAGTGGCAAGTAAGGCCAAACTTGCGCGCAACTATCGCGCAGCCATAGCGCATGAATATCGCCGGTAATGACAAAGGTATCGGGTTTACCGTTGACATTTTCTTGGTGAAACACCGTGGTATCGAGCGTATTGGGATAGCAATTGCTAAATAAGGCACGCAATTGTGGGTCGCTGATTTGCTCGCTAATCACGGCTATTTTGGCCTCGACAGCCTCAGATGAAAAACGCCGCGTGCTTGGCCGCGCTGCTGCCGGATGGGTCTGATTAAACTGCTCTGCGGGCGAGTTCATCGTTTCTCCACTGGGTGTTGCCATAGGCTGTCGATGACGACGCCGTGTTGATCGGTCAGCCACAGCAGTGCGCGGCCAGCGGCAAGCTCGGTGCGGTAAGTGTGCGCGCCAGCTTGCCAATGCAGCACGTGAGCGCGACTGCTTTCGTTCACGGCAATCCACAGTGTATGCGCGGCAAATTGCTGTTGTTGCATGAAAATACCCGCAGGCGCTTTCTCGTTCTCTATCCAGCGCCAAGTAGGCTGAATGTTGGCGGCGCGCATCGCGTATTGATATAGCGCGCTTAAGGTGCCTGAATTGGCATTGAGTTCTAGCGGTAGCGGGCACCAAATGATTTGCCCTTGGCCGAGTGAGAAGTGTTCGATTTGCTCAGCCTGACCAGCTGCATCGCAACCGGTATCGAGTTGCGCGATGGCTTCGCCAATATAGCTGGCGCGATACGCGGCATTAGCGATGTGCAGTGTTTCTTCACGGCTTAAGTTGCGCGTACTGGCCTTGCTAAACGGCGCGCGCTGGCAAGGATTGAAATAGCGATCCAGCGTCGCCGGCCCAGTGAGCAGCACCGTGATCGCGTGTTGTTCCAGCAGTTGCTCGATTTGCTGCCAGCACGTAGCATCCAAGTTTTGCGGGCAAGGTAGTAAGAGCAACTGCGGCGGTGCAGCAAATAGGCTACTTAAATCATGCTCGCCCACTGCGCGTAGATTCACGCCAAATTCAAACGCCAGATTGCGCACCATTGCTTGCGTGGCTGCGAGTGTTGAGCGGCGATTGCTATAGTCATTGCTAAATGGGTATACGACGGCAATATCTGCTAGTTCTCGGTTTTCTAGCAATACCCCAGTTTTTTTGATGAACTGCCCAAACGCTGCGGTAATGCTGGCCTCGGGTTTTTGCGAGCCATCGGCACGGCATGCACCGATATGCGACTCGTTGATATTGTCCATATGGTAGTTGCAGTTCCAAATCCATTGCACCGCACCGGCGTTGCCGTAGGCAAAGGCATAGGCGTATTTACGCTCTAATAGCTGCATCAGCTCAGCCTCATTGCGGCGCGAGCGGCCGTTGGCGCGGGCCACGTGCATGATGCCGGTTTCTTGGATTAGGTTGGGCGTGTTGGGCGTTTTGCTAAACAAGCTATCCCAGCCTAGCGCGTCGTTCAGCCACCAACTGTGCACACTGGTGTAATCGACGGCATCGGCAAAGAAAAACGGCGAAGGGCGCTGCTGGCCAAGCGCTTCATCTTGACCCACGCACACCATCACGTCTGGAATCAGGGTCTTAATGCTCGCGGCTAAATCTGCCGCCCATTCGCGGTGCACCGCTTGCGTAAATAGCGCGTAATCCAGCCACTGCCCATGCTGTTTAACGGCGATTTCGGTGGTGTTAAAGCCAATGTCTTCCGGCTGCGGTGGCCGAACCGCCGACCAATCGGTCAGCTGCGCTGGGCTTAAATCCCATGCGCGTTGCCAATGAGCAATATCGGGGTTAATCGCCTGCAAATGCTGGATAAAAGCGCGCGTTTCAAATTCATCACCCAAGCTGCGCGGGCCGACAAAAATCCGCTGTGGATCAAACATCGATGGTTCGTTGATCAGATCCCAATGCACGCGCGTGGTTTGCGTGTGGCGGCTGACGATGCTGCGGATAAAGCGCTTTTGCGCGCTGCGACTGCGCGGATCGAGGTAGGGATTGCGACCTTCCCAGCTTTCCGGGGTAAAGGCAAAAAAGGTAAAGCAGCATTCCAAATCATGGCTGGCGGCGGTCAAAATAAACGCATCAATCGCGCGCAGTAGCGCTTCATTGGCGTGACCATCGACAAACATCAATTGCCGCCACGCCGACCAAATGCCGGTACGCAAATAATTGACGCCCATACTGGCGAGCGTGCCCATGTCTTGCTGCCAGATTGCGACATTCGGTAGATGCAGGAATTTGCGATGTACGTCGCTCGCCATATACGTCATGCCGACAATCGGCGTGGTTTTGCCGTCGCGAATAAAATAATCGCGGCCAGCGCGCATACGCGTGCCGCGTGCGAGCAGCTCGGCGTCGCGACCCCAAAACCCTTGCTGCAAATGAATCACATCGCCGTGCTCGCTGCGTAGTTCGGCGTGCAGCGTATACAGCCCCGCTGCAATCGCATGCGGCAAGGTAAAGCGCAAGCTTTGCAGGCCGGATTGCTGGGTATTGAGCTGTAGCTTTTTGCAATCAATGACTGCATCGCGATACCTCGTGGTGATGGTCGCGGTCCAGTTTTGCCCGATGGGGGCACCGAGCGCCTCGGCTTGCAAGGTGAGCGTTGCGTGCTCGCCCGGTTCATAGCAAGCAAAGTCGGGTTTGAGCCAGCATTCGGTTACGCCGTGGCTAGCGTGCTCGGCGAGTTGTTCGAGCAAGGCCATACCGCCTTGCTGCCAGAACGTTTCATCTGGCGTGATATTGGCAAATATTTGTCGCGACCCGGCCATCGCGCCACGCAAGCGCTCAATCATTACAATCGGGCTGGCGATGTGCTGCTGCTCTTCATCCATGCACATCAGCAAGGGATAAATCCGCGCATCCATCGGCCCGGCTGAACCCGAATCGAGCGGCTGGTCTTTGGTTTTGGTCGGCATCAGTACCAAGCTGTCGGTACTGGCAGTCAGATTCAAATCAAGCTGCGCGAGCTTGTCGCTCAACCAAGGGAAGTTGGCACCGGCAGCAAGGTGGGTGCTGTGCGGCGCGTTAACGCTTTGGATTTCATGAATATCAAGCTGGCGAAATAGCGCCGCTTGTGGCTGGTGCTGGCCATTGGTGTCGACCGGTTCACTAAATACGGCTTGGCCTAAAGTGAGCATATTGCCGCCACGCGCCAAAAAGTCGAGTAAGGCAGGCCATGCTGCTTGCGGGAAATAGCGGCCGTGTAAATGCACCAAGACGGCAGGCATGGCACAGCGATTTAAGGCATCACTGAGCGCATCGGCGCACACCGCTTGTTGTGGTGCGTGCTTCGGGCGAGTACCCGAAAAAGGAAAATTCTCGTCGTAAAAAGCCAGCAGTGCCATGATTGCCATCCCTATTAGGTGATGTTTAGTTTTTTGGTAGTTTAGCTAAACAAAACTATTTTGCGCCTCGAGATTACGAACGGCAAGCGCTGGAGGTTGAAATGGAAATGTAAATATTGCCGGGA
>NZ_CAMTIA010000084.1 GCF_947072475.1 uncultured Deefgea sp.
CCAAAGCGCTTAAGCAGTTAGTTAAAAATCGTCTGATAGAGCAGAAAAAATTATTTTGCAAAATGACTGGCATTCCTGCGTATGTTGAAAAGCTTAGTTTTACGTGGCCAGTCGATAAAAAATCACTGAAAGTTGTGATGGTGCAATCACTACTTCCTTTGAAGGGAGATTTCAAAGAGCATGGTTTAATGCTCGATACCCCAACATATCGTGCACGCCATCGTCGGCACATTGCATCTGTTGCTGAGCTTATTTTGCACAAGGCATATAGCCAGCGCAGTATTGATGACAGCAATTACAAAGACTGCAAAATCGACTTAATCATTTGGCCTGAATTATCAGTAAATAATCAAGATATCGATATCTTGAAGCAACTTGCCGATAAAACTGGGGCGATCATTTTTACTGGTTTAACTTTTACCCAGTTAGATGGTATCGAAGGCCCTAATAATGTCGCAAAATGGCTGATACCCCAGAAATCAACTAGTGGGCGGCAGTTTATGAATCGTTTACAGGGTAAGCAAAATATGATGAAGGATGAGGCTGGCAAGGTTAAATCTTGGCGTCCTTACCAGTTATTAATTGAATTAATTCATCCAGCATTCCCTAAAGAGCAAGGCTTCAGGCTAACGGGCTCTATTTGCTATGACGCTACTGACATAAAAATCAGCGCGGATTTGAAAGACAAATCGGATGCGTATTTAGTAGTCGCCCTAAACCAAGATGTGAACACTTTTGATTCTATGGTGGATGCCTTGTACTACCACATGTACCAGCACGTCACGCTGGTGAATACGGGCGAGTTTGGCGGCTCAGTCGCCAAAGCACCATACAAAGAAAAGCATGAAAAATTAATCTCACACGTACATGGCGCGCATCAGGTTTCGATTTCATCATTCGAAATGAACATGTTCGATTTCCGTGAGATTGGGAAATCTCTTCAATCAGGTAAACAAGTAAAAACTAAACCAGCAGGCTGATAAATGCACTGCGGTACGGCGTAGGGCGTAATCGCCGCAGGCATTACGCCGCAGGCTTACACATCATTCGGCGTATTGCCGCTCCGCACAAATCAATGGCAAATCAATGGGGTCAGAGTCGATTGATTTCTAGTTTTCCGTGGAATCAATCGACTCTGACCCCTTTGATTTCTGACCGCTTTGATTTCAGCCAAACCGCTAACACACAACGAATACTAAAATTAATTCTCACATGTATCGTTGCTTTATTACTATAAAATTTCACATATCTCGCAAAAAAAGAAATAAAGTAGCAGGATATTTCTTCGTCTTTTTTTAAAAAGGCATCGCAAATGCACTCTAAGAAACTTGCAGTATTGCTATCTTTTTCTACTATTTTATTTTCTGCTCCAGCAGCATTCGCCGACGATTTAAATATTGTTAACTATGCTGAAATTGAAGCTTCATTAAAAAATGGAATTCGAATTTTGAATTCTGATAAAGAGTTGATTGCTCAACCAACAGTTAAATCAGTAGCATCTCCTCGCGCGGCGGCTAGCGGCCTTTATGATTTACGTATTTTAGCTATTCAATCACCATCAGCTAATGATGAGTTCCCAACACAATTTCAAAGCTCAAGTCTTAATGATCATGGAGGCGGTTGGATAGAAGTTACATCTATGGAGTATGGCTACGGCGAAAATCCAAAAATAACAATGAATGGCGCACTACAGAACGGCTATGAGAGAGAACCAATATGCTCTGATTCCGGCGTTTTTAATTTATGCTCCGCCACGGTGAGTAAATCTGTTATTGGTTGGATGTACGTTACTAGAATATACGGCGTTGATAATGGTGTTTTTCAACATACCAACACTGGGATTGCATCACCATGGGCAACTTTATCTAAGCAAATCTACGTAAGGTAATTAGCCTTTGTAAATCAATAATAGCTACCAGTGAAGCGCTTTCCATTAAAAAGCCAATACCTTATTGGCAAGCGCAAAAAAACAACCTGGTTTTTAAAAATTAATTTACGATTTAAAATAGATTAATGGACAATATATGAACATAACCAAAACTAGCAGCACACCTCTAGAACCTTCGAGCCGTTTACGTGCCAATGGGGTGGCCGGAGGGCAAGTTTCTATTGATGACCTACCAAGAAAGGAGCCTTCAAGTTTCAATCTTAATAATGTTACGGCCAAAGAAATGCGCTCATTAAATATGAGTCTCTACGAAGATGGTAAAATATCTAGGGAAGTTTTCGATCACGGAGAAATTTTATATTCATTTATGCGAGGCGTTGACAGGTTAAATCAGGAGGAAGCCAATAAAAAAGGGAGCGGCTACATTAGTTCACTTGATTCAGATAAATTTGATTTAATTGATTTCATGAACAAACAGAGTTTATTTTTTAAATCCGATGGACAAGATAAAGCTGCTGATTTGTCAGACTCTCTTTTATTGGCATACGGGAAGATTGATAAAAATATCAAATTATCTATTTCAGCATCAGCATAATAATTATGAATTACCTCCGGTGACTCGGCCCATCATTGTCGCGGCCTTGCTCAAAAAATCAATGGGGTCAGACTCGATTGATTTCTAGTTTTCCGTGGAATCAATCGAGTCTGACCCCTTTGATTTGATTTGTTGATTTGTGATGGCGGAGTCTTGTGGCGGGTTACGCCTTCGGCTAACCCGCCCTACAGTATTGATGTATTTACTTGCAACCCTTTACCCAAAAGGGCTGCGTAGCAATACATCAATATGATGTATTTGAGCGTTTGACTGGAGCTTAAAACCATCGACATTCAAGCGATGAGTTCACTACAGAAAAGCTTTTTGACGCAGAGACGCAAAGACACAGAGGAAAATCAATTCAGAACTCAAGCCCCAACAAACCACGATTTAATCTGTGGTTTGCTGATGGTTTAGGCAAACCCAATTTTGCGTTGATTTTCTCCGCGTCTCCGCGCCTCTGCGTCAGCTTTTCGATTTAAAACTTACCGTAAGGCTTTAAACTGCCGTCTTTGCCAATGATTTCGACCGCAATGGTGCCAACTTTATAGTCACCCATCCCCGGTGATGTGGCGGGCATGCCCGACACTGTAATTCCTTTGGCGTTGGGTTTTTCTTTGAGCAATTTTCGAATCGCATTGGCTGGCACATGGCCTTCAATCGCATAACCTTGCATCACGATCGTGTGGCAGCTTTGCGCAATATCGGTGCCGTATTGCTGCTTGATGCTTTGCATGTCTTGACGCACTACTTCTTTGATATCAAAGCCAGCTTCACGCAAATATTTCGCGTGCTCACCGCAGCAGCCGCAATACGGATCTTTATACATGGTGCCTGCTGGCAAAGCGGCTAGCGCCAAGGTGGGGGCAAATAAAACTGCACTCAAAATTGCTTTTAAAGACATGGTATTTCCTTTGTTCTTGTATGGTTCACCGCCTTGGCGCAAGCACTGGCAACGCGCCAAGGCGGTGAATTAATCTATTGATCTAAGTCACTGGGCAAAAGTTTTCGCGCAAAGCGAAGCAACAATGCACGAGAACTTTTGCCGGCCTACTTATTGAATTATTTAATCAGCACCTGCGCCATCATGCCCTGCCCTTCATGCTCCAAAATATGGCAGTGGTACATGCGCAGGCCTTTATCGTGCTGCACCATTTTGAGCCGAACTTTTTCATACGGACGTAAATTAATGGTGTCTTGCAAAGCGCGATACGGTGCATCTTGGCGTTTGCCATTTAGCTCGCTATCGAGCAGCATAAATTGCGTGCCATGAATATGAAACGGATGATCCATGTGCGAGTTATTAAACACTTCCCACACTTCAACGTCGTTTACTTTGCTGACTAAATCATTGCGATTCATATCGTAGCTTTTGCCGTTGATCAAAAACGCCATGCTATGCACGCCGTTTTCCATGCTCATGGTTTCGCTAAACTCGACTTTTTTCATCGCCACGGCGCGGCCAAAATCAGCGATTTTTCGCAAAGTCGCTGGCACTTTAGGCGTTGGGCCAGCAGTCAATTGCAACGTCGCCAAAACGCGCTCAACTTCGGGCGCGACTTTGCCCATTTTTTCGCGGTTATACACCAAGGCTTTGAGCGTGGTTTTGGCACTACTACCGTCACCGATAATTAATTCTGCGCGCTGGCCGGGCACTAACAGTAATTCTTCCACCACCCGTGGTTTTTCTAGCAAACCACCGTCGCTACCGACCACGGTGATTTTTTGCCCCGGAATAGCCAAACGCAAATAGCGCGCGCTGCAGGCATTCCACACCCGCACCCGCTGACGGCCAACAATTGTAACGACCGGCTCACGCTGACCATTGACCAGCGCAAACTGCCCTTCGCGGCCATTCATCCAATCGTTGGCGGTGTTATCTGGAATCGACGCATCAGCCGCCAATTTAAGGTCAGAAATCACCCAATGCTGCTCGGCAAAACCCGCCAAAGGATCGGTTTTGCTACGCACAATAAATAAACCGGCCAAACCGCGATACACCTGCTCAGGCGTGTCGCCATGCGGGTGCGGGTGATACCAATACGTGCCAGCGCAGTTTTTTGGCAATTTAAAGCGATACACATGCTCACCGCCCGCTGGCACCGCGTCATGTGGATTGCCGTCTTGCTCTGGCGGCACCGGCATGCCGTGCCAATGAATCGTTGACGCTTGCGATAGCTGATTCACAAAGCGAATTTCAACTTCGTCGCCTTCAAATGCTTCAATCAAGGGGCCGGGCACTTGGCCGTTATACAACCACATGCTGGTTTTTTTACCGGGCACTAACTCAACCTCATGCGCGGCAGCGGTTAGCGTGGCGGCCATTTTATTGGTGCTACTGCTGTTTAAAACTTTTAATGCCTGTAATGGCTGGCCCGCAGGCAAGGCCGATTCGGGCAACAAGGGCATCTCGGCCACGGTTTTTAGTGGCTGCGGCATGGCAGCTGATCCACCCTGCGCGCCATGACCTTGATGCGCGGAGTGATCCATTGCTGGATCCATAGCAGCCCAAGCCGTTGGCAAGCACAGCAAAGCGCCGCTGGCGCTAGAGCTAAATAAAAACTGACGTCGATTCATAAACCACCTCTAAAACACAGACTGAGCCAACATCGGCTCAATTCACAATAGACTGGGGTATTGCCATGCAATTAATTATTTATAAAGCATTGATAGCAATACCGATTGAATTTACTGATATTAAAATGGCGAATTGATGCAGCGCAGCGCTACGCTAGCCGCAAAACTCAAACCCATTTAAATCAGTCAATACCAATGACAACTGCAGCGCTACCCCCTTTATTCAGAGCAATAAAGCGAGGACAGTGCCTAAGTCGCGCCTAAGCGCGCAGTAGAGGAGGAGGAAGTAACGGTGGCCGATTTAAACCGACCTGCATGATGACATCATGACTATTTTGAATCGTTCCGGCCGACGCTAGCTGCGCTTGCGGCAACAGCATCGGCAATGCCGCAGCACAAGCGCCGCAATGACTCATTTTGGCATTACTCGCCGCATGATCATGCTGGCCTTGCTGGCATTCTGTTTTTGCGAGCGTCTCAATGACTGCGTTATGGCACATCACGGTGCCAGCCGACGGCAACTGCTTGGCCGCCGCCACATTCAGTGACAGCACCAGCGAGATCAATAGCAAAAAGAAACAGCGGAACTTAAGCATTTTTTGAGTTTACACCGCCGCCCAATTGGGCGGCAAGCCAAGCGCGGGGCAATGCCGGCAAACTAACAACTATTACCGTAGATGATGACCGCAGATGACCTTCATCCCCACGTCACCCCCTTCGTCATCACCCCGCACTGACGGCAAGGCCATGTTCACACAAGGTGTTGATTGCGTTTAACGTAGCGCGCACCTCATCGCTGACGACAACGCATCAACGCAGAACATGCCTACCGACGTGTGGCATCGTGCAATCGCCGCGCCGCATCTTGCGGGCTCATATTGCTGTTTTTCCAGAACGCATCGACCGCGTCAAACAAGGCGCTACGCACACTGTCTTGCACCGCCATATTGTGCGCCCAAGACGGCAGCAGCACTTGCTTACTCGCGGCACTGGCAAACTCGCGCGCCGACTGTTTGGCGTAATCGTCAAAGCGATTCATATTCACATCGATGCGGGCGGGGATATTGCCTTTATATAAATTGAACACTTCTTGCCCTGCGCTACTCATCAACAGCGACACAAAATCTTGCTGCGCTGCGGCCAAACGCGGATCACTTTGTTTGAACATCAATAAAGTATCGGCCGCAAAGCTGTACTCGCCGTTTTGCGTTGGCGCTGCCATACACAGATAATCAATGCCTTGCACCTTACCGGCTTGGGCAAACTCGCCCTTGGCCCAATCGCCCATTAATTGCATCGCCGCCCGGCCATTAATCACATCCGCCGTGGCTAAATTCCACTCGCGCCCAGCCGCATCGGGCGTGCAATATGGTTTTAATTTACGCAAAGTTTCAAGACAGCGAATCATCACTGGCCCCGTCAATGCCGCCGAATCGAGCTGGCAAAACGCCGCTTGATAAAACGACGCGCCACCCAAACCGCAAGTAATCGCCTCAAACAAAGTGGCGATTTGCCAAGCCTGCTCACCCACAGCCAGCATCGGCGTACCCAATTGGCGCAGTTTTTCGGCTACAACAAAAAACTCATCCCAAGTTTTGGGCGCTTGCACGCCAGCGCGTTTGAGCACACTGGCATTCATCCACATCACATTTACCCGCGCCACGCCCAAAGGCACCGCCACATACTGGCCATTGGCCTGCATCATTTTATCCAGTACCGCCGGTAAAATTCGGTGCCAATCTTGTTGCTGAGCGACGGCATTCAGATCAGCCAAGCCGCCGTCTTTGGCCCAGTTTTGAATCTTCACCCCGCCAATAGCGGCCGCGGTCGGCGGATTGCCGGTGGCGATACGCGACTTAATCGTCGCCGCAGAATGATCCCCCGCCACATCGGCCCAATGATGGCCTTGCTGATTGAGTAGTGCCTTGATTTCCGACACCGCGCGCGCTTCGCTCGATGCCGCCCAGCTATGAAATACCTCAATATCGGCCAGCTTAAATTGCCCGACCGACTTCAATAGCCGCTTAGCGCGCTCATCCAAATGCTGCAAGGTATGGCTCGCTTGCTGCAACGCCGAATCGGTGGCTTGCGTCATCACATCCAGCCGCTCGGCCGAGCTGGCCAAGGTATGCGTGGCAGAGGATTGCTCTTGGGTGGATTCGGCAATTTGCCGCACCGCCGTCACCACACTGCCCATGTGTTCACGTATCCCCAACATATGCCCGCGCGCGTCTTCGGCCATGGTGACGCTGTGCGCCACGCGATCGGCAGTGAGCGCCATATTGCCTACGGCGCTTTGCGTTTCACGGCCCACTGATTCGATTTTATGCGCGATTTCTACCGTGGCATTACTGGTGCGCTCGGCCAATTTACGTACTTCATCAGCCACCACCGCAAAGCCACGCCCCATATCCCCCGCGCGCGCAGCCTCAATCGCGGCATTTAATGCCAATAAATTAGTTTGATCGGCAATATCTTTAATCACGCCCACAATGCCGCTAATTTCTTGCGAGCTAGCCCCCAAGCCATCCATGGTTTGGGTTAACGCCGCCACTGCTTCAGAGACTTTGCCGACTTCTTCGGAGACGCGCAGCACCGAATCGGCGCTGTCGCTCGATAGCCGCTGTGTTTGCTCAACCACATGATCCATATCGCGGGCGTGATCAGCGATGTGATTAATGCTCACGGTGATTTGCTCTACCGTCGCCGCCGAAGAAGCGGCGTGATCGGACTGCATTCGGGTGTCTTTGCCCATTTGCGCCGTCACGACCGTTAGCTCAGACAAACCCAAAGCCAGCCCTTCCATTTCGCGCTGCACATCGCGCAGCGTGCGCTGCACTTTATCGGTGGAAGCGTTATACGCCTTGGCTAATTGCGCCAACTGCGCATCGCCATTTTCCGGCAATCGCGCACTAAAATCAGCATGATCGCTGGCATGTTGGCGCATTAAGTCGCTCATCTGCGCCAAAGGCACAAACAAACGTTGCAGGCCAAAAAACACCACCGCCAGCAAAGCCACGCCCGCCAACACCATCATTAAAGCGAGCGAAAAAAACAGCGCATTGACCGCCGCATCTTGACTTTGCCCAACCCGCCACAACACCCCCAACATCAGCAAACCGTACACCAAAGCCACTGCGGCAATAATATGATTGCGATTGAACATCGTGCAAACTCCCCTAGAACATGGCTTATATCAATCTAATCGGCACATTACAGCGTGCTCCGTAGCGGATTTGTCAGCAAATCTCATTAGCCATTGATAATACAAGCACTTTTCTTACATACACAGCAGTCATTTATGACTGTTGCATTTCAATAAACACCAGCACCATCGACAAAACAGCGCGATTACCTTGAATTGCGCGCTGCGAGACCCATTTGTTGATCACGCACCAAGGAAAATCATGCTCAACTACTTTCGTCGCAAACACCGTGATCATTGGCTCGCCCAGCACCCGATTGACGATGCATTGTGGTTGCCCGCCACCACCATGCCGGTGCTCAAAAACCTCAGCGTGAGTGAATTAGCGCGTTTGCGTGAGCTTGCCGCGTGGTTTTTACACACCAAATCAATCCAAGCCAGCGAAGGGATTGAGTTTTCTGACCCGATGCGGGTGATTTTGGCGGCGCAAGCGGTGCTACCGATATTAAATCTGGGTTTTGAAGCGTATGACGATTGGCAAGAAATCATTATTTACCCGCGCCCGTTTTACGCCGACCACAGCCACGTTGACGCCATCGGCGTGGTACACGAAGGCGCGCAATTGCTCGCCGGCCAAGCGCGCGGCGATGGTCCGGTGCTGTTTTCGTGGAACGACGTGATGAATGGGCCTAATCTAGACGGCTGGAATGTGGTGATTCATGAATTAGCGCATAAGCTCGATATGAAAAACGGCGGCAACGCCAATGGCTATCCAGCCCTACACGCCGGAATGAGCGAAGCGGCGTGGCAAAACGCCTTTACCGCCGCCTTTGCCGACTTAAGCGCTAAAGCGGATGCCCATGCCGACACTGGCGAGCACTCAGACATTGACCTATATGCCTCCACTAATCCAGCCGAGTGCTTTGCGGTCCTGAGTGAAGTATTTTTTGAAGCGCCGCAAATCCTACAAGCGCACTACCCCGATGTTTACACGCAAATGGTGCTGTTTTATAAACAAGACACCGCACAAAGGCTGAGCCCCAGCCCTTACCGCCCCATCTCCCAATACAGTGAACCCAGCGCATGATCGGCCTACGCCACACCGCCCCAATTGACATCATCCACCAAGCTCAACAACTGGGTATTGCCCTGTGGGATACCATCCCTGAAGGCGCTACACATATACTGCAATGGAATACCGACCGGCTAGAGCTACTGTCTATGCATGACAAAGCCATTGTTTGCGTTGACTTTGTCAA
>NZ_CAMTIA010000085.1 GCF_947072475.1 uncultured Deefgea sp.
AAATGAAAGAGCAGGCTCGACACCCAGTTAGACATTGGAGCGGTCTCGCCATTCAAAGCTTCTGGTGAATGCATCATTCCGAGCTGGCGTTTGATAAAGCTCGATTTCAAACCCATGTACTTGGCTTGGCTGGAATCATTCACCCGCATTGCAGACCAATCAGTATTGCCAATTAAGCAACTACGCAGAAATATACCCATGCGATATAGCGGTAAATGCTCGGGTTCGATCCAATCTGGCAAAGGAAAAATAGGCTCAAAGTCAATCGCGGTCCCAATTGTGATTGGCACTTCAAGCGATTGAATCTTACTCCAGTTATCACATTTCACTTTACAGTTACTTAGGTCAATAATCCCCTGAAGTTCAACCGCTTCATCTGAAGTTGAATCAATGTCGGCTGTAAATCCATCCTTCTCGCCATTCAATACTGCGAACAACAACGCCAACGCTGCATTTTCATGGGCAAATGGATTGTCTGTTCTCTTGATAATCGAAAGCAATGAAAGTGAAGTATCTTTATTGAACCGACTAAGGTCGCCACTGATTTTTGATTGGGACAGTCCCAGCTTACTGATTAATTCTTTGCAAAGTGGGTGCCACTTAGTGTCTTTACCTTTTGCATGCTCAACCAGCTGAGCAAAAAATATTGGGCATTCCACAGCAATACTTTTACAAAAAGGCAGAACATCGCCGTATGTAAGTCCATCTTTTGGAATGGCAACAATACGTGCTGCAACTTTGTCGAGTAATGAATTAACAGATCGAATGACCAATAATTTATCCGTCGCCAACTGATAGGCTAGTAAGGCATTGGCTATAAAATCAGCACGCTTAGCTTTTTCGTGAATACTGCTGTCTTTCTTACCAACAACCGAAATATTTCGGTGCCCCTTCATCATTTTTGTGATGATGTTGAAGTTTTCATCCTGAGCATCTTGGTCTAACGGCGAGTCATTTCTTACCAAGCAAAAGAACATCGCTTGAGCGATCAAATTTTCATCGTATTTACTCGTCGTGTTTGTGACGATCTCTACTGCAAGAGTTTGAAGCTGTTCAAAAAACTCAGCGACGTTGGCATGAGCAGGAAAAGCCCATGAGTCCTTGGTGTGTATAGTCGTGGCGGCATCTCGAAAAATCTCACCTAAGCAATATTGCGCCATTTTTTGCTGAATGGGCGCTTCTTTACGCTCAATCACAGCACCAAGCTGGTCAAGTATGGGTTTCAATATTTTGGGCTCAGGGAAAAGTTCGAGCCCTTTTTTTAGCAATAGAACTAATGAGGGATCTTTACTCCAGCAGCTAATGAATTTCCGTGCCATGCGCTCTTGCAAATAATCCCAAGCACCTGGTTTCGCTACTCCATTGGCATCAATTTCTTGCGCGACCAAGCTGCGCTTTTGCTTTAGTAACTTGTGGATTTTATTGGCAGAAAAACGGAGCAAAGTATCGTCGCGAACGTCATTGCTGGGTGCATCTATTAACGCTAAAGAATTCGTGTTTTCAGTATTATTTTCGGAGATGCGTAAGCTATCAGCGAGGCCAATCAAGCCTTCTAAACTACCCAATTGCTCGTCAATTTCCCCTGCAGAGAGTGGACCACTAACTTTGCTCTGAATTTCTTGTAGTTTGGTTGATATGCCAGAGCGCTTATATCGAAATGGCTCAATTCTTGTTTTCTGCTCACCAAACTCTAAGCCAATAGCCGACAAACGCGTAGATAATTCAGCGAGTATTACTGGCTTAATCAATGCAATGTCTTCGCGTGTATTGCCCTTTGATTTAGCAATAATAATCAGGCGCATGTCATCGACGTAGCGGCAATAGTCCACTAACTGAACGCCATCAGCGAGTGCCGTCCCTATCAAGGATTGAATTTGCTGATCAAAGTCTAACAAGTAGATGTTGGCCAAAAAACCGCCAATCACCAACCCCTGTGGGATTCCTTTTGGAATCGACTCATCATCTTTCTTACAAACTTGATCGTAAATGCCAGAGCTGCTTTCATCCCATTCCCATGCTTCAAAACTCTTCAGGAGTTTATTCAACAAGGGATCAACACTGCCTTCGCACAAGGCGAGTATCTTTTCATTTAGCT
This sequence comes from uncultured Deefgea sp., assembly GCF_947072475.1. Lineage (GTDB taxonomy): Bacteria > Pseudomonadota > Gammaproteobacteria > Burkholderiales > Chitinibacteraceae > Deefgea. The sequence goes on from NZ_CAMTIA010000085.1 coordinate 2,096, forward strand.
TGGTTCGATCAACGCAATCATAAAACTTTGTGATGTCGAGATGAATTTCGTAGACGCGCTGATCTTTGAGTTTTTGCTGTAATGCCTCGCCACCAAAATGAATTGGCCGCGCTAGAAAATGTTGATAATCGGTGAAGTATTTGCTGTAGCTTGTGCTGTTGCCCCAAGCGAAATTCGCTTCGGCACCGTTGTAGTGGCAATACAAGCGGTTGCCGTAGTTAACAATCTTTTGCTTGTGCACATCTTCAAATCGAGTAGCGGTATTGCCTTGGCAGGATTCGACTTTATTAGCCAAACACATCATCAGCGCCATCAATAGGCTTTGATCGCGGATTGATACATGCGCTAATGGGCGAAGCGCTTGAGGTTTTTCGCCTTCTTTTGGAGGAACAGGGCACCATTTGTGTGAAGCTGTTTCTCTCATATCGAGAGAAAGATCTGTGGCTTCGAAGTGCCATTGTTCCGATTTGGGTGCCGGTACGATGCGAAGTGGCTCAAAGGTAAATTTATCGTTCGCTAATTCATCTATCCAGTGATCTAGCCGTGCATCCAAGTCAATCGCGGAGCGATCTAGCTCAAAAGTATCGGCGTACCAATTGGTGGAACGGATGTATTGGTGCGCTTTTTTCCATGCTTGAGCCAATACTACTTTGTCGTTTAAATGTCCTTCCTTTGGCTTCAAGGATTTATATTTCTTTGCTAATAGTCCCATGTACATCTCAAAATTTAAGGCATTACATTAAAGCGATAAAGTCGAGAAAAACAGAAACCCGACTCACCAACACATCCTATTCTTGACCAAGAAAAGAAAGCGACTCAGGCCAAATAAAATATGGTCCAAATTTAGGACTAAACTTCGACTCACCGCCCACAGCCTTGCCACGCGCAGTTAGTTTTGGCTTGCCCTCAACAATCTCTAAAAAGCCATTCGCTGCCAACTTATCAATCAGTTCTTGAGTATTTTTGAGCCCGAGCTTCGCGGCTAGCTTGAGAAATCAATCGAGTCTGACTCCATTGATTTTCATGCTGCAGCCCGATAGCTTGCGGGTTGCGCGTAGGGTTTTACAAGGTTGGACAGCAATATAACGTAATTTGTCGCTGCAAATAACAAAATAGTAAGTTTGTTTGCTCTTTATTGATTTTGCTTTGTGCTGATCTGCAGAGATTGGTGTTGAGTCGCCCATCGAAGGTGCCGCGTATACGTTTCGCAATCAGTGCAGCAATCGCCTTAAAGTGTTGCTGTGGGATCGTTTTGGCGTGTGGTTGGCGCAACGGCGTTTGCGTCACGGTCGTTGACCACAATCGGAGAAAAAATAAGCGTCAAGGCGGTGGGTCGGCTCAGTTGGCGCTTAAAAAGCCCTCGTCATGAACGAGGGCTTTTGTGTGCTGTGCTAGCGCTTTATTCGCCAATCGCACCTTGTTCAATCAGGCGCAGCTCTTCTTGTGCGGTGGGTGTGAATGGATGCAAGTGCGATAAAAACTGGCGGCTGGCGGCGGCCCATGAATAGCGCTCGGCAAAGCGGCGCACTTCATTGCGATCAATGCGCAGCGCAGCAAGGCAGGCTTCGTGTAGATTTTCATTTAAAGCGCCCGGACCATCGCTACCAATTACGTCGATCGGTCCTGTTACGGGGTATGCCGCTACAGGGCAACCGCAGGCCATGGCTTCGAGCAATACCAAGCCAAAAGTATCGGTTTTGCTTGGGAACACAAACACATCGAATCAAAGGGGTCAGACTCGATTGATTCCACGGAAAACTAGAAATCAATCGACTCTGACCCCATTGATTTGCATGCCGCTGTCCGATGGCTTGCGGGTTGTGCTTAGGGTTTTACAAGGTTGGACAGCAATATAACGCAAATTGTCGCTACAAATAACAAAATAGTAAGTTTGTTTGCGCTTTATTGATTTGGCTTTGTGCTGATTTGCAGAGATTGGTGTTGAGTCGCCCATCGAAGGTGCGGCATTTGCGTTGCGGTCGTTGGCCACAAACGGAGAAAAAATAAGCGTCAAGGCGGTGGATCGGCTCAATTGGCGCACAAAAGCCCTCGTAATGAGCGAGGGCTTTTTGTGTGCTGTGCTAGCGCTTTATTCGCCAATTGCCCCTTGTTCAATCAGGCGCAGCTCTTCTTGTGCGGTGGGGGTGAATGGATGCAAGTGCGATAAAAACTGGCGGCTAGCCGCCGCCCATGAATAGCGCTCGGCAAAGCGGCGCACTTCATTGCGATCAATGCGCAGCGCAGCAAGGCAGGCTTCGTGTAGATTTTCATTTAAAGCGCCCGGACCATCGCTACCAATTACGTCGATCGGTCCTGTTACGGGGTATGCCGCTACAGGGCAACCGCAGGCCATGGCTTCGAGCAATACCAAGCCAAAAGTATCGGTTTTGCTTGGGAACACAAACACATCGAATCAAAGGGGTCAGACTCCGAATCAAAGGGGTCAGACTCGATTGATTCCACGGAAAACTAGAAATCAATCGACTCTGACCCCATTGATTTGCATATCTGGCCAATATCAAGCGCCACTTTTGCTCATCGCACGTTGATACGCTGGCCGCGCTTCTATCATGTCGACGAAACGGCTCAGATTCGGGTAGGTATCACGCCCTGCGAATTTAACTGCCATCTGCGCCACGAAAGAAATTTGCACGTCGGCGCCGCTCAGTTCGTTGCCAACGAAGTAATCGCGGTGGGTTAATTCGGCATTTAAATAGCCAAGATGATTGGCCAGTTCGCTTTGTATGCGTGGCTGCAACGGCGCACCGGCTTCGCCTAGAAATCCTACATATAGTTTTAACATCAGGGGCAGCATCGCCGAGCCTTCGGCGTAGTGCAAAAATTGGATGTAGCGGTTGTAGTCTGGCGTGCCTATCGCGGGTGCGAAGCGGCCATTGCCGTATTGCCGCACCAAGTATTCGATGATGGCACCCGATTCGATTAAGACCTCGCCGTTGTCGCGCAGCACTGGGGCTTTTCCTAGGGGATGAATCTGCATCAGTTCTGGCGGTGCCAATCGGGTTTTGGCGTCGCGCTGATAAGTGATGACTTCATACGGCAAACCTAGCTCTTCTAGCATCCAAGTGATACGGCGGGAACGCGATTCGTTTAGGTGATGTACTTCAATCATAGGGGGCTCGGTTGAGTAAATGATTTGCGGAAATCCATTATGCCCAATTTATGAGATGGTTGCCGTTTCGTGGCCAGAACTTGATTATTGATTTTCAAAAGCGTCGCAATCGACGCTTCTAGTTTAAGCCCCTCGCTTGTTCCACTCTGCGCCGGTTGGCGACACGGTCAAGTACCAATCTTCTTCGTTCTCAGGCGACATGCTGGTTAATGCCGACGGATTGAGCACCGCAACGCACGCTCCGGCATGGGTGTCTCTGACCGATGTGTATCTGATTAGAGGGATACCCTTAACTCGACAATCTCTTGCCACAATCTGAGTCTCTCTGTAGTCGTTTGAGGTCCAAAGTGCCGAGAAAGCATCAAAAGGCGGTAAGGTGAGATCGACGGCGTTTCCATCCACGCGGAAAGAAAAGGCGGTTCGCATGAGTGTTTTTGTGACAGCTTTCAGTCCATCCGAGCTTGCAAAAAAAGAGCTTGCCGCCCAATGTGCGGACTCGGCTAAGCTGGTATTTATGTTTTCGGCCGCATACATCACGCCTGACACGCCAAAAGCAGCAAATCTTGAACCCGTACTGGTTCTTTCGCAGTATCTAAATGGCGTAGATAAAAGGTAGTTCATTGCAGGTGGAGCGAGATGAGGTGGCTTGTCCGACTCAAGTATGCTTTCAAGCAAGTCTAGTTCGGCAGCACTATTAACAATGGCGCGAACATAAGGTTTTGTCTGCCCCTCACATACGCGCCAAAGTAATTGATCTGTGAGTCTTGAATTAGAATCGACCGCGCATGGAATCAAGATATCCCCCTATTCTGTAAACCCCACCTCCTTCCATCAGCACTTCAATGGGTGCCTTTCTGAACTCGGCATTATTAGAGTGAAGCCACTCTCTCATCAGAACCTCATCGCCGTCCAGTAGGCCCGCAAGGCTTCTGAATATGCGTATGAAAGCCACAGCGCCAGCCCATTCATGCTTGGCTGGCTTCAAAATGTAAGTTCCGTTTGCGATTCTACTTACGGTAGCTTCTGATAGGCCAATTATCTTTGCGACGCCAGCTTGACTGACATTAAGTTTTTCCCACGCAGCAGCAAGCGCTTTTCCTAAAACAACTGCCGCTTCGGGGCGTTCTACCTCTAGCGCGCTCATGTCAAGTTTCCTCAGAAATATATAATCAAACTTATTTCCATGGTAATACTTGATATGCGGTTTTACAAGTGATTAAGTCGGGATTGTCGCCTTAGCCACTGTTTCTTTCTGGAAAGAAGCGGGTCGGTGAGCCGGAGAAGGGCTTGGCCGGTTATTAGCCTGTCAGGCTAATTGTCGCCTCTGAGTTTTCATTGGTTTGAAAAAACAGAGGCTTTAACATGCAAGACATTACTTATTCTGACGACTTTTAGACAGCAGGCGCTGGGCGGCGCTTGAACGCTACGCCCAAAGTGGCACCGCGCCGGTATTAATGTTTCCTTATTGGGGTCGGCATACTGAAATGCCACATCAGCGTGATGTGGCAGGGTTGATTTTCTTATGCAGTTTGGCGTCGAGCTTGAATGGCTTGATGTCCTTTTTGCATGGTGATTAAAGTAATCCCGAGAAAAACAATATCTTTAAAAAGAAAAAAATCTGTTAACGGTACGCCATCGACCACTTTAAAAGTGCCTGGCGTCGTTAAAATAAAGCTTAATGTGACGACAAAAATAAGCGACGCGACTGCGCCGGCATAATAGCCAACGTGGGGCTTTTTGATCGAAACAATGAGCATCAATGCTGTAAATATTTCAAATGTACCAATCAAATTAGATACAAACTGAACTGAAAAAACATGATACATCCATGATATTAAAGGGTGATTTTCTATTAGAGGTTTGATTTGCAATGCCTCCGTTGGGGTATATTTAAATATACCGATCCAAAGCAAAGTGGCGACAACGCCAAATAAGCCAATCAAATAGCCTAGGTCATGCGGTGTTTTGTTGTGCATAGTCATTCTCAGAGTCAAGTTTATTAAAGTATGAAATCTAATTCATACGATGTAGTCGACTTAGTGTGAAATTTATTACACACTATTTCGATAAAATATCGAAATAGGCTAATTTATCTATTTGGCATTGATGTGTTCGAATAATGATTATTGTTTATGCTGAATTGATCGTCTCTACTTCTAAAGTGGGTGTTGGTTGTAGTTGTATGGCGTTGGCATTTATGTGTAAACAGCTTGCAATATCGATAGCTATCGTTTTTATTTAATTCGGGGATTTGTTTTGAAATTTATTGTTATGTTCTTTGCTTTGGCATCAATCGCACATGCCAGTGACATCAACTTAATTGTCAATCATTCACAAGTGATCGGCCCTTCGATCAATAGATCACAAATATTACACGTCTGTGTTTTGGTCCCGTTTAATGAGATATATGCTCAAGCTGACTTTACGCAGTCGATGGCAAGAGACCGAGTAAGCCGTGCTTGCCAAGATAAGCGGGGGCGCAATAGTATTTTTTGCCAGAGTGATAAGGCCGTTTGCTCCATTTCTGATCTTGGCAGGAGTGATACGACTGAATCGAGTTGTGGCGTGAAGCTGTATAGCGGTGAAAATCAAACGGGTAGAGAAATACGAGTACCTTCAAATACCAGTGATTTGGGGCACTTTGACTTTGATAATCAACTCACATCGTATTACATCCCTCTTGGCTGGGAGGTTAGATTTTACAAAGATCGCAATTATAGCGGTGATTTTTATACTCGAAAATCGGGATACGGCAGCGCAATCGAGTTTAATAAAAGTATTAGCTCAATTCGTATTTTGAGAAGTACTCAGTGTAAAAGCTGAGTTTTTATGGATTTTTTGCGTCTAACAAAATAAATTCCAGAAAGTGGCTGCGACTCTATACTACATCGCAATCTGGGTATCGTCGGATAATCGCATTAATCATGCTAACCCATCATTGTCTTCTTTGCGCAATACAAAATCCATGATTAAAAAATCAAACGAATAAGGGCTAAATTCTTCGGCCAAGCTTAGCTTGAATATTTCTGAACTAAGTATTTGATTTGTATGGATGTAGAGTCAATAGCATTCAAAACATCTGTAGCGTGCGTACTTCATTTTTGGCTTCTGATTAAACTAACTACGTCATCCCCGAGTGTATTTATCGGGGATCCAGTGCATATGCTGGATTCCCGCCTGCGCGGGAATGACGACATTAATTAAATTAGAGCATCTTTAGATAAGCCTAGGGTTTATTACGAATAAGCTCAATAACGTTGCCATTTGATCAAAGCTTATTGATGGGTAAGGTATTGACTAGTTTTAAGTGGGTCGGCTCCAGATAGTTTGAATGTAGAAAACAACAAGCCTATTTAAATCATAGGTTTGCGTTTCCATCATTCAAACTGAATGAGGCGACCGTACTTATAAAGCAATGCTATTTTTATTGGTGATTTATTTTTTTGCATATCCTACATTTTAAAGTGTTGCTGTGGGATCGCTGTGGTTGGCGCAACGGCGTTTGCGTCACGGTCGTTGGCCACAATCGGAGAAAAAATAAGCGTCAAACTGGTGGATCGGCTCAATTGGCGCACAAAAGCCCTCGTAATGAACGAGGGCTTTTGTGTGCTGTGCTAGCGCTTTATTCGCCAATTGCCCCTTGTTCAATCAGCCGCAGCTCTTCTTGCGCGGTTGGGGTGAATGGATGCAGGTGCGATAAAAACTGTCGGCTGGCGGCGGCCCATGAATAGCGCTCGGCAAAGCGGCGCACTTCATTGCGATCAATGCGCAGCGCAGCAAGGCAGGCTTCGTGTAGATTTTCATTTAAAGCGCCCGGACCATCGCTACCAATTACGTCGATCGGTCCTGTTACGGGGTATGCCGCTACAGGGCAACCGCAGGCCATGGCTTCGAGCAATACCAAGCCAAAAGTATCGGTTTTGCTTGGGAACACAAACACATCGAATCAAAGGGGTCAGACTC
>NZ_CAMTIA010000086.1 GCF_947072475.1 uncultured Deefgea sp.
GCTAAATAGCGCGCCAGCGACCAATACATAATGAAAATGCGCGACCACATAGTAGGTGTCTTGCATTTGCGTATCGACTGGCGCAATCGACAAAATCAAGCCGGAAAAGCCACCCACGGTAAACAAGCAAACAAAACCAATCGCAAACAACATCGGCGTTTCAAACGTCATACTGCCTTGCCACATCGTGGCAATCCAGTTAAAGACTTTGACTCCCGTCGGCACGGCAATCAGCAAGGTTAAAAACATAAAAAACAGTTGGGCGGTGGCCGGCATCCCCACCGCAAACATATGATGCCCCCACACCATAAACGACAAAATCGCAATCGAGCAGGTGGCGTAGACCATAGAAACGTAACCAAATAGCGGTTTACGCGAGAACACCGGAATAATCTGGCTGACAATCCCAAACGCCGGCAGCGCCATGATGTACACCTCGGGATGGCCAAAAAACCAAAAAATATGCTGAAACAGCACCGGGTCACCGCCGCCTGCTGCATTAAAAAAATGCGTACCAAAATGCCGATCCGTCAGCAGCATCGTGACCGCCCCCGCCAACACCGGCGCAACGGCAATTAATAAATACGCCGTGACCAAGGACGTCCAAGCAAATAACGGCATTTTCAACAGCGGCATCCCCGGCGCGCGCATATTCAATACGGTGGTAATAATATTAATCGAGCCCATAATCGACGATAAACCGAGCAAATGAATGCTAAAAATCGCCAAATCCATGCCCATGCCACTTTGAATCGATAGCGGCGGGTATAAAGTCCAACCGCCACCCGCCGCACCGCCGGGCACCAATAAAGAAATCAGCAACAAAGCGGCTGCGGGCGGTAACAACCAAAAACTCCAGTTATTCATCCGCGCAAACGCCATATCCGGCGCGCCAAGCATTAAAGGCAGCATCCAATTAGCCAAACCGGTAAATGCCGGCATAATCGCGCCAAAAACCATGATAATGCCGTGCAATGTGGTCAATTGATTAAAAAACTCGGGTTGCCAATACTGCAATCCCGGCTGAAATAACTCCGCCCGAATCCCTAAAGCCATAATGCCGCCGACAAAAAACATCGCTAAAGCAAAAAACAAATACAGCGTGCCGATGTCTTTATGATTGGTGGCATATAGCCAGCGCCGCCAGCCGTAGTTCATCGCGTCGTGGCCATGATTTAAATGCTCAGTTGCTGTCGTCATCATTCACCCTTTGTTCGCGCTGCACGAATTTCTGCTGGCATCACCAGATCCGCCCGATTACCCCAAGCCGTACGCTCATAGCTAATTGCCGCCGCCAGCTCAACATCTGACAAAGTGCCCCAACTTGGCATCGCATTCTTGCCATGGAGCACAATACGGATATGCTCAGCTTTCGCGCCGTTGGCGATTTTGGACCCAGCCAAAGCAGGGTATGCCCCGCCGCCTGCGCCATCGGCCTTATGGCAAGCGGCGCAATTGGCTTCATAAGCTTGCTTACCACGCTGCAATAATTCATCGCGCGTCCAGACTTTATTCGGATCATCGCGTGACGCTTTGGCTCTGGCTTGTTGCTGCGCTAACCACAAATCAAAATCCGCCTGCGAGACCACATTGACCACAATCGGCATAAAGCCGTGATCTTTCCCGCACAGCTCAGCGCATTGCCCGCGATAAGTACCGATCTTTTCCGCCTTAAACCAGGTGTCACGAATAAACCCCGGGATCGCATCTTGCTTCACCCCAAAAGCGGGCACACCCCAGCTATGAATCACATCGTTGCTGGTGGTTAAAATCCGGATTTTTTTACCGACAGGCACCACCAAAGGCTGATCAACTTCAAGCAAATAGTGTGGATTTTTTGCCTCACCTTGACTCTGGTAGTTCTCGATTTGCCCGCGCGGCGTCGCCAATTTACTTTTAAAGCCAAAACCATGATCCAAATAGTCATACGCCCAGTACCACTGATGGCCAGTGGCTTTAATCGTAAAATCAGCATCGTGGGTGTTTTTTTGCGCCAAAATCACGCTGGCAGCCGGCCAAGCCATGCCCAATAGAATGAGCGCTGGAATCAGCGTCCATAAAATTTCGACCAGGGTATTTTCATGAAATGGTTTGGCCACATGGCCGAGTGATTTTCTATGCCGCAAAATGGCATAAAACATAAAGCCAAAAACCAAGATAAAAATCAGCAAAATCAACAACATCAACCAACTATGTAAAGATTCAATTTGCTGGGCGATCCCTGTAACTGGCGGCTGGAACGTCCAGAACTCACCACTTGCTTTGGCATTTGCTGTCACTAGCACTGCCATTACCGCCGATAAAAACCAATGCATTTTTTTCCCCGTCCCAACTCATGCTTTCACACTAGCTGAGTTTTCATCAGGTGCAAGTCAGCAAAGGCAAATAAAAAAGTGCCCTGCAGCAAAATCCGCCTATCTGAAAGCAATGCTAACCACGCTAAAACTGACTATGAAAAAATAGTTGTTTTTTTACACTGTGTCTTGGGAGGACCTCACTATGGACTTACATTTAAATAAACTAGATCAGCATTTCACCTTGCCAGTAACGCGAAAAGTCGGCTTTCTGCGCCCTTTTTCGTGGATCAAGATGGGCTGGCAAGACCTCATCAAACACCCAGCGCCCAGCCTGCTGTATGGGCTGATTATTGCAATCACTGGCGCTTTATTACTGATGTTTACCCTGCAAGACGTACACCTCTATACCACCGCAATTACTGGCTTTTTATTGCTGGCACCGCTCGGTGCGGCGGGGATTTATGAACTGACTAGTGAGCGAGATGAGGGCCGTGAAACGTCTTTTTTACAATCCATTCACGACCTATATAAAAATGGTGGTCAGTTGGCTTTTTTAGGCCTTGTGTTGGCTTTTATTGCCATCTCTTGGGAGCGCACTTCGGCGGTCTTGTTTGCCTTAATGTACTCAGGGCAAATCATTGAAAAACAATCCATTGTTCAGGCTTTAAGCGGTGAATTTTTACCCTTTACACTGGCGTGGCTTGCCGGCGGTTTTGTGCTCGCTTGCTTTGTCTTTGCACTCACCGCAGTCTCAATCCCACTACTGGCTGATCGAGAATTAGATAGCGTCACGGCAATGATGACCAGCTTGCGCGCGGTGGCCGAAAACCTCCCCGCCATGGCCTTATGGGCAGGGCTACTCGTGGGATTCACTGCACTGGGTTTTGCCACATTTTTAATCGGCTTAATCGTGATCTTTCCCTTGCTAGGGCATGCCACTTGGTATGCTTACAAAGAACTGATAGAGTAAAATTACACCAATACTGCATCTTGACGTAAATTAAAATCACTGAAGCAGTGCGGGATAATCCTGATGTGGAGTTCTCTACTTAGCTATTAGCATGGGCCGTAAGATTGATATCAATCTACGGCTCATTTTCTTTTAAGCGGAGTAATACTCAATGCATCTCGAAGTACGCAAACTGATGTTAGCCACCACGCTGGCCCTGATGGCTGGCACCAGCATGGCAGCGAATAAAACGTTGATTTATTGCTCCGAAGCCAGCCCATCCGGTTTTGATCCAACCCGCCAAGTGACTGGCGGCGATTTTGACGCCTCAGCCGAAACCATTTTTAACCGCCTTACCGAATTCGAGCGGGGCTCGACGCAAATTCGTCCTGGCCTAGCTGAGAAATGGGAAGTCGCCCCTGACAATCTGACTTACACCTTCACTTTGAGAAAAGGCGTTAAATTCCACACCACGCCGTACTTCAAACCGACTCGTGATTTTAATGCTGATGACGTGATCTTTACCGTGCAAAGAATGATTGATAAAAATCATCCGTTCAATAAAGCTGCGCCGGCTGATTTTCCTTATGTTTCTGACATGAGTCTGGATACCAATATTGCCGCAGTCGAAAAAATCGACGCCAATACCGTCCGCATCAAGCTCAAAACTGTCGATGCCGCTTTCTTGCAAAACTTGGCGATGTCATTTGCCTCGATTCATTCTGCTGAATACGCCGATCAATTACTCAAATCTGGCAAAGCCAATCAAATCAATACCCAGCCAATTGGTACTGGCCCTTTTGTATTTCGCAGCTACCAAAAAGACGCCAATATCCGTTTTGACGGCAATAGCCAATATTGGCGCAAAGGCGAAGTTCAGCTGGATAAATTGATTTTTGCCATTACCACTGACGCATCGGTTCGTTATCAAAAATTGCAAAAAAATGAATGCCAAGTGATGGCCTACCCACGCCCAGCAGATATCAAAGCGATTCAAGCCAATCCAAAACTCAACTTGCTACAGCAAGCTGGTTTTAACTTAGGTTGGCTCACCTACAACGTACAGAAAAAACCTTTTGATAAGCTGGAAGTGCGCCAAGCACTCGATATGGCGATCAATAAACCCGCCATTTTAGCCGCGGTTTATCAAGGTGCTGGCCAGCCAGCGACCAATCCAATGCCACCAACACAATGGTCTTACAACAAAAAACTCAAAGACGCGCCATTTGATCCAGCCAAAGCCAAGGCGATGCTCGCCAAAGCCGGCGTTGCCGAAGGCACTGAAATCACCCTGTGGGCGATGCCAGTACAACGCGCCTACAACCCGAATGCCAAATTAATGGCCGAAATGATTCAATCTGATTGGGCCAAAATTGGCATTAAAGCCAAGATTGTCAGCTACGAATGGGGCGAATACATCAAGCGCGCTAAAGCCGGTGAGCATGATTCATTGATGATTGGTTGGACTGGTGACAATGGTGATCCAGACAACTGGCTTGGCGTGAACTTAGGCTGCGAAGCGGTCGGCGGCAATAATTATTCACGCTGGTGCAATAAAGAATTTGATACTTTAGTGGTTAAAGCACGCACGCTGAGCAATCAAGCCGAGCGCACTAAGCTGTACGAAAAAGCTCAAGACGTGTTCAAGCGTGAATTACCATTTACCCCCATCGCTCACTCGACGGTGTATCAACCACTGAGCAAATCAGTGCAAGGCTTCAAAGTCAGCCCATTTGGTCTGAATTCCTTTTATGGCGTGACCGTCAAATAATCTGCAATGCACCCAGCCTAAATGATTTTAGGCTGGGCTTTCTCCGTCCTATCGTCTAACCGCCCGTGCCTTTTCTCACGGGGAGAATGCCCATGTTCAGCTTTATCATTAAGCGTATTTCAGTCGCAATTCCCACCTTTTTGGGCGTCACGCTACTGGCTTTCGCCCTCATTCATATGATCCCCGGTGATCCGGTATTACTGCTGGTTGGCGAGCGCCGACTGGACCCTGAATTTTATCGCGCCGCCATGCAGCGCCTAGGCCTTGATCAGCCGCTCTATGTGCAATATTGGGATTATTTGCGCCAATTGCTGCAAGGCAATTTGGGCGAATCGATCGTGACGCACGAGCCGGTGATGAGCGAATTTCTTAAATTATTCCCCGCGACTGTCGAGCTGTCGATGGCGGCGATGCTGTTTGCCGTGGTATGTGGCCTCGCTGCCGGCATGCTGGCAGCGACCAAACGCGGCACGGTGATCGATCACACCGTGATGGGTGCGGCACTCACTGGCTACTCAATGCCGATTTTTTGGTGGGGGCTGATTCTGATTATGGTGTTCTCAGTCCACCTTGACTGGACGCCGGTTTCTGGCCGCATTGCCTTGGAATACGACATCCCAGCAGTGACCGGCTTTATGCTGATTGACACCTTGCTCTCCGGCGAAGCAGGCGCGTTTAAATCTGCAGTGATGCATTTGATTTTGCCGGCGATTGTTTTAGGCACCATTCCAATGGCGGTGATTGCGCGAATGACGCGATCGTCAATGCTCGAAGTATTGCGCGAAGACTATATCCGCACCGCGCGCGCCAAAGGGCTGAGCCGCTCGCGGATTATTATTGTGCACGCACTACGCAATGCCTTAATTCCCGTCGTCACCGTGATTGGCCTGCAAGTGGGCACCTTGCTCGCTGGAGCCGTGCTCACCGAGACGATTTTTTCTTGGCCGGGCATTGGCAAATGGCTGATTGACTCGATTTCTCGCCGTGATTATCCAGTGGTGCAAGGCGGTATTTTGCTCATCGCCACGCTGATTATTTTTGTTAACTTGCTGGTCGACATCCTGTATGGGGTGATCAATCCACGTATTCGCCATTCGAGATAAGCTTTTATGACTACCCCGACCATTGTTGTTGAAGCCCCGTTTTCTCACCCCTCGCCATGGACTGAGTTTTGGCAATCGTTTCGCGCCAATCGCGGCGCGCTGATTGCGTTAATTTATTTTGTTAGCTTGGTTTTATTGGCGGTATTTGCCCCTATCCTTGCCCCGCACAGCCCTATCGAGCAATACCGTGATGCATTTTTAACGCCACCGGCGTGGCTAGCAGGCGGCTCGTGGCAATTTATTTTGGGCACTGATGAAGTCGGCCGCGATATTTTATCGCGCCTGATGTATGGCGCACGCCTCTCGCTGACCATTGGCTTGGTGTCGGTGTTGCTGTCGTTAATTCCCGGCGTGATTTTGGGGCTGATTGCGGCGTTTTATCCGGGCAGAATTGGCGACGCCATTATGCGTTTCATGGATGTCATGCTGGCCTTGCCATCATTGCTGCTGGCCGTTGCAATTGTGGCAGTACTCGGGCCTGGCCTCACCAATACCATGCTGGCGATTGCCGTGGTGTCTTTACCATCGTATGTGCGCTTAGCGCGCGCTTCAGCGATGACCGAGCTACACAAAGACTATGTGATTGCCAGCCGCTTAGCTGGTGCCGGTCAATTGCGTTTGATGTTTAACACCGTGTTGCCTAACTGTATGGCGCCGTTAATTGTGCAAGCGACGCTGGGATTTTCGGCGGCAATTTTGGATGCTGCGGCGCTCGGCTTTTTGGGTTTAGGTGCACAACCACCGCTACCTGAATGGGGCACGATGCTCGCCTCGGCGCGTGATTACATCGAAAGCGCTTGGTGGGTGGTCACTATGCCCGGACTTGCGATCTTGATCACCGTGATTGCCTTAAATTTGATGGGCGACGGTCTGCGCGATGCGCTTGATCCTAAATTAAAAAAATTAGCGTAAGGCAAGGTATGAGTTTATTAGACATTCGCAAGCTCAACGTGACCTTTGGCCACGGTAGCAATCCATTTCGGGCGGTATCTGGGCTTGATCTGAGCATCAATAGCGGTGAAATTTTAGGTATCGTCGGCGAATCGGGCTCAGGCAAATCGGTCACCATGCTGGCGATGATGGGCCTGATTGACGCACCCGGCATTGTCACCGCCGACACTTTAAGTTTTGCCGGTCAAGATTTAATTGGCATGAAACCGGCGCAAAAAAGGCAAATCATTGGCCGCGATATTGCAATGATTTTTCAAGACGCGCTCACCAGCCTTAACCCCGCGTATACCGTGGGCGACCAATTAATAGAAACGCTCAAGCAACATACCCCACTACGCGGAGCAGCGCTCAAAGCGCGTGCTTTAGAATTACTTGAGCAAGTTGAAATCCCCGACGCCAAATCGCGCCTCAATGCCTATCCGCATCAACTATCAGGCGGAATGAGCCAGCGCGTGATGATTGCGATGGCGATTGCCTGTAAGCCCAAATTGCTGATTGCCGACGAGCCCACCACCGCGCTCGACGTAACAGTGCAAGCGCAGATTATGGAATTACTGGTTAATCTGCAAAAACAAAACGATATGGCGCTGATTTTAATCACCCACGATCTGGCGGTGGTGGCCGAAATCGCGCAAAAAATGGTCGTGATGTACGCCGGTGAAGTCGTCGAAACCAGCGCCACCGACACGCTATTTGCCACCCCACGTCATCCCTATACCCAAGCGCTACTGAGCTCGATTCCAGAGCACAGCAAAGGTGCGCGCCGCTTAAATACCCTCGCTGGCGTGGTGCCGGGGCAATACGATAGGCCGGCAGGTTGCCTACTTAGCCCGCGCTGCCTATATGCCAGCGCACACTGTGTATCGCAGCATCCGCCCTTAATACCTATAGCAGGTACCAGCGTGCGCTGCTTTACTCCATTAGATTCCAACGGTATACCTAGTCATGAGTGAAAATAATATAAGCCCTATTCTGCGCGCTGAACATTTATCGCGGCACTATAAAGTCGGCGGTGGATTCTGGCAAAGCGCCGACACTGTCAAAGCACTCAATGACGTTTCATTTGAACTGTTTGCCGGCAAAACGCTGGCCGTAGTCGGCGAATCGGGCTGTGGCAAATCCACGCTGGCGCGCCAGCTCACCTTAATTGAAACCCCCAGCGCTGGTCATTTAATTATCGACGGCATTGATATCGCCAGCGCCGATGCCAGCCAACTCAAAACACTGCGCCCTAAAGTGCAAATGGTGTTTCAAAATCCATTTGCCAGCTTAAACCCGCGCAAAACCATTGGCGACATGCTCAGCGAGCCTTTATTGCTCAATACCGAGCTCAGCGCCAGCGAACGCAAAGCCCGCGTGCACGACATGCTCAAAACGGTTGGCCTGCGTCCAGAGCACTATCATCGCTACCCGCATATGTTTTCTGGTGGCCAGCGTCAACGCGTCGCTATTGCCCGCGCCATGATGCTGCAACCGGCGATTTTGGTCGCCGACGAGCCAACCTCGGCGCTCGACGTCTCCATCCAAGCGCAAATTCTGAATCTATTTATGGATTTGCAAGAGCAACTGGGTACTGCCTATGTGTTTGTCAGCCACAATCTGGCGGTGGTTGAACACGTCGCCGACGATGTGATGGTGATGTACTTTGGTAGCACCGTTGAATACGGTCCAAAAACCAGTATTTTTGCGCAACCTTTGCACCCGTACACCCGAGCCTTAATGTCGGCAACGCCGGCGATTCGCGCCGAAAATCGACGAGAAAAAATTAAATTAATCGGCGAGCTGCCATCGCCAATTAATCCGCCATCGGGCTGCACCTTCCATACGCGTTGCCCCTACGCCAATGCCCACTGCCAAACCGCCGTCCCAGAGTTACGCCCCTTTGCCGGCAGAATGGTCGCCTGCCACCGTATAGAAGAAATCTAAGCCCCACCCGCCGCGCAACTCGCGGCGGCTCCAGCGTATTCCGTATTCCGTATTCCGTATTCCGTATTCCGTATTCCGTATTCCGTATTCCGCGCCTCGCTCCCCCACTCCCCCCTCCGGGCTCTTCTCCACCG
>NZ_CAMTIA010000087.1 GCF_947072475.1 uncultured Deefgea sp.
CATTGCTAGCAATGACTTAGATGGCAATACCTTAATAAAATGAAAGCTACACCCAATCGACGACAGTTTATAAAAAATAGTGCAGCCGCCTGTGGTGGTGCCCTAGTGCTGTCTAGCGGCTTGGGGGTTTTGGCCAGTCAACAAGCGGCAGCACTGCCGGTACAAGCGTTACGTCCGCCCGGTGCTTTGCCCGAGACGCAGTTTCAAAGTGCTTGCGTGCGCTGCGGTTTATGCGTTCGCGATTGTCCTTACGACACCTTGAAACTCGCCAGCTTAGGACAAGGCATAGGCTGGGGAACGCCGTATTTTGATGCTCGAAATATCCCTTGCGAAATGTGTGAGGATATTCCCTGCGTCAAAGTCTGCCCAACCGGCGCTTTAGATCACCAGCTCACCGATATTAACGCCGCGCGAATGGGCTTGGCCGTGCTGCACGACCAAGAAACGTGCCTGAATTTTCTCGGCCTGCGCTGCGACGTCTGCTATCGCGTTTGTCCGGTGATTGATCAAGCCATTACCTTAGAAACCATTCATAACCCACGCTCAGACCGACATGCGATGTTGATCCCAACGGTGCATTCCGATTTTTGCACCGGCTGCGGCAAGTGCGAGCAATCGTGTGTGCTGCCCAAAGCGGCGATCAGCGTGTTACCGCGCTCTGTCGCCAAAGGACAGGCAGCCGAGCATTACCGTCAAGGTTGGGAAGAAAAAGCCAATGCCGGCGGCGAATCGTTAATCGGGCCACAAATTGCCTTACCACCCAATCTGCCAGAGAAGGCGTCGCCATGAGGTCATTTTGGCAACGCAATCGATGGCTGATTTTACGGCGTAGCAGCCAACTCTTGATTTTGGCGCTGTTTTTAATCGGCCCGCTTTTGGGTATTTGGTGGGTTAAAGGCACGCTGGCGTCGAGTTTTAGTTTTGGTTTTTTACCGCTGACCGATCCGATGATTTTGCTGCAAACCTGGCTCGCTGGGCATACGCCCGAGCGGCAAGCCGTGATCGGTGCCGCGCTGGTACTGGGTGCGTATTTGCTTGTCGGTGGCCGAGTGTTTTGTAGCTGGGTTTGTCCGGTGAATTTAATCACCGATTTGGCCCGCTGGTGTCGTAGCCGATTAGGTTTAAAAGCCGGGCAGCAAGTGGCCAGAAATACTCGTTATTGGCTATTGGCTGGGGTCTTACTGCTGTCGTTCATCACGCAAACAGTGGCTTGGGAATGGGTGAATCCGGTGACTGGGCTGCAGCGCGGCATGCTGTTTGGCATGGGTTTAGCGTGGGCGATGGCGTTGGCCATTTTTGTCTACGACACTTTTTTGGTCAGCCGTGGTTGGTGTGGGCATTGGTGTCCGGTGGGCGCGTTTTATGGCGTGCTTGGTAAAGTGGCCTTACTGCGAGTTACTGCACCCAAACGCCATGCCTGTGATGACTGCATGCAGTGCTTTTATGTCTGCCCCGAACCGCAAGTGATTCGGCATGCGCTCAAAGGTCAAGGCAGCCCGGTGATTGTCGCCGGAGAATGCAGCAATTGCGCACGCTGCATCGATGTTTGTGATCAAGACGTTTTCAAAATTAGCCATCGCTTTAATCAACATACTGATTTACCACTTTAAGGGAGAAATACAATGAAAAAACTAGCCTGTATTTTAGGAATGCTATTGGCCTTTGGCCTTGGCGCGATCGGCGTGCAAGCCGATGAACTCAAATCACTGCGCGGCACTGAAGCGGTCAGTGGTGATGTGACCCCCGAGCATTACCGTTGGGAGCGCGATAGTCCCCCGCTGCCACGCCAGTTTGTACAGCAACCGCCGTTGATTCCGCATTCGACCAAAGGCTATTCAGTCACGACTGAATACAATAAATGCCTCGATTGCCATAGCTGGGATCGCACCGCTGAAACCGGCGCGACCAAAATCTCGATTACCCACTTTAAAACCCGCAACGGCACTGAGTTGACCAATGTTTCTCCTCGCCGTTATTTCTGCCAGCAATGCCATGTACCGCAAACCGATGCTAAACCGCTGGTAGGTAGCTCGTTTAAACCGGCCAATGGCTTAGTGAAATAATTCGCCCAATAAGGAAAGACGCATCATGAGCGAAAGCAAACCTAGCCTTAAAGCACGACTGTGCGAGCGACTAAAAAAACTACGGACGATTAAAATCGGTATCGTTGGCATTGTGATTGCCTTTGTCGTGGGGATTATATTTTGGGGCGGTTTTAATACCGCGCTAGAAATGACCAATACCGAAAAGTTCTGCCTGTCTTGTCATGAGATGGCCGACAATGTGTATCCGGAATATCAAGATACCATTCACTACACCAACCGCTCTGGCGTGCGGGCCACTTGTCCAGATTGCCATGTGCCGCATGAATGGGGCCCAAAAATGATTCGTAAGATTGAAGCGTCCAAAGAAGTCTGGGGCATGCTCACGGGTACCATTAATACCCGTGAAAAATTCCTCGAAAAACGCGAACAATTAGCGCAAAACGAATGGAAGCGAATGAAGGCCAATGATTCGCAAGCCTGCCGCAATTGCCATAATTACGAGTATTTTGACTATATGGAGCAAAACTCACGTTCAGCCACCGCCCACCAAAAAGGCTTTGCTGAAGGCGCAACGTGTATTGACTGCCATAAAGGGATTGCCCATCAATTGCCGGCAGTACACCAAAATGTACGGACCGGCGAAAAAGGCGTAACCGCCGAAGTGATGCATCCAACGCGCAATAAAGCCAGCGCCGCCAGTGCGGTGGACGATGACGATTTTGCTGGGATTGAATAAGATTTAAACCGCCATCCATATAAAACGGGGCTCGATTGAGCCCCGTTTTTTTTATCCAGCCAATGATTTAAGCTTGCAGTTGCGCCAATAATTGCTGCGCCACCAGTTCCGACGACGCTGGATTTTGCCCGGTAATCAAATTGCCGGCACTCACAGCATACGGCTGCCAATCTTCGCCTTTAGAATACACGCCGCCTTTGGCAACCAGTTCATCCTCTAATAAAAACGGCACCACATGAGTTAAACCAACCGCCGCTTCTTCAGAATCACTAAAGCCGGTCACTGATTTGCCCGCCACCAAAGGTTGACCATCGGGCGCTTTCACATGCCGCAACGCCGCTGGCGCATGACACACTAAGGCCACCGGTTTCCCTGCCGCATACATGGTTTCTAGCAAGGCAATCGATTGCGTGTCTTCGGCTAAATCCCACATTGGGCCATGGCCACCGGGATAAAACACTGCGTCGTAATCACTGGCTTTGACCTCGGCTAATTTAAGCGTGTTGGCCAAAGCCGCTTGAGCGGCGGCATCTTGTTTAAACCGCGCCGTGGCTGCAGTTTGAAAATCCGCCGCATCACTTTTAGGATCTAGCGGTGGCTGCCCGCCAAGTGGCGACGCCAGCACCAGCTCAGCGCCAGCATCGAGTAGCAAATAATACGGTGCAGCAAATTCCTCAAGCCAAAAACCGGTTTTCTGGCCGGTGTCACCCAGTTGATCGTGCGAAGTCAGTACCAATAAAATTTTCATTGCTGCTCTCCAAACCGTCTCACGCTGGCGGATGCCAGTCGTGTTTCACCCTGTTGATCTTAGACCCGAATACGCTTGCCAGCCCGCCATCAGCGCGTAATACTGGCGCTGCTTTTATCTTTGGAATCTGCCGTGTTTGCTGCTGCCTTTGCTGCCTTAATTGAATCGAACCCCCAGACTAAAATCGCCAAACTGAGCGATATTCATCTCGCGCAACGCGATCCGCTCGACCCCACGCCGATTATTGCCGTTGCCAGCCCCGGCCGCCCGACTCACCCCGAGTTGGTCGCACCCAAAGATTTACCTCGTCGCCGCAATTTGGCCGAAGCTGAAAACCGCGCCGCCCTATTGCATGCCTTTGCGCATATTGAATTTAACGCCATTAATCTAGCGCTGGATGCACTGTATCGGTTTCGCCAGATGCCCGCGCAATATTATGCCGATTGGCTCAAAATTGCCGTTGAAGAAGCGTATCACTTCAATCTGCTGTGCGAGCATCTACAAACGCTCGGTTTTGCTTATGGCGATTTTCCAGCACATAACAGCTTATGGGAAATGGCGGTCAAAACCGACGCCGACGTGATGGCCAGAATGGCCTTGGTGCCGCGAATTTTAGAAGCGCGCGGGCTCGATGCCGTGCCGCCGATTCGACAAAAACTCGCCAATATCGGCGATCAGCGCGCGTGTGAAATTCTGGACATTATTCTGGCCGATGAAATCGGCCATGTGCGCATTGGCAACCATTGGTATCACTGGTGTTGTGAAGAGCGCCAGCTCGACCCGATTGCCACGTTTGTCGCGCTACTGCGCGATTATGAAGCGCCGGTATCTCGCGGCACCCTCAACCACATCGCCCGCCTTGAGGCTGGATTTACTGCCGAGGAAATGGCTTTAATTGAGTCGTTAAAAGAGTAGAAAAATCGCGAACCAAGCTACGTATTGATGTTTTTTAAGTGCCTGCGGCACATTTATTTACAATCGCAGTCCGCGACGGGGACCCTCTTTCTTTGACTCGCCAAAGAAAGAGGGGGAAAGAAAGGCGCCCCGAGCGCGCACAGCTCCGCTGTACCCTCGATCGATCGTGAGCCAAACGGTAAAGCTGTTTGTCTCCCTCCTCACTCGGTGCGCTTGGACGGGTTTTTAAGCCCCAGACCAACGAGCGCGGCACAGCATTAACCCAAGCTACGAATTTTAAACATGACGTATTGTCTTATAAGCATTTGAATAAAAAGCATACAAAGCAATACCCAGTAAAACTCTGCCTATTTTTTACCTTTAACTACCTCACATTCCACAATAATCCATCACACCACTTGCCAATCGCTAAACTCACACCTATAGTGTGCTACATACCTAACACACAAGCACAGAACATGGCCGACTGGAATAATCAATCGCCTATCTATTTGCAGCTGGCCGAATGCCTAAGCCAAGCCTTGCTCGATGGCCAACCACAAGAAGGGCAAGCGATGCCTTCGGTGCGTCTATTAGCTGCTGAATATGGCCTTAACCCTCTCACGGTGAATCGTGCCTTACAAGCGATGGTGGATGCCGGTTTGCTCGAAAGCCGCCGTGGCTTGGGGATGTTTGTTTTACCGCAAGCGAGCGAGCGACTACGTGCTGCTGATCGTGCGCGTTTTTTAAGCCAAGAATGGCCGCTACTGCGCGCCAAATTGCAACGTTTAGGCATTAGCGCCAGCGATTTAGACTGGCATGCCAAGGAGTCCGCATGAACGACTTAGTCAAAGTCAGTGATTTAAGCATTCGCTACGGCAACAAAACCGCGGTCAAGCAGATCTCGTTTGCTTTACCTGCTGGGCAAATTGTCGGTTTATTGGGCAGTAATGGCGCCGGAAAAACTTCGCTGATGCAGGCGATGATGGGCTTGATACCTTATCAAGGCCAAATTGAAATTTTGGGCTTTAATCCGCAAACTCAGCGCGAGGCGATGCTAGAACACGTTTGCTACATCCCTGATGTGGCGATTTTGCCGCCGTGGATTGTCGTTGCCGATTTACTCCAATTGATGTGTGGCCTGCATCCAAAATTTAAGCTCGAATTGGCGCAGCAAAAGCTGGCGCAAACGATTATTCCGCTGACCGCCAAGGTTAAACAACTGTCGCGCGGCATGATTGTGCAACTGCATTTGGCCATCATTAGCGCCATTGACGCCCAGCTAATGATTTTGGATGAGCCAACGCTAGGGCTAGATATTCCAGCCCGCAAAGCGTTTTACGATATGTTGATCAACGATTGGTGCTCTGACACGCGCACGGTACTGATTGCCACGCATCAAGTCGATGAAATCGAAAATCTACTCTCCAATGTGATGATGATTAATCATGGGCAACTGGTACTCAACGACAGCATTAGCCATCTGGATGAGCGCTTTATCGGCGTGCGTTATGGGCTAGACGCCGCAGCGCAAATCGAAGCGGCCGCACCGCTGCATCGCTTTCGGCAAATGGGCGGTGAATGCGCGATTTTTGCTGGCAATGCGCCCGCCAATATTGATCAACTCGGGCAAACCTTCCGCGTTGAACTCGCCGATTTATTTGTCGCCTTAGCACAACCGAGCACGGAGAAACCACATGCAACAGTTTAAAACCCTGATGCTGCGCGAATGGCTGCAGCAACGCCGATCTTGGCTGCTGCTAGGCTTGTGGACGCCGGTCATTGCATGGGCGCTGCTGTATATCGTGCTGATATATCAAGGCATGCCGCAGTTTAATAGCGCAACAATTTCGGATGCGGCCAAAGTCGCGAACTTTGGCATTTCAACTCAATCGAGCATGGTGCTGTATATCGCGCTGATTGGGGTTTTGCTGACGATTCCGGGTCTACCGTACCGTGATAAAGATGATAAATCGTTGTCATTTTGGCGCTCTTTGCCAATCAATGAAGCAAATGCGGTGATTGTGCCGGTGTTGATGAATGCGCTGCTACTGCCTTTATTGGCCATCGTGCTCGCAATCGGTCTGAATTTATTGCTCTCTGCGCCACTGTGGATACCTCACTGGACAGCACTAATGGGTGCAAATCTCTTGCTGGCATTTGTTGGCTTTAGTCTGCAGGCCCTACTAGCCTTGCTGTGGTTTTTACCGTTAGTCCTATTGTTGGCATTAGGTAATAGCACGGTTCGCCGCTGGGGGATTGTGATTGTCTTAATTGGCGCATTTATGGCGCAGTCCTTACTCGGCAGCCTGAGTAATTACGCGCCCGCCAGCCGTTTTGTGGATATCTATTTTTCGGGATTGTTTGGGGTGATGGATCAAATCGACTTAGGCCGCTTTTTGAGTGCGAGTAGCAATCTATCCGCTCAAGTTGGCAATTTGCTGCGCTTTGCCATTAACCCACCTTTTATTATTACGCTGCTAATCAGTGGACTATGCCTCACCGCACTGATCTGGCGTCGCAAAGCCGGTCAAACCGCATAAATCTTTGGGGAAAAGCATCATGAATAAATTGAAGCCACTAAAACAATGGTTATTTCCAGCGTGCGTGCTGGGCGTATTGGGTTTAGGTACATTCACTGTTGGGTACTCAAAACCTAACCCACATTTTGTGATTAATAATAATGGCTCTGCCGCATTTGAATTTGCACTGCAAAGCAAGGATGCAATTCAGCCTAGCGGTAAAGTGGTGCAGGTTTTGCTCAGTAAGCAAGGAGCGAAATTAATTAATCATAGCCCTGTGAATGTGCGGCAATTTTCTTCGCCGAAAGCAAGTGTTGAGTTAGATGAGGCGCTGCTGGCCGAGTTGGATCAGGATTTATTGGCGCAAGGCATTATCCAGCTACGCACCGAGCAAAATATCAGCCCCAATATGCCTGCGATTGTTTTTAATAGCGCTCTTGTGGCTAATCAAAGCGTTTTGAGCGAGGTAGAGAATTACGGCTCAGGCATCACAAAAATCCAGTCACCCAATTTGAAGCAAATCCGTGTTGCTAATCGTGGCGCTGGCCGGGTCGAAATATTGACCAACACAGTACAATCGGCCGTAGTCACTAACTACGGTGTTGGCGATGTCTACATGCCGAATGTGGGAAACATTGAAATCGATAGTCGTGGGACGGGCAACGTCTACGTTGAAAATGCCGAAACAGCGACGATTCAGTTGTATGGCATTGGCACAGTTTCATTTGCCAACGAGCCAAAAATCAATTCAACCATCAAAGGGATGGGGAAAATCAAAACCAATACCCCGCATCCTTATCAATAAGGACCAGCCACTGTAATGCACATGCAGTGGCCCCTTAGCGATATTGGTGTTGAATAAAAGCAATATGACGGTAGTTTGCAGCAACACATCATCGGCAAAAAAACCAGTAACAATAGGTATCTCTACCTAAACCATTTATATCAATGACTAGGTAGAGATACCCTTAGATTAACGAATGTTTTTCACTGCGGCGAGCCCTTGCTGGCGCAATTGCTGAACTTGCACTTCTACTTCGCTAGTGCTCAATTGTTGATCTTGGCGGTGGTAAACCCAATCGATGTCTTCTTGGTATTCACGCAGCTCATTACTCTGAATCAGCCCGCTGCTGTTAAACCACAATTGAAACGACAAATACATCGGATGATCTGGCTGCGCTTTACCACGGTAGCTTTGCACTAAACGGCCATCGATATAAAACCGAATTTCGTCATTCTGTACATTCATCACCAGCGTATGCCAGCCGGCAAAGCTTTGTTGGGTGGCGACGGCGACGTGATTTTCCGGATCGTACGCGGCAATGGCGTAGGTGCCGCTCCACATCGTTGGTGCAGCAATCCCCCAGCCACCATTAGGTAGGTATTCAAAATCGATTTCGCTATAGGGCTCAGCACCTTCGATGTAGCGCGTAATGCCAAAGAAGGTTTGCACGACAGAATCACCATCGGGCCCTTGCACTGGCGCATCGGTAAAGTACATCCGTGCT
Source organism: uncultured Deefgea sp. (assembly GCF_947072475.1). Taxonomy (GTDB): domain Bacteria; phylum Pseudomonadota; class Gammaproteobacteria; order Burkholderiales; family Chitinibacteraceae; genus Deefgea. The sequence goes on from NZ_CAMTIA010000087.1 coordinate 8,454, forward strand.
GCCCAAGTGCCATTTTGGTAACGCGCTTCTGTCGTCATCAGCTCGACTTGCGAGCTTTGCCCGCCATTGCCTCGGTTGCCAACGACTTGGTCGGCGCTGATATTGCTACTGGCTTTTAAGCGCATCAGCGTATTACCCGGTAGCGCCGCATCGCTCAAGAACGAGATATTGTTTGGACTCCATTGCCCATTACTCAATCCCGGGCCGCCATCCCAGCTGCGTAATAACCAGCCATTATTCGCCAGTTGCGCGGTATTGCTATAGCTAAAGTCATCGAATAATAAGCCCTCTGTAGCAACCGGCGTGGACTGATTACAGGTGCCTAAATCCAGCCAGCCGCCCCAAGTGTCTTGGCTTTGCGGCGCACGATCGACCCACCATTTGGCTGTAAAATTACGCCCTTGATAACTGATATTGGCGCCAGCGGTATACACCTTGCCGCTCTCCCAAGGTGTGCTGCAAACACCATTCGGTGTCGGGCTTGGGCTTGGGCTTGGGCTTGGGCTTGGGCTTGGGCTTGGG
>NZ_CAMTIA010000088.1 GCF_947072475.1 uncultured Deefgea sp.
GTCACTGAATTGACGAACCTACCTAGCGTTGCACTTACTATTTGAACCTGTGATTAATTGATTGGCATAATTAATGGGGCCATTTTTCGGGCATTCATTTAAATCGAAGAATGAATCGTTAATTATGTAATTAATGCATATTAATAATTCGTCTTGCCTTGATTTACCTCGCAAAATGTCAAGTAAAATACGCGCGAATCAAACGCCATTTGTATTTGATTTTTATTGTTTTTTTTAAACAATATGGCGATATGGGGAGTGTTAAGAAGTCGAGGCGTCGAACGATGACTTAACAATGTGTAGGCTGAGCGTTTTACTGACAATATGGATTTAAATTAAATATGGCACTCATGGGTTGGCTGCGAGCAAAACTGTCTAGTCGTGACACTGAGAACGATAGTGATAATGAAGCGTTGGTTTTGACATCGGAAGAAGAAAATCTCGATGGACTTAATTTAACCAGCGCTTTGGCGGCACACACCGCATGGAAAACGCGCTTAAGTAATGAATTAGAAGGTGATAGTGCTGAGAAACTAGATATCTCTTTATTATCGCAAGATAATCAGTGTGAGTTGGGGCGGTGGCTATATGGCGAGGGCAGTCTTAAGTATTCGCATATCCCTGAATTTAATATGGTGTGTCGTGCCCATTCGGAATTTCATTTTTGTGCGGCAGAAGTGGTGATTGAACATCAATCGGGTGCTGTTGAGCATGCTAAATCGTTGTTAAAAGGCAAGTTTCGCCAAGCATCCAATAAAAATCAATTAGAACTGGTGCGATTTTTTGCGGTGGCCAAAAAATTACTTTAAGTTCGATTTAAATATTGTTTATATGGATTTTAAAGTCTTCGATCCAAAGCAAAAACCCGCGTCTGAAACGCGGGTTTTTTATTGCTTAGGGTTTAGAGAAAGGCCAGTAAAGGAGAAATACAGAGCAAGATGCCGGTCGCAATAATCACTTTGAGTGACCAGCCTTTGTATTGATGCAATGCCGGTACTTTGTAAACTAAATATGCTGGAATCAAGCAACCGATTAAACCAAAGATCGGGCTACAGATTGAAGTAAAGCTGAGCACCGGAGCGTTGAGTGCAATTGCGCTCCATGAGAGCAAGATCGTGAAGAGGATAATGCCTTTGGCGACCAGTGCTTTATTAATTTGTTCTTCTTTATAAAAACGGCGCAATACATTGAGTGCAATCCCTTGGCAGGCTTCGCGAAAGCCAAGGTAAACACCAAAATAGGCCGTCATCACAGCAAAGATATTCAAGACCAAACTAAAGATTTTAACGGTATCGCCCGGTACGCTTTTGGCCACCATGGCCAATGCTGAGATATTTTGTTCCGATGCTTGTACTGCTTGCTCATGACCCATCGCCAAAGTGAATGACACGGCGTAAAAGAACACGGTGACAAACAAAATACCAAAGGCAATATTCATTGCACGCATGGCTTTAAATTGCGCTACATCGCGAGATTTTTCTCGGGCGCGATACGAGATCACCATCGGGCTTAAGCTTTGGATAAACAGAATCGACGTTAAAGTGAACGGCAACATAATAATGGCATCGGGAATTAACTGACTCAGCGCAGGAATGGCACCGATATTGTTAAAGTCCCATTGGCTGACCATCATCAAGCCAAGAATCGCCACCACACCGAGCTTGGTAATCACCATGCCAGATGAAATTTTAAATAGTAGTTTCTCACCACGAGAAGCGAGCGCAACCAGTATGCAGATCAGCCCAAGACCATAAAATGGGTTGCTTGACAGCAAGGTTTCGGTCGCACCAAAACTTTGTAAAAACGACGCGCTGTCGTTGGTAATGGCGGTTGAATACACAAAGACCCAGATGACCAGCATGATGAAATACAACACGCCGAGCAAAATGCCCCAGTTTTTACCCAGATAACCCGAAATCACGCCAGCGTAGTCATCACACTTTGGCGAAGTGGCCAAGGTATTGATAAACAGTTTTTGAAACATATACATGGCGGGATAGCCGATGACTGACGAGAGCAAAAAGACCCATAGCCCCATCAAGCCCACCTGAACCGGTAAAAATACAATCCCCGCACCGATGGCCATGCCGATACTCATAATCACCCAGCCCCAGTCAGTACTATCAAAGCGGGTGGCTTCTTTCCATTGTTGAGGGCTCATCTGACTTCGACTGAGTTTGATGTCTTGTTCTGCAGCGCTGCTTAAGGGCTGTCCCATGATGAATTCCTTCTCTCGATATTGTGTGATGACTTTGGATGACAGGGTGCTCATCCTTGCTGGCTAGATGGCATTACATATGCCGAAACGCGTTTGCTCTGGCCAAGATAGTGCTATTGCAGGGGGCGAGATTTGATGTGGATCAAATTTTAATGTAAGTTTGATAAATATAGTTTCATGAGAATAATTATTTATTGTTTTGCTGGTTTTGAGCGTGATGATCTGTCGTTTAAAAGCTGCACTTATTATTTCGTAGTGAAAAAACGGGGTTTTATCAGGATTTCGGGGTCGAAGTGATAAAATTCACGCTTATGTAGTGATTGATTTTTTATCGTTAAGATTGCTATACTCTCGATAAGATAAATTTTATTGTGTTCAGTCCGATGAAAATACAAATAGAGGCCCAATTATTGGTCGATTTTATTGCCGCTGTTTTGGGTAAAGATTCTGAAGTGGTGGTGCATGATTTATCCGATGTGAGTGCATCGCTTGCGGCGATTAGCAATGGGCATTTATCTGGCCGTGCCGTAGGCGCTCCGGCGACCGATTTGGCGCTGCGCATGCTGCAAGAATGTATGCAGGCGAGCGATGTGAGTTACAAACTCAATTACCGCAGTAAGACGCGAGGTGGTGTGTTGCTGCGCTCTTCCACTTTGATTATTAAAGGCGAGCATGGTCAAGCCGCAGCCATGCTCTGCGTGAATACCGATGACAAGCGCTTGCTTGAGTTGCAAGAGTCGGTCAATCGGCTGCTCCCGGCGGATATGACCGAGCAGCATCAGGAGTTGTTGTCGGCTTCGGTCGACGATGTTGGGCAAGAAATTTTACACAGTGTGCTAGAGCAATACCCGATCACGCCATCGCGCATGTCGGCTGATGAAAAATCCCAAGTCGTTAAAGATTTGGAGCAACGTGGTTTGTTTTCAATTCGTGGCTTTGTCGCCAAAACAGCAGCGATTCTCGAGATTTCTGAGCCTACGCTGTATCGCTATCTAAAAACCAATACTCATTAAACCCTGTGCGGTGCGCCACCAGCGCAGCAGCATGCTGAGATACTTGACATCAAAAAGGTCTGAAAACTCATGAATATGTCTTCTTCACACGCCCTTTGGCCTGAATTTATTAAAGCCGTGCAGCACGAAGTGGCACCGGCCTTGGGCTGCACTGAGCCGATTTCTTTGGCTTTAGCTTCAGCAATTGCTGCGCAGCATTTAGCCAAAACACCTGAGCGAATTGACGCTAAAGTTTCGGCCAATTTAATGAAAAACGGCATGGGTGTGACAGTACCGGGTACGGGCACGGTGGGGCTTAAAATTGCTGCGGCGGTGGGCGCGCTGGCGGGTAATCCAGATGGCAAATTGGAAGTGCTCAAAGGCTTAACTCAGGCGCAAGTCGATGCAGGTAAGGCGATGATTGCCGAGCAGCGCGTGTCTTTGTCGATTGCCGATGTGCCACATATTTTGTATTCAGAGGCGTGTGTATTTCACGGTGAGGAATGGGCCAAGGTGCGTATTGCCGATAGCCACACGCGGGTTGTTTATATTGAGCACAATGGCCAAGTTATTTTTGAATTGGCCGACGTGGATGCGGCAACGGCTGCCGCGGCTTACGATATTGCCAGCGCCAAAGCGCAAGATGTATATGATTTTGCCACGCTGGCCCCCTTAGAAATGATTGATTTTATCGACGCTGCCGGTGTGCTCAACGACGCTTTGTCGCAAGAAGGGATGAAGGGCACGTTGGGCTTACACATTGGCGCTACATTGCAGCGACAAATCGCAACGGGCCTGATGTCGGAAGGCTTATTAAGTAATATTTTGATTCGCACCACCGCCGCGTCAGACGCCCGAATGGGCGGTGCCACATTGCCAGCAATGAGTAATTCTGGCTCGGGTAATCAGGGTATTGCCGCGACGATGCCGGTGGTGGTGGTGGCTGAGCATATACAGGCGAGTAAAGAGCAATTAACTCGCGCTTTGATGTTGTCGCATTTAATGGCGATTTATATTCACAGCAAACTACCGAAACTATCGGCTTTATGCGCGGTCACAACAGCATCGATGGGCGCCGCTGCGGGTGTGGCATGGCTGCTGACAGGCAACTTTAAAACCGTGAGCATGGCGATATCGAGCATGATTGGCGATTTATCCGGCATGGTATGCGATGGCGCATCTAATAGTTGCGCGATGAAAGTCTCAACCTCGGCCCAATCGTTGTATAAATCGGTGTTGATGGCGATGGATGGCGTGGGCGTAACGGGCAATGAAGGGATTGTGGCGCATGACGTTGATCAATCGATCAATAATTTAGGCCAGCTGGCCTGTCAGGGCATGGTACAAACTGACGTACAGATTTTGCAAATTATGCTGCATAAGCAAGCCAAATAACGCATTTATGCCAGATTCATTTCTGGGCATTGCGTTTGTTTTTAGTTTTGAATAAGGAATGATGATGAAAGAAATTATTTATACCGACGCCGCACCAGCAGCGATTGGTCCGTATTCACAAGCGACTGCATTTGGAAACCTGATTTTTACTTCGGGCCAAATTCCATTAGTGCCAGCAACGGGTGAAGTGATTGCCGGTGATGTATCGGTGCAAGCGCGCCAAGCGTTGGAAAACCTGAAAGCGGTGTTGCAGCAAGGCAATAGCTCGCTCGACAATGTGTTGAAAACCACCTGCTTTTTGGCCGATATGGCTGATTTTGCCGCGTTTAACGTGATCTACACCGAGTATTTTGGTGCCGGCGTTCCAGCGCGCTCTTGCGTTGCTGTGAAAACCTTGCCAAAAAATGTTTTGGTTGAAGTGGAAGCCATTGCATATCGCGTTTAAGTTTTAATTTAACGCGCTAGGCGCGAATAAAATAATCACCGCCAGCTTTCAATTTAGAAAGCGCAAGGCGGTGATTTTTTTTGCCTGGCACTTTTGTTTGAGCAATTCAAATCCGCTTTGCTGTTGAGGTTTTTGCCGTTTCTGAAATACAACAGTTTGTATTTTATTTCAAAATTGTTACATCTTTTTTGTTGGCCTTTTTGCTGCGTCTGCTTAGGTATGGTGGGGTATATTTATCTATAGGCTTATTTGTATGTCTTTGTAATATATACCTATGTTTTATTTGCTTTCACTTTCGACTCTGGGTTGAGCTCTCAACGCCGAGCGCGCGCGGGTGTGCGGTGTTTTTGGATGGGGGATAACCCGCGTGTTGATGGTATTTCGCTATGGCAAAATCCAGCCGGGGTTGGTTTATATCAAATAAAAATAAGATCTGGAGCTGTGGTGAAAACAAATTTTCCGATAACAGAACATGAAGTGTTGGTGAGTAAAGCTCGACCGTTAGTGACCAAAACAGATTTAAAGGGCGTGATTACGTATGCAAACCGCAGTTTTATTGAAATTAGCGGGTTTACTGAGCGCGAATTAATCGGCCAATCGCACAATATGGTGCGCCATCCTTTTATGCCCGAGGCGGCGTTTTTTGATATGTGGCGCTCGCTTAAGGCCGATCAGCCTTGGCAGGGCATGGTTAAAAATCGAACTAAGTCAGGTGATTTTTATTGGGTGCATGCCTACGTTACCTGCTTGTATGACAACGGGATCAAGACTGGCTATATGTCGGTGCGATCAATGCCAAGCGACGCTGAAAAACGCGCCGCGCAGGCTTTATATCAAGCCGTAAATCAGCGGCAGGCAACGTTACCGGTGAGTTTGGCGCGGCCTGGGTTTTCATTGGCGCAGTTGGGGGTAATGTTTTGCTTACCGATTTTATTGCTATTAATCGGTCTGTGCTGGATGGTGCCAAGTGCTTGGCTGTGGGCTGTGGCGTTGATGCTGTGGATTGCTGGCGGGGTGTGGTGGTTAACGCGGCAAGCCGCGCAAGGCTTACAGCAGGCGGCGTCGGCATTGGCTTTGTTTGCTGAAGGGCAGTTTAGTCATTCCTTAACGCCAAGTGGCTTTAGGGAAATGAAAAGCGTATTGATGCGGCTTGAATCAATGCGGATTAATTTGCGGGCTTTACTCGCTGATGTGGTGATGACAGGGCGTGAAGTGGCGCAAGCGGCGCAGACGGCCAAGTTAGAAGCGCAGCAGGTGGAGCTGCGCTCGGGGAAAACTGCAGAAGAAATTACTCGAATTGCGGCCGCTTTAGAGGAGTTGTCGGTGTCGGTTGAGGATATTTCTGACACCACGCAGCGCTCTGAGCAGAGCGCCAATGAGGCTTGCCAGCAAGTGAGTGTTGGCGCGCAAAAAATGACGCAATCGAAATTAGCCAATGACGCGGTGAGCGAGCAAGTGCGGATGTCGTGTACCGCCATTGGTGAGCTCAATTCAGTGGCTCAGCAAATTGAATCGATTACTGCGGTGATTAATCAAATCGCCGATCGCACCAATTTATTGGCGCTGAACGCGAGCATCGAGGCCGCTCGCGCTGGCGAGCATGGCCGTGGATTTTCGGTGGTGGCTGATGAGGTGAGAAAACTCGCCGAAAGTACCGGCAGTAATATCAGTGATATTTCGCAAGCGATTTTGGCCTTGCGCGCGCAAGTGTTGGCAACGCAAGAGCAAATCAACACTGTGTCAGTTAGTAGTGAACAGGCCAATCAGCAAATTGATCAAACGGTTGAAAGCTTAGATAGCCTGCGGCAATCGAGTGCTTTGATTGTGATTGCTGCGGGTGAAGTGGCCAATATGCTGGCGCAGCAAGTGAAGGCGACGACTGATGTTGCGCAAAGTATGGAGGCGGTGAGTGTCTTGACCGAGGAAAATCATCAAGGCATTCAAAGGACCAAAACTTGCGCCACCCAGCTGCAATCATCGGCGCATTCTTTGCATTTGCTGCTGGCGTATTTTGAAAAATCACTCTAAACGTCGCAGCATTGGTGCGAGCGAAAGCTGGAACTGATGCTGTTGCTAAAGATCCAATCGCTGGGTTGCGGCTCAGCGATTGGTGTTCGCACCGCGAGTTAAAAATAATTCGTCATTTTTCGGTCTGCGCGTTAATAATCTATTTAGCTAGAAATCATCGTGAAAGGTTTAAAGCGTGGTCAGCAGCAAGGTGCTGGCGTATTTGAATGTTCTTTTTAAGGCAAAAGATCAAGCTAAGTAGCTAAGGGCTGTTGACGTTTTTTTCTTGGGCGCTATAGCGTCATTCTGGTTAATTTATTGGAGTATATGAATGAAGCTAAATAAAATCGCAGCATTGGTGGTAATACTCTTAGCGGGTGCGGTGAGCGCCAAGCCGCTTACCGTATGCACTGAGGCCAGCCCTGATGGCTTTGATGTGGTGCAATACAATTCGCTGACCAATACCAATACCAATGCGGCAGCTGATCCGATTTTTAATCGTTTGCTCGAATACGATGCAGCGACAGGCAAGCTGGTTCCGAGCTTGGCACAATCGTGGCAGGTGAGCGACGATCAATTGCAATACACGTTTAAATTACGCAAAAACGTTGCTTTTCAAAAAACCGATTATTTTCAGCCCAGTCGCGCTTTAAATGCCGATGATGTGTTGTTTAGTTTTCAGCGCATGCTCGACCCAAATCATCCGTGGTATGCCAGCGCCCCCAATGGCTATCCGCACGCGCAATCTTTTGGCTTGGCTAAATTGATTGCGAGTATTAAAAAAACCGCCGATGACACGGTGGTGATTCAGCTTAAACAAGCCGATGCGACTTTTTTGCCGCTGCTCAGTATGGGGTTTACGTCGATTTATTCGGCGCAATACGCCGATCAATTGTTGGCGGCCAATCAACAGGGCCAGTTAAATACTAAGCCGATTGGCACCGGGCCTTTTGCGCTGAAAAGCTTTCAAAAAGACGCGGTGATTCGCTACGACGCGCACCCCAATTATTTTGCCGGCAAGCCCAAGTCAGACAAACTGATTTACGCCATCACCGCCGATCCGGTGGTGCGGGTACAAAAAGTTAAAGCGGGTGAATGCCAAGTTGCGCTGGGGGTGAAGCCGCAAGATATCACTGCCGTGCGTAACGATAAAAAGCTCAAGGTATTGAGTACGCCGATGTTTGCGACGGCGTTTGTGGCGATCAATACCCAGCACAAGCCATTAGATAAGGTTGAAGTGCGCCAAGCGCTGCAATTGGCTTTTGATCAAAAAGCCTATCTGGCGGCGGTGTTTGAAGGCACGGCCAGCGCAGCGCAAGGGCCTTTTCCGCCAGCAACGTGGAGCTATTTGGCTGGCAATCATGAAGCACAAAATCTAAGCAAAGCCAAAGCACTTTTGACCAAGGCGGGCTTGCCCAATGGTTTTGAAACGACGATTTGGGTGCGCCCTAGCGGCAGCACTTTGAACCCTAATCCGCGTATGGGCGCTGAAATGCTGCAGGCCGATTTGGCCAAAATCGGCGTGCGGGCCGAAATTAAAACCATAGAATGGGCCGAACTCATTAAGCGCGCCAAAGCCGGTGAGCACGACCTGCTGTTTATGGGTTGGACTGGCGATAATGGCGATCCGGATAATTTTTTAACCCCGCAGTTCGCGTGTGCTTCGGTGGAATCTGGGCTTAATTTTGCGCGCTTTTGCCAGCCGCAACTCGATGGCTTGATTCGATCAGGCAAAACCACCGCCAAACTTGCCGAGCGTACTCA
>NZ_CAMTIA010000089.1 GCF_947072475.1 uncultured Deefgea sp.
AACGTCGTCGCCAGCCAATAAAATAGACTCGCCAACAAAGACCACATCCAGTTTCGCCGCCAACTCAGCCACTGCCGCCTCATCAGTCCACGATAGTCCTGCCCGTTGCGCGGCCAATGCCGTTAGGCGGTACAAAGCGCCTGAGTCGAGATAAGCAAAACCAAGTTGATTGGCGACCTTTTGCGCGACCGTACCCTTGCCTGATGCGGATGGGCCATCAATTGCAATCACTGGAAAATGATTCATATTGTTCCTTAAATTAAAAAACCAGCGATGACTACGCTGGTTTTTTAATTATACGGACTCGCCACACCTCACGTCGACGCTAAAATACGCTCTATTTCCTGCAACTCTGCCGAAGAAAAAGCTAAATTCGCAATCGCACCGACGTTTTCTTCTAGCTGTGAAACACGACTCGCGCCAATAATCACGGAAGTGACCGTGAGTAATGCCCACGCCAAAGCCATTTGCGCCAAAGTTTGCCCGCGCTGCATGGCCAGGTCATTCAACTGACGCAACTGGCCAAGGCGCGGCGTCACCGCATCGCCATTTAAAAAATGATTATCCAGCGCAGCAGCCCTAGAGTCAGCAGGAATATCATTTAAATATCGGCTGGTTAACAAGCCTTGCGCTAAAGGACAGAATGCAATACTGCCCATTCCCGACTCACTGAGCACTTGCGTTAACCCTTGCTCGATTTCACGCTCGAACATTGAATACTTAGGCTGATGAATCAGGCATGGCGTACCCAGCGCTTTTAAAATGCTGGCGGCCTCTAAGGTTTGCGCTGGCGAATAAGATGAAATCCCGACATAAAGTGCCTTGCCTTGACGCACGATGGCATCGAGCGCACCCATCGTTTCCGCCATAGGCGTTTCGGGGTCGGGTCGGTGCGAATAAAAAATATCGACATAATCCAAGCCCATCCGCTGCAAACTCTGATCCAAACTCGCCATCAAATATTTGCGACTACCCCACTCACCATAAGGTCCGGGCCACATTTCCCAGCCGGCCTTAGTACTTACAATCATTTCGTCACGATATGCACGCAAATCTTGTTTTAAAACTCGGCCAAAAGTTTCTTCGGCGGCACCAGGACGTGGACCATAATTGTTGGCCAAATCAAAATGCGTAATCCCCAAATCAAAAGCGCGCAACAACATTGCTCGACTATTGTCATAGGGTTTATTGTCGCCAAAGTTATGCCACAATCCCAAAGAAATTGCGGGTAACTTCAGGCCACTATGACCGCAGCGGCGATAAGGCATTAAGGCATAGCGATGCTCTGCAGCTTGATAAGTCATTTTTTACCCTTTAACGGTTTGCCCCACTCAATTCGAGCCGAGCTTGCACGTTGAATGTAATTGGTTAAAGCGACACCGTCGCTCGATTCAACCAAGTCGATTAAAGACTGCAATTGCTGCATATTGGCGCGCAAATCATGCAAAATGGCACCTTGATTGGCCAGCGCAATATCACGCCACATATCGGGATGCGAGCCGGCAATGCGAGTAAAGTCGCGAAAGCCACTGGCAGCAAAATCTAAACACTCAGCCGCATTGTCGCGATCGAGCACCGAATTCATATAGGCAAAAGACAGCAAATGTGGCACATGACTGACTGAAGAAAAAATCTCATCATGCGCTAAAGCACTCATTTGATACACCTGAGCGCCACAGGCTAGCCACCAGTCGCGAACTTGTTCAACCACCTTCGTTGCTGATTCAGGCAATGGCGTTAATACCACGCGACGCCCCTCATACAAACCAAATTGCGCTGCCGCCGCACCCGACAAATCTGACCCCGCAATCGGATGACCCGGTACACAGTATGCCAACTGCTGTGGCAAATAGGCTTGATATAAAGCAGCAACATCTTGCTTGGTTGAACCGCCATCGGTCACGATACAGTTCGCAGATAAATGCGGTGCAATCTGCTGCATTAATCGGCCCATTTGTCCGACTGGCGTGCCGATAAACACCAAGTCTGCACCAACGACCGCAAGAGCTGCATCGTCGCTGATGGCATCAACCACATTTAAATCGAGCGCGCGCTGCAGATTGTCTAAATTTCGCCCAACGCCAACCACCTGCCCAACCAAACGGGCGCGTTTTAATGCCAAGGCAAATGAGCCAGAAATTAAGCCCGTTCCCAGCAAAACTAATTTTTTTACTGCCTGCATAATATAAAAACGCCAAAGTTTAAATCGTGCGATTGAGCGCGGGAGCGATTGCGCGCAAGGTCGACAGCAATGCCGTTAATTGTTGCAAATCAAGCGATTGATCTGCATTGCGCCAAGCGGCATTCGGATTAGGGTGCACATCCAGCCAGAGGCCATCGGCACCAGCGGCCACTGCCGCCTGCGCTAGAGGTGGCACCAACCAAGACTTACCTGCCGCACTGCTGGCGTCCACCACCACCGGTAAATGCGTCTCTTGCTTTAACCATGCAATACTTGCGACGTCGAATACATTGCGCCCTTCACTCCCCAAGGCGCGCGCACCGTGCTCACAAAAAACAATATGATGATTGCCACCCGCCGCAATATATTCCGCTGCCATCAGCCATTCGGCCAATGTCGCGGCATGGCCGCGCCGCAATAAAATGGGTTTATTAATCCGCCCCAATTCTTTGAGTAAAATTCGGTTTTGCATATGTCCGGCGCCCACTTGAATCAAATCCACATCGTGCGCCATCAAGTCGTCGAGCATTTGCAAGTCCAGTAATTCAGCGGAAAACGGTAATTTGTACTGGCTGGCCACCGACTGCAACAAAGATAAATTATCGTGTTCATTGCCTTGCAATTGATAAGGACCGTCTTGGGTTTGGGCAATATCGCCCCATAAAAATGAACAACCCACCGCCACAATGCCTTGCGCCAAAGCGCTCATTTGCGCAGCATTTTCAATTGAACTGCTACCGGCAAAGACTTGAACCTGCGGCCCACCCAAAGCAATGCCACGGATTTTCACCACCGAGCCCGCAGGATGCGTATCGCGCGCAACAATCCGGTATTGTTTAGTCACGCGGGACACCCGCTCTACGCCAGGCAGCATCTCAAAACGCGCAAGATTGAGCGCATCCTCATCACCGATCGCACCAATAATCACCAGTTCCGCACCGCGCGAAACATGCTCAGTTAAACCGGCGTTGCGAATATAAGCAATCACTGCCGCAACCTCAATCGCAGTGGCATTGAACTTCATCACAATAATCATGCAAGCCTCACACTGATGTATTTAAAGCAAGAGCATGCTCAGCAAGACTTTGCTGGCAATACCCCTATGCATTGAAACAGAGCACCCAATTCAACGCTAAGTTTGAAAATTCACAGCCTAGGCGTTGAGCGAAACCCAGGCCAAGCAACCCTAAAGCACAAATTAAAGATCATTTTTATTGATGCCGAGCCAAGCCACGCCCAACCCCAGCAAGGCCATGCCAGCAGACAACATAAACACCATCGCCCCACCTTCAGTCCAGAGCAGACCGGCCAAAATACCGCCTAAGCTACCACCCAGACCGAATGAAACGGCAATATTCAATGCCTGCCCTTTGGCTTGATGCGCACCATAAAAATGACGATGAATATAACTCATCGTCACGGCATGATGGCTACCAAAAGTAAAACCATGCGCCAATTGCGCCACAATTAATAGCACAATAAAGTCAGCGGCCAAGCCAATGAGCATAAAGCGCACCACTGCCAGCATTAAACCGCATAAAAATATTTTTTTAAGCGTAAAACGCTGCGTAATCGACGGCATCAACCAAAAAACCGCAATCTCGGCAATCACACCCAAAGTCCATAACCAAGCAACAACTCGCTTGCTATAACCGTGCTCCACCATATAAATGGAATAAAAACTGTAATACGCCCCGTGGGCCAGCGCCATTAAAAAACACGCCAATAGCAAGGCTCTGACTTCTGTTTTGGCTAAAACATCAAAAAATTTCACATTGGCCAGCTGGTTTTTAAGCACTACAGGCGCTTCAGGTACGTAAAAAGAGTAAATCGCCAGACCGGCCATTACGGAAACGACGGCCATTGGCAACACACCTACACCGAAAGCATCGATCAAATAGCCAGCGAGCAAAGCGGCAACAACAAAACCAATTGAGCCCCACACGCGCAGTCGAGCATACGCCCCACTATTGCCGGCGAGCAAAGTCATGCTCGTCGCTTCCACCAAGGGCAGCGCCGAACTCCAAAAAAAACTGGCGATCCAGACCGAAATCAATAAGGGCCAAAACGAATGCGTTAACAGCAGCGGCAAGAAAAAAATCAAGCCCATGACGCCAGCCAGTCGTAATATTTTTTGCCGTTGACCACTGCGATCGGCCAACCAGCCCCACAATGCAGGCGCATAGATGCGATTAATTTGCGTTAGCGAAGTCAGAATACCAATTTGCCAAGCAGGAAATGACAGCTCGGCCAGATACAAACCCCAGTACGGAGAGAACAGGCCGTTAAAAGCAAAATAACAAAAATAAAACCCGGCGATCAGCAGTAGTGCTTTTGACTTTTGCATGTCTTAGATGGGGTATGTAAATAGAGAGGAGTAATACAGATAACTAGCGATCAATACCCTTAAAATCAACTATACGGCGTTCAACGTTGACCTTACGCAAACGCCGTAGTTACCTTATCCATGCTCGCGAAATTGCTCCGCAGCAACGCGTAGATAATAAAACATCGACCAAATGGTTAAAACCGCAGCAATATACAGCGCCAACGTGCCCAAAAGCTGCGTCGATACGCCAGGAATCAGCGGCTCAGACCACAGCAGCAACACAATCGCAATCATTTGTGCCGTGGTTTTTAGTTTACCAATCAAGCTCACCGCGACACTTTTGGCCTTACCCAATTGCGCCATCCATTCACGCAAGGCCGAAATGGTGATTTCGCGACCAATAATAATTACCGCCAGCCAACTTTCGGTGCGATCTAATTGCACCAACAAGATTAACGCAGCCGCCACCATCAGTTTATCGGCCACCGGATCCAAAAAAGCGCCAAACTGTGAGGTTTGATTCCAACGCCGCGCTAAAAAGCCATCAAACCAATCGGTCACAGCCGCCAACATAAAGAGGCTAGCGCCGACCATATTTTGCCAAGCCAAAGGATATTCAGCGTGCGGCAATGAAAACACACCCACAAAAACGGGAATCAGCGCAACGCGCAACCAAGTCAGAAAAATAGGTAAATTAAATGGCATTAGGACACTTTATTAGCCGCGCAAAGCGGCGTGAATTTTCTCAGCAAGTGCTGGGTTAATGCCATCAACTTGCACTAACTCATCGACACTTGCAGCTTTTACTCCTTGCAAACCACCAAAACGAGCCAGCAATTTCTGCCGACGTTTGGGGCCTACGCCTTCAACATCTTCAAGCGTTGAAGCAAGTCTGGCCTTGCCGCGCCGGGCACGATGCCCGGTAATCGCAAAGCGATGCGCTTCATCCCGAATTTGCTGAATCAGATGTAAGCCAGGGTGGTCGCGGCGTAATTGTACCGTGTTTCCTGACTTGGGCACGATCAATTGCTCTAAACCGGCCTTACGCGTCTCGCCTTTAGCCACCCCAACCAGCCATGGCGTGGTCAAACCGATTTCATTCATCACCTCGATGGCAATGCTTAACTGCCCTTTTCCGCCATCAATCAAAATCACATCCGGCATCACGCCCTCGCCCGCCGCGACTTTTTCATAACGACGCAATAAAACCTGCCGCATAGCGGCATAATCGTCACCTGGCGTAATCAATGCAAAGCCATCTTTGGCTGTGCCGGAGTTATCAGTGCCAATATTGTAGCGCCGATACTCTTTGGGTTGCATGGCTTGTCGATCATAGACCACGCACGACGCCACAGTGGCTTCGCCTAAGGTATGCGAAATATCAAAGCACTCTAAACGCTGCGTTTCCTCTGGCAAGCCCAGTGCTTCAACCAAGGCCGCCAAACGACTCGCCTGATCGGCCTGTTGGCCTTTTTTCTGCAGTATAGCCAGCTCAGCGTTACGTTTAGCCATCTCTAGCCAGATACGTCGTTCACCATTGGGATTCACATTGAGCAGCACTTTTCTGGCTGCCTGCGCGCTAAGCAATTCAGCCAAGACCTCGCACTCATCGGGCTCAGGCGAGCATAAAATCATCGTGGGGGTAATTCGGTCTAGATAATGCTGCGCTAAAAATGCATGAATCGCAGCTGCAGGCGTGTAGTCATCGGCATGGCTAGGAAATAAATTTTTGTCCCCCACATGGCGTCCACCTCGAACCATTGCCAAATTGACGCACAGCATCCCCTCGCTTTCAACACAGGCGACAATATCCACGTCCATTTCACTGGTATTGGACGAAACAAACTGCCGCTCTTGTACTTGCGACAACGCTTGAATTTGATCACGCACTGCAGCAGCGGCTTCAAATTGCCATTCTGTTGCCAGCACTTGCATTTTTTCTTCGAGGGTATTGAGGACTTCGTTTTCTTTGCCCGACAAAAACAACACCGCGTTATGCACGTCTTGTCGATACGCCTCAGGCGTAATCAAGCCCACACAAGGGGCTGAACAGCGCTTGATTTGGTGTAATAAACAAGGGCGAGAACGATTGGCAAATACGGAGTCTTCACAGGTGCGCAGCAAAAAGACTTTTTGCAGCAACTGGATACTTTCTTTGACCACATAGCCATTAGGAAACGGGCCAAAATAGGTGTTTTTTTTATCTAAGCTACCACGATAATACGCCAACCGTGGGCTGGCGTGGCCGCTGAGCATCACATAGGGATAGGATTTATCGTCCCGAAACAAAATATTGTAACGCGGACTTAAGGCTTTAATTAAATTGTTTTCTAGCACCAAGGCTTCGGCTTCAGAACGCACTACCGTCGTTTCAATCGTTGCCACCTGCGCCAGCATTAAGCGAATTCGCGGGCTTTGATCATTTTTTTGAAAATACGACGACACCCGTTTTTTTAGGCTTTTAGCCTTACCGACATATAACACCGTGCCATCAGTAGCGATATAACGATAAACGCCGGGTAAATCGGGCAAAAGGCGTACGGTATCGATTAAAGCCGCTTTGCGCAGTTGCGCCGCATTCAATTCGGGCGACTCAGCGGGCGAATCGATCATAAATAAGCACGAAGTAAATACAGCGGAATCATGGCAAAAATAGCCGCCAAAATATCGTCGATCATGACGCCAAAGCCGCCTTTCACATACTGGTCCAGCCAGCGAATTGGCCACGGTTTGAGAATGTCAAACACACGAAATAAGACAAACGCCAACACCCAAGCCAATATAGTCGGCGGTGCAATGCAAAGAACCAGCCACATGGCGACGATTTCATCGATCACAATGCCGCCATAATCGCTGACACCCAAGTTTCGACCCGTCAGCTCGGCGGCCCAAGTGCCAATAATGAAAGCGGGAATACACAGCAGCGCGATGGTCAGTGGCGTAAAAAAATACTGCAAGAGCGCAAATAAAGGCAATGCCGCCAAAGTCCCCCACGTGCCCGGCGCAACTTTAGGCAAACCACTCCCAAAGCCCAGCGCAATAAAATGCGCTGGATGCGCCAATAGAAAGCGCAGATCGACCGCAATTTGTGGTTGTTTTTTCATTTAAAGTGATCAAAGCCAGTAAACGGGGTTGGTACGACAAGTCCTGATGCATCAAACACTTGCACTAAGGGCGATTGCGGCTGATGGGCGATTATTTCACCGACCCGAAACAAGGGCGTCGCTAAGGTTTGGCCAAGGGCTAAAATATGCTGTCGCTGCAAAGGCGATGCCGTAAAGCACAACTCATAATCATCCCCTCCTGCCAGCACGGCTTCTAAAGCCAGCGCGCTCGGGAGGTCTTTGAGTTCAGCTGCATATGGCATCAAATCGAGTTCAAGCCGTGCCGCGCATTTTGATTGCTCACAAATATGCGCCAAATCGCCCAGAATGCCATCCGACAAATCCAATGCCGCACTTGCAATACCGCGCAGTGCCATGCCCAGAGCCAACCGTGGCGTAGGCTGATCTAAGCGCAAATCACAGCGTTGGGCGACATCGGGAGGTAAAGCAATGCGTCCCGTACGATGCATGACGGCAGCGGCAGCAGCGCCTAAAGGGCCAGACACCCAGATGTCGTCGCCGATTTGCGCACCGCTACGCAGTAAAGCTTGCCCGCTTGGAATCTCGCCGGCAATTTGAATTGAAATGGTTAATGGGCCTTTGGTCGTGTCACCGCCGACCAAAGACACCGCATGCTGATCGGCCAAGGCAAATAATCCACGACTAAATGCGGCCAACCAAGCTTCATCCATGGCGGGCAAGGCTAACGACAGCGTAAACCACGTCGGTTTTGCCCCCATTGCCGCCATATCAGATAAATTAACGGCCAAGCATTTATGCCCCAACCGTTCAGGATCAGCATCAGCAAAAAAATGCCGACCCGCGACCAGCATATCTACCGAAATGGCCAGTTGATGCTGCGCGGTGCTCGACAGTAATGCGGCATCGTCCCCAATACCTAAATCGGCGTTGAGCGCTGGGCGGGTAAAATATTTAGCGATT
>NZ_CAMTIA010000090.1 GCF_947072475.1 uncultured Deefgea sp.
TTCGAACCTGCGACAAATGGATTAAAAGTCCACTGCTCTACCAACTGAGCTAACGACCCTGAGCTGCTTCGTTCAGAGACAGCGATTATAGATGATTTTAATCTGGCGTCAACCCCTTTGTTTGAAATAATTTAAAAAAGTGGCAGTAATATGCCACTGCCTTGCAAAACAGCCATCGCGTACAATGATTTGCATCTTTAACTCAAGGGGAAGTGCCATGCGCTTATTGCATACGATGTTGCGGGTTACTGATTTGGAGCGATCGATTGCGTTTTATTGTGGTGTATTAAATATGTGTTTATTACGCCAACAAGATTTTCCTGAGGGGCGCTTTACTTTGGCTTTTGTTGGCTATGGTGCTGAGGCTGAGCATTCGGTGATTGAGTTGACCCACAATTGGGATGTTGCTGAGTATCAAATGGGAACTGCATTTGGTCATTTGGCGATTGAAACGGATGATATTGTGATGACTTGTGACGCCGTTCGGGCCAAAGGTGGCGTTGTCGTGCGTGAGCCCGGCCCGATGAAGCATGGTAGTACCGTGATCGCTTTTGTTGAAGATCCGGATGGTTACAAAATTGAATTTATTCAGAAGTAAGGGGTATTGCCAGCTACTTCAATCTATATATAGGTAGCAAAGCAATACATTAGTTAATGTTTAACTGAGTGGTCTCGATGATAAAAAAACTAACTTGGCTGCTGGCCTTATTGCCTAGTTTGGCAATGGCAGCAGATTTTGACGGCGCGCAGCTGTCTTTACTATGGGCAGCGCCGTTTGCGGGTTTATTGCTGTCTATTGCACTTTTTCCGATTTTTGCCCCCGCTTTTTGGCATCATCATTTCGGTAAGATATCGGCTTTTTGGGCCGCAGCGTTTTTGCTGCCGTTTATTAGCAGTTACGGTGTTGCGCCTGCGGCTGGCATCGTGGTGCATGCGATGTTGGCAGAATACATTCCGTTTATTCTGATTTTGTTTGCGCTGTATACCGTGTCGGGCGGGATTTTGATGAGCGGCAATTTGCATGGCTCACCCAAAATGAATACCGGCATTTTGGCCTTGGGTGCGGTGATGGCCTCACTGATGGGCACGACGGGCGCGGCCATGTTATTGATCCGTCCATTGCTCAAAGCCAACGATAATCGCTTACACAATGTGCATGTGGTGGTGTTCTTTATCTTTTTGGTGGCTAATATTGGTGGCGGTTTAACCCCACTGGGTGATCCGCCGTTATTCCTTGGCTTTTTGAAGGGCGTTGATTTCATGTGGACGGTTGAGCACATGATGTGGCCGGTGCTGTTTGCTGCCGCCATCTTGCTGGCCATGTTTTATGTCATCGATAGTTATTACTATAAGAAAGAAGGCGTGTTGCCGGTTGATCGGACACCGGATAGCAAGATCGAATTTTTTGGTTTATGGAATTTCGGTTTGATTGGCGCGATTATAGCTTGCGTGGTGATGTCTGGGATTTGGAAGCCGGGTATCGAATGGAACATCATGGGCACGCATGTTGAATTGCAAAATATCGTGCGCGATGTGCTGTTAGTGCTGATTGCGATTATTTCTTTGAAGTTCACCAAAAAAGAAATCCGCGCAGGGAATGATTTTAACTGGGGGCCGATTTTAGAAGTCGCCAAACTGTTTGCGGCAATCTTTATTGCCATGGCGCCAGCGATTGCGATTTTGCGCGCAGGGGAAGCGGGGCAAATGGCCAGCTTGGTGACTATGGTCAGCTCGCCGGATGGTATGCCGATTGATTATATGTATTTCTGGATGACGGGTGTGCTGTCGGCCTTCCTTGATAATGCACCAACGTATTTAGTGTTCTTTAATCTAGCGAGCGGCGATGCGGCTCATTTGATGGGACCGATGGCTTCAACCTTGTTGGCGATTTCATGTGGTGCGGTGTTTATGGGCGCGCTGAGTTATATCGGTAATGCACCTAACTTTATGGTGAAAGCGGTGGCTGAAGACCGTGGCGTCAAAATGCCAAGTTTCTTTGGTTATATGGCTTGGTCTTGTGTTTGCTTATTACCGGTATTTATTTTGATGACGCTGGTGTTCTTTTAAGTTTGGATTCACGCGTTAATTGAGATCAAGGAGGCCAGCTTTGCTGGCCTTTTTTTGTTCGACAATCACGTATGTAGCTTCGGTGTTGGTTGCAACGGTTTTTTGCCTTATTTCGGAGTCGATCGGTGCCATACGACAAATCGGCGTTGAGCGCGCTGGACGTTGATTGCGGGTCGGCTGGGTGCTGGATGGCTGCGCTACTGGCGAGGGCGCTGTTGTTATATTTTATTTTTGGCTGATGGCGATTAAATCGGCAGGACTGCAATTTATTTACAGTGATTACATGCTAGTAAGGGTGGTGCAGCGTAGAGCAGACTTAGTCTTTACAAAAATCGCTGCAGTACGGTGAGCGTGGCAACGTCAATTAAGCTGAATAAAAATAGCGTTTTTAAAAGTGCTTTTATTTACACTTGCATTCATATTCTTGACGCATTAAGTTAGCATCATCGTCGGCGTAGCGAAGTCGCTAGTCAAATAGAGGTAGCTTGAGTCTATTTCTTGCGTTGTATCAAATGGAAACTATGGAGATCGCCATTGTCATGCTGCTCATTTGATTTGTATCAGTAGCGCGTGGCGTAGTCTCCGTATACTGCATTACATCAGGTGATTTACTGTGGAGTCGATCACCGAGCAATTAACACTATCACAACCCCGAAGAGGTTTAACCGTGGCTCAACTATCAAAAGAACAAATTGGTAATATGCATCGTTACTTTCAGGCAGCCAATTACCTGTCTGTAGGTCAGATTTATTTGCTCGACAACCCAATGTTGAAACTACCGCTCAAACGTGAGCACATCAAGCCACGCTTGTTGGGTCACTGGGGTACGACTCCAGGTTTGAACTTTATTTTTGTTCACGCCAATCGCGTGATTGTTGAGCGTGATGTATCGATGATTTACATCACTGGCCCTGGTCATGGTGGTCCTGGTTTTGTTGCCAATACTTGGCTTGAAGGTTCGTACGAAGAATTCTTCCCAGCGATTGATCGTACTGAAGCAGGTATGCAACGCCTATTCAAGCAATTTAGCTTCCCGCGCGGTATACCTTCACACGTAGCACCAGAAACCCCAGGTTCAATGCACGAAGGTGGTGAATTGGGTTACAGCGTATCGCATGCCTACGGCGCGGCGCTGGATAATCCAGACCAAGTGGTGATTGCTGTTGTTGGTGACGGTGAGGCAGAAACTGGCCCATTGGCTGCGTCTTGGCACTCGACTAAATACATCCACCCGATTAATGACGGTTTTGTATTGCCGATTTTGCATTTGAACGGCTACAAAATTGCCAATCCAACACTTCTTGCCCGTATGGACAAAGAAGAAGTGACTAACTTGTTCAAAGGTTATGGCTACGAGCCAATCTTTGTTGAACTCAAACAAGAAACATTCAACGACAAGCTCGATACATTCGACCAAATCCATACTGATATGGCTGCGGCGATGGACTTGTGTATGGACAAATTTGCTGCGATCCGCGCTAAAGCCATTGGCGAGCGCGATGCAGGTCAGCCGATTGTTCGCCCACGTTGGCCAATGATTGTCATGCGCACGCCTAAAGGCTGGACTGGCCCGAAAGAAATTAAAGGCAAAAAAGTTGAAGACTACTGGCGTAGTCACCAAGTGCCATTCTCTGATATCGATGATGAGAATGTGATCAACTTGGAAACTTGGATGCGCTCGTATCAAATCGAGACCTTGTTTAATACTGACGGTACCGTGAAACAAGAATTGGTTGATTTGGCGCCAAAAGGTATCAAGCGCTTTGGTTCAAACCCAATCGTGCATGGTCAAGTTTCGAAAGACTTGAAAATGCCAGACTTCCGTAAATATGAAGTGAAGTTTGCTAAGCCAGGTACTGAAAATGCTGAAATGACGCGCGTAATGGGTAAATTCCTCCGCGACGTGATGAAAGAAAACGAAGCTGAGAAAAACTTCCGTATCTTCGGCCCAGATGAAACTGCATCTAACCGTTGGAACGACGTATTCGAAGTGTCGGGCAAAACTTGGTTGGCGAACTTCTTTGAAGAAGACAAAACCAATGACTTCTTGCAACAAGATGGCCGTGTAATGGAAATCTTGTCTGAGCACACTTGCCAAGGCTGGCTCGAAGCGTACAACTTAACCGGTCGTCACGGCTTCTTTAGCTGCTACGAAGCGTTTATCCACGTGATCGATTCGATGTTTAACCAACATGCAAAATGGTTGAAAACAACGAAACACATCAACTGGCGCAAACCAATTCCGTCGCTCAACTACTTGTTGACTTCACACGTTTGGCGTCAAGATCACAACGGCTTCTCGCATCAAGATCCAGGCTTCTTGGATCACGTGATCAACAAGAAAGCGGAAGTGATTCGGGTGTACTTGCCAGCGGATGCCAATACCTTGTTGTCGGTAACAGACCATGTGTTGCGCTCACGGCATTATGTGAACGTGATCGTTGCGGGTAAACAACCTTGCTTGCAATACCTGACGATGGACCAAGCGATTAAACACGCTACTACTGGTTTGGGTATCTGGGACTGGGCATCGAACGATCAAGGCGGCGAGCCAGACGTAGTGATGGCGTGTGCCGGTGAAATCCCTACAATGGAAGCATTGGCGGCAACTGATTTGCTCCGTCAACACTTCCCAGATCTGAAAATCCGCTTCGTTAACGTTTGCGATTTGATGACGCTGCAACCGCAAGAAGAACATCCACACGGCTTGTCTGACCGCGAATTTGACGCGATCTTCACGACGGACAAACCAGTGATGTTTGCCTTCCACGGTTACCCATGGTTGATCCATCGCTTGACTTACCGTCGTAACGGCCACGCTAACATCCATGCGCGTGGTTACATCGAAGAAGGTTCTACTTCGACGCCGTTCGATATGGTGGTGGTGAATCAGTTGGATCGTTTCAACTTGGCCATTGACGTGATTGACCGCGTACCGAAATTGCAAAAAATCGGCGCTCACGTTCGTCAAAAACTGGTTGGCAAATTGGTTGAACATGCTGAGTACATCGCTGAAGTGGGTGATGATATGCCAGAAGTGAAAGAATGGAAGTGGACTTACTAAGCAATTTCACCCTGTAAAGGGTGATTGTTAAAGCGTGAACAGCCCGTGCCTTTTGGTGCGGGCTTTTTTATGGCTGATCCAAATCAAGGTTAGATGGGCGCTAAGTAAAAGCCCAGCAGCGAAGATAGAGCGAGTCCGATACAATATAAACTTGCTAGGCGCTGTTGACTTTTGCTTGGCCAGCCGGAAAACCAAACGGCAACAAACCCTACAACGTCGTTTGTCATAATGAAAAGAGATTGATCGTGCTACAGCCAAAAATGAGCGAAACGCTATTAGCTTTATGTGCCATTGCACGTGAAGTCGCAGCCACAGAAATCATGCCGCGCTATCAAAAAGTCGTTGCTGAAGTGAAGCATGACGGCAGTTTGTTTACCGAGGCCGATTTGGCTGCGCAATCGGCATTGCAACGATTATTGCCTGGTTTGCTCGATTACCCGGTTTTGGGCGAAGAAATGACGCAGGCCGAGCAAGAGCAACTCTGGGCCGCGCACGCCGATGGCCTGTGGGTGGTCGATCCGATTGATGGCACGACTAATTTTGCGCATGGCTTGCCCAATTTTGCCGTATCCATTGCATTCATGCGCCAGCATCGCCCGGTATTGGCCGTGGTGTATGTGCCGGTATTGGATGAATGCTTTGCGGCGGAAGTCGCTTGCGGAGCATGGTTAAATCATGAGCGCTTGCCACGCGTGCGAGATGAGCGCCCCTTATCTGGCGCGATTGCCTCGGTTGAAACCAAATGGTTGTCTGGACATTTAGCGACGCGGATCGTGACTTTAAATCCCTATCACAGCCACCGCAATTTTGGCGCATCCACCATAGATTGGTGCTGGCTGGCTGCCGGGCGCACCGATGTCATGTTGCATGGCGCGCAAAAACTCTGGGATTATGCAGCGGGGGTGTTGATCTTGCTGGAGTCGGGCGGACAAGTTGGCTCGATCTTTCATGATGATTATTGGCAAGAAAATCCTTGGCATCGCAGCGCCGTCGCCGCGCGAACACCGTCGCTCTATGCGGCATGGCAGCTATGGGTACAAGCCAATAAATAGGGTATTGCTATGTAATGCTTAATAAATAATGGCTAGGTGTTTATACCTAGCCATTTTTGTATGTAACTTTAGCGGAGTTAAGCTGTTTGTTGTTCAAGTAGATATTTAGCGCCGTTATCTAAGCCTAAATGCTGAACTAAGTAGGGCATGACTTCTTTAAGCTCATTACTTAAAGTCCACGGTGGGTTCAAGATAAACATGCCGCTGCCATGCATACCAAAGCCGTCTGCGCGTGGCGCATGCACGGTGAGCGCAACATGCAGCCAGCTTTTTGCGCCGAGTTTTTTTAATTTCTCTGGCATTTGCTTAGTTTCGGCCCGTGACAACTGTGGATACCACACCGCATAAGTGCCGGTAGGAAAGCGCTCTAGCGCTTCTTTAAGTGTTTCCACCACCCGTACGTAATCATGCTTTTCTTCATACGGCGGATCAATCAACATCAAAGCACGACGCGGTGGCGGCGGTAATACGCTTTTGATGCTGGCAAAACCATCCGCCTGTACCACTTTGGCGGCGCGGCCGGCATCCAGAAAATTCTCAGCCAATAACTTGCTGTCGCTTGAATGCAATTCAAATAAACGTAATTTATCGTCCCTGCGCTGCAAGGCCTGCGCTACATAAGGCGAGCCTGGGTAGAGCTGCAAATGCGCGCTACCTGCGTTCAAATCTTTGACAACATCCATATAGCGTTGCAACGGTGCCGGTAAATCAGTGCGCTGCCACAACCGCGCGACGCCGGTTTCGAACTCGGCATTTTTGGTCGCATAGCCTTGCGTTAATGAATACACGCCCGCACCGGCGTGCGTATCGATATACCACCAAGGTTTGTCTTTCTGATTCATATAATCGAGCAGCATCACCTCGATGCAATGCTTGAGAACGTCGGCATGGTTGCCAGCGTGAAAGGCGTGACGATAACTGAGCATATATATACATATAAAAAGAGCTTGAATGCGCTAATTGTACTCGTTCAGGCGTTTTGCTTAAGTTTTGATTGAGTTAATGGTGATTTATCTCCCGTATATTGATGTGGCTTGGCTCAACTTCAGTGATTACGTTGTGTTTGTGTCAATTTTAGATGCTATGAAAATCAACAACTTAACGCCTTAGTTCTATTTTGTTTGTAATCGGGTGTTGACGTGATCGCAGGGCTGCCGTATATTTCGGCCTCTCTGCTGCTGACAC
>NZ_CAMTIA010000091.1 GCF_947072475.1 uncultured Deefgea sp.
CGCGGCGATGTCGAGCATGGTCAGTAAATCTGTGATTTCAGCCACGCTTAGCGTGTCTTCAAGGTAAAGGCGAACGTCAGGCGAAAACCCGCGTGCAGTCAGTTCGCTCAATGCTTCGCGGCTTTTACTGCAGCGTGGGTTGTGCAATAGCTGCATTAAGCCACCTTAGCCAGTTCAGCGCGCATTTGGTCAATGACGGTTTTGTAATCCGGCTGGCCATAAATGGCGGAGCCCGCAACAAAGGTATCGACCCCTGCGGCCGCACACGCGGCGATATTGTCAACTTTGACCCCGCCATCGATTTCTAGCCAGATTTCACGCCCAGTTTTGGCGGTATAAGCGTCGATTAAAGCGCGCGCTTGGCGTGCTTTGACGAGGGTTTCGGCGATAAAGGATTGACCGCCATAACCGGGATTAACTGACATCAGCAAAATCATGTCAATTTTGTCCATCACGTAGTCAAGGTAATGCAATGGGGTTGCTGGATTAAACACCAGACCGGCCTTGCAGCCAGATTCTTTAATGAGGCCTAAAGAGCGGTCAATGTGTTCAGATGCTTCGGGGTGAAACGTAATGATGTTGGCACCGGCTTTGGCAAAGTCGGGAATAATGCGATCAACCGGTTTTACCATTAAATGCACATCAATCGGCGCGTCAGTCCATGGCCGGATGGCATCGCAAACCAAGGGCCCGATGGTGAGATTAGGTACGTAATGGTTGTCCATCACATCAAAGTGAATGATGTCGGCGCCAGCAGCGATGACGTTTTTTACTTCTTCACCCAAACGGGCAAAGTCAGCCGATAAAATACTTGGGGCGATGCGATAGGTCATAAGTTGAGCTCCTTAGAAGGCAACAATAAACAGCTTGGGTCGGTTGCTGCCGGGGCCGTGAGGCGCGTTGAAAGCGTACCTTAAAGCCAGCGGCAACTGATCGCAGTGTGCCAGTTTAACGCGAAAACAAGATGACTTTGCGCAATATGCGTTCGCTGCGCTGGTAAACTGCCATATCGCCCTGATCTATCGCAGACATACGGAGAATTATAAATTGGAAGCCACTTATAAAATTAGCGTTACGGCTCGGCCGTTTTATCTTGCCGAGCAATCCAATGAAAGTGCCGAGCAATACACTTTTGCCTATCAAATTACCATTACCAATGAAGGCAATATGCCCGCTAAGTTGATGGCACGGCACTGGGTGATTGAAGATGGCCAAGGTCAGAAACAAGAAGTGCGCGGTTTGGGTGTGGTGGGTGAACATCCTGAAATTGCACCCGGTGAGAGCTTTGAATACACCAGCGGCGTAACGCTCAATGCCCCGGTTGGCACCATGCGCGGTAGTTATCAAATGATGGCGGCTGATGGTACTGAATTTGAAGCCACGATTGCGCCATTTATCCTTTCTATGCCCCGGACACTGCATTAATGACATCAACAGTAGAAAAAAACTTAAAACCACCACGTAAAGATTGGCAGACCTTATCCACTTTATTGCCGTATTTAATGCAGTATAAGTTTCGGGTTTTTGCTGCCCTCAGTTTGCTGATTGCCGCCAAACTCGCCAATGTGTCGGTGCCTTTGGTACTCAAAGACATTGTTGATCATCTGGATGTGCAAAATCAGGCTTTAGTGCTGCCATTGACGTTGATTTTGGCGTATGGCGCACTGCGGCTGAGTTCGGCGGTGTTTGGTGAAATGCGCGATGCGGTGTTTGCCAAAGTCACCCAAGGTGCGATTCGTCGAGTGGCCTTGCAGGTGTTTGAGCATTTACATCGCTTGTCGCTGCGTTTTCATCTTGAGCGCCAAACTGGCGGCATGAGTCGCGATATTGATCGCGGCACCAAGGGGATTGCGTTTTTATTGAACTTTATGCTGTTCAATATTTTGCCAACCTTGGTTGAGATTGCTTTAGTCGCGGTGATTTTGCTTAAAAAATACGACTGGTGGTTTGCTGCCGTCACGTTTGCAACTGTCGCGGTTTATATCGCATTTACGCTGGGCGTTACCGAGTGGCGGATGCGCTATCGGCGTGAAATGAATGTCTTAGATTCCAATGCCAATACCCGGGCTATTGATAGTCTGATTAATTATGAAACCGTGAAGTATTTCGGCAACGAGCGCTGGGAAGCCGAACGTTACGACGCCAGTATGCAAAAGTGGGAAGGCGCTGCGGTGCGCAACCAAGTGTCGTTGTCATTTTTAAATGCTGGCCAGGCCATTATTATTGCCGTCGGGGTGACGTTGTTGGTGGGGATGGCGGCCGATGGGGTGGTTAAAGGCACGATGACGCTGGGTGATTTGGTATTGGTGAATGCGTTCTTATTACAACTGTATGCGCCGCTGAATTTTTTGGGCTTTGTTTACCGCGAGATTAAAAATTCTTTAGCCGATATGGAAAAAATGTTTGGCTTGATGAGTAAAGGCGCTGAAATCAAAGACAAGCCCAATGCTCAAGCCTTACAAACCCCGAGCGCGGCCATCACCTTTTCCCATGTTAATTTTGGCTATGAGCAAAATCGACAAATTCTGCAAGACATTAGTTTTAGCATCCCGGCAGGTAAAACCGTCGCGGTGGTTGGTGCCAGTGGCGCGGGTAAATCGACCTTGTCGCGCTTGTTGTATCGCTTTTACGATGTGAATTCCGGTGCAATCGAGATTAATGGTGTTGATCTGCGTGATTTAACGCAGGCCAGTTTGCGCTCGCACATTGGGATTGTTCCGCAAGATACCGTTTTGTTTAACGATACAATTTACTACAACATTGCTTACGGAAAGCCAACGGCGAGTCGTGATGAGGTGATTGAGGCGGCAAAATCAGCGCATATCTATGATTTTATTATGAGTCTGCCTGATGGTTTTGATACCACCGTCGGTGAGCGCGGTTTGAAGTTGTCCGGCGGCGAAAAGCAAAGGGTGGCGATTGCACGCACGGTATTAAAAAACCCACCGATTTTGATTTTTGACGAGGCCACCAGCGCGCTCGATTCTCATACCGAGAAGGCGATTCAGGCTGAATTAAAAGCGATTTCTCTAAATCGAACGACTTTGGTGGTGGCACATCGCTTATCGACGATTTCGGATGCTGATGAGATTTTGGTGATGCGTGATGGCTGCATTGTTGAGCGCGGCAGCCATCGACAATTGTTGGCTTTGGATGGCGTTTACGCGCAAATGTGGGCTTTGCAGTTGAGTGCGGAGTAAGCAACGCATTGTTTTTTACAAAAACATATACAGTAAAGCCCTAGCTATTTTGGGTTTATTGTTAAAAATCAAACGCCAATCAGAATGTAAGGTTTTTGTGTAAATTTGTCACAGTTTTATTTATGCAGATCGCGTGTAATAGCGCCCACATCGACTACATACTGTACGTCAGTGTGTGGCGCTATTATTTTGGGGGTTGGCATATGTCGTTAGATCGTAAAGACTGGGAATGGGTATTGACGTGCTTCGGAACAGCAGTGGGGGCTGGGATCTTATACCTCCCTATTCGTGCTGGTTTGGGTGGTATTTGGCCGATGTTGATTTTAACGGCGATTATTTTTCCAATTACGTTTGTTGCCCATCGTGGGATTACACGGGTTGTGGCTTCTTGCCCTAAGCCGACCGATATTATCGGCGCAGTTGAATATGATCTTGGCCGGAATGTGGGTTTTGCCGTTTCTATTTTGTATTTCTTGTCGATTGTGACCATTTGCGTGGGTTACGCTACCGGCGTGACCAATATTGTTGAGTCGTTCTTACATAATCAAATGGGCGTGGAAGGTACTTCGCGCACGGTGTTAACGTTCTTGCTCTTGGCCGGTTTAACGGGGGTGATTTTGGCGGGTGAAAAATTCATGGTCCGCGTTACTTCCATGATGACTTTTCCGTTGATTATTATGCTGGCGGGTTTGTCGATTTATATGATTCCGCAATGGAATACCGCGATTTTAAGCGCGCCGTTTGAGATGGGTGATGTGTTTAAAAACATGTTGTTATTGTTCCCAGTGTTAGTTTTTGCGATGAATTTCTCTCCGGTCTGTTCGACGTTGGCGGCATCTTATCGCTCGCAATATTCTGCTGAAGAAGCGGTGCAACGTACCGATGGCATCATTAAATGGACTTCATTGATTTTGCTGGTGTTTGTGATGTTTTTCGTTTTTTCGATGGTACTGGCCACTTCGCCTGAAGTGTTGGCGATGTCGCAAGCGAAAAATGTCGACATTTTGACGACGGTTTCTTTGATTGTGTCGCAACCATTCTTGCAATATCTGATTCCGCTGATCGCTTTTCTTGCGATTGCCAGCTCGTATTTCGGTCACTTTGTGGGCACGCGTGAAGGTTTGGTTGGCATTACGACTCGGGTGATGACTTGGAACAATCCAGCGGCGGAAGCGAAATTAAATCGAAAAAGAATCAATCTGATTGTGACGCTGGTGATGATGATTGGTTTGTGGTTCTTGGCCGTGTATAACCCGCCGATTTTGAAAATCATCGGGGCTTTGTCTGCGCCAATTATTGCGATTTATGCCTATTTAATGCCGGTGATGCTGATGAAACGAATTCCGCGTTTGTTTATTTATCAATCAAAAATGGCTGGTTTTATCTTTGTAATGGGTTTGATCGGCATTGTGGGTGATTTTGTCGGCAGTTATTTGTAATTTGCACCGATACTTAATGAGTTGGTTTTGATTTGCTGGATCAGTCGGGCTCATCGCTCGTCTGATCCATTTTATTTATCAGTTAGTGGCGATCCTGCTAACGGGAGTGAATGATGTTAAGTGTTTTTGATTTATTTAAAATTGGGATTGGTCCTTCGAGTTCACATACAGTGGGGCCGATGGTAGCGGCAAAAACATTTGTTGACGATTTAATGGCCCAAGGCCAATTACTGCAAATTCGTCGTATCTCGGTTGATTTTTATGGTTCACTGGCATTGACTGGTGAGGGGCATGGCTCTGTTAGTGCTGCTTTGGTTGGTTTGGAGGGCGATACCCCTAAATTTGTTGCGCCTGAACGGGTGGACTTGCGTCTCAAACAACTTAAGGCGCCCGACGCACAATTGTTGCTTGCCGGCACACATCCGATTGCCTTTGATTTTCACCAAGATGTTCAGTTGCATAAGCATTTGTTTTTAAAACAACATTCAAATGGCCTGCGCTTTCGCGCTTTTGATGCTGAGGGTGTTGAATTAGCCAATAATGTTTTCTTCTCAATTGGTGGCGGATTTGTCGTCAGTGAGGCTGAATTTGGCCAAACGCGTGAATCGACACCGGTGCCGTTTCCATTTCAAAATGCCGCAGATCTATTGGTTCATTGCCGTACACAAGGCAAGTCCATTGCTCAAATCATGCTGGCCAATGAGCTGGCCACGCAATCGGAAGTGACTGTGCGTGCGCAGTTATTGGAAATCGCCAATGTGATGCAGCAGTGCATTCATAATGGCTGTACTCGTGAGGGTGAGTTGCCTGGCGGCTATCACGTAAAACGTCGAGCACCGGGGATTTTTCGCAAAATGGTCGGTATGCAACTGACTGGCCGCGCTGATTTCATGTTGTGGCCGATGATTTATGCGATTGCCGTTTCAGAAGAAAACGCCAGTGGTGGCCGCATTGTCACTGCACCGACCAATGGCGCGGCGGGGATTATTCCGGCTGTTTTGCAGTACTATCGCAATTTTACGCCTAACGCTAATGATGCTGGCGTGGTGGACTTTTTGCTAACGGCGGCCGCGATTGGCATGTTATATAAAATGAATGCATCCATTTCTGGCGCTGAGGTGGGGTGTCAGGGTGAGGTGGGCGTGGCGTGTTCAATGGCGGCGGGTGCGTATTGTGCAGTACTCGGCGGTACTTTAGAGCAAGTTGAAAATGCCGCTGAAATCGGCATGGAACATCATCTTGGTTTGACGTGTGATCCAGTCGGCGGCTTGGTGCAAATTCCTTGTGTTGAGCGCAATGGGGTTGCTGCTGAAAAAGCGATTAAAGTCGCGCAATTGGCGTTAATGGAAAACGGCGAGCATAAAGTAAGTTTGGACGAAGTCATCGCCACGATGTACCGCACGGGCATGGATATGCATAATATTTATAAAGAAACCTCTTTGGGGGGGTTGGCGCTGACGGTGGGTGTGCCAGCGTGTTAAGCCAATAACAAGAGGCAAGCAGATGCAAAAAGTGCTGATGATTTGTACCGGTAATATTTGCCGCAGCCCGACGGCGGATGCTGTGCTGCGACATCAAGTGCTGGCGCAGTATTTAGCGGGGCAAATTGAAGTTGATTCCGCCGGAACGCAAAGTTATCACGTGGGTGAGGCCCCTGATCGACGGGCGCAAAAGCATGCCTTGCGGCGGGGCTATGATTTATCTGCTTTACGCGCTAGGCAAGTGAATGCGATGGATTTTGCTGAGTATGATTTGATTCTGGCGATGGATAACAGTCACTTGGCTTACTTGAAACAGCATTGTCCAGTAGCCCATCAGCACAAATTGCGTTTATTTATGACTTTTGCGACGCAATCGAGTGAGCGTGAGGTGCCTGATCCTTATTACGGTGGGGATGCGGGTTTTGAGTTGGTGCTTGATTTGATTGAAGATGCATGCGACGGCATTTTGCAATCTTTACGTTAGCGGGTAAACCCCGATTTGCACTTAGGCCATAAAAAGCATTAAAATGCCGCCTTACCCTTCGGGGGAGTAGTCGCCTGCCTTGGTGTTGGGTCCAAAACCCAGCGATTTGAGCAGGATCTATGTCAACATATTTGCAAATTAACGCATGGCATAGATAGCGAGCTGTTGCTTCGCCTGACGAGACCTGAAGTTGTTGTCGTGTATTCCTGGATGGGCTACGCGCAATGACTTCTTGTTTCTGCCCATCCGGAGTGCTGTTTATGTTTGACACGTTGTTAGTTTCAACTGGCGTAGTGGCTATTGCCGAGATGGGCGATAAAACACAATTGCTTTCGTTGATTCTTGCTGCCCGTTTTCGTCGGCCGTTGCCGATTGTGGCGGGCATTTTTGTTGCAACTGTTTTGAATCACTATGCTGCCGCATGGATCGGGCAGCAGGTGGCAGGCTTGATTTCTGCTGATATTTTACGCTGGATTGTTGGGCTGGGTTTCTTGG
>NZ_CAMTIA010000092.1 GCF_947072475.1 uncultured Deefgea sp.
AACACCTTGCTGCAAACAAAATGCCAGTAACACGCTAAGTTGTTGAATTTTAAAGAATCCAATTTCAACATTAATTCTGAAGGATTGCCAAACTCAGGCCGTCACGGTGCTGATCGATCAGCGCTCCTATCCCAGGGTGCAGTAAATCAAGGATTTTATGCGCCATCGCACCGAATCAATTGATCTATCGGCGACATTGCTTGTTTGTCGAACACGCTGCATGTCTATATCTATCTTTCTATATGTGTTTCTCAACGTGCTCCGCCGAAAACTGTTGGCTAGTCGCTATCTGCAGCAGAACGCCGTCAAAACGAAAGATGGCGAAAGCTTGAACGGATGAGGCATCACTTGCTTGCGCGTTGGCATGGCGGGCATATCCGATGGATTTTAGCGCGTGGGATCAACGCCCATTCACACCGCCTGAACACCACACCACACGTGCAAAACACTTGCGCTCCAACAAAACCCAGCACAAAAAACACAAGACGAAAGAATTACGTAAATATGCACAGATACATAACTATAGCAAGTGACAGCATTAAAGATCTCTACTAGCATAAAGCCACCTATCTAAGGCGGAAAAACAATATGGTGACCTTGATCCAACCCTTGATCCAGCGTTTACCACAGGCGGGTTTGTGCACTTTAGTACTGGCTTTGTTAACCGCTTGTGCTGCCCCTTCACCGCCGATGCCGCCCATGCTGACGGCAAATCAGCTGTCTTTAAGTACCTTACCTCAATCGCCTGATTTTGCGCGGGGAGCTTGGTGGCAGGCTTTGCGTGATCCGGAACTGGATCAATTGCTTAAACAGGCTTTGGCGGCCAATCCCAAACTCACGCTAGCTGCGGCCAAAGTGGCTGCGGCGCGCGCTAATGAGGCGATTGCGGCTAGCGGCAGCGGGCCAACGGTAAATGGACAGGCCGCATTGAATCGCCAACGCTATAGCGCCGATGGTTTGATTCCACCGCCGATTGCCGGCACTTGGCAAACTTATTCACAAGTCGGTTTAAGCCTGAATTACAGCTTTGATTTATGGGGCAAGATTCGTGAGCGCGTTGCCGCTGCAGCCGGTGCCAGCCGCGCTGCGGAGCTAGAACAAGCCAGCGCGCAGCAATGGCTGGCGGCTGAGGTGGTAACGCAATATCTAGTCTGGCGCGCCGCGCAGCAAGAAATCATGTTGCAACAAGCGGCATTACACGCCAGCGAGCAGTTGGCGCAAAAAAGCAAAACCCTCAAACGCGCCGGTTTAGTCAGCCGCGACGCGCAAAATGAACAAACCCTTCTCCTCGCCGAGGCGCGCACCGCGCTCATTGCGGCGCAACTGGCGAGCAGTAACGCGCAAGCGGCTTTAGCCGCGCTCACGCTCACCAGCCAAGCTGATTTGGCAGCGCAAGCGCCGCGCGCTTTACCGGCTTGGCCGATTAATACCGCCGGCTTGCGGCTTAATCAATTGGCGCAGCGCCCGGAATTACTCGCCGCCAAGTATCAAGTGGAGAGTGCTGCGGCTTTAGTTCGCGCGGCGCAGGCGGATTTTTATCCGGATATTTCTTTATCAGCGCTGATTGGTTTGTCGTCTTTATCCACCGCCACCTTGTTTGATTCGGCATCGCGCCGCTTGGGGCTAACGCCAGCGATTAGCTTGCCGATTTTTGAAGCTGGCGCTTTGCAGGGTGCGCTGGATTTACAGCATGCGCATTACGCCTCGGCGATTGCGATTTATAACCAAACCCTGCTCGATATCGCCAACCAGAGCGCCACCAGTTTGGCGCGCCAACAAGCCGCGCTCAAGATTGAAGCCGAGGCCAAACTAAGCGCAACGGCGGCCGAACAATTGGCCAATAGCGCCCGATTACGCCAACGCGCCGGTTTGTCGCCAGCGAGTGAAACCTTGCAATCGCATTTGTCGCACGTGAATTCGCGCTTAGCTTTATTACAGGCGCAACGCGACCGCCTGATTGCCCAAACCAGCCTGATCCGCGCCATGGGCGCAACTGACTCGAAGGAAACCCCATGAGTGAAACGTTGACCACCCCGAATACTGCCGCCGACACGCCCAACGTTGACCCGCTTCGCCGCCGCCGCTCGCTGATCGTCGCCAGTTTGCTGCTGCTACTGATTGCTGGCGCGGTGTTGTTGTATTGGCTATTGGTGCTGCGTTACCAAGAAAGCACCGATGATGCGTATGTGGCGGGTTATGTCACCCAGATTGACTCGCGGATTGGCGGTACAGTCAGCGCGGTGTATGTGCACAATACCGATATGGTTAAAGCCGGTGATTTACTGGTGAGTTTAGACGCCAGTGATGCCACGCTGACCTTGGCGCGGGCAGAGTCAGCATTGGCGCGCGCAGTACGTGGCGCGCAAGTGGCGCAGCAGCAAGTGGCGCAACTGAATGCCGAAGTCACGCTGCGCGAAGTCGCACTCAAGCAGGCCAGCGATGATTTGCAACGCCGCCGCATCGCCGCCGAGGGGCAAGCGATTAGTGCCGAAGTATTGCAACACGCCGAGCAGGCCAAAGCCTCGGCCCAAGCCGCGCTTGAAGCCAGCCAAGCCGCGCTGCAAGCAGCCAAAATGCAGGTGCTCAGCGGCGTAGTGCGTGATTATCCCGAAGTCAGCGCCGCAGCCGATGCGCTGCGCGAGGCTTGGCTCAATCGCCAGCGCACCGATATTCGCTCACCGGTTGACGCCCAAGTGGCCAAACGCGCCGTCGCCGTTGGCGCGCAAGTCGCCCCCGGCTCGCCGCTGATGGCTTTGTCGCCGCTATCGAATGTGTGGGTCGATGCCAATTTAAAAGAAACGCAAATCGAGCCGATTCGGATCGGCCAGCCGGTAACCTTAACCGCCGATTTATACGGCAGCTCGGTCAAGTTTGATGGCAAAGTCGCCGGTTTATCGCCCGGCACCGGCAGCGTTTTTTCGCTACTACCGCCAGAAAACGCCAATGGCGATTGGATTAAGATTGTGCAGCGTTTGCCAGTACGAATTGCGCTTGATCCACAACAATTAGCCAAGTATCCGCTGCAAATCGGCTTGTCGATGAGTGTTACGGTCAATACCCATGATCAATCAGGCCCGCGCTTGGCTAA
Organism: uncultured Deefgea sp.; assembly: GCF_947072475.1. GTDB lineage: Bacteria > Pseudomonadota > Gammaproteobacteria > Burkholderiales > Chitinibacteraceae > Deefgea. Next base: position 3,089 of record NZ_CAMTIA010000092.1, read on the forward strand.
ATCCAGCAATGGCCAGCCTGTCGAATCGACCAATCTATATGCGGTCTCGTTACAAAAAGCCAATCAGCATATTGATGCCATTATTCAAGCCAATCTGACGCCAGCCGCAGGGCGTAAAAAATGAGTACCGTATCGCCACTTTATGGTTCGGCGCGCATCTGGGCGACGGCGGCGCTGGCGCTAGCGACCTTTATGCAGGTGCTCGACACCACCATTACCAATGTGGCGATTCCGACGATATCGGGCGATTTGGGTGCATCGATTACCGAAGGCACATGGGTGATTACGTCGTTTGGCGTGGCTAATGCGATTTCGGTGCTGCTATCGGGCTGGGTGGCGCAGCGTTTTGGCGAGGTGCGGGTGTTTATGGTCGGCGTGATTGGTTTTGTGATCACGTCGTTTTTGTCTGGCATTGCCCCATCGCTGGATATGCTGATTTTTTTCCGCGTGTTGCAGGGCCTATTGGCCGGGCCGCTGATTCCTTTATCGCAAAGCTTATTATTAGCGTGTTACCCCCCCGAGAAAAAAACGCTGGCGCTGGCTTTATGGGCGATGACGATTATTTTGGCGCCGATTGTGGGGCCGATTCTGGGCGGCTGGATTACCGATAATTGGGTGTGGGGCGGGATTTTCTTTATCAATGTGCCGGTGGGCATGTTTGTCGCTGGCGTGGCGTTTTGGCAGCTCAAGGGCCGCGAAACGGCGCGCTTGTCCGTACCGGTCGACCGCGTTGGGCTGGCTTTATTGATTATCACCATCTGCGCTTTTCAAATCATGCTCGATTTGGGCAATCAATATGAATGGTTTAGCTCAAACCGCATTATTGCCTTGGCGATTATTGCGGCAGTGGGCTTGGTGTTTTTATTAATCTGGGAGCGCGACGAGCCGTATCCGGTACTAGATTTAGCGCTGTTTAAGCACCGCAATTTCACCATTGGTGCGCTGAGTTTGAGCTTGGGTTTTTTGATGTACTTTAGCTCGATCTTATTGCTGCCTTTATTAATGCAAGAGCATTTAGGCTATACCGCGACGATGGCAGGGCTGGCTTTAGCGCCTGTGGGTTTATTGCCGGTGGTGTTGTCGCCAGTAATTGGCCGCTATTCCAGCAAAATTGATTTGCGACTATTAGTCAGCTTGGCGTTTTTGGTGTTTGCGGCTTGTTATTACTGGCGCACTTTTTATACGCCAGCGATTAGTTTTGGCTGGCTGGCGTGGCCGCAGTTTGTGCAAGGGATTGGCGTAGCGTGTTTCTTTATGCCGCTCACCGCGATTACTTTATCCGGCTTACCGCCAGAGCGAATTGCGTCGGCAGCGAGTATGTCTAACTTTATGCGCACTATGTCTGGCACCATCGGTGTATCGCTGGTCACGGCGATGTGGGATAACCAAGAAAAAGTCCATCACGCCAATCTGGTGCAGCAGATCAATCCCTACAATCCCGTGGTACAAGACAGTTTATCGGGCTTAGTCGCACAAGGCTTTAGCCTGCAGCAAGCGCTGGGGTTGATTAACCAAAAAATCACCCAGCTAAGCTTTTTTATGTCGGCCAATGATATTTTTGGCTTATTTGCCGTGCTATTTATTGTGCTGATTGCCTTGGTGTGGTTCGCCCGCCCCCCGTTTAGCGAAAGCAAAGACGGCGCAGGCGCGGGGTAATACATGGCTAGGGCGGCTGGCAAACCCAATGTCAACAGACCCTAGACCAACGACTTCAGCATTTTGGTATTTGATATGGCGCTCAAAGCCAAGACCGTAAAATTTCACCGGCCAATTGGTGGGCAGCAAGGTGATTGGGTTGGCTGGCCTCTGCGGGCGCACGCCTTTCAGATTGGCCGGCTTTATGCGGGGTTTGCCAAATAAAATAATCGGTGTTGCCGCTCGGTTCGCCGTGGGCGGCGTAAACCTTGGGCAAGATGGGCACATGATCACCGTACCAACACAAGGTAGCGGGTGTGGCTAAGGCCGTGAGTTGCTCGCGTAGCTGCGCCAGCATCCGATTGGCGTTGGCTTGGTGGCGCAAATAAATCGTTAACTCTTCGCCGTCTATTGGCGCTGCGCCGTGATACACCTGCTCGGCGTCGCCTTCTGCCAATTGCTCTAAATGCAATGGGCCGTGATTTTCCATGGTGATGACAAAAATAAACGTCGGCTGCGTCGCCTGCGCTAGCACTTCGCCGATTTTGGCCGCCACTTGCAAATCATCCACATACGGCATGCCGGCGGGCGGTGGCGCAAAGGCGCTGATGTCGATAAATTCATCAAAACCCAATTGCGGATACAAGGCATCGCGGTGGTAAAAACTAGCGGCATACGGGTGAATGCACACGGTGCGATAACCCTGCTGGCGCAACTGCGCTGGTAACGACGCCGAATACTGGCGGGCAAAACGGCGGTAAGGATTAAATTGATGCACGCCCAATTGCTGCGGCGATAAGCCCGACAAAAAAGCAAATTCGCTACGCACGGTATTGGCGCCCCAAGCCGGTACTTCCAGCTGGCCATACTGCAAAGACTCAGCGCAAAACTGATCATATTCGCTCAAAATATCCGGGCGAATTTGCGGATAATAGCGCCGAAAATCAACAAAAGACTCGCTTTGCACCACCAATAAATGCGGCAAAACGCCTTGGCTTGGCTGCGGCATCGGCCACGCTGGCGGCGTTAACTCGGGGTGGTGTTGCTCGGCCCAATAGTACGTGTTGTCGCCGACCGAAAATTGACCCACGGGGCTGCGGATAAAATCTTGGACTACCAGGAGGTAGTTCATGTATTCGTACGAAGATAGATTACGTGCTGTTCAGCTATACATTCAACTCGGAAAACGCGTCGGGCCAACTCTCCGCCAGCTAGGTTATCCAACCAAGAATGCCTTAAAAGGCTGATATCGGGCGTATGAACAAATGCTCGACTGTAGTGGTCTAATGCCTAGTAGACACCTCGATAGGGCATTATTCATCCTAACGAGGAAATAACATGACTTCTAAACGTACTGATTACGATGCCAGCTTTAAGCTGGAAGTCGCCCGCATGGTGGTCGATCAAGGCCTGACTGTTGCCCAAGTGGTGAAGGATATGCGGGTTGGGCGCACTTCGGTTGATCGCTGGGTGGCGCAATATTTGGCGGAGAAAACGGGCTCACCTGGTATTGGTAAACCACTCACCGCCGAGCAGCAGCGCATCCGCCTGCTTGAATCCGAAAATCGCCAGCTTCGTTCGGATAACGAACTGTTAAAAAAGGCCTCCGCCTTCTTTGCCCGCGAGCTGAAATAGCCTACCGCTTGGTGGATCAGTGGCAACAGAAGGCGTCGGTGAGTCAGGCTTGTCGTGTGTTAAATGTGAGTCGGGCTGGTTATTACGCGGCGAAGAAGAAGTCCATGCCTGCCGCCATTTGCGCGACTAGTGTGCATTTGAAAGCGGCATTTGCCGAGAGTCAGCAAACCTCAGGCAGTCGCCGACTATTGACTAAAATGCATCAGAAAGGCATTCAGATTGGTCGCTATAAAATTAGGCGATTGATGCGCGAGGCGGGCTTAGTGCCTGTTTGGAAACGAAAATTCGTCAGCACAACCGACAGCAAGCACGCCTTGCCAGTGGCTGAGAATATATTGAATCGACAATTTAATCCTACGCAGCCCAATGTGGCGTGGACGGCAGACATCACGTATATCCGTACGCGTTCGGGTTGGCTGTACTTGGCGGTGATACTGGAGTTGTTCTCGCGAAAAATCATTGGCTGGGCGATGTCGGCAACGATGCCGGCGGATCTGGTTTACCGCGCGTTAAAGATGGGGTAATCCCCCCACCCCCCTATGTCAGACTAGTTGTCGCCTCTGAATTTTCATTGGTTTGAAAAAACAA
>NZ_CAMTIA010000093.1 GCF_947072475.1 uncultured Deefgea sp.
CCTGTCTGGTGGTGGCGGAGATGTGTATACGATACAGACCTTTACCTGGTAATTTGACCGCTGCAATGGACAGGAACTCAAGGCCCACTTCAGTCCACGCCAAACCGGTCACTTGCCCAATCTGATTTTTTAATTCAGCAACGCCATAGTCAAAGCGATGCACACCGAGATATTTATCTAGGTTTTTACTTGCTACCGTAATTTTCTTATCGCTTGGCTTCATGAGCAAAGCTTTAACCACTTTGCGACAAATTTTTGCGATTTCACGGTCCAAACTGCGCACACCCGCTTCACGCGTGTAATAACGAATAATGTCACGCACTGCGGTATCTGCAATCAATAACTCGCCGTCTGCAACGCCATTGTTTTTCATTTGCTTAGGCACGAGATATTTCAGCGCAATATTGACTTTCTCGTCCTCGGTGTAACCCGATAAGCGAATAATTTCCATCCGATCCAATAATGGCGCTGGAATATTCAACGAATTAGCCGTCGCCACAAACATCACGTCCGATAAATCATAATCAACTTCAAGATAATGATCGCTAAATGAGTGATTTTGCTCTGGATCTAATACTTCTAGCAATGCAGAGGATGGATCTCCCCGCATATCGCTGCCAATTTTATCCACTTCATCGAGTAAAAATAGCGGGTTTTTTACACCCACCTTAGTCATACTTTGTAAAATTTTACCCGGCATTGAGCCAATATAAGTACGGCGATGACCACGGATTTCCGCTTCATCACGAACGCCACCTAAAGCCATACGCACAAACTTGCGATTGGTCGCCCGTGCAATACTTTCGCCCAAGCTGGTTTTACCCACGCCTGGCGGGCCCACTAAGCACAAAATCGGCGCTTTTAATTTTTCGACGCGTGTTTGCACCGCCAAATATTCAACAATTCGCTCTTTAACCTTATCCAAACCATAGTGATCGGCATCTAAAACCGTTTCTGCTGCGGCCAAATCTTTACTAATTTTGGTTTTCTTTTTCCAAGGCAAAGCCAACATGGTGTCGACGTAATTGCGAACTACCGTGGCTTCCGCCGACATCGGTGACATCATGCGGAGTTTTTTGAGTTCGGCTTCGGTTTTATCCTTCGCCTCTTTACTCATACCCGCATTTTTTATTTTCTTTTCTAATTCGTCCAAGTCAGCACTTTCATCCAGCTCACCGAGCTCTTTTTGAATCGCTTTAACTTGTTCGTTTAAATAATATTCACGCTGGCTTTTTTCCATTTGCCGTTTCACACGGCCACGAATACGCTTTTCGACCTGCAAAATATCCAGTTCAGACTCAAGCTGCTTGAGCAAATGATCCATCCGTGTTGCCACGTCGTCCATTTCCAGCACCGCTTGCTTTTGCTCGAGTTTGAGCGGCAAATGCGCCGCAACGGTATCGGCTAAACGCCCTGCCGTTTCAATACCCGCCAATGAGGTTAAAATTTCAGGAGGGATTTTTTTATTTAATTTAACGTACTGATCAAATTGCGTCAGCAAAGCACGCCGCATGCCTTCGGCTTCATGGTTGCTTTCATCGGCCAATAGCTGCGGGGTAGCTACCGCTTGATAAAAGCCATCTTGATCTTCTAAAGATTCAACTACCGCACGCTGCAGGCCTTCGACCAAAACTTTAACCGTGCCATCGGGCAATTTTAATAATTGCAAAACAGTGGCCACAGTACCAATCGGGTACAAATCGGCCATCGATGGTTCGTCTTTCGCGGCATTTTTTTGTGCCACTAATAAAACATGCTTATTGCCTTCCATTGCCGCTTCAAGTGCTTTGATCGACTTAGGACGGCCCACAAACAACGGAATAACCATATGCGGAAATACCACGACGTCACGCAATGGCAACATGGGGAACGAAGTAGATTCAACCGGTAGTAATTGATGCTCAGACATATTGGGATGACCTGATCGAGAGTATGTTCACAATATGTGGTCACTGCGCTTAAATTCAATTGCAGAGCCATAAACAATAACGCCCGCATTCAGCTCCAAAACGAGGAAACCGCAGCGGGCGAGAAAAAAACGACTTATTTGCTAGCGATATCTGTTTGCGTTGTAACCGCAATAAACTCAGGTTTTGCTGCCGCAGTAATGACTTCTTTATTCACAAGTACTTTAGCAACACCTTCCATCACCGGCAGTTCAAACATGGTGTCCAGCAGTGTTTGCTCGACGATAGAGCGTAAACCACGCGCACCTGTTTTGCGCTCCATGGCTTTATGGGCAATCGCAGCTAAGGCTTCAGTGTCAATTTCTAACTCAACATTTTCCATTTCAAACAATTTTTGATATTGCTTGATTAAGGCATTTTTAGGTTCAGTTAAAATCGTCACCAAGGCGGCTTCATCGAGCTCGGCCAAAGTAGCGACCACGGGCAAGCGCCCAACAAACTCAGGAATCAAACCAAAACGAATCAAATCATCAGGCTCAACTTCATGCAGCAATTCACCGATGTTTTTACGCTCGTCTTTGCTTTTCACTTCAGCGCCAAAACCAATGCCACCTTTGACTGAACGGTTACGGATGATTTTATCCAAACCTTCAAAAGCGCCACCACAAATAAATAAAATATTAGTGGTATCGACTTTAGGCAAATCTTGATTTGGGTGCTTACGACCGCCACTCGGTGGTACCGAAGCCACCGTGCCTTCAATTAACTTCAACAATGCTTGCTGAACGCCCTCACCTGATACATCACGTGTGATCGATGGATTTTCAGACTTACGTGCAATTTTATCCACCTCATCGAGGTAAACAATGCCGCGCTGCGCTTTCTCGACGTCGTTATCGCACTGCGCTAATAGTTTAGCGATAATGTGCTCAACGTCTTCACCCACATAGCCAGCCTCAGTCAGCGTGGTTGCATCGGCAATCACAAACGGCACGTCAAGCAATTTAGCCATGGTTTGTGCCAGCAAGGTTTTACCCGAGCCAGTTGGACCAATGAGCAGAATATTTGATTTGGCCAACTCAACATCATTACCCGCGCGACCCTTAGTCGACAAGCGTTTGTAATGATTGTAAACCGCAACTGATAAAATCTTTTTAGCCCGCTCTTGACCTACAACATACTGATTGAGCTCATCGCGAATTTCTGTTGGTTTAGGTAAACGCTTACCCTCACCGGTGGTAATTGAATCCGTCGTTAAATCAGTCACTTCTTCTTCAATGACGTCATTACACAAATCAATACATTCATTACAAATAAAGACTTGCGGACCTGCAATCAATTTTTTTACTTCATGCTGACTTTTGCCGCAGAAGGAACAATACAATAATTTTTCTTTATCAGACATGAACAGCCATTCCGAATATAACTCACCGAGGAAAGAAAAGCCGCCAGACTCGCTGGCGGCTACTTAGGGATCGGCTTGAGGTTAACCTGCCAAAGTCGCCCGAGAAACCAAGACTTCATCCACCAAACCATAAGCTTTCGCTTCGTCGGCATTCATGAAATTATCACGATCAGTATCGCGCTCAACCGTTTCAATGTCTTGTCCGCTGTGCTTGGCTAACAATTCATTCAAAGTGCGTTTAGTCTTGATCAATTCTCGCGCATGAATTTCAATATCCGAAGCTTGGCCTTGCAAACCGCCAATCAAAGGCTGATGAATCATAATCCGCGAATTTGGCAATGAAAAACGCTTGCCTTTCGCTCCGCCAGACAACAAGAATGCGCCCATTGAAGCCGCCATACCAATACATAAAGTAGAGACATCGGGCTTAATAAATTGCATCGTATCGTAAATCGCCATCCCAGCAGTCACCGAACCGCCAGGGGAATTGATATAGAGCGAAATATCTTTATCTGGATTTTCCGACTCTAAAAACAATAACTGAGCGACCACAAGATTGGCCATTTGATCATTCACTGGGCCGACCAGGAAAATGACCCGTTCTTTCAGCAAGCGTGAATAAATATCATACGCACGTTCACCGCGGCCGCTTTGCTCAACGACCATAGGCACTAGACCGATATTTTGCGGATCAAATTCCATTCTGGACATTCCAACCTCTCAGTGTAAATTATTGACCTTGTTGGCCCATCAATTCATCAAAGCCAATCGCTTGTTCAGTTACTTTAGCTTTTGACAATACAAACTCAACCACATTGTCTTCCAAAGCCATATTGGTAGGGCCAGACAAACGATCAGGGCTTTCGTAGTACCAAGCGAGTACTTCGCTTGGATCTTCGTAATTTTGAGCCAAATCTTCGATAATGGCTTTAATTTGTTCTGGCTGAGTTGACAGCTTTTCGATTTCAACCAATTCAGACAAAGCCAAACCAAGATGAACGCGGCGTTTAGCTTGCGCTTCAAACATCGCAGGTGAAAACGGCACGGTCGCCGGATCGATACCACGGTTTTGCAAGTCGCCCTTCGCACCTTCAACCAAACGGCCAATTTCAAGCGCGATCAGGTTGCGTGGTAAATCCATTGGTGTCGCTTCAATCACCGCAGTCATTGCGCTTTCTTTAATGCGTGATTTAAGGCGGAAACGCACTTCGCGTTCCAAATTACCTTTCACTTCTGCACGCATTTTTTCCACGTCGCCGTCTTCGATGCCCAAGCTTTTTGCAAAGTCTGCATCAACGACTGGCAAGTTTGCAGCGGCAACATTTTTCACAGTAATTGCAAATACTGCAGTTTTACCTGCAACATCTTTACCATGGTAATCGGCTGGGAAAGCCACGCTAACATCTTTGCTTTCGTCTTCTTTCATGCCAATCACGCCAGCTTCAAACTCAGGCAGCATTTGGCCTTTGCCGATCAAGAAAGCGTAGTTGTCTGATGAACCACCCGCAAAAGCCACGCCATCGATCGAACCTTTAAAGTCGATGATCACGCGATCACCGGTCTCTGCAGCACGCTCAACACGTTCAAAACGAGTGCGTTGGCTACGTAAGATATCGATGGTTTTGTTCACTTCGTCATCGCCAACCACTAAAGTTGGTTTTTGCACTTCAATACCGCTCAAATCACCCACTTTAACTTCTGGGTAAACTTCAAACGTTGCTAAAAATTCGAAATCGCCTTCGGCTGTCGAATCTTGCTTGGCTTCAAAACGTGGGTAGCCCGCAACTTGCAATTTTTGCTCAACGACTGCTTCGCCAAAAGCGCGCTCAACCGTTTCACCTAAAACTTCTTCTTGCACACGGAAACCATGGCTTTGTGCCACGATATTCATCGGTGCTTTACCAGGACGGAAACCGTCAATTTTTGCAGTTTTTGCAACGCGCTTGAGGCGGGCATTCACTTGCTGTGCGATTTCTTCGCGTGGCACCGAAATGGACAGACGACGCTCAAGAGCGCTCAGGGTTTCCAGTTGTGCTTGCATTACCAGTATTCCTCAAACGTATTTCCAGATGAATTTCATCCAGAAGAAATTATTAATCAATAAAATTTAAAACAACCGGATCAACGCCTGTTCGGCCACCGACTGCCCTAATCATGCCCATAAAGCGCCATTCTGACAGCTTTACTCAGTAAAGCTCAACATTATAGCAAAGTCTTTGCAACGTGACCATCCAAGGCCCAACGCAGCACCCCCGAGTCACAGCAATATTCAAATGAGGTAATACAGAATAAATCGGAATCAACAGCGTGACTTCAAGACGATAACTATTTTTTAGCCACGCAAAAAAGCCACTTGCATACGCTAAGTGGCTTTTCAGTTTTGATGCACTGCATCGTTGTTCTGGTGGGGGATAAGAGACTCGAACTCTTACACCTTGCGGCGCTGGAACCTAAATCCAGTGCGTCTACCAATTCCGCCAACCCCCCCCAACAAGAACCGCATCTTACAGAACAAGCTCCGAGTGGTCTAGTCTTTTTGTGGGTTTTTTATTAAAAACACTGCAATTAAATAATATTGCTTTTATTTTCAAGCAGCTAGCCTTCGTCATTGGGCAAATAAAAATCATACCTAGGACTTAATACTGCTAAAAAGACCAGTTTATTTGCATTCCAATAGCAAATAAATCACAGCACTTGGCGTGATTTAGCCGACCTAGTTATACTCGGGCATCATCATTGACACTTTAAACGGAATGCCGCATGAAAAAGATCGAAGCGATTATCAAACCATTTAAACTGGATGAAGTTCGCGAAGCTTTATCTGAACTGGGCATTTCCGGCCTTACCGTCACTGAAGTTAAAGGCTTTGGTCGCCAAAAAGGCCATACCGAGCTCTACCGTGGTGCCGAATATGTGGTCGACTTTTTGCCGAAAGTTAAAATCGAAGTGGTTTTATCGGACGATCAAGTTGAAACCGCCATCGAAGGCATTATTAAAGCCGCCCACACAGGCAAGATTGGTGATGGCAAAATCTTCGTTAGCCCTGTTGAGTACGTGGTTCGTATTCGTACCGGCGAAACCAACGATCAAGCCGTATAAAAGATCACCAATACAAAATGCCAGCTGATGCTGTAATGCCGTTCACTTAAGCCAAGTGAACGGCATTTTTTATCTCCGTTACTTCGT
>NZ_CAMTIA010000094.1 GCF_947072475.1 uncultured Deefgea sp.
CCCCAACCATGATCCAGATCGCGAGTGTGCCTAGTTTACTGCGCTCAATCCTACTTCAGAGTATGCTGCCAATCCCCGCGTTGCCCGTGAATGGGCGCAATCAATGAAGGAAAGCCGATGCCAAAGCGCAATGTGCAACTGATCATCATCGACCCGCAAAATGATTTTTGCGATCAAGCTGGCGCAGCGCTGCCCGTTGCTGGCGCCAGCGCTGATTTGCAACGCATTGGCGCACTTTTAGCCCAGCAAGGCACTGCGCTCAGCCAAATTCATGTCACGCTTGATTCGCATTTGCCGGTGGATATTGCCCATCCGAGCTGGTGGTGTGATGCCGCAGGCCAACTACCCGCGCCGTTCACAGTGATTAGCCAAAGTGATGTTGAACGCGGCGTGTGGCGCGCGCGCGATCCGGCGCAGCAAGCGCACAGTTTGGCGTATGTAAAAGCGCTCAGCCGCAATCAACGCTATCAACTGATGATTTGGCCCGAGCATTGCCTGATTGGTAGCTGGGGGCAAGCGGTGCAAAGCGATTTACTCGCCGCGCTCTATGCATGGCAACGGCAAACGCTCAGACCGCTACACTTTATTCATAAAGGCAGCAATCCGCGTAGCGAGCATTATTCGGCGCTGCAAGCCGAAGTGCCCGATGTGAATGATGCGGTTAATCCCGCCAATACCGCGTGGTTGGCCGAGCTGGCTAAAGCCGATTTAATTTTGATTGCCGGCCAAGCGCTATCGCATTGTGTGGCCAGCACGGTGCGCGATTTAGCCAGCGCCTTGGGCGAGGCGCAGATGCATAAATTAGTATTACTCACCGATTGCACCAGCCCAGTCGCGGGCTTTGCCGAACAAGGGCAAGCTTTTATCACCGAGATGCGCGCCCGTGGCATGCAAACCGCCAGCCATTTGGCGCTGGCGCTCGATCATTGATCCAACTTAAAAGCGATCTTTGCATGACAACTTTAGTGCCTGTGATTGAGTCTTTACTCGACACCGATTTATATAAATTCACCATGATGCAAGAAATCTTGCATAGCCAACCGCAAACGCAGTCGGAATACGCGTTTAAGTGCCGCAATCGCACCGCGCTGCCGCTCGCGGCTTGCCAAGCCGAAATAAACGCCCAGCTCGATCATTTATGTACGCTGCGCTTTAGCGAAGACGAGCTCGATTATTTGGCGGGGCTGCGTTTTATCAAATCCGATTTCGTCGATTTTTTGCGTTTATTTCAGCTGCAACGGCGCTTTATTCGCGTTAGCGAATCAACGCAACAACCCGGCCAATTGAGCATCACCGTAAAAGGGCCGATGCTGCATTGCATGTTGTTTGAAATCTACGTGCTGTCGATTGTCAATGAAGTGTATTTCCGTCAATTTGAGCTCGCGCCTGCGCTCGCGATTGGCCGCGCCCATCTGGCGGCCAAAATCAATACTTTGCAGCAATTTGCAGCGCAAGCGCCGCTGGCCAATCCCTTTGTATTTTTTGATTTTGGTACCCGGCGGCGGTTTTCTCGGCAATGGCATGCCGAAGTGGTGCAAGCACTCGCCAGCCAATGCAGCGCAATGCGCGGCACCAGCAATGTATTACTCGCCAAACGCTTTGGCCTTACGCCGATTGGCACCATGGCGCATGAATACCTGCAAGCGTTTCAAAGCTTTGGTTCACGATTGCGTGATTTTCAAAAAAATGCGCTCGAGCATTGGGTGCGAGAATATCGCGGCGATTTGGGCATCGCGCTGACTGACGTTGTCGGCACCGATGCGTTTTTACGTGACTTTGATTTGTATTTTTGCAAGCTGTTTGACGGCGTGCGTCACGACTCGGGCGACCCGTTTTTGTGGGGTGAAAAAATCATCGCGCATTATCACACAATGAAAATCGACCCGAGCAGCAAGCAATTGGTGTTTAGCGACGGGCTCAATATTGATAAAGCCATTGCGCTCTACCAACACTTTGCCCCGCGCTCACGCGTCGGCTTTGGGATTGGCACTGATTTGTCCAATGACTGCGGCTTAGAACCCTTACAAATCGTCATGAAATTGGTGTATTGCAACGGGCAACCGGTGGCCAAAGTCAGCGATACGCCGGGCAAAGGCATGTGTGAGGATGTGAATTTTCTTAATTATTTGTGTGACGTTTTTAAAATCAAATAAGCCCACTCGCTTGATTCCAGCGCCACATTCTTGCTGACTTGTTCAGTGCCAGTAGACCCATTCAGTATTAAATCAAAATGCGCTCGCCCTTCCCATTTCACGGGGAGGGCATACTGCAATGCGCTGATCATCGCCCATAAATCAGTATTGATGATGGGTATCAACGTACAGACTTTGTTTATTAAGCTCTACAAGCAAATACCCACATCAATAGCATTTGAGCACGCGCCTTTACGCCCTTAAAACCAGCCTAAAAATAAAGCCGATGTCTTGACTAAGGGTGATCTCAAGCACAAACCATACTAAACACGAAAGACAAAAGAAAGATTTAACACCTTATTTACGCCGCTTGCCCGCCAAATTATCCTTGCCGCGATTTCACAGCGACTAAAGCCTTACTGATCAATACGCTACAACTGAAAACTGATGCATGCAAACCACAGAAAGCAGCCATTTGCATTAGGCATTTCCCCTAAAATGACGACATGCCAAATAAATTACTAGTCATTTAAGCTGCAAACCAATACCATCAGCATTAACTAATATACCGTTACTCTAATTTAAAGTCACCATGCCGCGCCACCTTCATTTCAATCTGACTACCCATCGCGTTAAGACGCTATTTCAACTGGGTTTTACCTTAATCGAGCTGATGGTTACGCTGAGTATTTTGGCGATTTTAACCGCCATTGCTGCGCCCAATTTCAGCCAAATGATGGTCGCCAATCGCATCACCACGCAAAACAACGAATTAATTGCGGCGATTAATTTAGCGCGCTCAGAAGCGATCAAACTCAATCGCAGCGTCACTTTTTGTAAGCTTGATTCAGCCACCGCCAATGCTTGTTCAAGCACGGCGGGCAATTGGCTGCATTGGGGGGTGATTTCCAACGTCGGTGTGATTCGCCGAGGTGCCCTCAGCAGCGCCAGCAATATGCAAGTCACCAGCGATTTAACCGCCAATCAACTGCGCTTAGGGGCGGATGGTTTGGCTTACAACAATAACAATTTAGCCGCAGCCAGCATGTCGACTTGGTCGTGCAGCTGGGGCCGTCCGAGCGACAATTTAATGACACTGGCAATTGGCGCGGGGAGTCGTTTAGTCAGCACCAAAGGAAGCAAAGTATGCCAGTAAACCCAATGTCTTCGCCCCGATCACAAGCTGGCTTTAGCTTAATTGAAGTGCTCATTGGGATTGTGGTGCTATCAGTCGGTTTATTGGGTTTGGCTGGTTTGCAATTGGCCACGCTCAAGCACAATCAAAGCTCGACCGAGCGCAATATGGCGGTGATTCAAACCAATTCAGTGCTGAGCGCAATGCGCGCTGATCGCGAAAACGCCATTAACGGTCAGTTTAATTTGGCAATTGATAGCGCCGTCAGTTCTGGCAGCAGCTTTGCCAGCGGCGTACTGGATCGTTGGCGCACCAGCATTAGCAGTCAATTGGGTGAAGGCGCTAGCGGTGCGGTCAACTGCAACGCAGCGCGGTGTACGGTGACCATACGCTGGGATGATTCGCGCGCGGCGCAAGGCGAGCGCGAGCAAACCATCGTCACCGAGGTGTTTCTATGAAAAAAGCACCCCTACCCGCTCGAGCGGGATTTTTATCTCAACGCGGGTTTTCGATTGTCGAATTGATGATTGCCGTGGCGATTGCCTTATTGATGATTGCTGCAGTGTCTGGCGTAGTTCTGTCGAGTAAGCAAAGCTATCGCAGCTCTGAGGGCTTGTCGCAAGTGAACGAAAGTGGCCGCAGTGCACTGAGTTTTCTCGAGCGCGCTATTCGTGGCACCGGCATCATTGCCTGCGGCAATACCCAGCAAGTGGCCAATGTTTTAAATAATCCAACATCACAGTGGTGGTCCAATTGGGCGGCGATTCGCGGGTTTTCTGGTGATGCCGCCACCAGTGCGGCCGCTTTTGGTAGCGGTGTTGGTCAGCGCATTAGCGGCACACACGCGATTCAACTGCAAGGCATGAGCGATTCGGCGTACAGCATCGAAAGCCATAACGGCGGCTCGGCCAATATCAAACTAGCGGGCAGCGGCCACAATATTGCCGCTGGGGATATTTTAATGGTCTGCGATAGCGATCATGCCACCATTTTTCAAGTCAGCAATATCAATGGCACCGGCAATCTGGTGCATAACAAAGGCAGCGGCACTTCTCCAGGCAATTGCAGTAATGACTTGGCCTTTCCAACTGACTGCGGCAGTGGCCCGACCAGTAAATATGAGTTTGCGCCCAATTCAACCGTGGCTAAATTGGCGGCTTCCACTTGGTATATTGGCAATAATGGCCGCAGCCAAGACGGGGGTCGCTCGCTGTATCGCGTAGGTATCGATGGCACGCCCATTGAGATGGCCGCTGGCGTGGTCGATATGCAAATCAGCTATCGCATCCCTAGCAGCACCAGCTGGGTGGATGCCAGCAGCTTAAGCAATACGCAGTGGGATCAAGTCAATGCCGTCACCTTAACGCTCAGCCTACAAAGCGCAGAAAAAAATATTGCTACTGCAGCGAGCACGCCCAATGGCCGTTTAACGCGCGAAATTACCCAAGTGATCTCTCTAAGGAATCGAACATTATGATGCGCGCAGCGCCTTACCGCCCTGCGCAAGCGGGGATTATTTTAATCATGGCGCTGGTGTTGCTATTGATTGCGACCTTGCTTGGCGTATCGGGCATTCGCAATGTGCTATTGCAAGAAAAAATCAGCGGCAATAATTATGATCAGTCGATGGCTTTACAAGCCACCGAATCAGCACTGCGCGCCGCCGAAGCCAAGATTGAAAGCAACCCCGATATCACCGCGCTCAATGGGCAAAGTTGCCTTGCCCCCACGCTATGCCCGATCTCTCCACCCGATACCCCTGCCACCGGTTGGACCGATGTTGACGCGTCGTTTTTAGTCAACACTGCCCTGCTTGAAGGCAAACCGCAGTATTTTATTCAGTTGATGTCCGAAACCAATAGCGATGATGAATCAGGGATTTCTGGCAGCGCCTTTGCCAATCAATACGGCGGCAGTGGCGGGATTGTATCGCGCACTTTCCGCATTACTGCACGCAGCTCGCCAGATTCAAGTACGGGTCGTGCCGCAGTTCGCCTACAAACCACCGTCAAAGTCGATAGGTAGCACCATGTTTAAATGTCAGATCAAATCGATCACCTACTTGGTTGCGATCGCTATTGCGTCGCTAACGCCGTCCGCTTGGGCGGCAATTGAGATTGCCCCTGCCCCCTTGTATGTCGGTGGTTTTGTGCCGGGTAGTTTGGCCTTAGTGCCTTCGGTTGAGTTTCCGACCATTCTTAGTCAGGCCAATGTCGGGGCTTATTCAGCTAGCAATGAATACACCGGCTATTTTGACGCCAATAAATGCTACGACTACGTGAATGCCAGCAATGAAGCCGATCGCCATTTCAAGCCCGTCAGCAAAACCACCACACGCAGTTGCTCAGGCAATTGGAGTGGTAATTTTATGAATTGGGCGGTCACACAAACGATAGATCCATTTCGTTCGGCACTGACTGGCGGCTATCGCGTTCGTGACACGGCAGGCGAGACATGGCTAGAAAAAGCCCGCCATGATCGTGGTGGCAGTTATGGTGATCGCACCAGCAACGTCGCCGGAACTACGCCGTTTAGCTGGGGTAATCTCACCATCCGCGTCGCTGGCTTGGGCAATAAGATGTATTTCACCGGCACTGGTAATGTCAACAACCCTGGTACTGTTAAGGATTACCCTAGTCCAATCAGTAGCGCCGACAAAAAGCTGGTGTTTGAAGCCTCGGTGCGCGTGAAAGTCTGTGATTCGGCTTTTCCAGAAAAAAACTGCACGCAATATGGCAGTAATTGGAAGCCAGAAGGCTTGATTCAGCAATATTCAAGTAATTTGCAATACAGTATTTTTGGCTATCTCAATGACAGTAACGCGCTGAGAGATGGCGGCGTGATGCGCGCCAAAAATAAATTCGTTGGTGAATATAAACTCGACGCCAGCAGCAACCGTTTAGTCGCCAATAGTTCGCGCGAATGGGACCCGAGCACCGGGATTTTATACCGCAACCCAGATTCAGCCGATGCGGCAGATACCAATGCGGGCATTCAAGACAGTGGCGTAATTAACTATCTGAATAAATTTGGTCAGATGACCTCACGCGCGCACAAAAGTTACGACCCAGTGAGCGAGCTGTATTACGCGGCAATCCGCTACTTTAAAAACCTCGGCAATGTGGCGAGTTATTCCACTTTATCC
>NZ_CAMTIA010000095.1 GCF_947072475.1 uncultured Deefgea sp.
TTCAGGTCCTAGCGCCCGCAAGGGTGTGGAAGTTCGAGTCTTCTCTTGGGCACCATCAGTAAAAACAGCAAGATGCAAAACCCCATAAAACTTAGGTTTATGGGGTTTTTTGTATTTACGCCGCCACTGTAGGGCGCAGCCCACCTAAAGCCACTTGCAATATATGCATGACGATGGCTTCGTTATCCATTTTGCTAAATTTTTGCAAATACTCGACGGCAGGATCACAAGTGCGTGAGTAATAACTAAATAAAATCACATCACTTGGCAGCTCCGGATTCAAATCGCCTTTTTTTTGCGCTGCCAGCACCAACTTTTCAAGCTGGCCATTCAACTTCAACACCCGAGTGACGTACTTTAGATTGCGCATCAACATATCGCGCACATGCGCGCTGGTAGACGGCAAAAATGGCATCCCACCCTCTAGACGCACGCGCAACGCCCATTCCAGCAAAGCAATGAGTTTATCGATCGCACTTAATTCATGACTCAATTGCGCCAAAAAATCGATCGCCCCATCAATCAAACGGATCAAAGCTTCGCCAACTAAATCCTCTTTTGATTTGAAATGCTTATATAAGCTCGGTTTAGAAATACCGACCGCATTGGCAACGTCATCCATTGTCATCAAATCATAACCCTTGGTGCCAAGGATGGCCGTCGTCGCATCTAAAATCGCATTTTCACGCAATTTAAAGGCTTGGTCTTTGAAGCTTAACTTGCTAAAGATACTCATCAGTAAATTTCCTCTACTAACTAGTAGATATTATTTTAAGTTAGTAGTAATCTTAACACCTAAGTAGAAAAACATACACCATCCATGATGACGAACGGCAGGAAAAATGATGAATTCAGCGCGGCAACGCATTGCAGTGATTGGCTCAGGGATTTCTGGCTTAGCCAGTGCTTACTTTTTAAGTCGCGGCCACGATGTGGTGCTGTTTGAGGCTGGGCGCTACTTGGGCGGCCACACTAATACGGTCGACATTACTGTGGAAGGCAAAACTCATCCAGTTGATACTGGGTTTTTGGTATTTAACAAAGCGACGTATCCGAATCTAATCGCCTTGTTTGCTGAGCTAGGGGTCAATACCTATGCGACCGATATGTCGTTTGGTGTGTCACTCGATGACGGCGATCTTGAATGGGCCGGTACTAACCTCAACACCGTCTTTGCCCAACGCCGCCGACTACTATCGCCGTCATTCATCGGCATGCTGCGCGATATTTTGCGATTTAATGCGGCAGCCAATGAAAATCTAGCCGCCTGCTTACAAAGCAAAGCCACTTTAGGTGAGCTACTGAAAAGCGGCAATTATGGGGATACTTTCCGCGATGCGTATTTATTGCCAATGGCGGCGGCGATTTGGTCGAGTTCACCTAATGATATTTTAGAATTTCCTGCTTCGACCTTTTTGCGCTTTTGCCTGAACCATGCCCTCTTACAAGTGAATGATCGGCCGCAATGGCAAACTGTCCAAGGTGGAGCACGGGAATATGTGCGCAAAATTGCCGCTACATTGACTGATATTCGCCTGCAAGCGCCGGTATTTCGCGTTGAGCGGCTTTCGACTGGTGTGATGGTACATACCGAAAATACTGCCGAACAATTTGACGCGGTCATCTTTGCCACGCACGCCCCCGATACCCTCGCCATATTGAGTGACGCCAGCGATGCAGAAACCGCACTGCTTTCAGCCGTACGCTACCAAGCCAATACCGCAGTTCTGCACACCGACGCTAAGCAATTACCGAAACTCAAAAAAGTCTGGTCAGCGTGGAATTACCTTGGCGGCGCCAATGTCGATGGGCAACGCCCCGTGTGCGTGAGTTATTTGCTGAATCAATTGCAAAATCTACCGTTTCAAACGCCAGTCGTGGTAACACTTAATCCATTTATGCCTCCAGCCGTAGATAAAGTACTGGCGCAGTTTGAATACCAGCATCCGGTGTTCGACCACGCGGCGATTGCCGCGCAAGCTCAGCTACACACCATTCAAGGCAAAAATCGCACTTGGTTTGCTGGCGCTTGGACCGGTTATGGTTTTCACGAAGACGGCTTGAAATCAGCACTGCGCGTTGTCGCTGATTTTGGCCTCGCTCCAAGCTGGACCAGCTTGCCATGAACGCCCCAGCGCAAATCATTCGCGGCCAAGTGATGCACGAACGTTTACGTCCAGCACAAAACCGCTTTGTGTATCCGGTATTTTGCTTGCGCGTCAATTTAGCGCGCTTGGACGAGATTGACGTCAGTGGTTTTGGCATCAATCGCAAGCGCCCTGTTTCAATTTACACCCATGATTACGGCCCAAAAGACGGTAGCAATTTGGAGCAATGGATGCGTGATCTCTTGGTGCAATACGGCATCGAAGCGAACGGCGAAATCTGGCTACACACTTTCCCGCGCGTTTTTGGCTTTGTATTTAATCCGGTCAGCTTTTGGTATTGCTACGATCTCGACGGCGGTTTGCGTGCCGTACTCGCTGAAGTCAACAATACCTTTGGCGAAACACACCAGTATTTAATTGCAGGCCATGATCAGCAATGCATAGACAGCAATACCCGCCTTGAATGCATCAAAATGATGCACGTCTCACCGTTTTGTGAAGTACAAGGCCATTATCAATTTGGTTTTCGCGACACACCACAAACGGCCTGGGTGGGCATTGATTATTTTGATGCTGACGGCCTACTGATTAAAACCGCCGTCGGCGGCAAACGAGAGGCGCTCAATCGGCAAACACTCTGGCGTGCCCTACTGGCGCAGCCCTTATTAACGCTGGGCGTATTCGCGCGAATTCATTGGCAGGCGTTTCACTTATGGCGTAAACGGGTGCCGTTTTTTAGCAAACCGGTACCACCCGCAATCGCATTGAGCACTTCAATCCACCCAACACCACACAAGGTCGTCGCACAACATTCGGAGCTGACATCATGAATCAAAGCCAAGTTATCCAAAGCATTGCGCAAAACGCACCCACTGCCGCTAAATTATTTTTGAATCTGCTGGGCCGTTTGCAGCATGGGCATTTGCAATTGATTACGCCCGAAGGCACGCACTTAATGTTTGGCAACTTACATCAGCCGCCATCAGCAACCCTGCAAATCATTGATTGGCGCGCGTGCAGCCGAATTTTACGAGCGGGCGATATTGGCTTTGCTGAGAGCTATGAAGCGGGCTGGATTGATAGCCCTGATCTGACTGCGGTGCTGAACTTGGCGCTACGCAATGAAGCGGTACTCGACCAAATGGTATTTGGCGGCAAACTCGCTACCTTGTGGTATCGGATCAAACATTGGCTACGCCCCAATACTCGCGAAGGCAGCCGGCGCAATATTCATGCGCACTACGATATTGGCAATGCGTTTTACCAACGCTGGCTTGACCCAAGCTGGACGTATTCGAGTGCGATTTTTAATGGCGACTACGCGCAATCGCTGCACAGCGCGCAAATCGCCAAATACCAACGCATTATCGACGTGCTCGGGCTGCGTGCGGGCAGCCGCGTACTGGAAATCGGCTGCGGCTGGGGCGGTTTTGCCGAACATGCGGCGAAGCTCGGTATTCAGGTACATGGCGTAACGATTTCTCCAGCGCAATTGGCCATCGCGCAAGAACGCATCGCAGCGCAAGACTTGGGCGAGCTCGCACAACTTGAAATCTGTGATTATCGCGACTTGCAAGGCGAATACGACGCGATTGTGTCGATTGAAATGTTTGAAGCCGTCGGCGAGCGATTCTGGCCGGAGTACTTCAAAACCGTTGCTGCACGCCTCAAATCAGGCGGCAAAGCGCTAATCCAAACCATCACCATTGTCGAATCAGCATTTGAGCGCTATCGCAGCAGCACCGACTTTATTCAGCAATATATATTCCCCGGCGGCATGTTACCTAGCCCAGAGCGCTTTAATCAAAAAGCCAGCCAAGCAGGCCTTTCCACCATCGATCAATACCACTTTGGCCGCGACTACGCCGAAACTTTACGCCGCTGGCGCGCCGATTGGGAGTCTGAAAAAGCCGCCATCACCGCACAAGGCTTTGATGAAAAATTCATGAAAATTTGGCGCCTGTACTTTGCTTACTGCGAAGCGGGCTTTGACGGTGGCAAAACCGATGTCGTGCAATTTTTGATGCAAAAAGACTAAAACCATGCTGAGTCACCGTATATCCCTAGCCGCATTACTCGCCATTGCCTGCATGGCAATACCTGCACAAGCAGCCACATGGCGCGAGCATCTACCGCAAGCGCAAACCATCGGCAGCGGCGATTTGCGCTGGTTTGGGCTGCGGATTTATACCGCCAAACTGTGGAGCGAAAAAAAGCCATTTGATATCAACGCCCCCTTTGCCTTGGAGTTAACGTATCACCGCAATATCAGTCGTGAGCAATTTGTTGAAACCAGTTTGGATGAAATTGAACGGCTATTTGGTGCGCGCTACAGCGCCGACACGCTTAAACGCTGGGAAGAGCAAATGCAGCGCGCGTTTACGGATGTGAAAGAAGGCGATCAACTCATTGGCGTGTATATCCCCAATGAAGGTGCTCGCTTTTACAGCCGCAATAAATTACTGGCCGATATTCGCGACCCCGAGTTTGCCAAAGCGTTTTTTGCCATTTGGTTTGATGCGCGCAGCAAAGACAAAGATTTACGTGCACAGCTTTTAGGCAATTCGCCATGAACACCATCCGCCCATTGGCCTACGCCAGTTACGGCCTGCTCGGTCTGCCCCTCGCGATGGCCGCATTGCCGGTGTATGTGCAAATCCCGGCTTACTACAGCGGGCAATTGGGCTTGGCTTTGGGATTAACCGGCTGGGTGTTATTTTTGGCGCGTTTAATCGACACTTTTCAAGACCCACTGCTCGGGCGCTGGATTGACCGACTCAATGGCCGTATCACGCTGTGGTTTTGCAGTAGCGCAGTGGTGTTAGCTTTGGCATTTTTAGGTTTATGGCTACCGCCAGTACCCACTGGCAATACGATGTATATGGCGCTATGGCTTGCTGCAATGCTGATTGCTGCCTATACCGCGCACAGCATGCTCAACATCGCCTATTTAACTTGGGGCGCACGCATTGATTCAAGTTCAATGAGCAGCGATCAAGGGCTACTGGGCGCGGCTGCGTGGCGAGAAGGCGCGGGCTTGTTTGGCGTAATTTTAGCCAGCGTGATTCCAAGCTGGATCATGAGCCGCCCCGCCGCAACACTGAACAGCAATTTAAGCTATTACAGCATCGCCTTTGCCGCTGTTTTGCTACTGGCAGTATGGGTATTACTTAAATTCGCCCCCGCATGGCAACGCGTCAAAAATAGCGAAACAGCACCCAGTTGGCGTGCCACTTGGGCTTTGATGAAAGCGCATCAAGGTTTTCGCCAGTTATTGCCGCCCTACTTTTTGAATGCGATTTCAGTGGCAATTCCATCGACTTTGGCGCTGTTTTTCATCAACGACAGGCTGCAAGCACCAAATTACGCGGGCGTATTTTTAGCCAGCTACTTTATCGCCGCGGCAATTGGCTTACCGCTGTGGGTGATGGCCGCAAAAAAAATTGGCGTTTTATGCGCGTGGCGCTGGGGCATGCTGTTGGCGATTTTGGCATTTTGCGGCGCGGCCACTTTGGGCGCGGGCGATATCGCGGCGTATTTCATCGTTTGCATTGCGGCGGGCTTGGCGCTGGGGGCGGATTTGGCCCTACCGCCTGTGTTGCTGGCCAAACTGATTCGCCAAGACAGCTCACCTGCCAGTTATTTTGGTGTTTGGACTTTACTCGGCAAATTAGCATTAGCCTTGTCTGGCCTAGCCCTCCCAGCCTTAGCAGCGCTCGATTATCAACCGAGCAGCCCCGCAGGACCAGCGCTGGCTTGGGTTTATGCTGGCGTGCCTTGCGCTTTCAAACTGGCGGCATTTTTGTTGCTCACTCGTATCAAAACCGAACCGGCAGGAGTTTCATCATGAAAAAATCCATCATCGCCGCGGTGTGTGGCCTACTGACCGCCTGCGCCTCACCCGATGTAGCGCAATACCAAAAGGCCGAACCCAAGCTCGATTTAGTGCATTATTTTGTCGGCAAAACCGACGCGTGGGGCATGTTTCAAAAACGCAGCGGCGAGGTCGTGAAGCGTTTTCATGTTGAAATCACCGGCACGCACCACAACGGTAAACTGGTGCTCGACGAGCAATTTAAATACGACGATGGCAGCACGCAGCAGCGGATTTGGACACTCACCTGCCAGTTATTTTGGTGTTTGGACTTTACTCGGCAAATTAGCATTAGCC
>NZ_CAMTIA010000096.1 GCF_947072475.1 uncultured Deefgea sp.
GCCATCTGGCCGCATCAGCGCATTATCAAAGCGTGAATGCATCCCTTGGAATACCAGCGGGATTTTTCCGGTTGGGCCATTGCGGTGCTTACCCAAGATACATTCAGCAATGCCTTTAAATTGGCTATCTGGATTGTAATATTCATCACGATACAAAAACATAATCAAGTCAGCATCTTGCTCAATCGCCCCCGATTCGCGCAAATCGGACATCATTGGGCGTTTGTCGGTACGTTGCTCGACCGAACGGCTTAACTGCGACAGCGCAATAATTGGGCATTTGAGTTCGCGCGCCAGACCTTTGAGTGAACGTGAAATCTCTCCGAGTTCAGTCGCACGATTTTGGTCTTTTGCGCCCGAGCGCCCCGCCATCAATTGCAAATAGTCGATCACAATCAATCCAAGCTGACCGCCGCATTGCCGTGCCAAACGTCGTGATTTAGTGCGGATATCCAGCGCGGTGAGCGCGCCGGTTTCTTCAATAAAAATCGGCGCTTCAGACAGCTTACCCACGGCATGCGTAAGGCGCAGCCAATCGTCGTCTTCAAACTTACCGGTTTTAAGCTTATGCATATCGATCTTGCCCACCGAACCGACCATCCGCATCCCCAATTGCGCAGCGCCCATTTCCATTGAGAAAATCGCTACTGGCAATTTGCTATCAATGGCGACGTTCTCAGCAATATTGATCGAAAACGCCGTTTTCCCCATTGACGGACGGCCAGCAACAATAATCAAATCACCGCCTTGTAGGCCGGAAGTCATTTTATCCAGATCGATAAAGCCGGTCGCCGTGCCGGTAATTTCAGATGGATTGTCTTGTTGGTACAAATAATCGATGCGCTCGACGATTTCTTTCAAAATCGGCGGCATGGCAAAAAAGCCTTGGCTACCTTTTTGTGATTGCTCGGCAATCATAAACACCCGCGATTCGGCCTCATCGAGTAATTGCTTGGCGTCCCGCCCATTGGGGAAAAACGTCGCATCGGCGATTTCTGTCGCTACGCTAGCGAGCTGACGCATCACTGACTTTTCGCGCACGATTTCGGCGTAACGACGAATATTGGCGGCCGAGGGGGTGTTTTGTACCAAGGAGCCTAGATAGGCGAGCCCACCGACATACGTTAAGTCATTGGTAGTATCGAGCGACTCTTTCACCGTGATCACATCGGCTGGGCGATTGTGCTCAACCAATTTAATAATGGCTTGATAGATACGGCGATGGTCTTCACGATAAAAGTCTTGATCACCAATAATATCGGCAATCTTGTCGAAGGCCTGATTGTCGAGCATCAAACCACCGAGCACCGATTGCTCCGCTTCAACCGAGTGCGGCGGAATCCGATAGACCGCTGTTTCATCATCGGCATGCGAATTAGCGCGATAGCTCGCTTGCATCTCGTTCACTTGGTCAGGATAATCAGTCATTTCTCAATCACAGGGTAGATTAGTTCGCTATTTTACCCCTTCAAAGCCATGCAGTGTTTACGCAAATCAGTTCTTGTCTCCCATTCCGCCCAAGAAATGTTCGATTTAGTCGATCGCGTGGAAGATTACCCACGATTTTTACCTTGGTGCGGCGGTGTCGAAGTACACGAACGCTCAGCACAGATCTTAGATGTCACCATCAAAATCGAATTTTTAAAAGTAAGTACGTTTTTTCGCACCCGTGACACCAAAACCGAAAACGAAATCGTCATGCATTTTGTCGACGGCCCATTTAAGGCCCTCACCGGCGTTTGGCGCTTTACGCCGCTGATGGAAGACGCCTGCAAAGTCGAATTTTCACTCGATTATGAGTTTTCCAATCGGGCTTTGGACGCCATTATCGGGCCGGTATTTGGCAAGATTACGTCAACCTTTGTCGATGCTTTTGTCAAAGAGGCCGACCGAAAATTTGGCTAATCCGAGGTATTTGCTGCCAAAGCGCTCACCGCCTAAGCCAGAGCGCAATACTGACTAGATCAATAAATCGCAGGCCAATCGCCTTAAACCGTATTTAGAACACAACACAAAGACCGCTATGAGTGAACTCATCACCGTTGAAGTGGTTTATGCCACGGCAAAAAAACAAAAACTACTCAGCATTAAAGTGCCTGTTGGCTGCACCGCACAACACGCCATCGAACAATCCGGTTTATTGCTGGAGTTTCCCGAAATTGATTTAAGCCAACAAAAAATCGGCATTTTTGCTAAAGCCGTCAAGCTCGACACCGTGCTACGCGACAAAGATCGGGTTGAAATCTATCGCCCACTGATTGCCGACCCGAAAGAAGTCCGCCGGCAACGGGCGCAAGCGGGCAAGGCCATGAAAAAAGGCGGTGGCGACGCTGAGTAATTCGCCCAGCAAGCCCAAGACCGGCGCACTCTGCTCAATCAAGGTGTCGCAACTGCGCTGCAGTTTTTACTTGGCCATGAGCCGGCCATCACCGCCGGCGCAAGTAACAGCCAGCCCAATGCAATCGACTAAAAACCGAATAAAGTCGCGCATTGGCAGCCGTTTTATCGTCAAAAACCAAGCCACAGCAAGCTGACTAGCGTCGCCAGTTAAGGGCTGAACGGTGGCGATATACCCCTTGCGGGTATGTCACATCCAGCCTACTATACCCCCATGAGTCAAACCCTGAACCCATTAGCCAGCAACACTTCCATCGATATACCCATCGAGGGCATGACTTGCTCTGCCTGCGCTCAGCGGATTGAAAAGGTACTCAATCGCTTAGAAGGTCTTCAAGCGAGTGTTAATTTTGCTAGCGAGACGGCGCAAATTAA
Organism: uncultured Deefgea sp.; assembly: GCF_947072475.1. Lineage (GTDB taxonomy): Bacteria > Pseudomonadota > Gammaproteobacteria > Burkholderiales > Chitinibacteraceae > Deefgea. Next base: position 2,773 of record NZ_CAMTIA010000096.1, read on the forward strand.
TAGCAGCAATCCCACCATTCAAATCGCCCCCATTATTCAAGCGATTGAACACGCCGGCTACCAAGTGCCGCGTCAGCAGCTTGAACTCCCTATCGAAGGGATGACCTGCAGCGCTTGCGCGCTGCGGCTAGAGAAAGTCCTCAATCGACTGCCCAATTTAAGCGCCCAAGTTAATTTTGCCAATGAAACCGCCCAAATCAGCGCCCCACGCGGCCTGATTGATTTAGCTACGGTGAAAGCGGCGATTGAAAAAGCCGGCTTTTCCAGCCCAGCAAGCACCGCCATCAATACCGCACCCCCAACCGAAACACCTTGGCTGTTTATCATTGCCATCGTCTGCACTCTGCCCTTTTTAATTGAAATGGGCGGCATGCTATTTGGCCGACATGGTATTTTGCCTTTTGCCGTGCAATTTGTGCTCGCCAGCATGGTGCAATTTATTCCTGGCTTGCGGTTTTATCGCGGGGCTTATTTTGCGCTGCGCGGTGGTGCCGCCAATATGGATGTGCTGGTGGCGCTCGGCACGTCGATGGCTTGGCTGTATAGCTGCTGGGCTTGGTATGCTGGGCGACATGATCTGTATTTTGAAGCCAGCGCGGCGATTATTACTTTAGTCATGCTGGGTAAATGGCTAGAAAGCCGGGCCAAACACAAAACCGCCAGCGCCATTAGCGAATTACTGGCGCTACAGCCGCAAACCGCCCGAGTTGAGCGCAATGGACAATGGCTAGAACTGGCGATTACCAATATCCAGCAAGGCGATATTTTAATGGTGCGCGATGGTGAAAGCATTGCCGTCGATGGCGTGATTCTCAGTGGCAGCGTTGCGGTTGATGAAGCCATGCTGACCGGAGAATCCATCCCTGCCAGCAAAACCATCGGTGAGACTGTGTTTGCCGGCACCCGCAGCAGCCAAGGCAGCATTACCATCCGGGCCAGCAGCATTGGCGCAGACACCCAATTGGCCGCGATTATTCGTATGGTGCGCCAAGCCCAAGGTAGTAAAGCGCCAATTCAACGCTTGGCCGATCAAATCGCCGCTATTTTTGTGCCGGTGGTGCTGATCATTGCCCTAGTGACTTTTATTGCCACTTGGCTGGTATTAAATGATCCAACCACGGCTTTAATTCACGCGATTGCCGTCTTAGTTATTGCTTGTCCATGTGCGTTGGGATTAGCAACCCCGACCGCGATTATGGTCGGTGTGGGGCTCGGTGCCAAAAACGGCTTATTGTTTCGCAATGCCAGCGCTTTGGAATTGGCCAGCCATATCGACACCTTGATTGTCGACAAAACCGGCACACTCACCGAAGGCAAGCCCAAGGTCAGTCAAATCCATTTAGTCAATGGCACTGAAGCAGATTTGCTTTTACAAGCGGCTAGCATCGAAGCCCACTCGCAACACCCTTTGGCGCACGCCTTAATCAGCGAAGCCCAAACGCGGCAGCTCGTCTTGCTGGTCGCCAGCGAGATTCACACGGCAGTGGGTCTTGGTATGTCGGCACAAATTGGCAACGATCAGTTTAAAGTCGGTCGCCCAGACTGGGTAAGCCCGCTTAATGCCGCACAAAAATCGCAACTTGAGGCCATGACGCAAGCCGGACAAACCGTGATCGCGCTGGCTAAAAATGATCAATTGCAAGGCTTTATCGGCCTAAAAGACACGCCGCGCATTGATGCAAAAGCCGCCGTCAAATCCTTGCAACTAGCCGGCATCAACATCATTATGCTCACCGGTGACAACCCCGCCACGGCAGCAGTGATTGCCAATGAGCTGGGCATCACGACGTTTCAAGCGCAAATGAGCCCCAAAGACAAAGCGGCACTGATCACTCAGTTGCAAGCCCAAGGCCGGCATGTGGCCATGGCGGGGGACGGCATCAATGATGCGCCCGCTTTGGCGGCAGCCAATGTGAGCTTTGCGATGCAAAGTGGCGCTAGCATCGCGATTGAAACCGCCGACATCACGCTAATGCGCAACGATATTGCACATATTGCGGCGGCCATTAGCCTATCGAAAGCCACGATCCGTAAAATTCGGCAAAATTTATTTTTTGCCTTTATTTATAACGTCTTAGGCATTCCTGTTGCCGCCTTAGGGCTACTCAACCCGATTGTTGCCGGTGCCGCAATGGCGATGTCGTCGATTTCGGTGGTCAGTAATGCATTGCTATTAAAACGCTGGAAAAGCTAAGGAGTTGCGATGGAAAGCATCGATATTCAAATTGACGGCATGACGTGCGGCGGCTGCACTGCTGGCGTAACGCGTGTTCTGCAAGCCGTGACAGGGGTGCAGTCGGCCAATGTCACACTCAAACCCGGCGCGGCACATATTGTGTTCGACGCCCAACAAACCAGTCGCGCCGCACTGGAATCAGCCATCGAGGAAGCCGGATATGACATCAAGCATTAAAAAGACGCAAGACAAAACCCAGTTGCCGCGCCCTAATCGCGACTTACTGATCAAGCGACTTAACCGCATCGTCGGCCAAGTTTCGGGCATCACCCGCATGGTCGAAGAAGAAAAATACAGTGGCGACATCCTCAATCAAGTGGCAGCAGCCCGCTCGGCGCTGGATGCTTTAGGTCTGATTTTGCTTGAACAACAAACCCAAGACTGCATCGCCCAAGCGCTTAAAACCGGCCAAGGTGATGAAGCTGCGGCGCAATTGATGCAAGTGGTTAAAAAAGTGCGCGGTTAAACATTTGAGTTAATCTCGCCACGACATGGTGGCGCGCAGCAATAAGGGTATTGCTTTGTAGTGCATGAATCATCATGCCTACCAAGCAATACCCTTTATTTTTTGGCAATGTTCAGATTACGTGTTGATGGTTTTAAGTGCCTGCGGCACATTGTTTTACAGTCGCAGTCCGCGACGGGGACC
>NZ_CAMTIA010000097.1 GCF_947072475.1 uncultured Deefgea sp.
GTTTTAAGCCATCAAAGCGGGCGCGGTGGCGGCGGATTTGGTGGTGGCAGCGGCGGATTTGGCGGTGGTGGCGGTGGTGGCGGTTTTCGTGGCGGTGGTGGTGGATTTGGAGGCGGTGGCGCCTCGGGAGGATGGTGATGCAAAAATTAAAACGCCTCTGGCAGCATTTAAAACCCAATCGGGCTGTGCAGTATTTTAATCCAGCGAGCCAAGCGACACTAAGCCAAGTGATTAGCACCGCTGAGCAAGGGCATCGGGGAGAGATTCGATTAATCATCGAGGCGCGCTTACCGATGGCTTTAATTTGGCAAAACACTACCGCCCGTGAGCGAGCGCTAAGCTGGTTTTCTGATCTACGCGTTTGGGATACCGAGGGCAATACCGGCATCGTGCTGTATTTATTACTGGCTGAACGCCAGCTGGAATTAGTGGCCGATCGCGGTATCGCCAACAAAGTACCCCCAGCGCAGTGGCAAGCCATTTGTCAGCAATTAGAGCGAGATCTGGCCGCCAATCAGGTGCTGCCCGGTTTAAGCCAAACGCTCCAGCAATTGGGTGACTTATTGGCGCTGCACTTTCCTTTGCCTGTTGATAGCGAGAATCCTAACGAGCTAAGCAATGAGCCAGTGATTGTGATTTAAACCCAAACCCTCAGCCGGCATCATTGGCTGAGGCGGTTCGACTACGATGCAGCAGCAACCGACATTGCCATAGATACATTTCAGCAGGTATATCAACAAATCGCTTATTGAATATTAGCCCGACATCGATACCCCATTAATTAACATTCCACTTCTCGACGTCTTCAACGGCAAAACCTTGGATGCCATCAATGCGCATTGCGACTAACGTGGCCTGCTCGGCAGCCGTTTCGACTGATTTGGCTATCACCAATAAATCCAAACCATGGGCAATTTTAATGATCGCATCCATATAAAACTGGTGATCGCGATCGCGATCAATGTGCTGACTAAACGCACCATCGATTTTGAGATAATTGACTTTTAGCCGGCTTAAATACGCCAATGAACTCAGGCCACGACCGACATTATCTAAGCCAACTTGCACCTGCAACGGCGTCATTATGGCGATAAAGCCAGCCACATCGGCCAATTGATTCATGACCTCATGCTCGGCCAATTCAAAACACAGCCGCTGCGCCAAATGCGGCGCGGCGCTCAATCGAGCACCAAGCCAAGCCATAAATTCAGTATCGGCGATCGACATAGCAAATAAATTAATCGCCACTCGATTCGGCGTCGGCGCTGTGGCCATGTGCGATAAACAGCGCTCAATCACTAAACGATCAAACTGCGGTAATAAGCCGTGGCGCTTGGCCATCGGTAGAAATAAAGCGGCAGGCATCAGCTTGCCATCGGCATCCCGAATTCGCGCAAACACCTCATGCTGCAAACTCTGACCATCCAGCGCCTTCACCCGCTGCGTATCAAGCTCGATATTTTGCTGGGTTAACGCCGTTTGCAATAAATCCCGCCATTGCGTGGCATTACGCGTTGCCAAGGTCGGTTTATCTTGGCCGTCATCCAGATGAAAAGTATTGTTGCCCGCTGCTTGAGCGGTCCGTAAAGCCAAGTCAACTTCAGACAGCCATTCGCTGCCAATTTGCGAGTGATACATCACCACGCCAATATGGCCAATTTGCGCATACGGCGTCAGTCCCTGTTCGTTGAGGGTAATGAGTTGCTGCATCAAATCGGTCGCAATTTGCGCCACTTGCTCTGACTCTGCATCGGCAATCAAACAGGCAAATGTATTGCCACTCATTCGCGCAATAAATGTGTCTTCAGCGCTATTGGCTAAACTGGTTTTTAAAATGTCGGCCACGGCAATCAATAATGCATCGACCGTCTGAAAACCTTGTTGCTCATTGAGTGTATTTAAATGGCTTACTTCTAAAAACAATAAAGCACGATAAGCCAAGGCTTCATCAGCCGCTAAGATCTGCTGAAAATGCAAATCAAAATAACGCCGATTAGGTAAACCCGTTAGCCGATCAAGATAGGCATCTTGCCGCAGTCGATCAATGCTGGCCATTTGCTCTACAAACATTTCTTTGAGCTTTTGCGTCATTTGATTCATCGCCGCGACCACTCGACGCAAATCTAAAGTCCACGGCAATGGGCTTGGCGCTGGATATTCTCGATTACAAATGGCTATGGCTTGCATTTCAACCGCGCGTAATGGCCGTAAAACGACGTGTAATAGGCTAATTGCCGCGAGTAAGGTTAAAATAAATGCCGCCAAAAACCAATACAACGCATTCACGCTACTTGCCCATAATGAGGCATAAGCAATCCCCGGATTGGCTGCAATCCGAATTGATCCTGCTTGCTGCCAACCATGACTCATCAGTGCTTCACCGCTTGGCGTTTCAATTGGAAATAATCGCACAAACCAATCGGGCACCTGATTGATATGCAAAGGGGCGACTCTTTCTAATATAACAACCCCATTCACATCGACAATTTGGATTTTTCGATAATAGCCACTATCAAATACCGCATCGAGCATGCTTTGTACGATAACCCGCTGCTGTGGATCTAAAATCAACGGCGATAACTGCATGCCCAATGCGGTTGCCGTATCTTGAGAAATCGTGGTTAATTGCTCAGTTAAAAAATCCCGTGAGCTTTGTACACTTAAATAAATACTGCCAAAAAATAACACGCTAAATAACAATACAATCATTAGAATCAACTGCTTTAACAGTGTCATCACATTCTCCTCAAAAGCAGAAAATCATTTTAATCATCCAATTCATGACCACGACGCGACATTAATTGCGACCAAAAACCAATATTATTTTTTCTCGCATTACCATTACTTCGGTCTTTAGCTAACCAAAGACCTTGACCATTAAAACTATAAATCGGAATTAAATCTGGACGTAAAGCAGCTTGACGAATTTCAGGGATTAAATTATCTAGAATCAACGGCATTTCTGCCGGCCTAGGATAATAACTTAAAACCATATGTGCTAAATTATTCGGCCCAAAGCCACTGGCTTGCACATAAGTAATGCGGAGTTTATTTTCTGCTAGCCCCAAGGCCAGTAAAGAAAAATATTTGGCAATGGCAAAATCCTCACAATCGCCTCGCCCTTTAGCTAGCATTTCAACCGGCGTTGCCCAATAATCTTCTACCCCCCAGTTTTGGGCGTCACTGACAAACATAATTTGTTGATTAAAAAAATCATTGACTAATTTTAATTTTTTTAAATCATCCATTTTTTTATCACTCGACAGCAACACCTGCCAAGCCTCAAGTCTTTGCTTACTTGCTGCGCCATATTTCTTATCGACTTTATCTAGCATCTGCGGACTTAATCGAAACGGATCCCCCCCTTGAATATCTGACAATAAAATAATTTGCGGCAATAGCAAAGCCGCAACAACTAACCATTGCCGCCAAGTGAAATATCGAGATAATCTATTGAATTGCCACACAAAACACCTATTAAATTCATGCCAACTGATCGCCAATTAAAACTGACGACTCATAAATAAAGCCAAATGCACTCGATCAGAAATATTTAATTTGGAAAAAATCGTACTTAAATGCGTTTTTACCGTGCGATCTGAAATATTCAATTCACGGGCGATGAGTTTATTTGACTGACCTTGCGCCACTAAATTGGCAATTTTTCGTTCTTGAGGCGTAAGTTGCTTTAAATTTTTATGGGTATCGTTGACTGAATGCGACGCGGTGTAATGCTGCAAACCTTTTAATAAAAAAGGCAATGCGCCAGTCGAAACCCAAATCCCATCGCGCGAGGTGACATCCACAATCACCTGTAACCGTGCCAGCGGCAAATCAGGCGTGCAGCAAGCCTTCACGCCGACAGCCAACCATGCGAGCTCGGCGTCGACGGATAATTCACCAAATGCCAATAGCAAACATGTCGCTTTAGCCAGATTCATCAAAGACAGTGGTTCTGGCATGGTCGAAAAAAATCGCATATCCAAAACACAAGAACGTGGTGGATTTAGTAATAGGTCTGTCAACGGCATCCTCTCTGCGTACTGAGTGAGTAGCCCTTTGCCAGCTAAAACCTGCGCCCAAAGCGCATGAAACTCAGCATGATTAGAAATGACACAATCTGTCTCAGACATGATTCATCCCGCTGAGTATTGGCAAGGGTACGGGTTTAACCCTAGTACCTGAGGACGATTCGATCGCAACAACAAGGCCATAGAATCAAGATCATGAATCAGTCGTGACGCAAAAGTTCGATTGCATCGTTAAGTAGCATCAAAGCGGCGGTCGCTTTTTGTCATCGAAATTAAGCACTGCGTAGCATTGATCGACTTTAAGCCTCTTCAATAGTTTAGGTCTAAGCCCTGTGAAATACCAATGACAGCAATTAGACCGCATTACCTATAGCGAGAATCTCATCATGGCCAAGCAAGCAAATATCTCGACTCACACCATTGCCAGCAAAGGCACCGTGACGCAGGTGATCGGCGAAGTCAAAGTGCTGACCGCCGCTGGGCAAACCCATACGCTGCAAGTTGGTGATAAGGTCAATACCGGTGACACCATTCAAACCGGTGCTACCGGCGTAGTTGCACTCCAATTTGCAGGGGCGAATCCAATTAGCTTGGGGCATTCTGATTCATTCAGCATTACCAGCGAATTACTCGCTAGCTTGTATCAACCCGCAGTCAGCGCGGCCAATGATGCCGCGAAAATTCAAGCTTTAATCGAGCAAGGCGCCGACCCGACTCAAGTCGCTGCAGCCACTGCGGCCGGTGCTGCTGCTGGTGAAAATGCAGGGCATAGCTTTGTGATCGTAGAAGGCCCGCACTCTCGGGTACTGATTCCAACTGGATTTCCTACTGAGGGCATTCTGCTTGACGGCAAAAATACTTATGTTGATCCTGTGATTGGCAATCGAGCCCCGCAGGCGCGAGACGATACAAGCCAAAGCATTAATGGTTCAAATGCGGCTGATGATGGATTAACGGTTCCAGAAGACGGTGTTTTACAAATTCCAAGCAGCCGCTTATTGCAAAATGACAGCGACCCCGATGGCGATACGCTGACGATTATCAGCGTGCAAAATGCCGTCAATGGCACTGTGACCTTAGTGAATGGCAATGTGGTATTCACCCCTAATCCCAATTACAACGGGCCAGCGAGTTTTACTTACACCGTGAGCGATGGTCACGGCGGCACCGCGAC
>NZ_CAMTIA010000098.1 GCF_947072475.1 uncultured Deefgea sp.
GAATTTAAATCCCAACGCCGTGGCCAGCCCATTACCCCTGCCTTTAACCTAAACGACAACGAGCAGCTCGCCAAGCCCAAATCACGCGGCGTGCAAACCGCGACCGTGGTGGGGCCGCTAGGCGCAGGAGCCGGATCAGATCAGTCCGAGGAAATCCACACCGACGAACTCGGCCGCATCAAAGTCCAATTTCACTGGCAACGTGGCAGTGAACACCCTGACTTCGGTGCCAATCTGGATGACAAATCCTCTTGCTGGATCCGCGTCGCTTATCCGAGCGCTGGCGCAAGCTGGGGCCATCAATTCATCCCGCGCATTGGCCAAGAAGTGCTGGTGGATTTCATCGAAGGCGATATCGACCGACCGATTGTCACTGGTGTCGTGTACAACGGCAGCCACCCAACGCCGACCTTCTGCGGCGCTGGCAGCCTGCCAGCCAACAAAACGCTGTCGGGCATCAAGAGTAAAGAATACAAAGGCGGGCAATACGGCGAACTGCTGTTCGACGACAGCACCGGCCAAGTCCGCACCAAACTCAGCAGCGAACACGCCAAAACCCAGCTCAACCTCGGCTACCTGATCCACCCCAGAACCAACGGTAAAGGCGAAGCGCGTGGTGAAGGTTTCGAGCTGCGCACCGACCAACAAGGCGCGATTCGTGCGGGTAAAGGTTTGTTGCTGAGCACCGAAGCCAAAGCTGGCGCGAGCGGCAAACAGCTCGATCGCAGCCCCGTCCACAGCCAACTTGAATCAGCACTTGAACTCGCCAAGAGCCTGGGCGAAGTCGCGACCAAACAGCTTGCCGACACCATCGAAACCGGCGACAACGAGCAAACGATTAAGCCGGACAACTCAACTGGCGAAAAGAGCAAAACCGGCCACCTACACCACCACGTTCATGCCGCCAAAAGCTGGGAAGCCGGCAGCAACACCGACACGGACAGCAAAACCAAGTCCGAAGACCAAGCCGGTCAACAGCAACTCTTGCTGATCCACGGCCAAGACGGTCTTGCACTGACGACGCCGCAAAGCCTGACGCAAACAGCGGGCACGAACCTCGATCAAATCGCGCAGCGTGACCACAACCAAACCACCGGCCGCCGCTGGATCCACAACGTCGGCCAGCATATCAGCCTGTTTGTGAGCGGAGTGAAAGACAAAATCGCGCTCAAGCTCATCGCCGCAAAGGGGAAAGTCCAAGTTCAGGCGCAGAGCGATGATGTAGAGATCACCGCTGATAAAAACGTCAAAATTACTGCGATTAAAGAAAAAGTAGAAATCGTTGCTGGTGATGAAGTGCTGCTGGCTTGTGGCGGTGGATATATCCGACTTAAGGGTGGAAATATTGATATTCATTGCCCGAGCGAAGTGAGTGTAAAAGGTGCAAGTCATGAGTTAAGTGGTGGAACCAGTTTGTCTAAAGTATTGAATTCAATGCCGAATACGAAATTTAACGATAAATTTTTATTAAAAGATGAATTAAGTGGTGAAGTATTAAAGAATCAGAAATACGTCATTCAGCGTGGACATGGTGAGAAAGAATATGGCACCACCGATGAGAGTGGTTATACGCATACCATTAAAAATCCTGATTTAGCCGAATCAGTTGAAATTCTTATTAAGAACTAATTATGTCTAAGAAAAAATCCACAGTTCGAAGTGTTGCCAAAAAAACTATAACCGCGGAAGAAAATCAGAAAGATAAAGAAGTGCAAGTTCCCTCAAGGGATTTTGTATTTTTCTTTGTGGGTGGTGCTGCTGATAAAGAGGCATATTATGGAATGCAACCAACTAAGCTTATTAACTTTGCATTAATTTCATTGGTCAATGCTTTAAGTTCCAAAGGGTATCCATATGAGGTTATAGGCAATAAAGTTCATCATTTAAGTTACGCTGATGCCAAAGGCGATGATGATATTGAAAAACAGTTCATTTCAAGAATAAAAGAAAAAGATACTTTAATATATTTGGTTGGTCATAGTTTGGGCGCTTGGAATTCAGCACATCTATCAAATCTATTGACGAAAAAAGGGTATAAGGTTGAATTTCTTATAACACTTGATCCTGTAGGTGATGGTGTTGCTGTTTCGTTACTGTCGGATATCTATTGGAGTAAGCCAAGTCCACTTTTTGAAGGAGGAAATTGGATTAATGTTAGGGCAGAAGCTCCTTGGGATAACTATTTCTTCGATGACGTTATTGCTGATCTTGGTGGACAGTGGGATGTGATCACAGGTCCTTTAATCAATGCTATCGTGCCTATTAATCATGGCGATGCTAATGCAATGTTTACCTACGCAATATCAAATGAAAAATCAGCCATGGATCACTTAATTGAGAATTTTATGAGGCATATAAAGCCAATGCCAGTACTTCTTCCCGTTGTAAACCTGGAGGATTAACCGTGATGAATAAAATTAAATTAATATTTATTCTTTTATTTGCAGTCACAGGTTGCTCAACAATACCATCTGCTAATATAAGTAAGGTTAAGCTAAAAAAATCCGGTCAATATCAAGCTACTATAACATTCGAAGCAGACACCAATCTTTTTGATTCTGGCAGTAATACTAATAAGTTTAGTGTGGGTCGTATTTATTGTCCTATCGCTGAGCAAGCTGAAATTACTATGGAAAAAAATTACCCTATTTATATTGATGGGTATATAAAGTCGCCAATTCCAAAGTCACAGCCTTGGATCTATACAGGATTGGTCGTACTTGATAAAAGCAATGAAGAAAAAGATAAAATTCGGATTGCAGGTATGTCAAAGTACGATGCTAAAAAATATTATTCAGATGCGATTGTTAAAGGTGAGGAGTGGAAGTGTAAAGTAATTATGATTAAAGCATTTGGTTCGGCAAGTTATTCAAATGTTTTTGTTATTCCAAATAATGAGATTCTCAAAGCATTTTCCCTAATCAAATAAAACTCAGGGTCTATTTTTTTATGTCTACTCCCCTCAAAGCCCTCATCTCCCGTCTCACTCCCACTGCACGCCGTGCGGTTGAAGAGGCGGCGAGTCGTGCCTTGTCGCGCACGCATTTTGAAATCGAAATCGAGCATGTTTTGCTGGCGATGGTGTCGCAGGACGATAACGCTGGTGTGGCGGCGCTGCATGCTTTGGGCTTGAGTTTGGATCAGCTCGATCGCGAGCTGGAATCGGCCTTGGCGCAGTTTCGTACTGGTAATACGCGCAATCCAGTGCTGTCGAGCTGGCTGCCTAAATGGCTAGAAAAAGCGTGGCTCATGGCCAGCACTGAGTTTGCGCAAGACAGTGTTTCGACCTTGGATTTGTTGCTGGTTTTGGTGCGAGATGATGCTTTGCGGGCCACGGTGCAAGGGCATTTGGCGGGCATCATTAAAATGGATACGCAACGAGCCATTAGTGGGTATATAGCGCTACGGCAACATGGCAATGAGCTAGCCAGCAATACATCAAATGTCGCGATTGCCGATGAGACCGCCGGTGAGGCCAATATCAGTCCAATCCCAGCTGCACGCAAAGGCAGCCCTGGGCTGGATAAATACACCATCGATCTGACTGCGCAGGCCAAAGCAGGCAAGATTGATCCGGTGCTCGGGCGTGAAGCCGAGATTCGTCAGATGATTGATATTTTGCAGCGCCGCCGCCAGAACAATCCGATTTTAACTGGCGAGCCGGGCGTGGGTAAAACGGCGGTGGTTGAAGGTTTGGCGCTTAAAATTGTCCAAGGTGATGTGCCGCCGGTACTGCATGGCGTAACGTTGCGCACGCTGGATTTGGGTTTGCTGCAAGCGGGGGCAAGCGTGAAGGGCGAGTTTGAAAATCGACTGCGCCAAGTGATCGACGAAGTCAAAGCCAGCGCAGTGCCGATTATTTTGTTTATCGACGAAGCGCATACCTTGATTGGCGCCGGTGGCGCGGCGGGGCAAAACGACGCGGCAAACTTATTGAAGCCCGCGCTGGCGCGTGGTGAATTGCGCACCATCGCGGCGACCACGTGGGCTGAATATAAAAAGTATTTTGAAAAAGACGCCGCACTGGCGCGCCGTTTCCAAGTAGTCAAAGTGGATGAGCCTGCGCCCGAAATCGCCGTGCAAATGGTGCGCGGCCTGACGGGCGCGATGGCCAAGCATCATGATGTGGTGATTGTGAACGAGGCGGTGGTGGCGGCGGTGAATTTATCCAGCCGCTATATTATTGGCCGCCAATTGCCCGATAAAGCGATTAGCGTGCTCGATACCGCTTGCGCGCGCGTGGCTTTGTCGCGCTCGGGCCGTCCAGCACCGATTGAAGACGTTGAAGTGTTGATTGCGAATATCGAGCGCGAAGTCAAAGCGCTGCAAGCCGAGGAAGGCCACGCCGAGCGGATTGCTGAATTGACGACGCAGCGCGAAGCGCTCGAAGGCGATTTGCAAAACCTAGTCGTCGCGTGGGACGCGCAGCAAGCGGTGATTGATGAAATCCAAGCGCTCAAAGCCGCTTCGGATGGGGGCAGCAAACCCGTGACGGATAGCAAAACCAAGGGCAAAAAAATCAGCCCGCTGCAGGCCAAACGCAGCGAGCTGCGCGCGCTGCAAAAAACCTTGCCGCTGGCCTACGAATGCGTTGATGAAAACGTGATTGCCGATGTGATCTCAAGCTGGACCGGTGTGCCTTTGGGGCGCATGGTGAGTAATGAGCTCGAGCAAGTGCAAAAATTGGCGTCTTTGCTGGCCGAGCGCGTCATCGGTCAAGATCACGCTTTGGCGCAAATTGCCGAACGGGTGCAAATCGCCAAAGCCAATTTGGACGACCCAAGCAAACCGAAAGGGGTGTTTATGCTGGTCGGCCCTTCGGGCGTGGGCAAGACAGAAACGGCCTTAGCGCTGGCCGAATCGCTATACGGCGGCGAGCGCAATCTAATCACCATCAATATGTCGGAATACCAAGAAGCGCACAGCGTATCAGGGCTAAAAGGCTCGCCGCCGGGCTATGTAGGCTACGGCGAAGGTGGGGTATTGACCGAGGCAGT
>NZ_CAMTIA010000099.1 GCF_947072475.1 uncultured Deefgea sp.
CTCCCTACTCCCCACTCCCCACTCCCTACTTTTAATCAATATCTTGCAATCGATATAAACGACGCACTAAATTGACCAAGCTTTCTTGCTCATCAGCCGCAGCGCTATTGAGCGCGGCCAGCGGCGCGTGTAAAAATTTATTATTCATTTGCTGCGCCATTTGCTCAATCACGCTACTTGGGTCCGCACCCGCAGCCAAGCGTTTTTGCGCTTTGGCCACTTCAGTCCGGGTAATGCGCTCAGAATGATCGCGCAAATCACGAATCGTTGGCACCAAAGCCCGGCTGGCTAACCAAGTATTAAAATCACTCAAACGCTCGCGAATAATCGCTTCGGCACTTTCTACGGCCAAAGAGCGCGACTCGACGCCTTGCCGTACCACCTCGGCTAAATCATCCACGGTAAATAAATACACGTCGTTTAAATCGCCCACTTCGCTTTCTATATCGCGCGGTACCGCCAAATCGACCATAAAAATCGGCCGATGGCGGCGTGATTTTAAAGCGCGCTCGACCATGCCCTTGCCCACAATCGGCAACGACGCCGCAGTGGATGTCACCACCACGTCAAACTCGGCCATTCTGGCCGGTAAATCGGCCAACAACATCGCTTCGCCATTAAATTGCTGCGCTAGCGCTTGACCGCGCTCGAGCGTGCGATTGGCAATGGCGATTTTTTGGGGGTTTTGCGCGGCAAAATGCGTGGCACATAGCGTAATCATTTCGCCAGCACCAATAAACAACACTTTGCAATCAGCAATCGAAGGAAAAATACGCTCGGCTAAACGCACCGCAGCGGCGGCCATCGATACCGATGACGAACCAATTTGGGTCCGCGTGCGAACTTCTTTGGCGACGGAAAAAGCCCGCTGAAACACCCCATTGAGCAAGGTGCCTAAGGTGCCGGCATCACGCGCTGAGCGTTCGGCATCTTTAAACTGGCCCACAATTTGGGTTTCACCCACCACCATCGAGTCCAAACCGGAGACTACGCGATAAGCATGCCGCGCCGCAGCTGCGCCTTCATAGATATACATATGGGAGGTAATGCTATCAACGCTTTGATTTCTATTGTCTGCAAGCCAATACATCACTTGATCGATATCACGAGCGTGGCAATACAGCTCGGTTCGATTACAGGTGGAGACAATCGCGGCTTCAAAAACGCCCTTGAGCGCAACCAAATCGGCCAATGCCGATGGCAGCTCATCGGGATTAAAGGCCAGCCGCTCCCGTACCGCAAGCGGTGCAGTTTGATAGTTAAGGCCGAGAACGAGCAGGTTCATGAAGAAATAGCGGGTTGCAAAACCCGCCATTTTACCCTGAATTCCCCCCAATCACGCCATACAAAAGGGGTAGGAGGCGATTAAAAATTTAGCAGACGTGCTGATTGGTAAAAAACAAAAGAAATCGTCCACGCCAAACCCAAAGACCACACCAGCGAAAACACAGTAAATGCCGTCGATTTAGATTCTTTTTTCATCGCCGCAATCACTGAAACGCAAGGAATATACGTCAGCGTAAACAACATAAAGCTATACGCCGATACTGGGTCAAGCGTGTGCGCGAGCTGTGTTGCCAACGCCGTACCTTCATGACCCGTAATCACCGATAAAGCGCCGAGCACGACTTCTTTGGCGACAAAACCAAAGATCAGCGCAATCGACAAGGTCGAATCAATGCCAATGGGCGACAATACCGGTTGGAAAAAATCCGACACCATCAAGGCATAGCTGTGCTGTGGATTAGGAAAATTAGTCAGTAACCACACTAACACCACGCCAATGACGATCATGGTGCTGGCCAAACGCAAAAAGTCGCGCGCCTCACCCCAGCCCCGCCGCCAGATATGACTCATCAATGGCAAACGATAAGGCGGTAATTCCAGCGCAAATGGTTCATTAGATTGAAAGTGCGAGCGAAACAACACCGCCGTGCCCATCGCAATCAAAACACTGATGATATACAACGACAGCAACACCCACGGCGCATTGGCTGGACTAAACAAAGCACCACTCAAAAAGAGGAAAATCTGCAAGCGCGCTGAGCACAGTGAAAATGGAATCGTCAGCATCGTGAGTAAGCGCGCTTTATGGTCGCGAATCACTCGCGTACCCATAATCGCTGGCACATTGCAGCCAAAGCCCATCATCAGCATCACAAAACCACGGCCATCGAGCCCCATCCGACTCATAATGCCATCCATCATAAAAGCGGCGCGGGCAAAATAACCCGAATCCTCAATCACCGACATTAAGCAGAAAAACAAGAAAATAATCGGCGCAAAAGTCAGTACCGTGGTGACGCCATCAAACAGACCATTGACAAGCAAACCTTGCCAAAAAGCCGGTAAAGCTTGAGTCGCCGGCAATAAAAATCCTTCTTTAAACCAAATTAATCCCGCTTCCATCGTGTCTTGCAACGGTGTACCGATGGCAAAAGTGAGTTGGAACAAACCGAACATCACGATGATAAACAGCGGCAACCCCAACCAAGGGTGCAAGACAAAACGATCCACTTGCGCGGTGGTATCCAAACCCAGCGTCGGCGGCTGGTGGACTGCGGCTTGAAATAGACGTTTTTCTTGCGCATGCATGGCGCTGGCTGCAGGTACGTGGGTTAAATCAAGCCGCACACTGGTGTGCGACATCAGTTGATTTAATTGCTGCTTGGCTTCATTCAGGCCGGTACCCAATTTAGCGCTAATTAATTGCACCGCGCAGCCCAATTCCTTGGCCAGCAAAGCGCAATCAATTGAGATACCGGCGCGTTTGGCTTCATCTTGCATATTGAGACAAATCAGTAGCGGCGCACCCAAGGCTTTGAGCTGCAATGCCAGCGCCAATTGGCGATCCAGTTGCGTGGCATTGAGCACCAGCACAATGGCGTCGAGCTGGGCTTCAGCTAGAAAACGCTGCGCCACATGCTCGTCCTCAGCGCCGCCGATTAAATCGTAAATCCCCGGCAAATCAAAGATTTGCACCATATTGGCGCCGAGCAAAATTCGGCTAGAAGCCAGCTCAACGGTTAAACCCGGCCAATTGGCCACGCGCGCGGTGCCACCAGTCAGGCGATTAAATAACGTCGATTTTCCGGTATTGGGCATCCCAACCAGCGCCACCCGCTTCATGCTAAAACCTCAGTCTGAGCCCGCACGACCACACTCGACGCAATCGGCAGCACCTGAATCAGCGCGGCATCAGCGCGGCGCAGCATAAATTCAGTATTGCCCACCCGCAAATGCAAAGGACCACCCAGCCAACCACGACGAATCACCGTGACTTCACTGTGCTCACGCAAACCTAGCGCCGACAATCGTGGCAGCAAATCAACATCGGTGCTGATGGCTCGTACCAAAGCACATTGGTTTAAATCAAGCTGAGCTAAAGAACGCATAATCGCCAATCCGCAATGAGAATGATTCATAATATCACATCAAATGACTCATTTCTCGTTGACGCCAATCAACAAAACCCAATTCAATCACCGCCAGCGCACAAAATAAAAGCGCTATTGATCGGCAAAATCAATAGCGCTCAGTGTATTCATCGGCGCTAACAACGCCGATTTAGCTGATTAAAATGCGTGTGATAGGAATAAACGCAACTCCCAAATATTGAGATCTTTTTGCCCCAAACTTAAATAGCCCGCACTGGCATCAATCGACGAGCTACGACCCAATAATGAGCGAACCCCGACTTTGACCCCGCCTTGCCACGGGCTAGAGTCGAGCAAAGATAAATCTCCAGTGAGAATTTTACCGTCATTCACTCGCGCAAATTCATAGCCTAGCAATAGCTCGGCATAGGGCATCCACGGCGTGCCATTTTGCGTGTAAAACGTTTGCGTGATTTCAATTGCCGAATCAATCGAGCCGGTATTGACACTCGATTTTTCATTTTCTAGACGAAGCGCATAGCCAGCAATCATGCCATTAAGCGCATACGCCTCACTGCGATTATGCGCGTAATACACGCCAATCTTCGGCCGAATCAATGCCTCACCCAAGGGGAATTGACCATTCGCTCGCGCTGAAATCGCATAGCGCTGTGATGAATAATCGCCATCCAAAATCAATAAATGCTGCTGATTATTCATATGGCTAAAGGTTAGCGAGCCATCAAAAACCCAGTTTTCTGAATATGGATAAGCAATATACGGCCCGATATTGAAGCCATTACTGCTATTACGCATATCGTTGGCAAATGCACTGCTCTTATTGTTTTCCAGCGACAGCGACATCCCGGCGATCAAACCGCCATCTAAACGACGATCAAAACCCAATGCCACACTCGCACTATGCCCAGATAGATCCATATCATGGCGACGATCACGAATATCCACGTAGTTCGAATCAGCCCAAGTATTCCATAGCGTTTCTAAGCCAAATTCACGCCCTTCCGTACTAGGTATTGCCGTTAAATTACTGCTGTTATTACCCTCTAGCTGCATACCCATGCAATTCACATCGGTAAGCGCATTTTTATCTACTATGGTTGCTGGGTCTTGCTGCATCGGGCAAGGAGTAAGGACCGCTAATTCACGGCTCGCAGGCAAAGCAGTCGCAGCGACGATCTCTGATCCTGTTGGCGGTTCAGGTGGCAAAGTACCAATTGGTGGCTTCGCCCCCGCAGGCAATTCTGGCGTGATGCCGGTAACCGGTGGTTTTGCTGGCAGCGTGCCAATCGGTGGCTTCACCCCCATTGGCAATTCTGGCA
>NZ_CAMTIA010000100.1 GCF_947072475.1 uncultured Deefgea sp.
TTGAAAAGGATGGACTTCGCTATAGCTTCGTCGAGGGTGCATGGAAAAGTAAAACTGTGCCGATTCCTGAGTATAAGCCTGATGAGGTAGGCGGCTTTCATGTGCATTTTCTTACTGGGGATCAGATACAAGTGAGAGTGAGTTCAATTTTACCTAATCATCCTGAATACCGGCCTAGCTACCCGATTGATCCGAACCGAGCCAAACCATGAACGCGATTTCAGCCCCATTATTTCCGGCTCAGGGTTTACGTGCCCTAAGCGCCAAAGAAACTTTGCAGCGCGCCAGCGCGCTGTCATGCAGTGCCGACAAGAAGCCGAGCTGCACTGGGCAAGTGTTTATCGGGATTTTCTTTGACGGTACGGGCAATAATCGTGAGGCCGATTATCTCAAGCCGCCACCGCTGAAACGTAAACACAGCAATGTGGTAAGGCTGTTTCAGGCCTATCGCGATAGCCAAGCAGATGGTTATTTTGCAGAATACATCCCCGGTGTAGGAACGCCATTCCCCGAAATTGGGGATACCGGCGGCAATGTATTTGGTGGGAGTGCCGCATTTAAAGGCGATGAGCGCATGATCTGGGCGTTTACCCGTCTGATTAATGCGCCGCATAGCTTTGTGATTGGTAAAAAGCTGATTGAAGACCCGCAGGCCGGAGAAATGGCCAACAATGTCGGTTCGCTACTCAATATCCGTAATACGGTTTTTAACACTTGGCAGGACAAGCTCAAAGCGGCTCTGGCAGGTAGAAAGCCGACCATCACCCAATTAAATGTTTCGGTCTTTGGTTTTTCACGCGGCGCTGCTGAGGCGCGCGCGTTTGTGAATTGGTTATTTAAAGTGTGCAAACAGGAAGGCGGCGGCTGGACTTTTGCTGGAATACCAATTCGGCTGCATTTTTTGGGCTTGTTTGACACGGTCGCGTCGGTTGGCGTGGCCAATTTATTTGAAGTCCCGGGTGGCCCAGTTGGGCACCAAGGCTGGGCCGACGATAATCTGCAAATCCACCCTGCGGTAGAGCAGTGTGTGCATTATGTTGCCGCGCATGAAGTTCGCGCTTGCTTCCCGCTAGACTCGGCGCGCATTGGCAGTCGCTATCCAACGAATGTCATGGAAGTGCTGTATCCGGGGGCGCATTCGGATGTGGGGGGCGGTTATGCTGCCGGTGATTTGGGCGTGTCGCTGGAACAAAAGCATCAAATGTGCGTAATCCCTGCCGTCAATATGTATCAGGCGGCACGGCAAGCGGGCGTGCCATTGCTGCCGATGGATAGGTTGTCAAATACAGACAAGAATGCACTAACCCCATCTGCCGAAGCGATTAAGGCTTTTAATGCTTATATGCGCGCAGCTAAAGTAGCCAGTGCGCCAATTGAAGTCATGCTACAGAATCATATGGCGCATTATTTTAGCTTTCGGTTGAAGGCGCATGCACGATTTGCAGCTACTGCACCATGGGTGAATGCATCAGTTCAGCACCGAAATTATCTTGGGCAAACACAGCAATGCTTAATTCAGCGTTTAGCAAGTTTAGGCGCCGACCCACGAAACCCTGGTTATGCACCACATTCAGCAGCACAGAATTATGAGAAGTTAATGAAAAGCTCTGGGTTGGCGCTAGGGGATAAAGAGCGCAAGTTGATTGAAGTGGCCAAAAAAATGAATTTGAATGCACTGAACGAAGAGATGGAGCATTTTTTGGCTAATTACATCCACGATTCAATGGCTGGCTTTATTGCTCAACTCAATGAATATTCAAGTAATAGTATTGGTATTATGAAATTTAGGACCGTGTTTCATGGGAATGATTAGTGTGCTGCGCACTTCTCAGTAAGCTGAGATGCCACTCACGATGGGCAAAAGAAATCATTCAGCGGCAGCGGTACATTGCGTTCACTTCAGGCTGGGCAATGGACCGCCTCGAAGACCATCCCGCGCACGAATGGGATAGCGCCGAGCAGCGTGAATTTGCGATTACCGAACTCACCTTTACTGCGCATAACAATCTACCGCGAGATTTAACGCAGCAACTCTTGCAAGTAGCACCGAGTCTACTTGTGGGAGCGGGCTTGCCCGCGAATGCCCTAGATAAAAATACCCTAACCCCGTATCGCGTTGAATTTAAATCCCAACGCCGTGGCCAGCCCATTACCCCTGCTTATAATTTGAACGATACAGAGAGCGAACAGCTAGCCAAACCCAAATCGCGCGGTGTGCAAACAGCGACCGTGGTGGGGCCGCTAGGCGCAGGAGCCGGGTCAGATCAGTCCGAAGAGATTCACACCGATGAAATGGGCCGAATCAAAGTCCAATTTCACTGGCAACGTGGCAGTGAACATCCTGAATTCGGTGCCAATCTGGGCGACAAATCCTCCTGCTGGATCCGCGTCGCCTACCCCAGTGCTGGCGCAAGCTGGGGCCATCAATTCATCCCCCGCATCGGCCAAGAAGTGCTGGTCGACTTTATCGAAGGCGATATCGACCGCCCGATTGTCACCGGCGTCGTCTACAACGGCAGCCACCCAACACCAACGTTTAGTGGCGCTGGTAGCCTGCCCGCCAATAAAACGCTGTCGGGCATCAAATCTAAAGAATACAAAGGTGGGCAATACGGCGAACTGCTGTTTGACGATTCAACCGGCCAAGTCCGCACCAAGTTATCGAGCGAACACGCCAAAACCCAGCTCAACCTCGGCTACCTGATCCACCCGCGCAGCAATGGCAAAGGCGACGCACGCGGCGAAGGCTTCGAGCTGCGCACCGATCAACAAGGCACAATCCGTGCGGGTAAAGGTTTGTTGCTAACGACCGAAGCCAAAGCTGGCGCCAGTGGCAAACAGCTCGATCGCAGTCCAATCAATAGCCAGCTTGAATCCGCCCTCGAACTCGCCAAGAGCCTAGGCGAAGTTGCGACCAAACAGCTCGCCGACACCATAGAAACCGGCGACAACGAGCAAACCATCAAATCGGACAACTCAACTGGCGAAAAGAGCAAAACCGGCCACCTACACCACCACGTTCACGCCGCCAAAAGCTGGGAAGCCGGTAGCAACACCGATTCAGACGGCAAAACTAAATCCGAAGACCATGCCGGCCAACAACCACTATTGATGATCCACGGTCAAGACGGCCTAGCGCTCACCACACCGCAAAGCCTCACCCAAACCGCCGGCAGCAACCTCGACCAAATCGCCCAGCGCGACCAAAACCAAACCACCGGCCGCCGCTGGATCCACAACGTTGGCCAACACATCAGCCTATTTGTGAGCGGAGCAAAAGACAAAATTGCGCTGAAGTTGATCGCCGCCAAAGGCAAAGTGCAAATGCAGGCGCAGAGTGATGATATTGAGATCGTTGGCGATAAAGACCTAAAAGTCACCGCCTGCAAAGAAACCATCACCGTCGTCGCCAAAGACGAAATCCTCGTCACCGCAGGCGGCGGCTATATCCGCCTCAAAGGCGGCAATATCGAAATCCACTGCCCCGGCACAGTCAGCGTGAAGGGGACAAATCACAAGGTCAGCGGGCCAGACCAGATGGATTTTCCCTTACCTGCAATGCCAAATAATATTTGCATTGAGTGTTTGCTGCGTGCCCGCGCAAGTGGTGCGCCCTTTGCAATTAAATAGTAAATAGGTGATGAAGTGTTAACCCTTATTAATCAAGTTAAAGCGATCGCGCATAATGATTTGGACGCACATATTTTTTATGTGCTGATCGATCAGAGTGCTTTTCCTAATATGGCAAGAATAAAAAATAAATTATGTCATTTCAGACTTGCTAATTTAGTTGACCTTTCAACTAAAGAACCTATTGATATGGCTAGTCCAATTTTGGTGCAATTGAATAATGATGAAAATACAGATCAATTGTTGGAATGGCTTTGCACACAAGGCGCTTATGCTAATGGACTCTGCTTTATCAACTCACAGCTTGCTCATAAAGCATTAGCTGAAGCTTTAGCATCACGTCTTGATGCTTTTTTACCCGGCAAATTTCCAGTGTTGCTCCGCTATTTCGATACAAGAATCTTGTCTGAGCTTTTTGTTGTTTTGAGCGAAGAGCAAAAGGCAATCCTTACTAATGGCATTATTAATTGGTGGTATGTGAGTCGCGCAGGTGAGCTGCTGCAGGGTGTTGTTAGCAATCAAACTGAAATAGAAGCAGAGCAAGCTATTTATTTTACTGAAAAGCAAGAAAGCATGCTAATTGACTTATCAACTGCGGATTCAATATTGAATCAACTGCAAACTAATCCAGCAGAAAAACTCTATCAGCTATTGCCTTATCAGCAATATGCGCTGGCAACACAATTATTAATTCAGGCTAATTCTTACGCTATTAGCGAAGTGCCAGAATGTACCGCATTTTGTAGGCTGGGTTTGGATTCTGCTGGTGCGATATATCAAGAGGAACTTTGGCAACAACTATTAGCGAAAGTAAAAAACCAGCAACTGAGTTTTTTCGACGCGCTAGATGAAATGGTAGATAGCCTTGCTTAAGTTTATTAAATATCGAAGCAGAAAATTAATCGTGCTTTACCCAATATTGCTAGCCGTACTGTCCTTACAAGGCTGCGAGCCGCGTGGGAAATTGCCTAGTTCTGCGACTACGCCCTCTGCCGCAGCATCAGGTGTTGAGGAGCGTACTCAGGTGAATGGTTTGGGAATTCATGGGTATAACTATACCGATACATC
>NZ_CAMTIA010000101.1 GCF_947072475.1 uncultured Deefgea sp.
TCGTGAATTGCGAGCCTTGGTCGGTGTTAAATATTTCTGGCGCACCATATTCACTTAACGCCGAGCCCAAACAATCCATGCAAAAACCAACGTCCATCGTATTCGATAACTGCTAGGCCAGCACCTTTCGGCTGTACCAGTCGATAATCGCCACCAAATACACAAAACCATGCGCCAGCCGAATATAAGTGAGATCCGCACTCCACACCTGATTCGGCCGAACCACCGCCATACCCCGCAATAAATAAGGATACACCTTGTTTTGCGGGTGTTTTTTACTGGTGTTTGGACTCGGCACCATCGCCACCAAACCCAATATGCGCATCAATCGTTGTACGCGTTTTCGATTGACGGTGTGCCCCTCTTGTTGCAAAAACAGCACCATTTTTCGGCTACCGAAAAACGGATGACGCGTGTATTCCTCATCCAATAAACGCAATAATTCAAGTTCGACTTCATCCACCACAGTGTTGGCTTTGGGCGTATACACCGTGGCGCGCGCCACGTTGGCCAACAGGCATTGCAGCACCACAGGTAGGTTTTGCTGGGCATCTCGACTTACCCAAATTTGCCGCTCGTTTAGTGGTCGATCCCAGACTTTTTTTTGAGCCAATCGAGCTCCATGCTGAGCTGACCGATTTTGGCGTACAGCCGCTCAGGATCTGTTGCTGCATCAACCGGTTTCGGGCCACGTTTGACATCAAAAATCTGCGCAGCATTCTCCAATAGCGCTTTTTTCCACAGCCCAGCTTGCGTCGGATGCACGCCGAATTCTAGGGCGATTTCATTGATGGTTTTATGGCCTTTTGCTGCCTCTAATGCCACCTTCGCTTTCTGCGCACCGCTCAATACTTTACGGTTTTTCTCACTCATTTTGGCCTACCTTTTCATGGCAGAAACCATCTTAAACTACTGTCTGTTTTGTTGGGGCCACTATATTTTGCTGCGCTACCACTGCCTTCGTGATTGGCACTTCTGCAGGAGCTGTGCCGGACTTTTCCTGTTTTTTTACAGGCGATTTTGATTGTAAATAACTTCTTAGTGTTGTTGTCGTGATCGTTAAACCTTCTTGGCTCAGTTTTTCAGCGATTGCTTCAAAGCTATAGCCTCGCTTTCGTAGTTTCTCAATGTCTTTAGCTAACATTCGCACGGCATCTTTTTTGTTGTAGTCGGTCTGCTTTTCAAAAGTAGGCATGGCGTTTAATGTTTCTGATATTTCCGTAAGTTTTTCTCTGCTGTATTTCATGCGTGCCTCCATTAAATCATCAATATAGTCATTTTTAAATAATTTGCAAAACTGCGAATATTGTCTAATCTGATTTTTGTTAGCCAGTATAAAAATGAATACAGGATGGCCTTTGTCATACATGTGCTACTTCTCATTCGATTATAAAACAGATGTCTTTGTGTCAAGCTTGAGCTAATCCTTTGTTGAAATTTTGAGGAGATAATCGTGCCGTTTGAATGCATTGGTAATGGAGCATTGGATGCTCGTCTTAATTTGCGGTTGACGATTCAAGAGAAAGAACTCCTTAGTCTTGATGCAGACCTGGCCTCATTAAGTATGTCTGAGCTGGTACGCCGCAGATATTTTGGACGACCGATTGTTGCGGATGAAAAGGCCGTTATTTTGAAAGAGTTGCGTCGACTTGGTGTTCAGCTTAAAAGCCTTCAAGGCATGCCTGCGAGTGAGATTCAAGAAGATGCCGGTCATGTTCTGACTGCATTAAAAAAATACTTGGATGTGTTGAGTCGTGATCGTTAAAAAGATCGGTAACCCAGGAAAATCTGCGTCGAAGTCAACGCGGATTTATGCCCTGAGCAATTACATTTTGAGCCCGACATCAACAAATCGTCATGAGAAATGTGTTTATTTTGGAACGCGTGGATTTTTCACGGATCAATTGAAAAGTCAGCAAGCTGAGATGTTGGCTCTAGCTCAGGAGGCAGTGAGAAGTAAAGATACGATCAACCATTACGTTTTGAGTTGGCACGAAGGCGAGCAGCCTAGTGCCGAGCAAATCGAGGAGTTGGTTGATATTTTTTTGGGGGAGCTCGATTTACATATTCATCAGTGCATGTATGGATTACATGCCGATACGGGTAATTTACATTTGCATCTTGTGATCAATCGAGTGGATCCAGAATCGATAAAAGTGATTAAGCCAAACCAAGGTTTTGATATTAAAGCGGCGCATAAAGCCGTTGCACGAATTGAACATGCCCAAGGCTGGCTGCGTGAGCCGAACGGTTGTTACCGAGTTTTAGAAAATGGGGAATTGGGGCGTGAGCACCATGCTCCTACACCAAGGCAACCTGCTCAAAGTAAACGCGACAAAGAGCATCGCACAGGCGAAAAATCTGCAGAGCGTATCGCCATTGAAGAGGCTGCGCCAATTATTCAATCCGCGAATTGTTGGTCGGAACTACATCGTGGATTGGCAAAATGCAATATGCGTTATCAGCGAAGTAATGGTGGGGCAGTGGTCTTTGTTGGTGCGATTGCAGTTAAAGCCAGTCGCGTATTACCCGCTGCCAGCTTGAATAAGTTACAAAAACGACTTGGCCCATTTGAACATTCCAATCAGGAGCGACCTAATGTCTACTTCAACCACGTCGAATCCGAAGAGTATGACTTTGACGACTCTAGGCTTTGCACCGATAACCGTTTGTACAACTTGTCCGAATGCGGTTTGGCAAATTACCGAAGCGGAAAAGTTGCGGGTGTTTTGTCGCATAATGCGCGTACTTATCGACGACAACCTGCAGGCGTGCGACGGGAATCCAAATATGATTCCGAACCTGCCCAAAGTGCAGATTTAAGGCCTGTGCACCAGAATCAGCCATTGTTACCAGTGTTTTTGGCTAAAAAACAAGAGCATTTTCAAGCGCGTAATGTCGCTAAACAAGCGCAAAAATTGCGGCATCAGACAGAGCGCCAACAGCTTATCGCGCAGCACAAAAAACAGCGAAATCAAATTTTGGATAGGAGCTGGCAGGGGCTAGGAGTATTGCGCAATGCGCTGCAAAGTGTTTTGGCCGCTGAGCAAAAAGCAGGAAAGCTTGGCTTGCAAGAACGGCAGAAAATAGAGCGCACGCAATTGAGTCTAGAACACCAAAGGTTTCCTGGTTTTGAGGAATGGTTGCGAGACCAGCACCGCCCTGAGTTGGCTGAGGCGTGGCGGAATCGAACAGCTGAAAATGTGATGTGGATTTTTGGTGATTCTTATCTTGCTCCCGCATTGTTAACCATTACCGGATTCAACGTTGAAATTGAAGGTCTGCGAGCCTGCTATAGGCGGAGCGATGGAAGTCTTCATCACGTAGTCCCAGCTTTTGTGGATAGTGGGCGCAAGATTGAAATTTATGGTTGGCAATCTAATGATGTCGTACTTGGTGCGTTACAGATCGCCGCGAAAAAGTGGGGTGATTTTTATATTTCTGGGAATGATGAGTATATTTCTCAATGCATTAAACTGGCAGCAAAGCACGAATTTTCGGCTAAAAATTTCGAGTTAAAAAACTGTATCGAGCAAGAGCAGCAGCGCCTTAAGCAAGCAGTTTTACAAGTGCAGGTATCAGAGCACGATCTGCGGAAACCAGATCAAGTTCGTGAAGTCGATAAAGCTGTACGCGCATTTATGCTGCATTTTGCCGATATTTCGCATCAATCAAACAAACCTCTTACAGACAGTTCACGTAATCAAAATTTAACTGAAATTGCGGTACGTATGAAAGCGACTGGCCATAGCGAAATGGCCGTTAAGCAAGCCTTTATACGGACTTTACCAAGTAAGTTATATGATTGCATTGACCAAATCGTGAGTCTTGCGTTTAGTGATGAGGAAATTGCCAACGTTGCAATGCTAAAAGCACTTTCTCCATATTGGATTGAGCTAGAGAAATCTGATGTAAGCCCAATAAATATAAATAAAGCTCTTTTACAGCTTAGTGATTCTTATGATTTAGATACCGGTAAAGATCGTTAAATAACTTCTCGAGCAATGTTGATTGTGGTTGCAGATGATTTTGATCCATCTGCGATATTCAACTGCCCCAATCAAAACACGTCTTTCTCAATAAGCTTCAACAGCTTGTTGTGTCTTGCCGTGGGTCAACCAATCCCTGCTGCTTGGGTAAATAACGTTGACGCGAACAGTCTTTATTCATGCTCCAGATGAGCTAAATAAAATCTGCAGCATGACCTGCAGTGCAGTAGCGCATGTAAATAGCACCCAAGGGGGCTGCGGATAAAATCTTGGACTGGTTTATGTTGTTAACCCAAGTCTCTTTCGGTATTCAATCGGGCTAAGAGCTCCTAGGGAAATTTTAATTCGCTTTTCGTTATACCATCGAATATAGGTGTCGACTATCTGGATGAATTGCTCAATGGTGATTCCCGTCCAATCCCGATAATAAAATAACTCCGTTTTCAAGCGCCCGAAGAAACCTTCGCAAGCTGCATTATCTGGTGAGCATCCTTTGCGCGACATTGATCGAACCAAGTTCGCATTACTTATCCTTAATAGCCAACCAGGCCAGCGATAATGCGCTCCCTTACAATTTAATGGAAAAAATGACGAGAAATTGTATTTTTCTCGTCATTAATTATCAAAAATCGTCATTAATTGTCAATAAGTGACGATAAAAGACAACTAACGATAAAAAGGGCGCTACTAGTT
>NZ_CAMTIA010000102.1 GCF_947072475.1 uncultured Deefgea sp.
TTCGCAAAAACCCTATATGCCATTGGGCACCTTGCGCGCCGCCCTGTATTACCCGCAAGCGGCAAGGCAGGAAGACGCAACATTGGCCGATTTGCTTGAATTAGCGGGGCTTAGTCATTTATTGCCACGGCTTGATGAAGTGGATTCATGGTCGCACGTGCTGAGCTTGGGTGAGCAGCAACGCGTGGCTTTGCTGCGCGTATTATTGCTGGAACCGGACTTTTTATTAATGGATGAATCTAGTTCAGCGCTTGATGCTGCTGGCGAAGCCAAGCTCTATGCCGCCGTTGCCGAATGTATGAAAAAAGGCGTAATGGTGAGCGTAGGGCATCGCTCGGGCCTGATTGAATACCACGCCCAAGTGCTCGATTGCCAAGGGCAGGGCAAGTGGGCGCTGGGGGCTTTGAATTAATGGCGGCTCATATTCGCACTAAAGTACGTTGTCTAATTAAACAGCAAGGCCAATTTTTACTGGCAGAGGGTTATGACCCAACTAAAAATCAACATTACTTGATGCCACTCGGGGGGAGCGTTGATTTTGGTGAGCGCAGCGAAGCGGCGATTCGCCGTGAAGTGTTAGAAGAGATCGGTCATGAGATTCAAAATTTGCGCTTGCTGCAGGTCATTGAAAATGTATTCACGTTTGATGGTGTCGCAGGGCATGAAATTGTATTTGTGTATCAAGCTGAATTGAACGCACCTTTGCTGCATTTGCGCGGCGTTGAATCCAATGGCGTTGAATTTAATTTGCGCTGGCTCAGCCGTGAAGAAATAAGAAAATTAGCTTGGCCCGTTTTTCCAGAGGGATTGCTGGAAATGCTGCCAATCGTTTGATGAATTTGAATAAGAGTAAACAATGTTAAAAAACGATACTTTCCTGCGCGCTTTAATGCGTGAACCGGTTGAATACACGCCAGTGTGGATGATGCGCCAAGCGGGGCGTTATTTGCCGGAATACTGCGCGACGCGCAAAAACGCTGGTTCATTTTTGCAATTGTGCAAAAACACTGAGCTGGCGACTGAAGTCACCTTGCAACCGCTAGAGCGTTTCCCGCTCGATGCGGCGATTTTGTTCTCGGATATTTTGACCGTGCCCGATGCGATGGGCTTGGGCTTGTATTTTGCCGAAGGCGAAGGCCCGAAATTTGAGCGTACTGTGCGTACTGAAGAAGACGTTGCCAAACTCTTCGTGCCGGATGTCGGTACCGAGTTGAAATACGTTACTGACGCGGTGAGCTCAATTCGCAAAGCGCTAGATAACCGCGTACCGTTGATTGGTTTTTCAGGCAGCCCGTACACTTTGGCCTGCTATATGGTGCAGGGCGGCAGCTCTAGCGATTATCGTGAAATCAAAACCATGATGTATGCGCGCCCAGACCTTTTACATCGTATCTTAGAGGTTAATACCCTAACGGTGATTGATTATCTGAATGCGCAAATCGAAGCCGGTGCGCAAGCGGTGCAGATTTTTGATAGCTGGGGTGGCTCTTTGCCGTACGGCAAATATCAAGAATTCTCATTGCAATATATGGCGCGGATTGTGGCGGGCCTGAAACGTGAAAACGATGGCCGTCGTGTGCCGGTGATTGTGTTTACCAAAGGCGGTGGTCAATGGCTAGAAGACATCGCTGCGATTGGTTGTGATGCAATTGGTTTGGATTGGACCACTGATATTGGCGAAGCGCGTCGTCGTGTCGGCGACAAAGTCGCACTGCAAGGTAATTTTGACCCAGTGGCCTTGTTTGCGCCGCCAGCAGCGATTGAAGCAGAAGTCGAGCGCATCTTGACCAGTTACGGTGGTGGTACCGGTCATGTGTTTAATTTGGGACACGGAATTTCGCAATTTACCAATCCAGATCATGCTGCGGCTTTGGTTGCAGCGGTGCATCGCTTGTCGCGTAAGGATTAACTTGGGGCTGGTGTTGGCAAGGTGTAATTGCGATGAAAATCAATACTTTGCAGCGGGTTTGTGTAGTCATTCCTTGTGAAGTTACATCAAGTTATGCACATTTGTTAAGTTGGTGATTTTTAACTTGTCAATCCCCTTTTAAAAATTTGATGTAAATCGTTGACAAAGTTAAGTTGTTGATTTTATTGGGTTTATTTTTGTGTCCAATTTTTGTGCAACCTAGGCATAGCCACAGCTTTATTGGGGTTTTTAGGCTTTTTTGCAACTTGCCCACAAAATTATCCACAGAAACTGTGCATAACCTGCTGGCGAAAGCTTTTACGTGTTAAAGAGAGAGAAAGTGACTGCTTTTGCCTTGGTTGCACTTGACGTACCGCTTAAAAAGTTATTCGCTTATGCGGTAGCGGGGTTGACACCAAAGGTGGGGACGCGCGTGCTGGTGCCGTTTGGTCCGCGCCGACTTTCGGGCGTGGTGCTTGAATTACGCGATGATGCGGCGGATTTTAAGGGGACGCCCAAAGCGATTTTGGCCGTTTTGGATGATTTGCCGGCATTGCCTGCCGAAACCTTGCAGTTGTGTCAGTTTGTCGCGCATTACTACCATTATCCCATTGGCGCGGTGATTGCTGCTGCGCTGCCGAAAGTATTTCGTAGTCCAACCGTGTTTCGCGAGCCTGCGCCAAGCTTGGTGTATTTTGCCGGTGATGTTGCCGATTTGTTGCGCCAAATTTCCTTAAAAGCACCTGCGCAGCGCCGCGTGGCGGCATGCTTGTCGGTACCGCATACCCCAGCGGCACTGCGTCGTTTGCATGACAGCGCTTGGCGCTGGGTTAAAGCTTGGCATGAACAAGGCTGGCTACAGTCCGCACTTGAGGCCAAGGTTGTCGCTAAGGCTAGCGATGATTTGGCACTGAATGCAGAGCAAAGTCAGGTGGTTGCTGAGCTGACGGCGGCGCGTGGTTTTGCGCCGTTCTTGCTGTATGGCATTACCGGTAGTGGCAAGACCGAAGTGTATTTGCAAACCATTGCGCAAGTGTTGGCGCGAGGTCTGCAAGTTTTAGTGTTGATTCCCGAGATTAATCTGACGCCGCAATTAGAAGGGCGCTTTCGTGCGCGCTTTCCGGGGGTGCCGATGGCGGCACTGCATAGTGGCTTGAATGATACCGAGCGTGCGGTCAATTGGCTGTCGGCATTGCGCGGCGAAGCCAAAATTGTCTTGGGCACGCGTTTGGCGGTGTTTACGCCTTTGCCGCAGCTAGGCATGATTATCGTCGATGAAGAGCATGATCCTTCATTCAAGCAGCAAGAAGGCCTGCGTTATTCGGCGCGCGATGTCGCCGTGTACCGGGCACGGCAGGCCAAGGTGCCGATTGTGCTCGGTTCTGCCACACCGAGCATTGAAAGTTGGGCCAATGCCAAAGCTAAGCGCTATCGCATGCTCACTTTGTCTGAGCGCGCAGTGCCCGGCGCAGTCTTGCCTAAAATCACTTTGCTACCGGTTAAAAATGTCGGGCTCGTTGATGGCTTGCATGTGATGGCATTGGCTGCAATGCATGCCGCACTCGATCGCGGGGAGCAAGTGTTGATTTTTTTAAATCGGCGTGGATTTTCTCCGGTTTTGCAGTGCGGTGAGTGTGGTTGGATGGCCTGTTGTACCCATTGCTCGGCGCGTTTGGTATTGCATTTAAAAGAGCGCCGCTTGCGCTGCCATCATTGTGGTTATGAGCAGGCGATTACGCCGGCTTGCCCAGATTGTGGTAATCATGATTTAAAGCCAGTTGGCCAGGGCACGCAGCGGATGGAAGAGTCTTTGCCGCTGCATTTTCCGGGCAAAAAAATCTTGCGAATCGATCGCGATTCAACCAGTAAAAAAGGCGAATTGGATGCTGCGCTGGCGCAAGTGCATTCAGGCGAGGTTGATATTGTGATTGGCACCCAAATGCTGGCTAAAGGGCATGATTTTGATTTGCTCACAACGGTGGTGGTACTGAATGCCGATACGGGTTTATATAGCGTTGATTTTCGTGCTGAAGAGCGTTTGTTTGCATTGTTAACCCAAGTGGCTGGGCGCGCTGGGCGGCGCGAGCGGCCGGGCGAAGTGTTTGTCCAAACCGCGTTTTCTGATCATCCTTTTTATCATCAATTATTGGCGCGCGATTTTACGCCATTTGCTGAGCGTACATTGCAAGAACGGCAAATGATGCTGTTGCCGCCAGCCAATGCTTGGGCCTTGTTTCGTGCCGACGCACCCGAGTTAGAGCAAGCATTGTCGGCATTGGCGCAAATTCGGGCGTGTATTGCACCGGAGCCCCATTTATTGCTCAATCAGCCAGTGGCGGCGACGATGCTTAAAAAGGCCGGCGTAGAGCGGGCGCAGTTATTGATTGCCGCGCAATCCAAGGCGCAACTGCAGGCGGTGCTCGACGAAGCTTTGCCGACGATTGCCGCGTTGAAACTACCTAAAGTGCGTTGGAGTTTAGATGTTGACCCGATTGAGGTTTAGGGTATGTCAGTCCAGCGGATGCTGTACTGGGATTGCGTCTATATACCCTTGTGGCACGAATGAAGGACTCTGCCTTGCTAAATCAAACGTGAGTGGATTCTAAGCACAATAATTAGACGTAAAAATGATTAGACGTAAAAATGCCAGCATCAGCTGTAATGCCGTTCACTTAAGGTCTGTTTTGTAGATTTTTCGTATCGGATAGC
>NZ_CAMTIA010000103.1 GCF_947072475.1 uncultured Deefgea sp.
TTTTAAGCCCCAGCTCGACGAGCGCGGCACAGCATCAACACCAAATCTGAACATTGCCTATTTTTTTGCGGCGCAACTCAGCGCCGCAAGCTAGAGACCACTTACAGCGGCTGCAGATTTAATTTTCGGAACAAAGCACGATCACCTTCGACATCGGGATTACCGGTGGTTAACAGTTTATCGCCGTAAAAAATCGAATTCGCGCCAGCCAAAAAGCACAGTGCTTGCATCGCTTCGGGCATTTGCTGGCGACCTGCCGACAAGCGTACATAAGCTTTTGGCATCGTAATTCGCGCTACGGCAATGGTGCGAACAAACTCAGTCCAATCCACAGGCTCTGAGCCATCAAGTGGCGTGCCATCAATTTGCACCAGATTGTTAATTGGTACCGAATCAGGTTGTGGATCGAGATTGGCCAATTGCGCCACTAAGCCAGCACGATCCAAACGCGTTTCACCCAAGCCAACAATCCCACCTGAGCACACATTTAAACCGGCTTTACGCGCTTTACCCAAGGTATCCAAACGATCGGCATAGCTATGGGTGGTGACGATTTCGCCATATTTGGCTTCTGAGGTGTCCAGATTGTGGTTGTAATAGTCCAAACCAGCGTCGCGTAATTGCTCTGCTTGGCCGTCTTTAAGCATGCCAAACGTGGCACAGGTTTCTAAACCCAATGCTTTCACGCCGGCAATCATTTTTTTAACTTCAGCTAAATCTTTGTTTTTAGGGCCACGCCATGCTGCGCCCATGCAAAACCGCGACGAGCCATTTTCTTTGGCAATCGCCGCTTTGGCGATCACTTCATCGGCGTCCATCAGTTTTTCGGTTTCTAATCCGGTATCGTGGCGCGCCGATTGCGAGCAATAACCACAATCTTCTGAGCAACCGCCGGTTTTTACCGACAACAAAGTCGATAATTGCACCCGATTGGCGTCAAAATTTTGCCGATGCACTGTTTGCGCTTGAAACAGCAAATCATTAAACGGCAACGCAAACAATTGAGCGACGGCGGCCTCTGACCATAGCGCTTGCTCCGGATGCGGTGTGGCGCGCTTAAATTCGATGGTTTGTGTTGCTGAGCTGGAACAATTCATTCGCTATTTATCCAAATAATTTTAATACTGAGAGGGTCTGTTGACGTTTGCTTTGCGGATCGAAAACCCAACGTCAACCGACCCTAGTCACGGCTAAAAGCCACCGCCGACCAACGACATCAATTGCATTGTCCAAACGAGGCGCTGAGTTGTCAAATTTATTCGACAAATTTTTGAACTACATCAGCCCAACGCAGTGCCTACTGTGCGCGGCAAGTAGTCAAGACGCGGTATGCGTAGATTGTTTTGCCACCTTAGTCCGACCACAACCCGCACAAAGTTGCCCATGCTGCGCGCGGCAATCCACCCAAGGACTGCTTTGCGGCGCTTGCAGCAAAACACCGCCCGAATTTGATGCCACCATCGCCGCCTTTTTATACGCCGATCCAATTGCCAGCTTGATTCAGGCGGCCAAGTTTGCCGGACGTTGGTCTTTACTACCGCCACTGGGTGACGCTCTGGCCACGGCGCTTGTCCATACCCAGCGCCCAGACCTGATTATCCCGCTCCCCTTACATCCGGAACGACTCAAAGAACGCGGATTTAACCAAGCGCTTGAAATCGCCAGACCCATTGCCAAACGCTTACAACTACCACTCGATATCGGGCATTTATGCCGCAATAAAAACACCGAACATCAAGCACGCTTAAGCGCCAACGCGCGCTGGCGTAATATGCGCAACGCCTTTATTTGCCACACCCCGATGCATGGTCTGCGTATCGCACTGATTGACGATGTGATGACCAGCGGTGCCAGCATGCATGCCGCCGCCAAAGCACTCAAAACTGCAGGTGCGCTTGAAGTGTTCGCTTGGGTGGTGGCACGCACCCCTTAATAAGCGATTTCGCTAAGCTATTTCGCCACTAGTGCTTACCCCATCAGCATTTGTCACAATACCGTCACCTGCGGTTTATCCGAGATGATCAGTACTCAACGCCCCTCGCTGACGAGCTTGAAACATCATCAAGCTCAAAATAATAACGGAGATACCATGAATCTAGCGATAAAAACCACCACACTCCTTGTACTTAGCGCCTTCATTACTGGCACGGCCATTGCCGCCGAAAAACCCAATGTCGTGATTTTGGCTACAGGCGGCACCATTGCCGGCACGGGCAACACCAGCACCACCACGGTGGGCTATACCGCGGCCAAAATTGGCGTTGACGCGCTGATTGCAGCAGTACCTGAACTCAGCAAAGTGGCCAATGTGAGTGGCGAGCAGGTGTTTCAAATTGCCAGTGAGAGCATGACTAATGATCATTGGCTCAAACTGGCCAAAAAGGTCAATGAAACACTGAAACGCAAAGACGTCGATGGCGTGGTCATCACCCACGGCACCGATACCATTGAAGAAACGGCGTATTTCTTAAATCTGGTGGTTAAAAGCAATAAACCGGTGGTGATCGTCGGTGCTATGCGCCCAGCTACCGCCATTAGCGCGGATGGCCCAATCAATCTGTATAATGCCGTAGCGCTCGCTGGCAGCAAAGAAGCCATCGGCCAAGGGGTATTGGTTGCGCTCAATGATGAAATCCAAGGCGCACGCGATGTGGTGAAAACCAATACGATGACCACCAATACCTTCCGTTCGCCCGAACTCGGTAGCTTGGGTTATATCGTGTCTGGCAAGCCTAATTTTTACCGTGCCAGCACCCGCAAACACACTAGCAATACCGAATTTGATGTTGCCAAGCTCGACAGCCTGCCGGCAGTGAATATCGCGTATGGCTCCGCCAACGCCAATACTTTGGCGATTGATGCCTTTGCCGCTGCGGGAGATGTAGGGATTGTTTACGCCGGCACCGGCAATGGCAGCTTAGCCGCGCCCGTTCGAGCCCGCTTAACTGAACTGCGCCAAAAAGGCATCCATATCAATCGCTCGTCCCGCATTAGCAATGGGCCAACCATTCGCAATGGTGAAAACAATGACGACAAAACCGATTTCACCGTTGCCGATACGCTTTCACCACAAAAAGCGCGTATTTTGTTAATGCTGGCGCTGACCAAAACCAAAGACAGCCAAGAAATCCAACGTATGTTCTACACCTACTAATACAAAAGGCACGGCAAAAAGCCGTAATGCCGTTCACTTAAGCCAAGTGAGCGGCATTTTTTTCCTCGATTTCATTGCAGTTGTCGCTTTTGACGCAAAGGTACAGAGAAAATCAATCGAAAAACCCTGATTTTCCTCCGCGCCTCTGCGCCTCTGCGTCAGGTTTTCAGGGTTTGCCGTTAAGTGAACTGTATTTCGGTAAAGAGCCGTGCCTTTTTTAACTCAACGACATCAGATTATTTGTTTAATCAAATTGCCATGTGTAATCGACATTCAGCGAGCTTTCATCAACCCCGATGCGTGAGACCACGGCCCAATTTCTGGATAACTGCCAAGTAAACCTCACCGCATCACGCAAGCCATTAAAGCTTTTATCCAGTGACACGCGTAAATTTTTCGCCAATTGCTTACTTACCGAAACCACCTGCGTGGTGCTGCCATCTTTTTCACGAATGGTGTTGTAACCCACCTCATCAATCCCCACGGCACCAAACAACTGATCGGTTA
This sequence comes from uncultured Deefgea sp., assembly GCF_947072475.1. Classification (GTDB taxonomy): domain Bacteria; phylum Pseudomonadota; class Gammaproteobacteria; order Burkholderiales; family Chitinibacteraceae; genus Deefgea. The sequence continues at coordinate 3,662 of NZ_CAMTIA010000103.1, forward strand.
GTCCTTGACCATTATTATTGCTGGCCATCGCATTCAAGACCTGCAAAATCAAAGCGCCATCGGCTTTTTCCATGTTTTCAGAGCCATGACCAAATAGCAGCCAAGACAGTTTTTCCGAGTCCGGTACATTCGGGTCAGAATACAAAGTCACCCGTGGCGAATACGCCGAACCTTGCACCTTTACCCCAGCTTCAACCGCTAGATTGGTTCGCACCGCCAAAATATCTAAGCCTGGATTATCCAGCGGACCAATAAATGACAACACACCGCGCTCAATATCGAGTTTTTGTCCGTAAGCCTTATATTCACCCTCTTCAACACTCACCGTACCATGCGCGCTCAAGGCTTGATTACCGCTGGCTTTGAGTCGCAGCTGCCCAATCAACTCAGCGTCGAGCCCATAACCGCGAAAGCGAAAGTTTTTACCCAAATCAACGCCAATTTCAACACTGGCCGCCATCGCCTTTTGGACTTTTTTCGGCGTAGCGCCTAAAACCACCACGTCCGACGACAGATGCGGTACGTCGTTAGCAACAAACTGAATATCGCCTTCATCAGCAACAAACTGCCCGTTGACGGCCAAAGCGCCGTCGTGCATCGCCAAGGTGCCTTGTCCTGAAATCACCAGCAGCATATCGGCCTTGCTAATTAAAGTGAATTTCTTGGCCGCCAATTGAATGGTGATATCGGGTTGTGCTTTGTCGGTTAAATCGATCCGGCCCGAGCCTTCAATCAGCCCGCTGCCACTGCCGTTAAATTTCATGGTTTTTAGCGTAATTTGCTGGCCATCCAAACCAATATCCACTACGCCCTCTCGCAAATGCACCCCCAAACCGGCATCTTTATACAGCAAACCCGTGCCTTTAATTTGCCCAGCCAAGCTCACTTTATCCGCCAGCGCGACGCGAGTTACATCCAAATGCGCCCGACCACCCAACACCACGCCATCCCCCACAA
>NZ_CAMTIA010000104.1 GCF_947072475.1 uncultured Deefgea sp.
TCATAGGGGGGCGCTACTGTAGCCAGCTTTTCTTCTTACAGAATCTGCGGCTATGTCTCGATTGTTTTTTGTCTCTAAGGTCCAATTTAAGCGTGCCTCGCTCGCGGTACTCGTGAGTGGCGCACTGGCTGCATGTGGTGGTGGCGGGAGTGCCGGAGGAAATGGGGATAGCGCTAGCCCCTTGCCATCGCTTGCGCCAACAGCAAGCCCCAAACCAACTGATGCGCCAGTGGTGAGTGCTGGCGTGGTGCTCGGCAGTTATTTTCGCAATGCGAAGGTTTGTTTTGACGAAAATAATAATGGCCAGTGCGATAACAATGAAGTCAGTACCCGAACGGACAGCAATGGCCAATTTAAGCTCAGCGGTAGCCGTGCGCCGCTAGTGGCTGAGATCGGGCTCGATGCCAAAAGATATGATCCTGATACCAAAACCGAAACTGCGCTGACTCAAGCGCTGATTTTGCGTGCGCCAAAAGAATGGCCGACCACGATTAGCCTGCACACGACGTCGGTGGTCAGTGAGATGGAAAATCAGGGTTTAAGTTTTGATGATGCAGTGAAGAAAGTCGCCAATGCTTTGGCTGTGCCAGCCAATAAGCTACTTGCCGACTTTAATCTTGAAACCGATGCAGGCAATAAGGCGGCGCTGAAGGCAGCATCTGATGATGGCATTCGACGGATTCAAGCGGCAATCGCTGGCAAGAGTGCCGATAGCGATCTTAAAAAACTACTCGCCGAAAGTACGCAAACGGATCGTTACTATCAAACCAAAACACCGTATCGCCCACAACAAGACCGCTCAAGTTATGAAGCTGCACCTGCGGGTTTTAATGTGGTGAATACGCAGTTGATTGCCCGCCATGGCTCGCGTGGACTATCGAGCTTGAAATACGATTTGGCCGTTTACAATATGTGGAGCAAGGCCAAAGAAGAGGGCGCTTTAACGCCTTTGGGTGAAAAACTTGGCGCTGATGTGCTCAAAATCATGAAGGCTAATTTCTTATTGGGTCACAACGTTGCCGGCATTAGTAAGCCCGGCTATGGCAATGAAACCCAAGTCGGGATTGAGGAGCATCAGCAACTGGCCATGCGAATGTTGCAACGTCAACCTGACTTTTGGCAGCAAGTCGCCAAAACGGCCAGCAGCTCGCCGCGCAAAATTATTTTTGTCACTTCTGGCGTCGATCGTGCCGTCGATAGTGGCAATTATTTTGTGCAAGCATTGGCGCAGCAAAATGCCGCTTTGGCTGGCTTGATTGACAAGCCAGCAGCGCCTGGGCCTTATCCGGATAATGCTGTTGCGGTCCCCCAAACTGCCGGCACCAATCGCTTTTTGTTGTATTTCCATAAATTACAAAAATCCACTGATTTAGTTAGCAATGTAAAAGACCCTTTGTATCGCACTTACTTAGATAGCCAAGCGTATCAAGCTTATAAAGACGATGGCGATTTGCTGGCCAAACAAAAGGCTTTGTTCGGCACATTGGAGGCTAAAGCGGCTGGTCGTGCGATCTTAGAGCGTTTATTTACTAAAGCATTTGTCGACAAAATTGATGCAGGTAGTCACAGCTTTGCCAATACCGGCACCTTTAGTTATGTGAGTGACGATGGCAAGTTGACCTCAACCTTAACGGGTGATGGCAAAACTAAAATTGCATCGCTCGCAGATGCCGGTAGCCTGATGTATGAGTTGTATGTGATTGCGCCAGCAATGAGAGCCGAAGCCGGGGTTGATTTTATTCCGTATCTACCTGCAGCGCAGGCGCGGTATTTTGCGGCCTTAAATGATGCATCGGACTTTTATGACAAAGGCCCAAGCATCACCGAAAAAGGCGATGTGACCCACAAAATGGCGCAAATTTTAGTCGATGATGTGTTTAAAGAAGTCGATGACGTGGTGAGTAATCGTTCAAGTAATGCGGCAAAAATTCGCTTTGCCCACGCTGAAATCATCATTCCATTGGCGACTCGAATCGGGCTAAAAAATGCGGTACAGCCAGTGCCTTTGGCACAAACCTTTAGCTATGCAAGCAATCCATGGCGTGGTGAAGCCATCTCACCGATGGCTGCCAATATGCAATGGGATGTTTACAAAAATGCCGAAGGAAGGGTATTGGTTAAAATGCTGTACAACGAAAAAGAAACCGACTTTAAAGCGGCATGTGACAGCGCTAAAATCAGCCCAACGAGTAAGTTTTATAATTTTGCCGCACTGAAAACCTGCTACGGCTACTGAGTTGCGAGTTGGCATCTGAGCTCGGTCTCTGTATGGCTTATCGGCCTAGCGCAACCTAGTCAGATGCGCGCGTGATTTTTGTGGTGAATGAAGCTAAGGCGTGTGCAATGTTAACTTGCACACGCGAGCTATGGGCAGCAGCAATGGTGCAGTTGGCTCGCGACTTGTAGGTATATGCCGCAACGTATTGTTTGGTAAGCATTAGCTGGCAATACATCGACTCAATCGGTAGCCAGAACGCAAAAAAACCACCAACCCATTAGGCATGAATCAGTGGCTTACACTCATTGCTGCTCAAAGCGGTAGGCGTAGATTCCCGATCGGGAATAATAGTTAATTCCCCATGGTTTGAGTTGGTGTATTTCCCGTACGGTAAATTTTAGTTGAAATTACTCTAAGCCGAGCTATAATTCCCGAACGGGAAATATACTGGGTAGTTACTTATGAGCATTCCGATTCAAACAACACGGCACTTAGGCGCTGCAATTAGAGCGGCCCGCAAGCAACTGAAGTTGACTCAGCCACAACTGGCTTTAGCAGCAGGTGTTGGTGTTCGATTCATTGTCGACCTTGAGGCGGGCAAGCCAACGTTGAGATTAGAAACCGTGTTACGCGTCATTGATGCACTCGGCGGAACTGTGCAAATTAGTGGTCTACCCGCTCCAGCGGGAGAAGCATCTAATGGCACATAAACTTGAGGTTTGGCTATTTAGCGATTTGGTGGGGATGTTGTCGCTGGATAATGGCCGATTATGTTTTCAGTACCATTCTGATTGGTTAGGGCAAGCCCATGCGACTGCACTATCGAGCTCTTTACCTTTGCAGACGGAGGCATTTGACGACATTGCTACTCGGCCTTTTTTTGCGGGTCTTTTGCCTGAGGGGCAAATGCGGAAATTGATTGCTCAACAATTCAAGGTATCAGGGCAGAATGATTTTGCATTGCTGGACAAAATTGGTGGTGAGTGCGCTGGGGCGGTTACGTTCCTAGAGCCAGGACAAAGTTTGCCAGCAGTTGGCAATAAGCATGCAGTGCAATGGCTTAATGACGATGAGTTAGTTCACATATTAAAAGAATTGCCGCGTCGACCGATGTTGGCAGGGCAAGATGGCCTGCGGCTTTCATTGGCGGGAGCGCAAGATAAGTTGCCGGTTGTATTTGATGGTGTCCGTATTGGATTGCCTCGCGCTGGTGCACCCAGTTCACATATTTTAAAACCCGCTATCGCAGCGGTGAGTGATAGCGTGGTTAACGAAGCATTTTGCATGTCACTGGCTGGGCTTATGGGGTTTCAGTCTGCTGCGGTCCATATTCATTCTGTTGGCGAACACTCATTTTTGCTTGTAGAGCGTTATGACCGGATTGTTGATTACCATGCTCAACTGCAGCGCTTACATCAGGAAGACTTTTGCCAGGCGCTGAGCGTTATTCCCGAGTTGAAATATCAAAACGAGGGGGGGCCTGATTTAGCGCAATGTTTTGACTTGGTACGTCGCACAACAAAACCTAATGTTATCCATGTGTTGAGACTGCTTGATGGGGTGATATTTAATGCATTGATTGGTAATCATGATGCCCATGGTAAAAATTTCTCACTACTCTATCGTGATAAAACCCCTGTTCTAGCGCCTTTCTACGATCTATTGTCTACGGCAGTTTATCCAGAATTAACACCAAAAATGGCGATGAAGATTGGCAGTAAGTATAAATTTAGCGAAGTGCAGTCGCGGCATTGGGCGCAGTTTGCGGCATCGGCGGGGCTGTCTGTCGCTCAAACAAAAAAACGTGTGCTTGAGTTATGCAAACGTTTACCGATGGCCGCGAGAGCACTTCAAACTAGCACCCCATACGTGGACCAGCCTATCGTCGAGCAAATTGCCATATTGATTGAGCAGCGAGCTGCGTTGACAATACGGCGACTTACAGCGGATGAATAATGCGCTTATTAATTATGGATTGGACTGCTAATTAGCTATGGAGTCGCTAGAACGCAAAAAAACCTAGGCTTGAGACCTAGGTTTTTTTGGTATTGGTTGCGGGAGTAGGACTCGAACCTACGACCTT
>NZ_CAMTIA010000105.1 GCF_947072475.1 uncultured Deefgea sp.
AGTCGGGCTGGGTAGAGCGTGCCGATATTAATCAGCAACGCATCGGCAATCGCCGCAAAGTCAGCAACCTCTTCTTCGGCCACAATCATCGCCGGTGAAGCGCCAATGGCCAGCAGGGTATTGGCAGTAAAGCATTGCACGACCTCATTGGTCAGCACATGCACTAGGGGGGTATTAGCGCGTAAGCGTTCTAGCTCATCGGCAACTAAATGAAATGGCAATTCAGGTATAGACAGATTGACTTGCGACATCGCGATTTCCTTGTATAGCGCAGGAAGTCGCCCAATCGCAGCAGACATCCCTACGCCAGTATGATCTGGATCAGGTACAACGGGTTTCTCTCAGCCGGTCTACGAGCTGTTGATGCTTGGTTTCTCCTGTTAGCAAGCCACACATCAACAGACCCTAACGGCACCCCGAGTCTGTGGCTATTGTACCGTCTCAGCGCAGGCACTGTGCGGCACTAGATCAAACTTTTTAGCTAGGATCGTTGAATTGGATTCGTCGCGAAAATCGCGTAAGCAGCGACGAAAAAGCAAACGTCAACAGACGCAAAGCAAGTCCGCCTGAAGTGTGTGGCTGCCAACCTAAGTCTGCAATCCGCGCTGAGTCCGACCTTCGCTCAAAATTCCCGCAAGATCTGCGCTAAGCGTGCAATTCCAATTTGAATTTGTTCGGGATTGGCATGACTAAAGTTGAGTCGAATCGCCCCATCATCTTGATTTGACGCCATAAACGCCACGCCGGGCATAATCGCCAATTTTTGCGCTAAAGCGGCGCGCATCAGCGCTAAAGTGTCATTGACCGTATTGAGTTTGACCCAAAAAAACAAACCACCACTCGGTAAGGACCACGTGGCATAAGGGCTTAAATGCGCGGCCAACGCATCGGCCATCGCATCACGGCGTTGTCGATACAGTGGCAATACGGCAGCTAAATGCGGATCGAGCTGATTACCCGCCAATATTTGCGTGACAATCAGTTGACTTAAACGGTTGCTATGCAAATCAGCCGCTTGCTTTAAGCGCACCAAATGCGGCATCAAATCAGGATGCGCAATCAAATAGCCCAAGCGTAAACCCGGCGCCAAGGTTTTGCTGAACGAGCCTTGATACACCCAAGGCGCCGATTTCAAATGGCTCACCAATGGCGCAGGCGCGGGGGTATCGTATGCTAGCTCCCGATACGGATCGTCTTCAAACAAACACGTACCATGAGTATCGAGTAGTGCCGCCACCGCTTGCCGCTCCGCTTGGCTGTAGCAATAGCCCGATGGATTTTGAAACGTCGGCGTTAAATACGCCATCGCCACCTGCGGCAATTGATCGGCCAACGCAGCTAAATCAACGCCATTGGCAATCGGCAAAGTGCGTAAATCAGCCCCCAATAAACGGAACGACTGCAAAGCGGCTAAATACGCCGGCTCCTCGACCAAGACCGGCGTGCCTTCGTCGATCATTAATTTGCTAACAAGATCAATCCCTTGCTGCGAGCCATTCAGAATCAATACTTGCTCGGCACTACAGTTAAAACCGATAGCTTGCATTCGCTGAGCGATCAACTCGCGCAACTGCGGCTCGCCTTCGCTCGGGCCATATTGCAGCGCACTTTTCACCACGTCGGCAGGCATTGCGGCTAAATCCAGCGACAATAAAGCCTCACTGGCAGGCAAGCCACCGGCAAATGAAATCACCCCAGGTTGTTGCGCGACCGCTAAAATATCGCGAACCAATGACGAAGTTAAACGTTCAATTCTTCGAGCTAGCATAAGATACGCCATATAGGTCAATAAAGTAGACCTAAATCATGCCCATCAAGGAAAATTAAGTCAATATGATTGACCAAAAAATTGAAGCCGATATCGAACTCTTGTTTTATGGCTACCGTGCTTTTACCGCGCAAGCGGATGCTTTGCTGGCCGAACGGCAATGGGGGCGCGTGCATCATCGAGTGTTGTATTTTGTCGCCAGAAATCCTGGCGTTGCTATTCACCAACTTTTAAGTAAACTAGGCGTAAGCAAACAAGCACTACACGGCCCACTCAAAGCCTTGCAAGCGGCCCAATTGATTGCCAGCCAAAACGGCGAGTATGATAAACGGGTAAAAAACCTATATTTGACGCCACTTGGTGTGCAATTAGAGCATGAGCTCACTAGCCCGCAACGCGACCTACTGCTACGTATTGAATCAGAGCTGGGGCCCGAGGTGACAACGGCATGGCGGCAAATGATGGCGACGCTCAGCCAACAAATCACATCAAAATCTTAAAATAAGCTTTTGTTGATTAGGCTCACACTCCCCTTGCGTTCTAGCCGCTAAGATGAATTTAATCGTCTTAGGGAGCCATTCTCATGCCCAATTTAGCTACAACATTTTTAGATCTACCTCTGAACAACCCACTGATGAATGCCTCAGGGGTTTGGTGCAGCGTGGGTTCACAGCTCGAAGCACTGCAAGAATCCGAAGCGGGTGCCATGGTCACCAAAAGCTGTACCTTACAGCCGCGCGATGGCAATCCCGAGCCGCGTTACCGCGTCCTCAATGGGGATAAGCCGTGGGGCAGTATCAATTCAATGGGTTTGCCCAACGAAGGTTTTGCTTATTATTTGCGTTACACCGAGCGCCATGATTATGAGAGCAAGCCTTTATTTATTTCGATTTCTGGCCTCACACTCGATGACAATTTAGCGATGATCGACGGCTTAAAAGACGCCGTCACACCGGCGATCTTAGAAATCAATTTGTCTTGCCCGAATGTACCGGGTAAAGCGCAGCTGGGTTATGATTTTGACGCCATGGATACTTTATTGGCCGAAGTGACCTCTGGCTACGGACAGCGCTCTTTAGGTGTTAAATTGCCGCCGTATTTTGATATTGCGCATTTTGACGAAGCGGCAGCGATTTTAAATCGCTACCCAAGCGTCGCTTTCGTGACTTGTATTAATTCAATTGGTAATGCGCTGGCGATTGATATTGACAGTGAGTCAGTCATCATCAAACCGAAAGATGGCTTTGGTGGTTTGGGTGGCGATTACGTTCTACCTACCGCACTGGCCAATGTGAATGCCTTTTACCGCCGCTGCCCAGAAAAAGCCATCATCGGTTGCGGTGGCGTGAAATCAGGGCAAGAAGCCTTTTTGCACATTCTAGCGGGTGCGACTTTAGTGCAAATGGGCACGGCGCTGTACGAAGAAGGCCCGGGGATTTTTGCCCGAGTAAAAGCCGAGCTTAGCGAAATCATGGAAAAGAAAGGCTATTCAAGCTTGGCACAGTTTCATGGCAAGCTCAAAACCTTGTAATTAATCGTTATCTTCTCGCAACCGTTCTGCATTTTCAGTGGTGCGTTTATGCACTGGATGCAGAATGGCGTGTGCCATATCGGCGCTGGCCTGCGTAAATGGCTCTGGGTTTAACAATTGGTTTGAATACTGTTGCTGCGCCGCCAACGCCGCCTGCGGTGAAGCCATACTGGCCGCCAACATCGCGATGGCGGCTTGATTTTGCTGCAAAGCCCTTGACCATAAAGCTTGCTGCATTACACCAATCTGCTGCCATGCTGCCAAAGACGACTCACCCACCGCTTCGAGTTTTTCCATTCCCATTTGCGTTATTTCAGCTTGCTCGTCCACGCTCGGGTTAACCCCCGCTTGCGCGAGCATTTGCGTGCGCTGTGAAAATACAAAGGCAGAATCTAGCCACATTTCTTGGGTTTTTTGCGCCAACTCGTGCCATGTAGCAAAAGGGTCTTGCGTTAATTGGGACATATCGTTTCTTATCAAAGAACAGCATTAATACTCAACCGGCACAGGATCTAAGCTGCGCCACAGATACCACGTTGCCACACTACACCACGGCTGCCACGCGGCGGCAAGCTCAATCAACGCCGCACGCGGCAAACGCTCACCTGCGTGGTAATGCAGTGCAATGGCTTTAATCAAACCGATATCGGCCAGCGGCAAAACATTAGGGCGCAATAAATAAAACAATAAAAACATTTCGGCCGACCAGCGCCCTATCCCGCGAATGGCGATCAATGCTTGAATAATCGCTTCATCCT
>NZ_CAMTIA010000106.1 GCF_947072475.1 uncultured Deefgea sp.
ACGAAGTAACGGAGATAAAAAATGCCGTTCACTTGGCTTAAGTGAACGGCATTAAGATGATGAATCTGGCCTTTTTGTCATCCGGCTTAATCAGTAATCAGCCTTCCATTCTTGAGTAGGTCAGTGATGATCGCTTGATCACTACCTGATGTGGTGAGATCAACGCCTTGCAGCGTGATGACTTGGTCTTCTTTCGTTGCCCAATTACCGTTGCTAAATTCACCTTTGCTACTGACGTGAATAATGGTGTTTGTGCCCGACTTCTCAAAGTGCAGATACTGCGTGAGGCTGCCCGTATTTTCGCCTTGGAGTAAGTCGCGCAGATCGAGTTTATCCACATCACCCGCAGCATTGTCTGATTTGGCGAAATCCATCACCACATCACGGGCAGGTGCGCCAGCAGTGCCTTGGTCGCCTAGCGTCCACTTAAAGGTGTCTGATCCCGCATCGCCGCGCAGAATATCGTTACCCGAACCGCCAACGAGTAAATCATTGCCTAGGCCGCCACGTAAGGCATCAATCCCAGCACCACCAAACAGCTTGTCGTTACCGGCATGGCCGTATAGGGCGTCGGAACCGTTTTCGCCAAACACCGTGTCATTACCGCTACCGGCGTTAACTAAGTCGGCGACGGGTTGCATTTCATTCACAATGCCTAGAACAAGCTTGTCGCTATTGGCCACTGTTGACAAGGTGCCGTCGGCATTATTCATAAATTGACTGGCGAGGAAGAAGTTAGCATCTTTGGTGGCAACGGAATTGTTGTAATCTTGCGTTTCCCCCATGTAGATTAAGTCATTGCCGGCTCCTGCCTCAACGTGATCATTACTGCCGCCAGTGAGGATGACTTGATCGTTACCAGTCGCGGTACTGGCGTAAGATGCTCCCGCACCGCCGCCAGTCGCTGAGTGAAAGCCTGCAGTGGAGACTTGAATGACATTGCCAGTGCCAGATTCTGGGCCTGTTACAAAGTATGACCCGACGCCGCCTTCATTTGAACCATTTAGGATATTGCTTTCAGGCACGACTTTGACCGTCCAAATCGCACTAGCTGTACCGCCGAAACCATCGCTCACGGTATAGCGGATCGTGGCTTCACCAATGAAGTTGGCGCTTGGGGTAAAGACCGGCAAGCCCGTTTTCGGATCAATGGAGACCACACCTTGTCCTGAGATGAGTGTTGGCGTACCTGTGAGCGTTAATTTATCGCCTTGCAAGTCTCTATCATTGGCCAGCACATCCAGCGAAATCGCTTGGTTGGTTTTGGTAAAGCTAAAGTCGTCGACCAATACCGGTGCGGTGTTATAGCGCGGTGGAATCACATTGATCGTCAACTTACTATTGGATTTATCCAAATCGCCATCATTGTCGATCAAGGTAAAGCCAATATTCTCGCTGGCATTACTTTGTAAGTTTACTGGCGGTGTGTAGGTGTATTTACCATCATCCATATCAATGATGAATTGCCCACCCAAGGTCGTAGTGACTTTTAAAGTATGGCTCACTGGGTCAAAGGTATAAGTGCTGCCATTGGCGGTGGTGGTGATACTATTGCCCACCGTGTTAAAGGTATATTTCACCCCATTAACGGTGATGTCGTTGATATGACCGCCATCGGCACCAAACCCTGCAACCGCTGATCCAACCAGCCCGCCGGTGATATTACCTGCTGTTGGCGTAAGGATGGTGTCGCGCAGAATCGGCGGCAATTGCGCCAAGTCAGTGACGATAATCGAGTTGGCTTCGGTACCCGGTCCTGTACCGTTGTAAGCGAGAGGGTCGAGATTGGTGCCTGCTACGCCAGTGCCTAAGCCAATCGCCAGTGAATTAATGTCTTTGCTATTTAAGAAATCAGTCCATGTTTTGGTTTCGGTGCTATCTAAACCTAGGCCTGTATTTGGCTCACCATCCGAGAAGAAATACCCCACATTTTGGCCGCCGGTCAGTTTGCCTGGCTTGTCAAAATTTTGCATGACCTGCCCAGCTGCGGCGTCGTAATTGGTTCCTCCATCTGCAGTAAAATTGGCCAATATGGCTTTGGCTTCAGCAGCGGTAAGCCAAGTATTGCCATTAGCGAGTTGGGTGGTGGCCGATGAGCTAAAGCCAACCAACATGATTTTAACGTCACCCACATTATCGTAATCATTGATGAGCTGCGTTAACGCCTCTTTAGCCACTTGTAAGCGGGTTTTACCGGCAATTCCGCTATCCCACCCCATGCTGCCCGAGGTATCCAAAGTCAGGATTAAATTGGTGCTGATGTACGGCATTTGCACCGTTGCCGTCGTGCTTTGGCCTACCGGCGCATCATCTTCAATATTGATCGTAACTTGACCGGAGCTTGATAACTTGCCATCTGATGCACTCACCGTCACATTGAACGATTTCAGATCTTCAGCGGTTTTGTCGACATGATCCACTGGGCCTGATAACGTCACGTTGTATTTGCCAGTACCATCAATTGAAATCGTAGCAATGGTTTGATTGCCCACTGTGCCGACCAGCGTACCGCTGCCATTGCCGCTCCAAACAATCGCTTGGCCTCCCGAGGTCAAACCCGTTGGCGCAGTTAATGTGTAGGTGAGCGAAGAGCTATCCACGTCACTGAAAATAACATTTCCTGTGGCTGTGTTGGAATTGGTCGAATCGGTTGTTCCTGCTGTATCAGCAATACCGCCTTGCAGGCCTTCTTCTGACACCGTTGCAGATGAGCTAGATACAAAGGTTGGCGCATCATTGACTGGCACGACAGTAATCGTACTAATGGCGGTATTGCTATTGGATACGCCATCATTCACGGTCACATTCAAAATACGATCTACCGCACTCGGATTTTCGCTGGTGTTGCTAAAGCGAATCGATTCGATGGCGGTCTCGTAATCGGCTTTAGAGGCATTGCCCGTGAGCGTTAATACAATTTGCCCTTTAACGACGCTTTGTGCTGCAACAATCCCATTGGGTAAACCGACGGTCGTCAATACATCGCCCAACTGAGCGTTGGTCAAGACAATCGTCGCGCGTTGTAAGTTGGCGTTGTCCACATCGCCGATCAGACTATCGATGTCGGCAATCGGAATACCACTGCCATTTTCGGTATACGTCGCTTTAAAACTGGTATCTTCCATGCTGGCATCAAGATCAAGCGTTGGCGCGTCGTTGACCGCGGAGAGATTGATGTTGACGGTCGCCAAGGCGGTACCGCCTTTGCCGTCGGAGACGGTGACGGTAAAGCTGTCGGGACCGACGTAGTCGAGGTTGGGCGTGT
>NZ_CAMTIA010000107.1 GCF_947072475.1 uncultured Deefgea sp.
AAAATTAAACCTGAGTTGTTTAAAAAACGTGTTTATGACCACTCGAAACTGGACAGCTATGGATAAGAGTGGCGCCAATAAAGCTGCGATTGATGAGATCAATACGGGGAAGGAAGTGCGGATCGTCGTGCGCCAAATTAAGTATTCAAATGACATCGTCGAGCAAGACCATCGAGCGATCAAGCGAGTGACTCAGCCGATGCTCAATTTGAAAGCGTTTCATTCTGCGTCGAGTGTTCTTGCTGGCATTGAGTTGATGCACATGATCCGCAAAGGACAAATGATTTTAGGTGCACAAAGTCATTTGTCATTTGTCATTTGCGGAGCAATTTTACGCGCTGGCGGGAAAAATCCGTCCGATTTGAAAAATCGGGTCGGTCGACTCTGCCGAAACTTGCTCTCATGAAGTTAATGCGACAGAACCCCAGCTCGGCCTGAGTTTGATTTATTCAACAACGCCAAGCGAGGCGCCATAAGCCCATTTTGATGCGTACATTCAGCGTCATAACCTCCATACCATTGAAAATATCGCGATACAGGAGTAATATCAATGAGTTATGCACATTGACAAACGAAGTATACGCCTGAATAGGTGTATATTCACATTATGAACTATGCCAAGACTTAAAATTTGTGAAATTTGCAGGACCGAAAATACCTTCATTGGTGCATTAAGGTCTAGAAAATGTCTCGCATGTAAACATCCGATGGACCGGGTGCATGAAATTACGTGTAAAAATTGCGGTTCACAGAACAGAGCAACCCCACTGGAACTATCTTCTAACGGAAATTGTTATTCATGCAAAAAGCCACTTACCTGGACTGTAAATCCAGATAGCTATGTACCCAATGAGATACCATTAAAAAAAAGAATAAAAGCAGGTGCTTGTGCCTTATTTTTGATGGCGCTATCAGTTGATGCTATTTATAGCCAGCGCTTGGTTATACCACATGCCCGCCGCAGAGTAGAATACATTGGTTTTGAAACAATTATACCTATACTTGCAATTCTACTTGCTGCAATCGGATCTCTGGCGATTGTAATCGACCATTATGACAGACGCTTCAATGAGGCTACATATGAAGCAATAATTGGCAGGTCCTTCTTGCTTAGCTTTTTTCTATATTTGATTTCAGTATTCTTCGGGCACGAAATGGCATAGCAACGGTTCAAATCGTTCGCTTCGCGGTTCTGTCGCATTAACTCATCACAGCCGGCTTGATTTTCACTCGACGCTATTAAAATCAGGGTCGCCAGTGATGCTAGATACTAAAAGAATGCGTTTCCCCATCGATATTGTCTTGGTTTGTATTCGCTGGTATGCCACATATCCGTTGAGTTATCGCCATCTTGAAGAAATGATGCAAGAGCGAGGGATTACGGTTGATCACTCGACAATTAATCGCAGGACGATTCGGTTTTTACCCTTACTTGAATTGGCATTTCGCAAATATAAACGCCCCGCCGGCGATCGCTGGCGAATGGATGAAACCTATATCAAAGTGAAAGGTGTTTGGACCTACTTATACCGAGCGGTCGACAAGTCGGGAAAAACGATTGATTTTCTATTGACAGAAAAGCGCGATAAGGTACCCCCCCCACCAAACCAGCTCATTTTTAAGTAGAATTTTCTCGCAGTCTTTGAGGCGCTTCTACATGAAAGCAGCACGTTATTCTGACAGCCAGATTATGGCGATTTTAAAGCAAGCCGAAGCCGGTTCCACCGTTCCTGATTTATGCCGTGAGCACGGCATGAGCTCGGCTTCCTTTTATAAATGGCGCGCTAAGTTTGGCGGCATGGACGTCTCGATGATGACCCGCATGAAAGAGCTGGAGGATGAAAATAAGCGCCTTAAAAAGATGTATATCGAAGCTCAAATGCAGGCAGATATCATCAAGGAAGCTATGGCAAAAAAGTGGTGAAGCCATCTCAGCGGCGTGAGATGGCTCGCTGGGCAGTTGAAACCAAGGCCGTTTCGATTCGTGCAGCTTGTGCTAGCTTTGCGATCAGCACGACTTGTTATCGCTATGTGGCAAAATTAGACGCAGAAAATGAAAAAATTGCCGATTCGTTACTGCAACTCACCGAAGTTCATCGCAACTGGGGCTTTGGTCTGTGCTTTTGCATCTACGAAACGTCAAGAAAAAGGGCTGGAATCACAAACGGGTCTATCGGATTTATTGCGATTTAGAATTAAATCTGCGAATTAAGCCTAAAAAACGTTTAGTTCGTGCAACGCCAGCACCATTAGCAGTGCCTGAGAAAGTCAATGAAACGTGGTCGATGGATTTTATGCACGACCAATTGACCGATGGCCGCAGCATTCGCCTGTTTAATGTGATTGATGATTTTAATCGAGAAGGTTTAGCGATTGATGTTGATTTCTCTTTGCCGGCCGAGCGCGTGGTGCGTAGTTTGAATCAAATTATTGAATGGCGAGGCAAGCCAAAACGGATTCGTTCAGATAATGGGCCTGAATATATTAGTCAATTGTTAAAAGACTGGGCGGAACAGCATTCGATTGAATTGGCGTATATTCAGCCGGGCAATCCCCAGCAAAATGCTTATATCGAGCGCTATAATCGGACCGTGCGGCATGAATGGCTGGCTTGCGATGATTTTGAAAGTCTTGCGGAAATGCAAGAAGTGGCCACGCAATGGCTTTGGAGCTACAACAACGAGCGTCCGCACATGGGTTTGGGTGGCATCACCCCGAAACAAAAACTGGCATTACATGCCTGACCTCTACTTTTAAGTGAGCTTAAAAATGGGGGGATTACCATAAGACGGCGGCCAAACGTTTTTTTGATCAAGCCATCCAGAACAATGGCAAGCC
>NZ_CAMTIA010000108.1 GCF_947072475.1 uncultured Deefgea sp.
CATCACCACCAATCTGCCCTATGTTGCTGCGGCGCATTTAGCTTTTGACCATCATTTTTCAGAAACACTTCGTAATGATGCCCAGCTAAACAATCATATTATTGATGCCAAAGCACCATCAGCAGCGCGAGTGGTATTTGATTATTACGGTGGTACAACTCGATTTGCTGGCATCAGCGATGAAATGATGCAAGCGGTGGATAAAGCCGATTCCGCTGAATTTAGCCGTGATGAGATTTTAAATCCCAAAAATTGGGTGCTGCTCAATTATTTAATGGATGCGCGCACTGGCCTAGGGCGCTTTCGAAGCTTTCGGATATCCAACTACCAATTAATGATGGATTTGATCAAGTACTGCCGTCATCATGGTATTTCAGACATTCTCACATTACCCGATGTCGTTGAACGCGTTGAGCTATATATGGAGCACGCCCCGCTGGCTAAAGAGCAAATTCAGCGCTGCAGCCGAATTTATGACAATTTAGTGGTGCTTGATTTACGCGAAGAAGAAACGATCTATGCCACAAATCGCTTTATGATCTATGCGCTTTACCCACAATGCAATGTCTCTATTCATGTCATGTGGGGCCTGCAAAAACAAAACACCGTTTTTGCCACCGGCAAGTCGATTATCAATCGTTCCTCACAAACCAATATTGGCGAACTGATGCTTGAATACGGCGGCGGCGGCCATGAAAATGCGGGCACCTGCCAAATAGAGAACAATAAAGTCGATGAAGCATTGCGTGAATTAGCCTTAACAATCACCGCAGATGGCTAGGGTCTGCTGACGTTTGGTTTCCCGCCGCTGCTTACGCGCCTTTCTCCACCCAATAATGCCGCTCTGCGGCATTATTTATTTTGGATACCTCACGCCTTGCGTCGCAAGTAGCCCATAACGCCCCGTACAAGACTGGTAAACCACTTCATGATAAGGAATCAACGCTTGATCAAGCTGCTGGTATAGTTCACCCAACGCCACCACTTGATAACCTTGTTCAATCCAGCCCTTTAGCAAACGAATAAAATCATCCGCAGCCTGAATCCCATCAAAATCTGCTGCGGCATTATAGACATGCCCCCAAGGGCTTTCTTTTTGGGTTTGTGCCAAAATCAGCTCAACCCGCTCATGGCTTGGCAATTCTTCTAGCATCGGCAAAGTGACTGGCAACTGTAGGCAGCGTGATGTTTGCGCATTGACAACAGGCCAAAATGGATGACTTCCACGGGTATCGCTCGCAAAGCGCCAGCCCATCATCTGTTCAAGGCTATACACTGCCTTATTGCCCTGCCAGCCCTTGGCTGAAAAAGCCACAGGTTCACAATTCATCTGTCGAACAAACAGCATATAAGCCTGTTTTAATCGCTCAGCAGTCATCGTTGTGGCTAATATTTTGATGTCGCTTTGCCACTCATCATGGTGTAAAGGCCGCAAAGCATGCTCAAACGAATCTAAGCCTTTTTTTGCCAATGCCGCAGCTTTCATCAGTGACGGCGCAGGCCACAAAGCACCTCGACACAAGGCCTTGGCACCAAACCGCGTTTTCAATGGCAGTAAACCAGAACCCGCAATGCGCTTTAAGCGAGACGCTGGGAACAAAAATCGACCGTTTTTTTCTACCCCTAAAGACCAAAAAAAAGTCGCGCCACAGGCATGCTCAGTTAAAATTTGCTGCAGTCGCGGCAAACCGCGTTCCATGGCCGATAAATTATCGACATCAATTTTTAAGGCAATCAGTTTCATTTGAGATTCGAGAAAAAACAAGGGCAACAAAGCGTAAGTAGCACGCCTGACAGGCTGCTAGTGTACTACGAGAAGCAGTAAGACTGCTGAAATTGAATCACCATTCAAAGCAAATGGGTCGCAACAAAATCAAGGGAGACCGCCCCTTTAAGTACGGTTGCCTCACGCAGTTTGCATGAAGAATCGCAGACCATTGATTTAAATAGGCTTGTTGATTTTGCATTCAAATTATCTGGCGTCGTCTCACTTATTGATAAACTTGAATAATCTCCAGGCCCAATTCATATAATTGCAACGCTGCAATACGATGGCTGCGTTTAACGCGCACTCGAGCAGAAAATGGTTCATTGCGTAAATCAAAAGCCTGTACCGGCATAATAAAAATATCAAACTCTTCATCTGGGCGTGGCACATACATTGTTTGTATTGTCATCCCAGTCACACTCAAATCAATACACTCACCATAAAAAGGCAAACCCAGACCCAAAGGACGGATTTTAACTTTACAGCACACTTGCATTCGCAAAGCAACGCGCTGATCTTGCTCACGCAGGCCAATTTTCATATTTACGCTCTTATTATCAAACGGCAGCTAAAGTCACCATGGCAGCTTAAAGCCAGTACCATCAAATGCAAAGTACCGAGCATCAGGCAAAGGCAAAAAGTCGACACCGCCTCGCCGAGCAAGTCGGCCGCCAAGAAATCACGACAAACCGCCACCTGCGCCGCCAATCAAACCAACAAACAGCGCATAGCGGCATCTTTTTTCTAGATTAAAGACATTTATTTTATATTTTTAAAATTTTTAAAATGCTATTTAATCAACTGATTCATAAACACTTTCTAGCTAAACAGCCATTCAATTGCGCTAAGCTGTCAATTTTTAATTACAAAAGTGGTTGACGACCCAATCTGAAAATGATTTAATTCGGCCTCTCTCGAACGAGGGGTCGTTAGCTCAGTTGGTAGAGCGCCTGCCTTACAAGCAGGATGTCGGCGGTT